>CALUIU010000028.1 GCA_944320795.1 Candidatus Paraprevotella stercoravium | reverse complement strand
GCTGTATGATTCCCGCTATTAGGGCTCATTGGGGACTTGCACCCGTTAGCTAATACTCATGCCGAGCATACAAAGAACAAGGCTGTACATTCGACCCTATCTGAATGTACAGCCTTATTTTATTTAATCAGCCATGCGGCCTATACAAAACATTCGATCAGTTTTACCTCACCGCCTAAAGGTTCAATAACCAGTCCCGGACATGCCGCAGCGACCAATATGGTATGTCCTTCGTTCAGCGTGACTTCTTCATGATCTGCGCAAATCTTGCAGGATCCGTTCAAACAAATCAAGATAACGAAAGAATCCAGCTCTGAATAATCACAAACCATAGGTTCGTCCAGATCATACAAGCTAGTACTGAAATATACCGTATTCAACAATTCTATCGGCTCATTAATGCGTACTTTTGGAGTAAACGCATCTGTTTGTGCCGAATAATCAATGGCTTCACTGGCCTCCGCCAAATGAAGCTGACGCATATTCCCATTCTGATCCTTGCGACCAAAGTCGTATATGCGATAAGTTATATCACTGCTTTGCTGAATTTCGCAAATAAAACAACCAGCTCCAATACTATGCACTCTGCCGGCCGGCTGATAAAAAACATCACCTTCGTGTACATGATAACACTGAAGCGCTTCCGGCAAAGTACACTCCTCTACCCTACGTTCATATTCTTCCGGAGTCAGGGAATAAGAGAATCCGGAATATAAACGGGCCTCCGGAGCTGCTTTTACCACATACCACATTTCACTTTTGCCGGAACAATGATGACGCGCCTCGGCCAAGGCATCACCGGGATGAACCTGTACGGACAAATCATCGCACGCATCAATGAATTTTATCAATAAGGGAAAACGCCCTCCATAACGGATATAATTTTCCTTACCTAACAAATCAGACTTTAATGCTTCTGTCAAAGCCGGCAAAGTATATCCCGCATATGGTCCTTGATCGACAACGCTTTCCGATCCGGGAATGGCAGACAACTCCCAACTTTCACCAATTCGGCGACCGTCGGCAGGCATCTGTTTATATCTTAAAATCTCATTACCACCCCAAATAGTAGGCTTCATGATCGGACTGAACGTAAATAAGTACATTTCTCTTTTAATTGTTGAAAGTGCAAATTTAATAAAAAACAAGAATGGTAAGATTAGAACTGGCATTTTTTCTACATTTCTTTTGCAGAAACAAGGAAACTCCATAAAAAAACAGACTTTTTACATCTCAATAACTATCATGAGTCTTTGAGGTTATAATATTTTTTGCGTACATTTGTAATATATTATAATGAATGAACAACAGATAAACTTTGCTGATAATGAGAAATGAAATAGTGTCAGAAAGAGAACCGATTATTAACCTTTTGATTGGAAGCATTGATTTATTAGTAATCGTCTTCTCCATCTATACAAGCTATAGTTTAATTAAACTTATTGACCCACATTACATTTTTTACTTCAAGCTCAAATCATTGTTGGTTTTGGGCGGGCTATCATACATTCCAGCTTTACTCTATTTCCCGCCTCTGCTTTACCAAAGAATCGTTCATGTAGACCGCATACTGGAACGTACATTTCGCCTGATAGTTCTTTATCTGGTAATCTTCACCATTGTATTAATGGTTCTAAAAGGAAATAAAGTCCCATACGCTTTTATATTGTCTCAATTTGGATTCAGCTGGCTGTTGCTTTCTATTGAACGTCTGCTACTTCGGGATTTTATCAAGAACATACGCAAAAAAGGAAAAAACATAAAAAAAATACTTTTGGTAGGTGCACCGGCCTATTTTAATAATTTATATCAGGAAATCTCAGATCCTCACTACGGATTCAAAATAGAAGGTATCTTTTACAACGAACCAGAAAAACATGAATTGGACATACCTGTTCCTTACATGGGAAACATAGAAAGCGTAACCGAATATCTGATGAAGCATCAGGATATTAAAGCCGTTTACTGTGCTGTATTGGAGGAAAACCAGACAGAAACCAGAAACATACTACGCTATTGTGAAAATAGTGTAATCCGTTTCTATGCCCTACCGGTATATCTGAATCAGTTAAAGAAAAAGATGGTTAGCATACAGCAAGGCAACTGCATGCTGCTTACTTCAAGAAACGAACCGTTAGGCAACATAAACAATGCGCTCATCAAACGCATTTTCGACTGGCTATTCTCCACCATATTTTTACTCACACTGTTTCCTGTTATTTATGTGATTGTAGCATTAATTATTAAGAAACAAAGTCCGGGACCCGTTTTATTCAAACAGGAACGGAGTGGACTGAACGGAAAAACCTTCACCTGCTATAAATTCCGTTCCATGCACGTGAATAAAGAAGCGGACACGCTACAGGCAACAGAAAATGATCCGAGAAAGTTCCAATTCGGAGACTTTATGAGAAGAACAAATATTGATGAATTACCGCAATTCATTAATGTATGGCTCGGAGACATGAGTATCGTAGGACCACGTCCACACATGCTTAAACATACAGAAATGTATTCTCAGCTCATCAAAGAATATATGGTCAGACATTGGGTAAAACCCGGCATTACCGGATGGGCACAAGTGCTGGGACTTAGAGGAGAAACCAAAGAACTCAAACAGATGGAAGACCGGGTACAGGCCGACATCTGGTATGTAGAAAACTGGAATTTCTGGCTTGATATAAAAATCATTCTAAAAACAGCCTGGAAAACCATCTGCAGAAATGAAAAAAACGCTTACTAAATAATAACGCTTATGAAAGGAATTGTTTTAGCAGGAGGATCTGGAACCAGATTATATCCAATAACCAAAGGAGTCAGCAAACAGTTATTGCCTGTTTTTGACAAGCCTATGATATATTATCCCATATCTGTCTTAATGCTGGCAGGAATCAGGGATATTCTGATTATTTCTACTCCAAATGATTTACCGGGATTTAAACGTCTTTTGGGAGACGGCACAGACTATGGAGTGCATTTTGAATACGCAGAACAGCCATCGCCCGATGGACTGGCACAAGCATTTTTGATCGGTGAAGACTTCATTGGTAAAGATGACGTGTGCCTGGTGCTTGGTGACAATCTGTTCCATGGCGCCGGATTCACGGGACTATTGAAGGAAGCGGTACGCAAAGTGACTGAAGAACGTAAAGCTACAGTCTTTGGCTATCGGGTTAATGACCCGGAAAGATATGGAGTCGCAGAATTCGACCTGGACGGTAATTGCCTGAGTATTGAAGAAAAACCTAAAAATCCCAAAAGCAATTATGCTGTTGTTGGCCTTTATTTCTATCCAAATAAGGTTGTGGAAATAGCTAAAGCAATCAAACCTTCAGAACGCGGAGAATTGGAAATAACATCTGTAAATCAGGAATTTCTAAACCAGAAGGAGCTTAAAGTGCAAACTCTAGGCAGGGGATTTGCATGGCTTGACACCGGTACACACGACAGTTTAAGCGAAGCCAGTACATTTATCGAAGTTATTGAAAAGCGCCAAGGCGTAAAAATCGCATGTCTGGAAGGTATTGCCTATCAGAATAAATGGATCAGTAAAGATGACCTGATCCGGGTAGCTCAGCCGATGCTGAAAAACCAGTATGGCCAATACCTGATCAAGCTTGCAGAAGAGGAGATCAAATAAATTGGAACAGTATTTTCTTTGAATTAAAGATTCATGATTAGTGCAAAGATTAAAAAAAAATCATATCTTTGCACTAATTTGTTTTATTAGAATGATCTAAAATGGGAATATTATCAAATTTATTTGGCAAAAAGAAGAATGACGATGAACAGGTACGTGTCGGTGGCATGGAAGATTTCATGATGCTGATCCGTGTATATTATCAAGCCGTCATTGCCATGAACCTGGGTATTACGAATCTGGCATTCCTGCCTGATTTACGCATTTTCAAACAGACCTTGCATGTAGCAACCGTAAATAACAAACTTGGCATTGGTGAAAAGAATAAATGCAAAAAAATGCTGATTGACATGTACGGAATGAGCGACAGTTTCTTCAAAGAAATAGATTCAAGTATTAAAAAGAACTGCCGTACACAAAACGACATCAAGAATTATCTGATTATGTTTCAGGGATTCAGTCAGGACCTGATGATGCTGATTGGAAATCTGATGCAATGGAAATTCCGGATGCCTTCTATGTTTCATAAGGCTCTGAGAAACATGACAGCCAAAACAATCAATCAAATCCTGACTCGAAATGACTGGAAAGACGAAGCTGTAAGACGTACGTGTGTAAACATTCGAAAATATGCAGTTACTTTAGGATACTCTGAGGCTTGGATGAGCGAATACGTGTTCAAGATTGTCATGCTCGCAAAAAAAGAACCTAAAACCACAGCCAACGAATAAAGCTACTTTTGTAAAATCTCAATTATGACTCCAGAAGAGGAAATCATCCTGAAAAGATTTGAAACCAGAACCCGACAACTCATCTTGCTCTATCAGGATACACGGCAAGAGAACGAGTTGCTTCGGAAGCAGGTTGATACCCTGAACCAAGAACTGGAACTCATAAAAAAGAATTATGCAAATCTGAAAATAGCTCGAATGATTGATATCAGTGATCAGGATATGAAAGACGCCAAAGGGCGACTCTCGAAGCTGATTCGGGAAATAGACAAATGCATTGCTCTACTTAAAATTTAGAGATACATCATGGAGAGCGAATTTTTAAGAATTACCATCAGATTGGGCAAGATGCTTTTTCCTATTACCGTTAAAAGACGGGAAGAGGAAATTTATCGTGCTGCAGAAAAACTGATCAACGAGCGTCTGAACTTCTATGCAGGAAAATATCAACATCAAGGAGATGAAACCTATATGGCCATGGCCATGTTGGATATAGCGGTAGCCCTCAAAAAGGATGAACAAAGAAAGGATACCGCTCCCCTTATGGAAAAAATCACCACTTTATTGAAAGAAATAGAGGAAAACGGACTTACAGACCAAAAGTAGACAATAGCATCTTCCGACAATCGTTCGACCGATAAAAATCGAGACTACTTTTATTTATATATATTATTAACAAAACAAATTATGGAAATAACAATTATAGTATCATTTGCATGTCTCATTATAGGATGTGTAGGCGGTTATGCCATATTCCGCTACCTCCTTACCGGTAAGTATAAGGAAATGATCCACGAAGCCCAAAAAGAGGCCGAAGTGGTGAAACAGAAAAAAATGCTGGAAGTTAAAGAAAAATTTCTGAACAAGAAAGCTGAACTGGAAAAGGAAGTACAACAGAGAAACCAGCAAATACAACAAAGTGAGAACAGACTGAAACAAAGAGAAATCAGCCTGAATCAAAGACAGGACGACCTAAACCGGAAAAAGAATGAGCTGGACAACGAAAGAAAAAGAATAGAAAGCCAGCAACAGAAACTCATACATAAAGAGGAAGAACTGGAACAGTTACAGGAACAGGAACGCATCAAACTGGAAACTATCAGTGGCCTGAGCGCAGAAGAAGCCAAGGAGAGACTCGTAGAATCTTTGAAAGAAGAAGCCAAGACGAATGCGGCCAGCTATATCAACGAAATTATGGACGATGCCAAGCTTACGGCAAATAAAGAGGCTAAGCGCATTGTAATCCAGACAATCCAAAGAGTAGCAACTGAAACTGCCATTGAAAACAGTGTCACAGTTTTCCATATTGACAATGATGAGGTAAAAGGTAGAATCATTGGCCGTGAAGGACGTAATATCAGAGCATTAGAAGCTGCAACGGGTGTAGAAATCGTTGTTGATGACACTCCTGAAGCGATTGTCATTTCTGCTTTTGATCCTGTGAGAAGAGAAATCTGCCGATTGGCTCTGCATCAACTGGTGGCTGACGGACGTATTCATCCGGCCCGCATCGAAGAAGTTGTTGCCAAAGTGACCAAACAGGTGGAAGAAGAAATTATCGAAACCGGTAAACGTACCACTATAGACTTAGGTGTTCATGGATTGCATCCGGAACTGATTCGTATCATCGGTAAAATGAAATACCGTTCCAGCTATGGACAGAACCTGTTGCAGCATGCGCGTGAAACTGCAAACTTGTGCGCTGTAATGGCTGCAGAATTAGGTTTGAACCCGAAAAAGGCTAAGCGTGCCGGACTGCTGCATGATATAGGTAAAGTACCAGATGAGGAACCAGAATTGCCACATGCATTATATGGTGCCAAACTGGCTGAAAAATATAAGGAAAAGGCCGACATCTGCAATGCTATTGGTGCACACCATGATGAAATGGAGATGACCTCACTGCTTGCGCCTATTGTACAAGTGTGCGATGCAATTAGTGGAGCACGTCCGGGAGCACGCCGTGAAATTGTAGAAGCGTATATCAAACGTCTGAATGATCTGGAAAATATTGCCATGAGTTATCCGGGTGTTACTAAGACTTATGCTATTCAGGCCGGCCGTGAACTGCGCGTCATCGTTGGTGCAGACAAAATTGATGACAAGCAGACTGAAAGCCTGAGTACAGAAATTGCAAAGAAGATTCAGGATGAAATGACCTATCCGGGTCAGGTAAAAATTACCGTTATCCGAGAAACCCGTGCGGTAAGCTATGCAAAATAAACGTTCATCCCGGAATAATTCATGAAGAATATTCCAGGAATAAACATAAAATTAGCCAACTATTTCTCAACAAAATAGTTGGCTAATTTTATATTGGAAATCTCTAATCTCCTATAATTTCGAAGTATTCATCAATTACCTTGTGAATATCAAAATGATTCTCTGCAAGTTTTCTGCTGTTCCGTGAAAAACGCATTCGTTCTTCCGGCTTTAATGCCATATATTTCTCTAAAGCATTCAACAGGCTATCTACGGATTTCGGTTCTATTAAAAAACCATTTTCACCATCTCGGACACATTCCCGACAGCCGGGAATATCTGTCGTTATAATTGGTCTTGCCATGGCACAAGCCTCCATTAAAGAGCGGTTCAATCCTTCCGCGTAAAAAGAAGGTAATACGACTACGATATTAGGATCGGATAAAGATTCTTCTACCTTTGAAGTCGTTCCCCAATACTCAAGAATACCAGCCGAAACCTGTTCTTCTATTTCTTCCAAAGTTATATGACTTGGATTAGAACCATCTATCGGACCTAGCAAAGCAAAACGCGCTTCATATCCTTTTTCCTTCAAGAGTCTGGCAGCCTCAATAAACTCATAATATCCTTTCTCTTTCAGTATACGCGCAACCATTAGAAAGATAGGAATCCCAGACTTTTTTATATCATTTGAATCTGCAGGAGGAGTAAAACGCTCTAAATTAACTCCTTCACCTCCTTTAAGCCAAATTAATTGCTCGGGAGTACATATTTTAGACTTCAGAAGGAAATCACATGTTTCCCGATTTAAAGAAAATACGTGATGACATCTCGACAAAGATACTTTCAATAAACCTAAAAGTAGTTTGAATTTTATTCCTTTAAAAGAAGAACTGCTGCCTAATCCAGCTACCATAGCAGAAGCTTTTATACCTAACATCGCGGCAGTCAGCATTCCATAAATATTCGGCTTTATTGTATAATGAAATATGTAATCGGGCTTTTCCTTTCGATAAATATGATACAGACGCTTCATATAAGGCAAATCAGACAAAGGATTCTGAGAGCAACGCTTCATCTCAATCGGAATAAAACGAACATTTTCAGGAAGACACGCAAACATATCCTGCAAATCTTCTTCAGGAGCGACCAAAACTACCTCATGTCCTTTTTGCACAAATGCCTTCATAACTTCTCCTCGGAAATTAACGAGTCCCCACAAAGTATTGTCACAAAAAAGGATCTTCTTTCTATTTTTAGAGTCTGTCATCACTAGTTCTGATTTATTATTTTTTGATAACAATCCAAATACGAACGAACCATATGGCGGATATCAAAATCAAGAGAACGCAAGCGGCATCTCTCAGCCATTTGTTTACGTACGTCCGGATCATTATACAAAGATAAGATTTTTATGGATAAATCAATAGCATCGTCTTCACGAAAAATCAATCCATAGCCCTCAACAACCTGCTTTAATCCATCTACATCGGAAGCTATAACCGGTTTCCCGGAAGCCATTGCTTCTACAGCAGAGAGTCCAAATCCCTCCCAATGCGAAGACATTACGGCAATATCGGCAAGTGCCAGTAATTCCGGAACATCATTTCTGCTACCTAAGAAATAGGTACGTGATTCCAAATTCATGTTTTTAGCCAAACTGCGGCAAGCATCCATTGTTTCACCATCACCAACAAATACAGCCACAACATTATCCGGCAAATGCTTTAATGCTCTAATCAGGCAGGCCTGATTTTTTTGTAGCCTGAAGCAGGCCACTTGCATAAGTATAAACTTATCATTGCCGATTTGGGGCAGTAATCTGTCTCTCGTTGATATAGAAGCCGTAAATTTCTCAACATTAACTCCATTTATTATCAGATACAAAGGAACGGATTCAGGACTTCTCTTTTTCATAAACTCCAAGGTGGCATCTGATATGACGGTTATCGCATCATAACAAGAATAAACCTTACGATCCATCCACGATGTCAACCAATATTTACAGCGAGCATTATAATTATTATGCTCCGTAGTAACAATCTTGGCACGACTTCCAAAAATTTTTGCAGCAAGAGCCACCCAATATTGTGAAGGAAACAAATGTACATGAACTATATCATATGCATTCAAATAATGCTTTAATCTGAATACCATCATCGGATTATATTCTCCGTTTTTCTGCCCTAAAACATGTACAGTTACTCCCTGTTTCTGCAAATCACATATAAATGCACTTTTGGTTCCATTAAAAACGAGTACATCAGTTTGATGTCCCATATGATTCATTATAGGCGCCATCTCTGATACCAGACGTTCTGCACCAGCAAGCCCTAAGGAATTGATTACTTGCAAAATCTTCATAGTCCTAATCAAAATTCTTTAAACGGCCTTAGAAACAGCTTACACAAAAGCAACTGTTTACTATTATATAAACTGAAAGGATACTTTAATATTGTCCAAAAACGAGAAAAAAAGTTCATCTGAACCATTTTAAGGAATACAACAAAAAGCACTTTCTGCTGTTCCGGTATCCTTTCTGAATAATGCTCATAAAAAGCCTGTATGGCCTTGAAATGACGACCGTCTATTATAGGTTTCTTTTTTTGAAAGAAAAGAATTATTTTATCTTTATATCCTCTTGAAGAAACATCTGTAACCGTATGGCAATGCCGACGATATAACATTAATTTTTGATCAATGTAAACCATACGGCCAAATGTCAATGCAGCCAGGGTAATCAAATGGTCATGCATACATATAAAATCAGGATGATCCAGACAGATCTCACGCAATTTGCGATTGATCATTATGGCGCAGCCTTGAACACCTCCATTTAAAAATAAAGCAGCCCCCAAATCACGCGGAGGCACTAAAACGGAACGTCCTGATATCTCATTTGTAACACTATCATATATATAGCCGTTACTATAATAGGCCAAAGGAATATTTTGAGATTCCCGACTAATGGAATCATAAGTCACCTGCAGCTTATTTTCAAGCCAAATATCATCCTGATCCGAAAATATAACATATTCAGCCTGAGCATACTTCAGCAAATGCATAAAATTAGGAGCCGGAGCATGAAAAGAAATTCCATCCTCAATCAAAACTATACGCTCATCATGAGCTGCCATGTCCCGAATTATAGAAACTGTTGAATCAGTAGAGCCATCATCATGAATATACAGAACCCAGTCTTTCAACGTTTGATTCTGAATTGAAGATATCTGTTGCCTTATAAACGGTTCCCCATTATACGTGGCCATCAATATATCTACTTTTCTGTCCATTATATTTGAATTTTAAAAAGGGTAATAAAGCAAAAAATACATGTTGAACTTCCATTGACAAATTGGTAAATATAAAGTCACCAATAAACTGCAGGATAATATAATTCAACAACATCGCATAAACAATAAGCGCAAATTTACTTCCGGTAATCGTTTTTTTATAGAGATAGCCATAAAACAATCCATAAACAGCAGAAAAGAAGAAAACACCAAATGTTCCGAAATCCTTATAGAAAGGATATAAAACCGTATAAGTATTTGTCTCTACCGGTACATATACAAATTCAAGGATTGTCTTTACCGGTGCGATATCTGAGCCCAAAGCATAAAATATGGCATAAAACAAACGGAAAGTATTTTCTCCCCAATGTACGGCTGAAAACGGTAAGGCGAAATGCTCAAAGGCAGGTATCGGCGTTAAAATATACAGAATGAAAAAGTCAAAAGAATCCACTGCAACAACTTCATCCTGTGAACTTGCCGCTCTCAATGATTGAAGAGTCAAACTTAAAAGCACAAAAAACAACAGTCCATAAGTGATATGCCTGATTTTAATAATCTCCTTTACATAAAGTACATATAGAGAAGACAAGATAACACACAGGAACGTCGTCTTAGCCATGGTGATAAACGCCAACATTAGATTAAGAAAAATGATGGTTCCCAATATCCATTTATTCTTAACGTAGAGCAAAGTAAAAAACAGAGTCACATAAGCCATTGCCACCATATAGTTCAAGACTCCAAGGTCCGGTGCCTCGATACTTTCATCAACTCCGGTATTCATAACACGCAAATATCGAAACATATTTACCGGATCATTTATAAAAGCGGTCCATATCGTCACAACAATAACAATAGGCATCAGTATGATTGTCAGCGTCACGTACAAGTTAATCACCTTTTTATTGGGCATCACTTGAACTGCAGCCTCAGAAGTCATTGAAGTTCTCTGATATGCCACAAGGGACGAAAGAAAGAATGAAATCACCCAAACAAGAAGATTTCCCGCAAACTTCTCACCTATCGGATACAGATTATGCGGAAATACCAAAAAACAAAAAAGCACAAATGCCCAAACCAATGGAGTAATTACGAATGGTGCAAAAATATCCTGAGAAATTTTCCACCCATAAAATACCAAAGCAAGCAATATGCAAAGGGTTAAAATCAGAATCATTTCTTCTTTACATTATAAAACAACATAAAAATAAGAACCAACCACTCAGAAACCAATAAGGCTATTGCCGCTCCGGTTTCATAAAAGTTTGCAACCAAAGGAAGGACTGTCACCAGAGAGATTAGGGCAACATAAAAATAAACATTCCTAAAATGGAGTTTATCTGTATTTGTTCCCATCGCGATCAATCCCATCTGCCCCAAAATACCACCAACACCAATAGCCAATGGCACAAAAGCCATAATTCTTAAAATATCATCCAGGCCTTTATAAGCTCCCCCTAACCATTCTGCAATATAATCACCTCCAAAGAAGATAAATACACCAATGCAGAACATGCAAATCCCTGTTACATAAAGAGCGTTTCTAAAATTCTCGCGCGCCAAAGAATAATTCTGGCATACCTGTTTACTTATTCGTGGATAAAAGGCCTGTGAAATAGGAACATATACCAGAAATACCAGTGCCCTCATAATCCGCTCTGCCGACGTGTATCTTCCAATCATCTCTGAAGTACAATAAAAACCTAATACAACCACAAAAAATTGTGTATATACACTTGTCGAGGCAGTAGATAAAAATAATGGAAAACTATCCTTAACAACATGCAATACTCCCTTAATACTAGGAGCTTTCCACACCAGAATTTTCTTTTTAAGAATGTATATATTCGATATAATAGCAGTTAAGACAAAAACAGAAGCCTGTAAAAAAGCAGCCCAGATAACATCACTCTCATCTTTAACAAAAAAGAAAACAAGTGGCAACAATAAGATTTTGGAACAGGTATTCAATATGGAAAACAATCTTACCATACCCATACCCTGAAAGAACCACATAAACGTAAATGCCGACCCGACAGCCATAGGCAAGGTGGCGTAAATCACGTATTTATATTTATGTATGCTGGGGACAAACTCTGTAGCAAAAAACAAAAGAAGGCAAGAAGCCAATAGCAAAAGGAGTTTGGCACAGACAACATTCCAAAAATATGTACTATATTGGTTCTTGTCATCTCCAGACTGAGCAATAAGCTTTGTTGCACTTAAATTAAAACCAAACGTAACAATCAAATCAATATACTGAATAACAGCCAATGCATAACCGATCTCTCCATATCCACCAGCTCCCAGAACTTTCATTAAATAGGGCATAACAAACAAAGGAAGCAATTGGTTGAATCCCTGTAAAGCAATCAGATAAACAGTATCAACCAACTCTTCTTTGCTCGTTACAACTGATTTTAGAAATTTCATTTATTCTTATATTTATGCATAAATTCCAGTAAATAAAGGTTCTTTAAAACGACCCAACCAGTAGATAATACAAATGCAAAAACACTCATAACAAAAACAAAAATCACCCTTTTAGGTTCTGACGGCAGTAAAGGCAC
The DNA here is from genome assembly GCA_944320795.1 of Candidatus Paraprevotella stercoravium. Taxonomy (GTDB): domain Bacteria; phylum Bacteroidota; class Bacteroidia; order Bacteroidales; family Bacteroidaceae; genus Paraprevotella; species Paraprevotella stercoravium. The sequence continues at coordinate 28,736 of CALUIU010000028.1, read as the reverse complement.
AGTACCCGGCTGAATAACCACAAAAACAGGAGTATGTTCCTGCAAGCGGGCCTTAGCCAGCTGCTTCTGTTGCACAGCCTGAGAATAAGCAGTATAAGACAATTGTAACTGATTATTCAAACTTTTTGCTTTTTGTATACTCTTTTCCAAAAATACATCTCTATTCGAGTCGGCATAATCTACATATTCACGTTCAGCTTCTTTATACTCGTTATAGGTTTCATCAACAACCTTAGATATATAATCCAAATCATTGCGAAGCTTACTGGTTCGATAATTGACAATGTATTCCGTCAATCGTTCCTGAATTTTATTGGCAACAAATGAAGCGATTTCCGAATCTTGCATAGAAACCTCTATGGTTATCAGATCCGTTTTCTTATCTACCATGCAAAACAAAGAATTCTGCATAGCCTTCACAATTTTTTGCTGTTGCTTTGTCAGACGCAAAGGATCCAACGGAGCTTTCTGTTCCTTTTTTGAACTGAAAAGTTCCGATATATCCCACCATGGGGTCTTCTGATATTTATCCAAATAATCATACAGAGTAACCTTCTTACCGGGTTTCAGTTCTATCTCCATAGAAAGCAGATCAATCATGAATACGCTAGACGACAAAACTTTCGGATAAAACTCCGGAGCGATAGCATCTTTCGACCCTCCTCCAATTTTTACACCAGCCATAGAAGCTAAAGCACCCAAAGAACCAGACACATCTGTCTGAGATGTCATCTCCGGCAACATGGTTACCGTACTTTTATATTTGCGTGGTATACTGAATATATAAACGATTGAAATCAGTATGAATATAGCACAAAATTTAATGATAAAAAGTTTCTTACTTAAAAGCAAGGGAACAAGAACATCCAAAAAATTCTGTTTATTATCTTTTTCTGCCATCTCTTCCATTTTCATATTATTTAATCAAAGTAGCGACTACTGTTGCTATAGCAGCAAACGTTGTACCCAATCCCATTACTTCTGATAAAGTAATTTTATCACGCTTTTCCTTTGCCGGAACAACAATCTCACATCCGGGCTGTATATCTTTTGCTTTGCGTACTCGTGTCACAGTACCATTCATATTTACCGCAAAAACTTTATTCTTACGTGCCTTTAAACTATAACCTCCGGCCTGATTGATATAATAATCCAAGCCTTCTCCTGGCATGTAAGCTACAGAGTTCGGATACATCACCTCGCCATTAATAGTCACAGTATTGGTATATTGAGGAATAATCAACCGGTCACCTTCCTGCAAAACCAAATCCCATTCATTGCTTCCTTTATTTTCTAAAGCTTTATCCAGATTTATACCGACATAACGGGTTGTATTCAAATCAAATTTCTTTAATTCTGTGGTATCTGAAGACACAATGAACTTCTTCAGTGACTGTTGCTTCATTCGCTCCGTTTCATTCAAGATTCTGATCAGTCGCGCACCTTTCGGATATGCTTCAGAAGTAAGACCACCTGCCATTTTTATCAAATCGCTCAAACGCTGTCCCTTCGCCGAAAGAGTATATGTTCCAGCAAAGGCAACCTCTCCCTCAACAACAACATGTTTCTGCTCTACATAACCAGGGCTTCTACGTACAAAGACTTCATCAAAAGGTTGAAGTACAAAGCCAGAATCTCCATCTATCACCAAACCGTCTTTCAATTCAAACGTATAAGTTTGAGCCAAAATAGAAGATAAACTTTTAGCCTTAGTATCTCGCACCCGGCGTGAAACATCTATTCTTACACTAGAAGCAGCATCTTTTACTCCACCAGCCTGTAAAACCAAATCCTCTATAGTTGTATTTTCTGCATAGTGATAAATTCCAGGATAAAAGACCTCTCCATAAATAGAGAACACCCATTCATCCTGACTTTCCTTCATACTCGGAATATACAATACATCTTCATTTTTCAACGTAATATCCGGAATCTCATGTGCCATTAATTCTTTAACGGCTACGGAAATTACTTCAAGAGTCCTGTCTTTTTTATAACGATGCAAGACCGCACGTGAAAGAAACGCATCCTCCGTTAGTCCACCGGCCTGTTCAATCAATTGACGCACCGTGGAAATGTTTCCGCCGACCTGATACATTCCCGGACGGAAAACTGCTCCTTTAACCTCTACCATATTGGTAAATCGGTTCAAGACAGAATCTACAAAAAGTGAATCTCCATCTGCAACCTTGAAAGTTCCCATCTGGAATTCATCAATCGTATAAACTTCCTTACGACCGGTATTTTTTCTGACCAGACGCACTTGGTCCTGATAAGCTGCGCCAGTAAAGCCTCCAGAATACTTCAATAAAGTTGCAACACTTTCATTAGCGCGCATTTCATAAAACATAGGGCGTTTTACCTGTCCGGTAACCTGCACCAATGCCTCATAAGGTCCCACAACAATGACATCATTCGATGCCAAACGGATATTTCCCGATAATTTTCCATTTAAAATATAATCGTAAATATCTACTGTTGAAATCAAACGATTGTTTCTATATACCTTAATGTTACGCAAGGTACCAATATCATTGGCACCTCCGGCCATATACAGCGCATGGAAAACACTGGCAAAAGCAGAAAGAGTATACGTTCCCGGATTCTGCACCTCACCCATAACATTAACCGTAATTGTTTTGGTCTGCCCTACTGTCAATGTAATTGTTGAACTGGAAAAATATCTGCCTAAAGCCCGTCTTACCTGAGCATTGGCCTGGGATAAAGTCAATCCACCAATTTGTATGGGACCATATCCGCTGACGTATATAGTTCCTTCGGGAGAAATCTCTCCTTCAAAAGAAAGCTGTGAGCCACCTGAAACATCCAAAAAGACCTTGTCACCCGCGCCCAAGATATAGTCATCTGGAGCAGGAATATTCAGGTCAGATTCGAAAGTAAGATTCTTCTTGTTAAAAATATCGTGTCCAAAAATCTTAATTTTATTTTTCTTCTCTTCCGGATACATCATATCATAGAGCATCTTTGTTGAATCAGGAAGGATAAATTCCAACTCATCCAGATACTCAGACTGCTGCTTTTCCATATAAAGTTTACGCTGATAAGGAGACATTGTAGTCAAATCTACCTGATCTTCCTGCAATTCCTGCTTCATAGAAAGCCCCTTCTTAACTTCCTTTTTCTTATCTCCATTATTTACACGCAAACGAGAACTACCGGTCAAATCCTTTGCTCCAACAACAGATCCGTCATTTTGTTTGGAATATTTATTTTTCAGTCGTTGAATCTGCTCTATCGAAACCCCCTTTTTCATCAGTCCGGTTACAATCTCCGTTTGAGATGTTCCTTTTTGAGATTCACTCTGTACATATTCTATGATCTGCTCGTCCGTCATGGTACTTTGAGCAAAAAGCATCTGCGTAAAACCACACAAAAAACAAATACTAACCAATAGTTTCTTTATCATAATTCTAAAATTTTTTTCCGTTAATTATAAAAGCAGCCGTCATAAAAATAATCTTGAGATCCGTCCAAAGGGAACGGTTCTGATAATACTCCAGATCCATTCTTAAACGCACCAACATTTTATCCAACGTATCTGTATATCCGTTATATAATGTGGCCCAGGAAGTCAAACCGGGACGCATTTTATATATATACTCATAATTTGGATCCACCGCCATAATCTGATCTATAAAATACTTTCTTTCCGGACGAGGACCAACAAACGACATGTCTCCTACCAACACATTCCATAACTGAGGTAACTCATCCAAATGATGTTCTCTTAAAAAACGACACAAAGAACTTCGAATTACCTGATTCGTTCCTGTAAGCTGAGGTTTTTCCTTGGCGGCACTCTGCTCCGGCATAGTTCTAAACTTCAAAATATTAAAAGGCTTACCCTGAAAACCGATCCGTTCCTGTCTAAAAAAAACCGATCCGTCACGACGCCTCCATAACAAAAAAGCGATCAGAAAAAAAACAGGTGAAAGCAAAATCAGACCTATTAATGCTGCCACAATGTCAAACAAACGCTTGACACTTTGCTCACACAAATTCATACCGTCTTTCATGTTCACCATTTATATATTTATGTCTCAAAGGAGACTAAATCTCAAATTAAAATTTATGCAATAATTCTAAGTAGATATCAAATGAGTGCAAAATAAACATATTTTTTCGGGACAAACAAATATAGGTCTTTTTATTAGGTATTTTACAGAGTTATATCCATTTTTAGACCAAAATCTTGGGTAAATCAAAACTTCTATCTATCTTTGTGGAAAATATAAAAAATCTTGGGGTTGACACGGATTTGACAGCAGGATGGAATGGCGTGTAAGCACGCAGAGGGTCGGTGATTGCCTCTATAATCTCAGTTACCAAAAATTTATCTGGCGAAAATAACTACGCTCTCGCTGCGTAATCGAAGTACAGTAGATTACCTTTATTTCGGCACCAGGTGCTGAAACGAGACATCACTCAGAAGCTGTTGCTCCGAAGCATTCTGATCCAGTGGTGCAGCTAAATCGGGGATAGTTCCGTATGGCCTCGCATAGGGGATGAAATTTTAGAGGATAAGGCAAAAGTGGGTGGCCCGGGTCTTGCTTTTGCTCGAAAACCGAAGGCCGGGATAAGCGTGTAGAAAGCATGTGATTTCCCTGTTTGGACGAGGGTTCGATTCCCTCCAGCTCCACAAGACAAACTAGAAGCCGCTGTAAATCAGCGGCTTTTTTTATTTCCCGATACTCATCCTCTCTCTCCTACCTCCTCTTACATTTATAATTAATTGGCATAATCCAGCAAATCTGTTTCTAAGATTCGGGGGCATCATCATTCATCTGTTCACTTTTCTATTATAATACATATCGTATACTTCTAAAACGCAAAAGTCTAAAAGTTCCTATTCGTTGTTGCCTAAAATCATCTTCATAAATTTTTCATTTCATAAAAATAAGAATTTCTGTTATTCCCTATTCATGTAGATAGCATTGAGACAAACGATGATTCATCTTTCTGTTTCTGAAATGATACAACTGATTCGCAATATCATGAACACAGAGTTACAATTCATTTACAGACATTCATTTATCAAAATCTTTATCCAATCGTAAAAATATCGTAAAAAGTACGACCTAGCTTTGCGGTGAAAACAAAAGGAAAGAAACAGAATGAATCAAAAAAACAGACTTAGATTTTGCACCGCTCTCCTGGTTTCCACATCCATACCACAGGCTTTTGCCGGAGACATTCTTGGAACCGTTATTGACACGGAACTAAACGAACCCCTTTACGGTGCTGTAATTAAAGTAATGAATTCTCAAACAGGTGCGGTAGCAGATCTTGAGGGCAACTTCAGTATCAGGAATCTCAAGAAAGGAGAATATACCTTGGAAATTTCCTATTTGTCTTTTCTGACCCAACACATACAGATTCAGGTTCCTGCCAAAGGAGCGGTAAATGTCAAGGTTGAAATGAAAGCCGATAATAAATCACTTGACGAGGTAACAGTCACCGCCCGTAAAAACTTCGAATTGGAACGTATTCTTCTGGCAGAAAGAAAGCAATCAAATATTGCCATTGAAAATCTGGGTGCAGGAGAAATGAGTGTAAAAGGAATCTCAAACGTACAGGAAGGTGTAAAACGTATCTCCGGCATCTCCATTGCCGACGCCGGACAGCTGGTGGTACGCGGACTGGGAGACCGTTACAGCATTACCACACTCAACGGAATGCCAATCGCTTCGCCTAATCCGGACAACAAGCTGATTCCGCTGGATCTGTTTCCTTCTTCAACAGTACAAAATATCACAGTTAGTAAGGTTTACAGCCCGTCTACTTTTGCAGACTATTCTGGTGCCCATGTCAATATCAGCACCAAAGAAAACAAAACAGATGGCTTCTTCTCCCTCTCGCTGAATACAGGAGGAACATGGGGCAGCACTTTTAGCGATTTCTATCAGATGGACCGCAAAGGTACACTATTCACTTCCAGCAAGATAGATCAAAAAGCTCTCGATCTGCCTTTACAGGATTACGACCAATATGCCCAAACACATGATATTTTCCCCACTTCGTTTCAGACTAGAAAAAGAACAACCCTACCGAATATTGGAGGAAATGTTGGTTGGGGCAAGACATTTAATCTGAATCATGGCGATCTGGATCTGATGGCCTCACTCGGAGTCAGTTCAGACTATAAGAACATTTATGACGCATACAACAAATCATATGATGCCACAGGAGTGCTTAAAAGTGAATACACATACGATAAGTTCACTCAGGAAAACAGGTTATCAGGGCTTTTCAACACAAACTATAAGTTCAGACGCTTCGATTTTATCCGCGGAACTTTCTTTTATGCCCGCAATGCTTCTGACAACTATATGAGCAGAAACGTGCTCGATGAAGAAAAACACCGTCTGCTGAGCAGTAACCAAACTACACATATCTATAACTTGCAGGATTACCAGCTTGCCGGACATCACGAGTTCGGAGATCACTGGAAAGCTGACTGGAGCGGATCATACAATATCTCAAAAAGTGACGAACCGGACCGCCGTCAGGTAATGTACGAAATACAGGATGACGAGTCTTTGAAACTCTTTACACTGAACCAGCAAGAAATTATGCGCTACTATGGCGAGCTGAATGAGGATGAATGGGTGGGCGACTTGAAAGTGGCTTATCACCTGAACAAAAACGACAAGCTGAGGATAGGAGCTGCCATCAAAGACAAAAAAAGAGATTTCATGGGAGTTGACTTTTTCTATAACGTAGATAAGATCAACGAGCTGTATGCTCCTTTTGATAATATCTATGATACAGACGGTTATTTGAATTTTGACCAAGTACAGCAAGGAAACATTACCATTAATCGCCGGAAAGTGCCAAGCAACAGTTATCAAGCCGGTAACCGCATTATAGCTGGTTTTCTGGATGCAGACTTTCTGCTATGGAACAAACTGTCACTTAATGCCGGCGTACGCTTCGAAAACAGCCGACAATGGGTGGAATATTATGAAGACGGCGACAATAAGGCAAAAATCCGTAATCTGGACTGCAATGACTTCTTCCCGGCCCTGAATCTGAAATATGATATAAATAAGGCCCATGCCATTCGTCTGTCTGCCTCACGAACGGTAACCCGTCCGCAATTTGTGGAAATGGCTCCTTTCAAGTATCAAGAATCTTACGGATCGGCTAATCTGCGTGGTAATGCTGACCTGACCAACGGATATAACTACAATTTTGACCTGCGTTATGAATGGTTCCGTCCAAACAGCAACGATATGATTGCCATAACAGGTTACTATAAATATCTGGAAACTCCAATTGAAAGAACCCAGTGGGTTTCTGGAGGTGCACGCGAATATTCTTTCCAAAATGCCACAGACGGACTGGCTGCCGGTATAGAGGTTGAAATAAGAAAAGAAATCATCAAGGACCTGAGTACCTCGGTAAACGCTTCCTACATGTACACCAACGTCCAGCTGCCCAGCGGAATGGTCTACACGAACACAGAAAGACAGCTTCAGGGAGCATCACCCTATATAGTCAATGCCGATCTGAGTTATACCCCTTCCTTTAGTAAAGACCGGAAATTATCCATGGCTCTGCTCTACAATCTTCAGGGAAAACGCATTCAGGCTGTTGGTATTCAAAAGCAAGGCGATGTATATCAGGAAACATTACATACACTGAATCTGAATCTGGGGTATCAGTTCAACAAACATCTCAGTGCCAAATTGCAAGTCAAGAACCTGTTGAATTCCGACTTTGTACTCTCGCAGGAGCTCCCGATAGCCAATAAGACCGTTGAAGTGGAGCGATATGAAAACGGTATCGATCTTGACTTGAGTATTTCATATAAATTCTAATGTAAAATATCAATAACAACCACTTTTAAAAAAGAAAACAATGAAAAAGAACATTTTTAAGTTTGCCACTTTAAGCATGGCTCTTTGCGCGTCTGTAGCATGTGTATCTTGTTCTGAAAATGAAGACAATGGAAACAAATCTTCTTCCGGAAACGATGAAGTACTGGTTGGTAACCAGCTGAACGGAATTACCAACAAGGATGTAACCCTAAAACAGGGACAGACATACAAGTTGACTGGCAAATTACAGATCCAGGCTCCAGGTAAACTGACCATTGAGCCGGGAGTAAAAATCATCTCAGCCTATACTGATAACATTTCCTATATTCTCATCGAACAAGGTGCCCAGATTTATGCCGTAGGTACTGCAGAACAACCTATTGTCATGACTGCGGAAAGAGCTCAGGCCGGCTCATGGGGCGGTTTGCACATCTGCGGTAAAGCTTCTATCAATGTAGAAGGCGGACAGGGCAAGTCTGAAATCGGAAATGCCGTTTATGGAGGCAACGAAGATCAGGACAACTCCGGTAAACTGAAATACATCCGCATGGAATACACCGGACAATCTCTGTCTTCTGACACGGAATCTAACGGTATCACTTTTTACGGTGTAGGTAGCGGAACAGAAGCTTCTTATCTCCAGATCTGCGACGGTAACGATGACGGTATTGAGTTCTTCGGCGGTACCGTAAATGTAGATCATGCGATTGTAGAAAACTGCGGCGACGACTCTTTCGACTGGACAGAAGGATGGAGAGGACAAGGTACAAACTGGATTGCCTATCAGGCAGAAGGAGCAGACTGTGACTGTCTGATCGAAGCAGACAACAACGGCGATAATATGATCGCATCTCCTTTCTCTCAGCCAGTTCTGAAGAACCTGACTCTGATCGGAAACAAGGATACCGGATCCAAAGCTGCCGGTGTAAAACTGAGAGCAGGAACACATGCTGTTATTGAAAATACCGTAATTACCGGAAAGACCAATGACTTGTGGGTTGAAACCAGCGAAACCGGTAAATATTTGATGAACAATCCTTCCAGCTTGAAAAATATCGGAATCACTTCTGCCAGTGTATTGGTAAAACAAGTTGAAGGTGACGAAAACAATCCTTACACCAACGATATGTTCCTGAATAGCGGTAATCAGACCGGTCAAAGCTTTACTTTCACAGACAAGTACGTAGGTACTTTTGACGGTAAGGGTGCTTTGGATGCTTCTGACCTGTGGACTGCTGGATGGACCAAATAAGCAAACTCTTTCTATAATCTATGATAACCGACAGGCATGGACAACATGTTTGTCGGTTTTATTCGTTAATAAAGATATTTCTTTGTTGCTCAATTTTCTCTTCTCTGCATTTTGTCGTATCTTTGCCCTATCGTTTTTGCAAACAAAAATCTAAATATTTAGAATATGAAAGAATTGGCATTGAAGTACGGATGCAATCCGAATCAGAAACCTTCGCGCATTTATATGACCGAAGGTGAGTTACCAATCGAAGTCCTGAACGGTCGCCCGGGATACATCAATTTTCTGGATGCCCTGAACAGCTGGCAGCTGGTCAAAGAACTGAAAGAAGCTACCGGTATGCCTGCGGCTGCCTCTTTCAAGCATGTGTCTCCTGCCGGAGCAGCCTTAGGCCTTCCGCTGAGCGACACGCTCAAGAAAATCTACTTTGTAGACGATGTGAAGATTCCGCTCTCTCCTATTGCCTGTGCTTATGCCCGAGCACGCGGTGCAGACAGAATGTCCAGCTATGGTGACTTTATCGCCTTGAGCGACACTTGTGACGCCGCTACTGCCACTCTGATCAAAAGAGAAGTTTCTGACGGTGTGATCGCTCCCGATTTTACCGAAGAGGCTATGGAAATCCTGCGTGCCAAGAGAAACGGCACTTACAACGTAATCAAGATCGATCCGAACTACACTCCGGCTCCAATTGAAACCAAGCAGGTATTTGGAATCACTTTCGAACAGGGACGCAATGAAGTGAAACTGAACGATCCGAGTCTTTTTGAAAATATCCCGACCGTAAACAAAAATTTCCCTGAAGAAGCTAAGCGTGATCTGATCATAGCCCTGATTACCTTGAAGTATACTCAGAGTAATTCTGTATGCTATGTTAAGGACGGACAGGCTATCGGTATCGGAGCCGGACAGCAGAGCCGTATCCACTGCACCCGTCTGGCCGGCAATAAAGCAGATATCTGGTGGTTACGTCAACATCCGAAAGTAATGAACCTGCCGTTTGTTGAAAAAATCCGTCGTGCAGACCGTGACAATACTATTGACATCTATATCAGCGATGATTATATGGATGTATTGGCTGATGGAGAATGGCAGAAATTCTTTACAGAAAAACCGGAACCACTCACTCGCGAGGAAAAAGCTGCATGGATTGCCCAAAATACCAATGTATCGCTGGGTTCAGACGCATTCTTCCCATTTGGTGACAACATTGAGCGTGCGCACAAAAGCGGTGTATGCTATGTAGCTCAAGCCGGTGGCAGCGTTCGTGATGACCATGTGATTGAAACTTGCGACAAATATGGTATTGCCATGGCATTTACCGGTGTCCGTCTGTTCCACCACTAATTTCCAGGCTGCATCTATGGCTAAATTCGGAGGAGACGATATTGATCAGGTCATTACCGGAGGTATTGTATTCAAAGGGGGAAGCAGCAAGAAAAAAGGCCCTCAGGAAGAAAAGGTAAAGACCAAGGCAAAAAAGAAAGCCTATATCACCGGTGCACACGGTTCTGGTTCCGCCAAAATGAAAGCTGAAATCAGACGCCGACGCGCCAACCGGCACAAGGGAAATCATTGAATACCAGATTAAAATCCCCTTCTATAAAGAATCATACCGATTCGGAGCTTCATGAAAAGCAACCGAATCGGTATGATTCTTTTTTACAAAAAAATCTCCTCGTTATGAGGAGACTTCATTGCATATACTTTCTCAAAAGAAATTTTATCTTTCCATCATGATTCCATTGAATATGCGGCCTGAATTAATGCCCAGACGCCGTGCGGAAAAAAACTCGTCAGCGTGCTGATAAGTACAGATACCGGCCATAAAAATATGCTCAGGCAATACGCCGCGCGCTTCCAGTTGCATACGATTTGCTTCCCAAAGATCAATAAACCAACTTTGTTCCGAGATATTTCTAATAGAAGTTTTCTTCACAGCCAAACGCTCCATAGGAAAACCGGCCGACGCAAAGGTCTCATAGACTTCATTACCCACCTCAAAGGATTCACCGGAAATACCGGGACCGATAGCAACACGCAAATCAGAAGCAGATGTCTGGAAAGTACGAAACATCTCTGAAAGAGCCTCAACAACGATACGCCCTACTGTACCTCTCCAACCGGCATGTACCGCAGCGATAACCTGATGTACAGGGTCATAAAGAAGTATCGGAATACAATCCGCGGTAGAAACACCGATACAGACACCACGCATTGAGGTAATCAATGCGTCAACTCCCTCTAACATGGCTGCCCGCTGCAATGCAGACAACCCCATCACCGCCTCGTCTATCACCTTTACCCGTGTACTATGAGTCTGGTGAGGCAAAACCAGACAAGACGTATCTATCTGCAGATAATCACAAAGAATCTGCCGATTAGCGGCCACATGCAAGGTATTGTCACCACAATAACCATTCACATTAAACGAAGCATAGTTACCTTCACTGACACCTCCGGTTCTTCGGGTACTGAAAGCCACTACATCCTCACCTAAATCATAATGCAGCAGATTGGGATTTTTTTCTGTTTCTTTATCACTTCTGCTCATCCCAATCCTCTTCTTCGTATTCAAAGTCATCGAGATCTTCTATTTCTGCGTCATCGATAAATTCAAAATCTTCGTCTTCACCCATCGCCTTGAGCTCATTGCGCAAGAAATTCACATCTTTATTCTTATGCACAATATTCTGCTGATCAGTAATGGCCTGCAACTTATTGCTCTCGCTGTTCAGTTCTTTCCAAAGCAGATCTTTCAGTTTGGCAATACCCATACCTGTAACAGAAGAAATGAATACATGCGGCACATCAGGCAAGTTCTCGGAAAGCATTTCCATCAGTTCTTCGTCCAACAGATCACTTTTCGTAATAGCCAGTACACGCTGCTTGTCCATCAACTCCGGATTGAAGGTAGAAACCTCGTTGAGCAGAATCTCATATTCCTTTTTGATATCATCAGTATCTCCCGGAACCATAAAGAGCAACAGGGAGTTTCGCTCGATATGACGCAAGAAACGCAAACCCAATCCCTTACCTTCACTGGCACCTTCGATAATCCCCGGAATATCGGCCATCACGAATGACTGGTTGTCACGATAGGAGACAATACCCAAACTCGGCTCTAGAGTGGTAAACGGATAGTTTGCAATCTTTGGACGGGCAGAAGAAACAGCACTCAACAGAGTAGACTTTCCGGCATTCGGAAAACCGACAAGTCCTACATCCGCCAATAGTTTCAACTCCAGAATCACCATCATTTCACGCATGGGTTCTCCTGGCTGTGCATAGCGCGGAGCCTGGTTGGTCGAGGTACGGAAATTCCAGTTACCCAAACCTCCTCGGCCTCCCTTGAGCAACATCACCTCCTGACCGTGCTCCGTCACATCACAAATGTATTCACCCGTATCGGCATTATACACTACGGTTCCGCAAGGCACTTCAATATACTTGTCTTCGCCATCCTTTCCGGTAGAACGGCATTTGGAGCCGTTACCTCCATGCCCGGCAAAGACATGACGGTCATAACGAAGATGCAATAAAGTCCAATAGTTACGGTTACCACGTAAATAGACATGGCCACCCCGTCCTCCGTCGCCTCCGTCCGGTCCGCCATTAGGGACATATTTGGCCCGATGCATATGCATGGAGCCTCTTCCGCCCTTTCCGGAACGGCAATATATCTTTACGTAGTCTACAAAATTCGATTCAGCCATATCTATTTACTTAATTATAATATGTGTGGTTTTTAATTTTTTTGATTATGCACGGTCAATAGCTGCACAGATATCGGCAAAGATAGTTTCCAGATCACCGGTACCCTTGATGTGCGTATATTTACCGTCGTTCTTATACCAGTCAATCAGAGGAGAAGTCTGATTATGATAAACTGTCAGACGCTTTTTGATGGTTTCCTCATTATCATCGGCACGTCCGGAAATCTGTCCGCGCTTGATCAGACGATCCATCAATTCATCTTCCGGAACTTCCAGATCAAGCATCACGCTTACCTCAGTTCCACGCTCAGCCAACATAGCCTTCAAGGCCTCAGCCTGCGGGATTGTACGTGGAAAACCGTCGAAGATGACTCCTTCTACGGCACCGAAACTGTCATAAACGCTTGCCAGGATATCAATCATCAATGAATCCGGAATCAGCTGTCCGTTGTCGATGTAAGATTTTGCTGTGTTACCCAGCTCTGTACCGTTCTTGATCTCACCGCGCAAAACATCACCGGTAGAGATGTGCTTGAAACCGTACTTAGCCACAATCTTGTCGCTCTGAGTTCCCTTACCGGATCCCGGAGCACCGAAAATTACAATATTCTTCATTTCTTTATTTAGTTATTAAAATAGGAAATCTCCAGCTAGTCAATTACCGTATAGATATCACGGGTATTACGTCCCTGCCCGTCATAGTCCAATCCATAACCCACAATGAAATCATTAGGTATCTCCAGACAAGTGTAACGGATGTCTAAAGACACTTTCAGATTGTCGGGCTTGACCAATAAAGCACAGATATCTATTGATTTCGGCTCGTGCTGCTTAAGTAAATCAAGTAAATGCACCATGGTGAGACCAGAGTCAATGATATCCTCAATAATAATTACCGGACGTCCCTTTAACTCTACATTCAACCCTATAAGATCTTTCACCGCCCCGGTTGAAGAAACCCCGGCGTAAGACGCTAGTTTGACAAACGTGATTTCAGACGGTAAAGTCACTTCGCGCATCAGATCGGCGGCAAAGATGAACGAACCGTTGAGAACAGCAAGAAATACAGGTGTTTCACCCTCATAGTCCCGGTTTATTTCCGCAGCTACGCGCTTTACCTGCTTTAGGATATCTGCCTCTTTCAGAGACACAGTGAAAGTTTTATCTTTAATTTGAATGGTCTGCATGGCTATTTTTAGTAAATTTGTTGCAAAGATACAAAAATTCCGCAAGCCAAAAACTTGCTAACCGCTATTTTAGTTATATTTGCATTATGAAAATACTTACAGGAGCACAATTTAAAGAACTTGATCAGTACACCATAAAGAATGAACCGATCAGTGCCATCGACTTGATGGAAAGAGCAGCCAAAGCCATTGCCGAGGAGGTTTCCACCCGCTGGAGCCTGAAAACCCATTTCTATATTTTTGCCGGTCCGGGCAATAATGGCGGTGATGCGTTGGCTGTGGCCAGACTATTGGCTGAGAAAGGATACAAAGCCACTGTTTACTTATTCAATATCAATCAGAAACTCAGTGAAGAATGTGCTTTCAATAAAGAATGTCTGGCAGAATACAGCAATATCAAATTCATTGAAGTACATGATCAGTTCACATTCCCCAATATAGAAGAAAAAGACGTCATCATTGACGGATTGTTTGGAACAGGATTAAACAAGCCGCTCAACGGTGGTTTTGCCTCATTGGCACAAAGTATAAACAAAACAAATGTGCCCATTGTGAGCATAGACATTCCTTCCGGACTGATGTGTGAGGACAATACCTACAATGACATGAACACTGTAGTGCGTGCGACACTCACACTGACCATACAATTACCCAAAATGGCATTTCTCTTCCCGGAAAACCAGAAATATATCGGTGAACTGAAAGTGTTGGACATCCAACTCGACATGAAATACATGGAGAATGTGGCAACCAACATGTATCTGCTGGAAAGCGACATGGCCTGTAAACTGCTTAAAAAGCGGCATGCTTTTGCCCACAAAGGCAATATGGGACATGCTCTGGTTGTAGCCGGAAGTTTTGGAATGGCCGGAGCATCAATATTCTGCGCCAAAGCCTGTATGAAAGCCGGAGCAGGTAAGGTTACGATTCACACGCCGAAAATGAATAACGACATTCTCCAGATCGCTGTTCCCGAAGCCATTCTAAGCCACGATCTGGACGATGACATCATTACCGGATCTATCGAAACCGGCAGTTTCAATGCTCTTGTTATCGGACCTGGTATCGGAAAAAGCGAAACAACAGCTATTGCCATGCGGGATTTCATGCTGCAACAGTCATTGCCGTTAGTGCTCGATGCCGACGCCCTGAATATTTTGGGAAATCATAAGGAATGGATTCAGGATATCCCCAAACATTCAATCCTTACTCCGCATCCCAAAGAATTGGAAAACCTTATCGGCCGCTGCCAGGACAGCTATGATCAAATGACCAAAGCCCGAGATCTGGCCATCAAGCAGCAACTTTACATTGTTATCAAAGGACACTACAGCATTATCTGTCTGCCTAACGGTATGGTTCTGTTCAATAATTCCGGAAATGCAGGTATGGCCACAGCTGGAAGCGGTGATGTTCTTTCTGGTATTCTGGTTGGCCTACTGGCTCAGGGATATTCTTATGAAGCCGCAGTACTTTTAGGTGTACATATCCACGGCATGGCCGGCGATTTTGCGGCAGAGGACCTGGAAGAAGAATGTGTTACCGCCAGTGACTTGATTACCTATTTGCCTCGGGCATTTAAAGAATTAAGAAAAAAACAAGCTTAACAAAAAGATATGAAAAGAAGATTATTGTTATACAGTCTGGCATTACTCCCGCTTTGCGGAAACGCTCAGACCGAAGTGACCCCTTATATGCCGGGAGTCACAGTAGAAGGAGTAACTTATTGTCTTCCCAAAACGGCACTCCGTTTTACCGTCGTAGCAGAAAAAGAAGTCTTTGTTCCGGGAGAATATGCCAAATATGCCGACAGATATTTACGCTTGAAGGACGCAGCCAGCCAGGGTTACACCCGCTGGACCATTAAAAGTATCAAAGTGGAACCATATGGTGTTCCGGACAAAAGCAAGATTTATAACATCGCATTAAAAAAGCGTACCGTTGCTCCGATGGTAAAACTTACAAACGACGGTATTCTATTAGCTATCAATACGGACAAGGAAGTAGAGAAACTGTCGGACCTGCCCAAAGCCCAACCTGCAGAAAAGGTGTTGAATCCACGTAATTTTATGAATCAGGAGATTCTGGCAGCAGGAAGCAGCGCTAAAATAGCGGAACTCACCGCACAGGAAATCTATGACATTCGTGAAAGCAGAAATGCGCTGATACGCGGCGAAGCCGATAACACTCCTAAAGACGGTGAACAACTGAAACTGATGCTGGATCAGCTGAATCAACAGGAGAAAGCACTGAGCCAGCTGTTCAAAGGATATACTCAAACAAGCACTGAGGTATTTTCCTTCAGTACCACTCCGGAGCAGGAAATGGAACATGCGGTACTGTTCCGTTTTTCTGAAAAACTGGGTGTACTCAACAATGAAGATTTAGCCGGAGAACCGATTTACATAGACCTGAAGTCTGCACAGGATCTTCCGGTTCCAGTGCAAGATGAGAAAACGGCAAAAAAGAAAGCCAAAATGGACGAAGGGGTCGTATACAATGTTCCGGCACGCAGTTTCCTGAAAGTATACAGTCCAAGTAAAGTATTCTGTGATCAGGAAATTTCCATGGGACAGTTTGGCAATACAGAAATCCTAAGCAACGCATTGTTTGACAAAAAGAATACCACTCAGGTACTCTTTTATCAGAATAATGGAGGAATAGAAAAACTTACGGCCGAAGAGCCCAAATAGTCCTTTAAACTCCATGAACAAAATAAAATCCGGTAAGCTACCATGACCTTTAACTCTTAGGCATGAAACTTACCGGATTTTTCATATCCTTCAAATAAAACCTTTATAGTATCATTTTCTCTGATCAGAATCTGAATGACAAATAAACACGCATTCCTTTGGTTTTCCAGTTCATATCTTGATACTCATAATCATCAATAGCCGCATTATATACCTCCTGAGAATAAGTGGTATTACCCCAACGGGCCTCTATACCCAATCCGATAGCTTTATAAGACAAGGCAACACCGGTGTTGAAAAATGAAGCATATCCTCCATAATAATTCATATCCTCATCCAGTAAAATAGAATAAGTTGGCGCATAGTGGAAATAAGCCTGTATCATCAGATGACTGATTGGATTGACAATAACAGCCGGACCTATCTGCATGCCGACTTCCATCTTGTATTGATTTGAAGCGACCTCCTCATAATCCTCTTCCCAATAATCATCACCTTCATTTCCTGTAAAATCGTCTGTCCGGGCTGAAGGGTAATAAGAAGCAGAAGCTAGACCACCTGATGAAAGATCATCATCACCTTCATCCACACGGCTACTGTATGGAGCCGAATATTGGGCGATGTTCAGGTCAAAGAAACTCCAGTTCAAGGCAAAGCGTACCATGTTTGCCAAAGGTTTCTTATGCAGATAATAGCTTCGTCCCCAAGTAATACCTACCGCATAGTCAGCCTTCAATTCCGGACGGTATAAATCACTGTTGATTTTCTGTGGAGAATATGCCACATTAAACCAAGCTCTACGATCCCACAACTCTTTTTGTTTCTTCTCCTCGAGTTTACGCTCCTGCAAGGCAAGCAGACTGTCCGTCTGATATTGCAAGGAACTTCTTTCTGCCAACAGTTTCTGGATACGACTGCTTAATGAATCATTAGTCACTTGAAGAGCATAGATCTCAGAAGCCTGCAACTGGCATACCTTAAATAAAGAATCGGCTTTAGTGCCCGATTTTCCGTATTGAGCCTTCAGCTTTTCATAATCGGCTGTCAGCTTGGTCTTTAGTTGAGCTACGGAGTCTAAAGAAGTATTCAATTTCTGGATTGAATCCGTCAGAATCGTATTTTGTGTTTTCAATTGCTGATTCTGCTTCTTTAAACTTTGAGCCAACACACCATTTCCTCCCAATACCACAAGGGAAACAAATATCGACAAAAGCTTTTTCATAAATATTGATTTTAAGAACCTGTCAGCAAAGGTAACATATTTTTATTTCAAAGAACAGAAAAATCACATAAAAGTTATCCTTTTCAGAAACAAGATTGCCATAAAGATCCATTCTTTCTGAAAAGAATCCGGCAAACAGCGGAACAGACATAAAAAGGGGTTGCATCATTACTGATACAACCCCATTATAGATTAACTAAAATCCGATCGGAAATTATAACTTGTTGTCAGATCCCAATACATTGATGATCTTGTGCTTGTACAACTTCTCCATGTTGTCACGAGCAGGACCCAAGTACTTACGAGGATCGAACTCAGCTGGCTTCTCAGCGAATACCTTACGGATAGCTGCAGTCATAGCCAAACGAGAGTCAGAGTCGATGTTGATCTTGCAAACAGCAGACTTGGCAGCCTTACGCAATTCCTCTTCTGGAATACCGATAGCAGCCTTCAAAGCACCACCGTACTTGTTGATAGTCTCAACTTCTTCCTGAGGAACTGAAGAAGAACCGTGCAATACGATTGGGAATCCAGGAAGTTTCTCCATAACAGCATCCAAAACGTCGAATGCCAATGGAGGAGGAACCAGACGACCAGTCTTAGGATCTACAGTACACTGCTCTGGAGTGAACTTGTAAGCACCGTGAGAAGTACCGATTGAGATAGCCAAAGAATCGCAACCTGTACGAGTAGCGAAGTCGATAACCTCTTCTGGGTTAGTATAAGTGTGGTGGTCTGAAGAAACTTCATCCTCAACGCCAGCCAATACACCCAGCTCACCTTCTACAGTTACATCGAACTGATGAGCGTAGTCAACAACCTTCTTAGTCAAAGCAACGTTCTCTTCGTATGGCAGGTGTGAACCGTCGATCATTACTGAAGAGAAACCTGAATCGATACAGCTCTTGCAAGTCTCGAAAGTATCTCCGTGGTCGAGGTGCAATACAATCTGAGGATTCTCGCAGCCCAACTCCTTAGCATACTCAACAGCACCCTGAGCCATGTAACGCAACAGAGTAGCGTTAGCATACTGACGAGCACCCTTAGAAACCTGAAGGATAACCGGAGACTTAGTCTCTACAGCAGCCTTAATGATAGCCTGCATCTGCTCCATGTTGTTGAAGTTGAATGCTGGGATTGCGTAACCACCTTTAATGGCCTTAGCAAACATCTCTTTGGTATTAACCAAACCTAAATCTTTGTAATTTACCATGTCTTTATAAATTTAAAAACGTAATGTATCTTTCTCCGGACAAAGATAGTCAAAAATCTGCAAACCGGATACGGAAAAAATCAGTTTTTTTACTTTTTCTCTTTCAATAAATAAATCACAACGGGTAAATGGTCGCTATAACCGTTGAGCCAGACACCGCTGGCCGTAGTTCTCTTAATGTTTCCTTTATATTTTCCTTCGGTCTGAAACAGATAATCGCGCATAAAGATCTCATTCTTGAAAAACTTCAAGGTAGAAAAGTCACGCTCACCTTTTTTATTTAGCAAGTTCGGCGAAACAACAATCTGATCAAACAGATTCCATTTGCCGTCATAGAGCAGAGTTCCCTGTCCCTTGTCGGTCAGGATGCTCCACCAAGGATTATACATATCATCGCGTCCAACTTTGTCAATGCTCTTTTTGGCCGACAATTTCTTAGACATACTCGGATCAAACGGATCATCATTCATATCGCCCATGACAATTACTTTCATCTGAGGATTTGCGGACAGAATACTGTCCTTGAGCACCTTCACCTGCTTTCCGGCCAGCTCACGGTGATAAGATCCCGCAAAACGGCTGGGCCAGTGGCATACAATAAAGGTAATGGCATCACCTGCCATAGTTCCTTGAACGGTAAGAAAACCACGGGTCTTATAAGTAGTGTCTACCGGTTCAAACACATAAGGCTTCAGGAAACTTTTTTCAGGAACAAACAGCTGAGGGTTATAAAGCAAAGCGCAATCTACTCCTCGGGTGTCCGGCCCCTCGATATGCACAAACTTCATACCTTTTTTCTTTAAGGCCGGCTGACTGATCAGGTCCGTTAAAGCACGGGCATTTTCCACCTCGGACACACCTATTACTGCTGCACCGATATTAGGCAAACGGTCAGTACCTAATTCGGCCAAAACAGAAGACATGTTTTTCAATTTGGAAAAATACTTCAGACCATTCCAACGGCCTGTTCCATTCGGCAAATACTCATAATCATTCTTACCTTCATCGTGAATCGTATCAAACAGATTTTCCAAATTATAAAATCCTACAGCATACATGGAATATTTCTTCTCCTGCGCATACGAAGCCAATAACATGCTGCAACACACTGCAAATAACCAAAGTCTCTTCATAAAATCCTTTATTTTATATTCTACTTATTTTTCAGGTTACAAATATGCAATATTTTTATGAGTTATTCTAATGAAATTGAATTTCACTTACTTTAAAAGATATAAGAATTCAAAAACTTTAATTATTCATTATATAATTCGACATTCATTTGTAATAAGATTCAGATAATGAAATTAAAATTAAGCCTTTTAAATTTAAAAAAGATAGAAGAAAATAGGTACTTCAATAGAATCACATATCTTTGTAGAAAAATCACATTAACTGTTTTATTTATGAACAAAAGACTTGCTTTAATGGCGTCTGCATGTTGTTTTTCCACCTATCTTCTTGCCCAGCAAAAAGATACGGTTGCCATTGCTGAAAGCATTGCAAAAATGGAAAACGCAGACTTCACATTCACCGAATCCCAACTGGACGAAGATGATGATAACGGGCGCACCGTAAACTCCGTTTTAGGAGTAAACAATGACCTGTATCTTTCGAATGTCGGCTATCTGTTCAGCCCGATGCGCTTCCGTTATCGTGCCTACAATAACCAGCAAAGCGAAACTTATATCAACGGAGTACAGATGAACGATGCCGAACGCGGACAGTTCAGCTACAGTTCTATCGGAGGTTTGAACGATGCAACCCGTAACCGGGAAGGATCTCCTTTCCTGAATATGAATAACTTCGGTTTCTCTGCATTGGGAGGATCTACCGACATCAATGTGAGAGCGAGCCAATACAGTCCGGGTAATAAAATTACCCTTTCCGGATGTAACAGAAATTATTTGGCACGTGGCGTCTATACTTATTCCACCGGACTGATGAACAACGGCTGGGCCGTAACCGGCTCATTGGCATACCGCTGGGCAAATGAAGGATATATCGAGGGAACCTTCTACAACTCTTTAGGCTATTTTCTGGCAGTGCAGAAGGTGTTCAACGACCGCCACAGCCTGAACTTGAGCACATGGGGATCACCTACAGAAAGAGCACAGCAGGGCGCCTCAACAGAAGAAGCCTACTGGTTGGCCAACAGTCATTACTATAATCCGAACTGGGGTTACCAGAACGGAGAAAAACGTAATGCCCGCGTCGTAAACTCCTATGAGCCGACAGCAGTTCTGACCTGGGACTTCAAAATTAACGACCGGACGAATTTAAGCACTTCGTTCATGGGCAAATACAGCATGTATGGCAACACGGCTCTCGGTTGGTCGGGAAATGCGTCAGACCCACGTCCTGACTATTATAAGAAACTGCCAAGCGGACAGATTTCCGGAAACGTATTCAATCAGCCACTCAGCGATGAGGATATACAAATCTGGAAAGATGCCTATGAGTATTGGACTAGTGATAAAGCCCACAGACAAATAGACTGGGATGCCATGTACTTTGCCAATGCACAACAAAAAGCATTAGGGGGAGAAGCATTGTACTATGTGGAGGAAAGACACAATGACCAGATGGCATTCAATCTGAATTCTACATTAAAACATTCATTCAATAAACACGGAGCAATCTCAGCCGGTTTTAATATAAATACCACAAAAGGTATGCATTATAAAACCATGAGCGATTTGCTGGGGGCAGACTATATGACCGACATTGACAAGTTCTCTGTACGTGACTATGGCTACAATTCTCCTATGATCCAGAATGACCTGGACAATCCAAACCGCATTATCCGGGAAGGTGACATCTTTGGATATAATTACAATGTATATGTAAACAAAGCCAATGTCTGGAGCAATTATCAGCTCACAAAGGGCATCACCACTCTGTTTGCAGCATTCCGTTTGGGTGGAAGCACTATTGAGCGCGACGGATTGATGCGCAACGGTCGTGCAGCCAACAAGTCAAAAGGTAGCAGTGGCGTAGCCAAATTCCTGGAATCTGGCGGTAAGATCGGATTGACCCTCAAGCCTAACGGAAAGCATACCATCAACTTTGGATTGGGTTATGAAGAGAACGCTCCGACAGCCTACAATGCCTTCATTGCACCACGTTTGAAGAATGACTTCGTAGACAATCTGACCAATGAGGAAATGTATACAGCAGAAGCCAGTTATGCGCTGACTTTACCACGCTTCACCATGAAGGTAAGCGGTTACTATACACGTTTTAATGATTTGGTAGAGATGGATGCTTTCTACAATGATCAGGAATCTCGATATACTTATCTGTCTATGAGTGATATTCAAAAAGAATATATGGGTGTAGAATTGGCTGCCAGTGTCAAGATTACATCAAACTTGAGTTTGAACGCAATCGGTACTTTCAGTAATGCAGAATATATCAATAATCCGAATGCAACCTTGACCTACGAAAATGAAAGCGAGTCTACTCCCGATAAGGTTTATGCCAAGGGCATGAAAGACAGCGGCACACCACTCTCTGCCTATAGTTTAGGACTGGATTATAGTGTAAACGGCTGGTTCTTCAATGTAAACGGAAACTACTATCACCGCGGATTTATCGATTTTTCTACTTATCGCCGTCTGGCCAGCATTTTGGAGAAAAATGCGTCTTCAGGTACTGTAGACGAAAATGGCAACCCGGTAGGTGTCCAAGTTCCGGAACAAGAGGAATTCAAGGGCGGTTTTATGCTCGACGCTTCCATAGGTAAATTCATCCGTCTGAAAAAAGGCCGTACATTGAGTCTGAACCTGACTGTAAATAATGTATTGAACAATACCAATATGAAAACCGGAGGATATGAGCAAAGCCGTGATGACAGCTATGACGACGGCCGCGAGCGTCCATACCAGTTCTCCAAACATTCAAAATATTACTATGCACAGGGAATCAATGCCTTCATGAACATTGGATTCCGTTTTTAAAAACAACAACAAGAAAGGTATAATATGAAAAAAATAACATTATTCATGGTTGCCTTGATGGCGGTAATCCTGACCGGATGCATGGATCAACACGACGCACCCAATTTGGATGTTTATGGCAATCCCAGTGTACCGGAAGCAAATACAACTATTGCCCAACTGAAGCAACAGTTCAAGAGCATCACTTCCAGCAGCGGAGTGCAACAGATTGAAGATAGCATCATTATCAGCGGAGTGGTTGTAGCTGATGATGAATCCGGAAACGTATATAAGCAGATCTACCTGCGCGACACCACAGCTGCCATTGTAATCGGTATCAACACCACTGGTATTTACTCAAAGCTTCCTGTAGGACAGAAAATCGTGGTAAACTGTAAGGGACTTTACATTGGAGGATACGGTGCCATGGCCCAGTTGGGAACTCTCTATCAGGGAAAAATCGGACGTATGTCGGAAAATATCTGGAAAGAGCACATGCGTACAGAAGGCCGTCCTTCACTCAATTACAAAGAACTGGTTCCCGACACAATTGATGCCAGTTGGTTGAGTTCAGCAAACAAAGACGACGCTCCGTTCTTTGTCTATCTTAAAGATGTAACAATTGAAGAAGCAGACGGCTATACGGTCTACGCTCCGGAAGAATTAGGTGACGGTGGAAATGGTGTAAACCGTACTTTAAATATCGGCAGTACTACCCTTCCTTTCCGCATCAGCACTTATGCTAACTTTGCGAATGATTATATGCCAAACCGTCCATTCAACATGAATGGCCTTCTGACCCGTTACAACAACGACTGGCAAATAACCGTGAGAACTTCAAGAGATATTGAAAGATAAAAACTAATAGAGATATATTATGAAAATTAAAAAGATTATCAGTTCACTGTTTTTGGCTTCAATGGCATTATTCTCATTCAATGCCTGTAGCGATGTTCCTGCTCCTTATGACATTCCGGGAACCGGAGACAACAGCAGTATTTATGGCGAAGGAACTATGCAGAATCCTTATTCTGTAAAAGGAGCCATGCTTAACCAAAACGGCAAATTGGGTTGGGTAAAGGCATATATCGTAGGTTACATCCCATCGGGAGGTGACGTCAGCTCTACCATTTCAGATGTTGTATTCGGAGCGGAAGGCGCTGGGGAAACCAATATGGTGGTATCCGTAAGTCCTGACGACAAAAACATCAACAACTGTCTGGCCGTGCAGCTTCCTGCCGGTGAAATCAGAGATTCTCTGAACTTGAAAGGCCATCCGCAGAACCTGTATCAGGAAGTGATGTTGCTGGGTACTATGGAGAAGTATTTTGGCGGTTCTGGTATTAAGAACGTACAGGCTTATATAATGAACGGCGACACTATCGGTGACATTCCGGCAGAAGAAGTGAAAGCCATCTTCAGCGAAACATTCGCTTCTGGCCAGGGTGAGTTTACTGTGAAGAATGTAACAGTACCAGCTGAAATGGGTGCAGAAGTATGGACTTGGGACTCTTACAAGTACATGAAAGCCACTTCATTCGTAAACTATACCGATTATGCTGCTGAAAGTTGGTTAATTTCTCCGGAAGTTGATCTGAGCAACGCAACCAATGCAACCCTGACTTTTGAGTATGTAGCCCGCTACTTCACAAATTTGCCGGAAAACATCACTTTGTGGATTACCGAAAGCAATGTTGAAAACTGGCAACAGCTGACTATTCCAAACCACGTATTGCAGGATGCATGGACTCCGTTTGCAAAATCCGG
Organism: Candidatus Paraprevotella stercoravium; assembly: GCA_944320795.1. GTDB lineage: Bacteria > Bacteroidota > Bacteroidia > Bacteroidales > Bacteroidaceae > Paraprevotella > Paraprevotella stercoravium. The sequence continues at coordinate 3,901 of CALUIU010000028.1, read as the reverse complement.
TGATATCGATCTGAATGCTTACAAAGGCAAGAAAGTGAAAATCGGATTCAAGTATAATTGTACAGAAAAGGCCGGTACTTATGAATTGAAGAACATTTCTATTGAAGACCGCGCTGCTGGTGAAACTCCAGAAGAGCCGGAAACTCCAACTGAAAACGAAAGCAGTAAGGAGAATCCGTTTACCGTAGCTACAGCTATCTCTAAATACAATGCTAGCAAGCCTTTGGCTGACACTTGGGTGAAAGGCTACATTGTAGGTTATGTAAACGGTAAGAGCATTGACGGATCAATTCTGAATGACCTGAGCAGCATCACTGATGAAAATAAGACTAACCTGTTAATTGCGGACAGTAAGACAGAAACAGACTATAAGAACTGTCTGGTACTGCAATTGCCAAGCGGTGATGTACGCAATGCCTTGAACCTGAAGGACAACCCTAGCAACTTAGGTAAAGAAGTCATTGTCAAGGGTTCTTTGGAGAAATACTTCGGAACATACGGTCTGAAATCCATTACAGAATATGTTTTGGACGGACAAAGCTCTGGTGGTACAGAAGAGCCAAGTGGTGATGCTATTCTGGAAGAATCTTTTAACAACACCTTTGGAAACTTCACTCCAGTAAGCGTAAGCGGTGCCCAAGAATGGAAAACAGATAGTTATGGCTATGTCAGCATGTCTGCATATTCAAATGGAGTGTCTTTGGAAAACGAAGACTGGTTGGTTTCTCCTGCCGTCGATTTGAGCAAGGAGCACACGCTGACCTTTGAACATGCTATGGGTCCTAAAAATCAAGATCTGAGCAATGCACCAGAACAGTACACCGTTTGGGTTTCTACAGATTATAACGGTGATGTAACAACTGCTACATGGACTCAGGTAAACATTACCTACCCGGCTACTTCCGGTTGGACTTTCGAAACCGTAACCACCAAACTGCCGGCTGTAGGAGCAAATGCATACTTTGCATTCAAATATAAGAATGCAGAGAATGCAAACACTATTACTTGGGAAATCAAGAACTTGAGCGTTAAGTAACCTCTTTATTGATAATACTACGAAGAATTGTCATTCCGGAACTTTGATTTGATTCTGGAATGACAATTCTTTGTTTAAAATATATTGCAAAGAATGTTCCTAAAAAAGATTCATACGTTTATATTTATTCTGGCTACAGCATTGGTATCCTCCTGCTCCAACGACAGCGATGGCAGTGGCAGTTCTCAAAACTCCAACAGCAATCCTCTGGTAATACAGAATGCCGGAAACCTGGAAATCCCTCGCATTGACGACAATGCCGGAAAGATCATCTCACATTATGCTTCGGGTATCCTGAACTATACCGTAGACTGGCATTCCGACAAAAAACATTCCAGATGGGTAGCATTCACTTTTACTGCCGAAAATTCCAAACAGAACTGGAATCGGAATAATTGGAAGAACACGGAATGGAGAGGTGATCCATTTCAGCCCGATCCGGCACTTTCTGCCGGTGAACGAACGGAACTGAGTGATTTTAAAGGAAGCGGATACGACCGCGGACATCTTTGCGCCTCAGCCGACCGTCTGAACAGCAAGGACTGCAACGAGCAGACATTTTATCTGTCGAATATGAGTCCGCAGATCGGACGTTTCAACCAGCAGGACTGGGTGGATCTGGAAGGACTTGTTCAGAACTGGGGACGCAGCAGCACTTTCCGCGACACGCTCTATGTTGTGAAGGGAGGAACTATTCGTGATGACCAGATTCTGCGTTACACAAAAAGCGGAATGCCCGTTCCGAAATATTATTTCATGGCGCTGATGTGCAAAAAGTCAGGCACTTACAAAGCCATCGGCTTTTGGGTGGAGCACAAGTCCTATGGCGGCAATCCGGACGTAAGCTCCTGGGCTGTCAGCATCGACGAACTGGAGAAAAAAACCGGTATCGATTTCTTCTGCAATCTGCCGGACCGCATCGAAAATCCTATAGAAAAGACCTTCAGTCTGGAAAGTTGGCCCGGATTAAAATAAATGCCACATTTTTTTACGGATAAATTTGGTAAATAAAAAGAAATCGAGTAATTTTGCACCTCGTAAACAGACCATTACACATTATAGTTACCAGCTATATGTTTAATTGATAAAAATTTTAAATTATGAAGAAAGATATCCATCCAGAGAATTACCGTCCTGTTGTATTCAAAGACATGAGTAACGGTGACATGTTCCTTTCACGTTCTACTTGCAAGACTACTGACACTGTAGAATTCGAAGGCGAAACTTACCCAGTAGTTAAGCTTGAAATCTCTAACACTTCTCACCCGTTCTACACTGGTAAGAGCAAGTTGGTTGATACTGCTGGTCGCGTTGACAAGTTCATGAGCCGCTACGCTAAGACTCGCAAATAATATCAGGACTCAAGATATTCAAAAAGAGTTGTTTCATTCGAAACAACTCTTTTTTGTTTGTATTGACCTGTTTCTGCTTTCAGCCCTCATCATAAAAAAAGTCTGCCTTGATCTATTTCCTAAGTCATCATTATGGAAAGATCAAAGCAGACTTTTCAGATATTATGATTTATTCTTATTTATGCTCTTGATAATATTTCAGGAAGCGGTTCAGACCTTCTTCCAAGATAGAACGTGGGCAAGCCAGATTCCAACGCAAAAAGCCGTCACCGGCAGTTCCATACATCGTTCCGGAATTCAGCCACAGGCAATACTTGGATTTCAGATCATTATTCATCTCCTCAGATGTTTTTCCCAAGACACGGCAATCCAGCCATGCCAGGTAAGTACCTTCCAGAGGAACCAGATAAAGATCGGGCATATTGGTCTCCACAAAGTTTTTCATAAAGAGATAGTTCTCGTGGATGTAGACGTTCAGTTCGTCCAACCAGTCCTCACTCTCGTTATAAGCCGCTATCAGAGCTTCTACGGCAAAGCAGTTCAGGCTCTCGATGTCCATACCCATCAGCACGGCATTGAGCTTTTCACGCATCCGGGGATTCGGGACAAAGATATTAGCCACCTGAAAACCGGCCAGATTAAAGGCCTTGCTCGGTGAAGAGCAAATCACACTATGATTACGCAGTTCTTCAGAAAGCGACGCAAAAGGAGTATAAGTAAATCCTGGGGATACCAACTCACAATGAATCTCATCAGAAACAATGAATACGTCATGGCGCAAACAGATTTCGCCCATACGGATCAGTTCCTCACGTGTCCACACTCTTCCTGCCGGATTATGAGGATTGCAGATAATCATCAGTTTGACATTTGGATCGGAAGCCTTCTGCTCCAGATTTTCCCAGTCAACAGTATAGCGACCATCCTCATAACGAAGCGGACTTTCAACCAAACGACGGTTATTTCCCTCAATACAGCTATAAAAATGATTATATACAGGAGGCTGGATCAGCACACCGTCGCCCGGCTGGGTCAATGCGGTAACGGCAGTAGCCAATGCCGGAACAACTCCAATCGTGTAAAGAATCCATTCGCGCTCAATACGAACCTGATGCCTGCGGTTGAACCAATTGATTATCGCATCATAAAAAGCATCTGGAATATGAGCATAGCCAAACACACCCTGCTCCAGACGACGGGCTACAGCTTCTTTGATTTTAGGTGCCAGACGGAAATCCATATCGGCAATCCACATAGGCAACATGTCCGGACAGCAATCTGTATCCCATTTGATAGAATTACTTCCACGACGTGGAATCACTTCGTCAAAATTGTATTTCATCGGATTTTCTTTTTGGTTTTTATGATACAATATTACAAAAAATATACGTAAAAAAAGATGTGTTTCTTTAATTTTTAAAGTAGTTTTTTTCTATAAAAAATCGCAGAATTTGCAATTATCTTAGAATTAAACGGTTATTCGGATTGCTTGAAAATTGGGTAACGAGATAGC
>CALUIU010000027.1 GCA_944320795.1 Candidatus Paraprevotella stercoravium | reverse complement strand
CGCAAGAAAATCTCTTGTAACAAACTGTAATTCAATTATTTCAAAGAACTATTTGCGATTTTTAGTGGACAGTAATGTTTTAATATAAAAAGTAATGCTTATGAAAGATTCTACTTTATTAAAGGGTTTGTTAACAACATCATTAGCTTGTTTTTGTATGAGTATGCCTGTTTTTGCACAGGAAGAAGGTGAAGTTCCAGCACCTACCACTAAGATTTATCAGATGACAGATCAAATTACCAGTGGAAAATCTTATGCGATTGGAGTTCCAACTGATCAGGGATGGTATGTTGCGTCAGCTCCATGGGGATGGGGAGGTCTGCTTCTCTGCCAGACACTAGTAGAGATAGATGATGATGGCCGGATTCGTCCAAATGAATACGGAATACCGGTTTTTGTTATTACAGAGGAAGAGAAGGGATATACTTTGCTGCCTCAAGAAGGAACATATCTTGGAGCCCAGAAGCCAATTGGCGGTGACGATGGTAAAGATGATGGAAAAGATGATGGAAAAGACGATGGAAAAGATGATGGAAAAGACGATGGAAAAGACGATGTCGTCACTGGCGTTTTCCTGAATAACAGTACATTAACTGAGGATTCATATTGGGATATTACTTATGATGATGCATTAGGAGGTTTCGCCATAAAGAATAAAGCCACTGCTATGAGCGTCGGATTGGACCTTATGATGTATCCTTCCGGAGATGATATTATTTATGATTATAGATTGGCTCCTTTCGTTGATTTGACAGAAGAATACAAGGCTCCTCTTTGTCTTTTTGAGATGTCTGAAGTGGTTTCTGGTATCGACGGTTTGGAATCAGACCAGATTAATGCTCCGAAGTTTGTATATAACTTGAGTGGTATGATGGTAGGAAAAAGCACTGAGGGTTTGAATCCTGGTGTTTATGTAGTGAAACAAGGAAAGTCAGTGAAGAAAGTCGTTGTAGACTAAAAACTTTTTCTAAAAGAAAAATTTAAAGTTTTTTCTGAATAAATCAAATTGTTTTGAGAAGGGTGTCAAAGCATCCTCTTTACAAATGAAGATTGCTATATAGCTAAACTTTCTGATGAAGTTGCTATATAGCGATTTTCATTTGTTTATATCTTAAAATGACAATAAAGTTTTTCACATGGGTAAGATCGGGAGGCTCTACTATGTGATTCAGAATGCACACAGGATTATTATCCGTATTATCTTCATCTATTCTTTGCGGAAAAAGCTCCATCAGGTTTTGTATGTAAGGAATATAAGGTTACTTGGACATGTATTTTTGATTGTTTCTGATGTTACAAGAACTTTAGGATATAAAAAGGCCTGAGCTTTTGAGTGTACGGGTCTTTTCCATAGGATGAAAAGAGTGTATCAAAATGTACATTAACATACAATTGGGCATCCTCATTTTTATTATGTATAAAAGAAGGGCTATATCGTATTTCACGATACAGCCCTCTATAATGATTAAATTGTGATTTACATTCCAATCAATTGTTTTACCTTGCGTACCATCTCTTCTCCACGTAAGTCAAACGCAACAACTTTTCCTTCCGGATTGATTAACACAGTTCGTGGCACTGCCTCAACACCAAACATTTGTGCTTCTGGGGATTGCCATCCTTTGAGATCGGAAGCATGTATCCAACCTTCTAGGTTCATGCCTCTATCGTTGATCGCTTTCTTCCAGGCATCTTCTTTATTGTCGATAGAGAAACTGACAATTGTCAGTTTGTCCCGTTTTTCCTTTGTATCGTTGAACAACTGGATCAGATAAGGGATTTCTTTACGGCAAGGACCGCACCATGATGCCCAAAAATCCAATAACACATAGCGGCCACGTAAATCAGAGAGATGCATTTCTTTCTTGTCTACAGTAGGCAATACAATATTGGGCACCTCAGATCCTACCTTCAGGAATTTGGCCAAAATTGCATTACGTGCTGCGATGTAGTAGGGATGATTCTGAAGTGACGGACTTATTGCATTCATCATGGCATTCAGAGAATATTCGTCTAAATGAAACATCAGCTCTTTTTGAAGAATTAAAGGAGCGATAGGTGAGGAAGCATGGTCTAATACGAATTTTATTTCATCGCAATAAGCTTGCATAACTGCTTTGCTACCTATTTCTGTGCGCTGTTGTATTCCTTCTTCTTCGTCAAGCCATGCGGTGCCATGTTCTTTGCCTGCTTTTTCCAAGAAATCAGTTTGAGTGCGAATACATTGTTGGCGGAACTGTTTATATTCTTCTGCCAATTTGTTTGTGGGAGTTCCGTTGATTTGTGCAGCTTGTGGATATAAGGCTTTTTCTATATAGACTTCTGCAACTCCTGGTTCCATCCATAAGGTTGTTATTCCATTGTCAAAACCTGTAATATGTCCGATTTCAGGTTGTGCGTTGATTGGCATCTTATAAGATAGTTCAAATGTACCGTCTGCTGCAACTTCAGAGGAATCTACCACAATAAATTTTTCTGCGGCATCCATTCGATTCAGATAAACTGTCTTTATGGTTTTGTTGTCCAGACGAAGATTCTTGTCTGCAATTTTTCCTTTTACCTGAAAGATGTGATCCTGTGCTGAAATATTTACGCTCGTTCCTCCGATGAAGAGTGCGGCAAGTAAACATGATTTCATATAATATTTCATATCAAATGATTTTTATAGTCTTAGCTTTTATTATTCGTATTTCTCTTTTCCTTCAACAATATTTTTAATTTTGCTTACCAGTTCTTCTCCGCGAAGGTTTGTGGTGATTAACTTGCCTGACGGATTGATTAACAGGGTATGTGGTACTGCTGAAACACCAAACATAGAGACATAGGATGATTTCCAACCCTTTAAGTCTGAAATATGATGCCAGTCTGCATGAGTTAATTCATTTTGTTGAATGCAGTTTTTCCAGGCTGTTGCATTGTTATCTAAAGAGAAACTGAGAATGGCAAACTTCTTGGAGGCAGCAGCCAGCTCAAGTGCTTGCTTCAGGAAAGGGAACTCCTTTCTGCAGGGAGCACACCAGGAAGCCCAAAAATCGATTAGTACATAACGTCCCTTCAGATCGGCCAGCGACAGTTCTTTACCATCGGGTGTGGTGGCTTTGAGTGCTGGTACAGGATTTCCCGCTTTCATATTCTGGGCAATGGTGAGGTTGTTCAGTTCCTGATATACCGGATGAGATTGTAACGACTTAGGGAATGCCTTCAGAAGATGACGTTCCATCATTTTGGAATTGAAAAGATTCAAAAGATGTGTCTTGGTCAGATAAAGAGCTGCCGGTTTATCTGTATGTTCCAGGATGACTTCCAATGCAATCAGTTTGGCACGCATTGAATTTGAAAAGAATAAGGCCCGTTGATATGCATAAAATTCCTTTTCATTATTCCGTATATTCTCTTTTAAAGATTTCATCCGTTCTCCTCCTTTTTGGAGTTCTGCATTCGTCTTTTGGGCCAATTCTGCCATTACGTCATTGTTTGGAGTGCCGTTTACTATGGCTGATGCCGGATATGCTGCTTTGAATGGGCTTATGGTTATATTTCCTTTTTCAAGGAATATAGGGATGGTTCCGTTATCGAATCCTGTAATGAAATACATCTCATTTAGTTGAGGAACCTCACCGGAGAATGCAAACTTGTGTTTTTTGACGTTCGTAGAATCTATATGGATGTAATTACCATCTTCGAGTTTTGTCAGGTAAATCTTTTTGATAGTTTGATTATCTCTGAATAGGGTGTCATTGGTCAGAGTGCCTGTTATTTTATATTGATCTTGAGCAAGGATGCTTCCACAGACCAGACAAAAAACAGCACTACATAATAATTTTGTTTTCATCGATTTTGTTTTTGATACAGATTCCATATGATCATTGTAGACCTTATAAAATCTGTTAGGTTATTAAAATTGGAGTAATGAACTTTTCTGTATTTTGATTTATGTATGATACGTTGTAAAATTTTGCAATAATCTTGATTATGATAAGTCCCCCATTAAGAGGGGGACTTTTACATCATGCTTTTGCTGATTGTAAATGTGATGCAAAGTTATTGATTCAGTTTTTATTTCCTGTTAAAGAAAAATCCAAATCTTGTAACTATTTTGATTTTTATCATTTTTTGCAAGAATATCAGGATCAAAATACAGAAAGATTTCTATTGATTAATTATTTAAGATAATCTGCAATAAAATTCCAAAGTGCTTCTCCTTTTATGTCTCTTGCAATGATTTTGTTTTCTGAGTCAAGTACAAAAAGAGCAGGTATGGCGGAGATACTGTAGGCTTGTGCCGTAGAACATTTCCATCCTTTGAGCGATGAAACTTGTATCCAGGGCAGACCATCCTTCTCAATTGCATTAATCCAGTTCTTGCGTACGTTGTCTAATGATACACCTACAATTTCAACACCTTTATCCTTATATGCTTCATAAAGTTTCTTCAAGTCCGGATTGTTTAAGCGGCATGGTCCACACCATGATGCCCAAAAGTCTACGATCTTGATTTTTGCTTTAATGTTACTCAGTGTTACTTCTTTGCCTTCAGGAGTTTGTAATGTAAAGTCTGGTGCCTGGCGTCCGGTTGTTGCTCCTTCCATCCGCGCTATACGCTGAGCAATAATTTGTCCGGCAGCAGATTGTTTGGCTTGTGCTCCTAGTTGATTGTAGGCTTGTTTGGTGCCTTCTAAAGGAAGATCCTGTTTATAGATATAATTAAGCATCAAGTATGCAGAAAGAAGGTTGTCATTTTGCTGCATAAATTTATTTTGCCGCTTCTGAGATTCCTGTGAAAAGGCTTGGATGCTATCATTTACTTTACTGGCACTTCGGTATTTGTTGGCTGTACGTAAACTGTCAAATGTGTGTTGTAAGTTTTGGAGAACTTTTTGATCCTCGGCCCTTTCTAAAGAATATTTATTCAAGGTATTTTGTAGTACGCCTCCCTGAATCGGGTGTTGCGAACCATTGGCAAGTGTTGCAGCATATGTTTCGCCTGGCTCTGCTAGAAACTCAAAGCCACCGGAAAATCCTTCCAAAATGATTTTACCCAACAACGGCTTATTGGCCGAACCGGATAATTCAAACTCAGGAGTGTCAAAGATAAAAGAGTCCAGCGTATCTGCAGTCTGCTCTCCGGTAATGGAGAGCAGCAGCAGTTTTCCAGAAGCTACTCCTTCAATTTTTCCTTTAACAGTGAATTTTTGAGAAGCTTGGGTTTGCGCCAGACAATTTATGCTCGCATGTCCTAAAAGGAAAAGACTTGCTGCGCATAGAGATCTGAAGCGATTCATTTTCATGATTCTTTACTGAATGTTTTTTAATTAAATTATTGTGGTTGATACATATATTCATGAGCAAATGCAATATCTGCAATAGGGCCAAATCCGGTATAGAAACGCGGCTCAAAAGTCTTGTCTAACGTACCGCTATTGGTCAGTTTGATAGTTGCAATGGCTCCTTCATCATCCTTATTCATACCAATGTCCAGAATGGATGGCAATGATCCGGCATGAGCATAATGCGTAGCACAGCGGAATTTCAGCAGATTGATTGTGTAGCCTTCTGGTGCTGTATAAACCAGTTGTGCTTGATTGTTGGTCATGTTGTAACGATATAGTTCATTGCCACTTGCATAATAGAAGAATGACGGATCAAGTTGTGAATAATATACCATAGGTGTCTGAGTTGTGAAATTTTGCAGTCCTGTCAGTTCTATGCGGTCAGTAACACGGAAACGTTCTACAGGTGTATAAGCACGTGTTCCGCGTGTATTCAGACTTTCTTGATCTGTATTTTTGTCTATGATTTCAATTCGATACGCATAAGCTCTGTTATTCTCGTCAGCAAAAATCATATATCCTGCAGTTCCGAATTGTGCTCCATCACAAGAGATATAACCGTAAAGTGCTCTCATATTTTCTGGCGGGGCAATATTGGTCTTATCAAAATTAATACCTGCATCAACCAATGGTGCTGTCATTTTTGCTTCGGCGCGATTAAAAGAGGTTTGGGAAGGAAACTCGTTACCTCTATAGTAAGTAGTCAGGAAACGATTTTCTTTTTTGTCCCAAAGCAAAAGGTAATTTTCATACATAATACCGCATTCTGCTTCGTATTCCCCATTCTTGATATGTCCCTGCGTGTCATCAGCGACTTCTGCACCGATTTCAAAGAATTGCATCTTGAACGCACGTCCGCAAACATACGCTCTTCCTTCCTGATCAATCATAAATCCAAACATGTTGTCAGGATTGTATTTGCCAATTTGCTTTGGAATGATGATATAATCCTCGATATTGGGGTAGGTCCAATATTCATTTTCAAGAAGCCCCAATCCATAGGAATTGTAAATATATGCAGATCCAGTGTAGTTTGCTACAAACAAACTGTGTCTGTAGTTACCATTGTCGTGATAGCTGGAGTTGTCAAAAATATTAACAGTTGTTCTAAATGGATTGGGCAAATCTCCATAGATATCTTTCCAGATATCGAAACTGGTCGTTCCTGGGAGTTTGTTGTCATCAATGTTGCCGATATGTCTGTTGCCTGCTGGTCCATGGAGCACCATCAGAGAGTTTTTATATGGAGGCACAGATGAAGCTGTAATTGAGTAGTATTGTTTGATACCATTAGCTGGGCTGCCAGATCGGTCTTCAATGACTAGTAGGATTTCATATGAAAGATTGGTCCTTTCAGGAAATATTACCGGAATTGAGTCGGCTGTGATGGTTGTATCCTGAAATGTCAAAGAACCATTTTCTGTTTTAATGGGCATATTGTATTGCCAATGGCACACATAGGTTTTTTGATCTTGAAATTTATGAGTGATTTCAGCTTTGATCCAGTCTGTGCGCATGCCTGTTCCAGCTGTTGGTTGTACAAATTCCAAAATCCAGTCTCCATTTGGGTCCAGACTTGGCTTTGGGAAGAGTTTTACTTCTTCGATCTGATCCATTTTGTCAAACGTGTAGTCGTAATTGCCTAAATCCCGATAACAGGCTGTTAGGGTAAGCAATGTTGCTATTGTTGTGATTATTTTTTTCATCTTTTATACGGATTATTTGTGGATTCTGTTTATTCTATCTCATCTCCTGCCGGAAATCCATATTCATTGTTTACATCTGCTTCACGGAAGATTCGATTGAAGTCACGTAAAGCCTCTGTGGCTGTGGCGTATTCTGTACCTTCGAATGCTTCATCGCTTAAAATATATGTGCCTTGGGCGTTTTGTATTATAGGGAACATCAGATACAGGCAAAAATTAGGGTCTGAATCTTTTTTGGCCTGATAGAGCGCATTCAGCATAAAAGTATATTTTTTTCTTCCTTTTGGTAGCATAGGATTTTCATATTTTCCATAATAAGGAGCCAAAAGTCCTTGTGCCTTATTCCAAATAGAAGGTAAACAGTTCTGATAAGAATAAGCGACACCCTCTATAATTGGAATACCAAAGCGCTCGGTGACCGGAATTCTCGGCGTTTTCGTTGAGGCTGTATTATAAACGGACAGCATGGTCTCTACTGCACGCTTGTTGTAACTGTTTCCTTTGGTTTCATCAATGTTATTCCATAGTTGCTGTTCATTGGCAGTATTGATTCCTGCTTCGTTGTTTACAGATGCAAAAATATATGCGTTATATGGACCAACCCATTTTGTTTGTTCTTCTCCCCAATATGATGGTTGGGTATATGGAACAAGTTCTTCATACTTTCCGGATTTATAGCAGAATGGCATGCTATATGGGAGCGTTTCGCCCGGGTGGGTCGCATAAAAATTTCGGATAGAGTCAACGGCCATAACCGATAGATTATTACGATCTGTTTGCGGATTACTCAGCGCCTCTTCTAGGTTGGCATTGCCGGCTAAACGACAAAGGAATATCTGTTTTTCAGCACTCCAGTCACCAAAATATTGGCTAAGCCAGGCTCCTGATTTCTGGTATGATTCTGTTACGTATACATTCAATTGATTCTGTCCGGCTATTCCTGCACCGAAATCACTTCCGTTTTCCTGATTCAACAAAAGTTTAAATGCAAAGGTTGAATCCATGACCGCCGGGCGTTTTATGGTAACGGGGAAATCTATTTCGTGTGCTCCTGCCGGGATAACAAATTGACTCGGAAAAGTGACTTCAGGACTGGTTATACCTTCTAGCGTGTCCATTTGCACGGTGAAGGTGCGTTCGGCATCAGAGAGATGTCCTAAGACCCGGATACTTACAAGAATGGTTGTGTCTGTACAGTTTTCATCCAGTACCCGTTCTGAGAAGTTTACGATTTTCTGGAAGCCGGATGATACTTCATTGAAGTATATTCCGTTGTTCTGAGCATCAAACAAAAAAGGCTCCTGATGTTCGCAAGCGGTTAGCCCGACACCCAGCAATAGCATTGGAATATATTTTTTTGTTTTCATTTTTATTCTTTTTGGATAGTAATAGAATTATGTTTTATTCGTATCATTTTATAGACAACGAAATCTTAGTTTTCAGATGGAGCTTCAGAGGGATTGTTTTCTGAGGTCTCCTCCTCTGTCCAACCATATTCTTTTTCTGCATCAGGAAGTGGGAAAACATATTGTGTCTCTGTCATTTTTTCTATGTCAGTAGGGCGCAATATGAAATTTTCCATTCCGTGTGCTTTCAGGAAAAAGAAATATTGTCCTTCTGCATAGAATTCTTTCCGATACTCTTTTTCCAATGCTTCCTCGCGAGCTTGATCCGATGTAAAGTTTTGATAACCAAGAAGTCCACGGTATTCCATTACCTGAGAAATGTACTGGGCAGATTCTTCTAAAGGAAGACTTTCGCACAGAATGTAATACATTTCAGGAAGCCGGATAAGAGGTATCATGTATAGGTTATTCACCGCGGTCTGATATTTCCGGGTAATGGCTACCTGCTGGTCACTGTAAATATAGAAAGCATAATCACGACAGCGGATATCATTTAAACCTTCACCATTGCGGTCAAATATTTGGTCGAACTTATTACTGCGCAAATAGTAGTGGTCGCCAAATTCCGGGCCGCGCGCAAAAGCGTCTGAATAGTTTTCATCCATCTGATAAATATTGATACCAAATAAGGTTTCTGTCGTAAATGCCGGGTCACCGTTGTTGGTCGTTGCCAGGAAAAGCCCGGAGTTGTCAATTACCTCACGGGCACATTGCGCAGCTTCTTCCTTATTGCCGAGATAAAGATTTACTCGGGCTTTTAGAGCCATGATTGCCCAATAATTTAAACGGAAGCGTCGGCTGCTACCCGCCAGACTTTGATCACGCTCGTATTCCATCTGTACAAGAGCGGAGTCGATGTCTGCCAAGATCAGATTTCCAACAGAATCAGCAGGCAGCAATGGTTTTTTACTATTATCAGCTGCTTTACGGTAAGGAATGGATTTTGCCTTTGGATCTTTTTTATAGATTGGTCCCCAAGCACGTAGCAAGTCAAAATGCAAGTATGCTCTCCATGCTAATGCTTCTCCTCGTATCATGCGTCTCTTCTCGGTATTGGTAATGACCGATTCGCCTTGTTTGTCCAGCCAGCGCAGCAAATTGTTGGCATTGGCGATCAGAAAATAACTTTGTTGCCACATTGTGGCCAGAACATCCTTGCTGCCGCCGTTCCGAGTATAATTATAGATCGTTGACGCGCTTTCGTCTTGTGGTATATTGTCATAGCTTTGCGTCAGTTTATCCATGAAGCCGAAAGTCCAGTTCTCACCATAAGCCTGGCGTCCGGTTGAGGCAACGTAAATACCGGCCAGTGCACTTTCAAAACCATCAGGTGTTGAAAACAAATCCTCGGCTTTTACGTCAGTTTTCGGATTTACATCAAACCAACTGCAAGAGGTTGTTGTCAGCAAAGTTAATGCCAAACCGCATATTGGGGTAATGAAATTTTTGAGTTTCATATTTTATATCTTAATCGATTAATTTTTATTTTATCAGATTTTATTTGAAGACGACTGATAATGTTAGCGTGTATGAACGTGCAAATGGATATGACAAACCACGTTCCATGGCTATAGTTGACAGACGTCCGAGATCATTGGTTGTGAGATCCAGATTCAGAGCCTGGATACTGCATTCTCTGAGGAATTTGTATTTAGTGTCCTGGAAACGGTATCCCACGTTGATACTGGAGAATGCCAATTCATTGTCATCCATGATAAAGCGTGTACTTTGAGGAGTATTGCTTCCCAGAGTTGATAATCTTTTGTATCGTGTTACATCACCGGGTTTTGTCCATCGTTGTGTCAGAGCACGACGGTCTGCATTCAGTGCCACATTTCTATTCTCCAGCTTGTCTACCAATGTTGAGTTGTAGGCAATACCGCCCCATTTATAGGTAAATGCCAAAGTACAGTATGCGTCACGCCAAGTCAGTGAGGTATTGATAGAACCGCTCACTTTAGGATTGGTATCTCCGACAGGAACTTTATCTGTTGGATCCCAAGTAAATGTTTTCTCTCCATTACGCTTCAGGTATACTTCTTGACCCGTTGCAGGATCAATACCTAGAGAACGTACCGTGTAGAGCGTTGACGTAGAATGACCAACCTGATAGATTGGAATAGGAGCGCTGGTAGAGGCCAAAGCTTCTGCGTTCATCTTTTCCAGTTCATTGGAGATTTTGCGGATACGGTTGCGGTTGTGGTTTGCATTGGCACCAATGGTCCAGAACAACTCTTTTCTATAATTTTGAATGGCGATGACATTCAGGCTGAGATCGAATCCTATATTTTGCATCTCACCCGCATTGATCATCTGAGATGTGAAACCGGTTGAAGGAGCCAGGTCATAATCTACCAACATTTGTCTTGTAATGTTGTTATAGAAACTCAAGCTGAGGTTAATGCGGTTTTTCCAGAAGCCCATGTCTGCGCTGGCGCTGATATTATCCGTTGTTGCCCATCCCAGATTTGGATTCGGTAATCCTTGCAACAAGGCTCCGAGCAGTCCAAATGACTCGTAAGGCTTCATGGTTGAAGAGAATGTATAGAATTCAATAGCCTGATAAGGGCTGTAAGACTGACTTCCTGTTTTACCGTATGATGCACGGAAAGTCAGGTTTGGAATAATACCCTCAAGCCATTTCTCACGATGTGCATTCCATCGTGCACCGACTGACCAGAATGGTTGAAGTGAATGGTCGGAGAATTGTGAAGAGATATCACCGCGCACATTTACGTCAACAGAATAACGGTTGTCGTAAGAATATGATAGCTGACCCGTGAATCCCATGGAACGGGAAGTAGCCTCACTACCCGAAGGATTGGTATTCATTTTGAATCCGAAGATAAAGTCATCCATGCTCTCATTCGGATAACCGGTTGCTGACAGGTTGACGGAATTATTGGTATCGTCGTTCGCTGTCCAGTTTCCGAACAAACTGATCAGGTGTTTTTTCCAGGTTTTGTTGTAGTTGATACCCACATTGGTACTCCACGAAGTTAGCTCACCTACAGATTTTGTATAACTACCTTTTTGGGTTAAGTCCTGAACATTCTCAAAATCTGTAAGCTGTGCCGGGCGGAAACGTTCAGAACGTGCCATTCCTCGGGTATAAGATAACTGGGCCGTAACGCGCAGGTTTTCCAAAATGGCATATTCCAGATTCAATCCGGAGAAGAAATTCAAATTGGTAGAGAAATCTTTTGGATCAAACTGTGCGTCGTAAAGTGGATTGGGTATTCTCTGACGAACGTTACCTGTTCCCATATTCTTGTCGTCCAACAGCTTGCTGATTTCTCCATTTTCATCTCTGATGGTGTAATAAGGGTTCGCATCACTGTAGCTGCTGAAAGAACCGTAAGGTGAATTGTCGCCTCTTGAGTCTGTTACAGTTACTGTTGCTCCTACATTCCATTTACCCAAACGATAACTCATGTTCAAATTGGCACCTTTGGAGTTATTGGAAGAACCTTTCATAACACCAGGGGTAAGAGAAGCGTTAACGCCCAATGAGTAGCGGAATACTTCGGTACCTCCGGCAGCTGTCAATGAATGACGCTGTTGCAAGGCCGAGCGCAGAGGTTGAGACAGCCAATAAGTGTTTACTCCCGCTTGAATATTGCGTAAATATTTATTATAGGTGTTCATCTGTTCTGCGTTGGTAGGATCATAGATTCCTGCCATTTTTTCCAAACGCAGTTTTTCTTCAGCATTACACAGATTGTATACACTAAGATCCGGAGTCTGCAAGGTCAAACCTCCAGAATAATTAATAGAAAGCGCACCGTCAGGAGCGACTTTTGTCTCAACTACGACCACTCCGTTGGCTGCACGGGATCCATAAACGGCTGTAGCGGCCGCATCTTTCAAAATTGTAATTGATTCTACGCGCATCGGGTCCAGTTCCAGAACCTGGCTGATGGGCACAATGAATCCGTCAAGAACGAACAGCGGTACATTCGGACGGCTGGATACGTTGTCAAGCATTAATTCCATGCTGGAATATTCACGATTGGATCCTAAAGCCTGATCACCTCGAATTCGGAAATCCAGCTGTGCGTTCGGGTCAGAACCGGCATTATTGTTTTCTACAATCTTAAAACTTGGATCAAAGTATTGCAGACCCTTCAGAATATTTCCTGGAGATAGTTTTACCAGTTCGGCTCCGTCTACTGTTACGAAATTACCTGTAAAACTGTTTTTGCTTCTTTTACTGATACCGGTGACCACAACATCACCCATATCAACAGAGTTGGGTTTCAGTTCAAAATCCAGATTAGAACGGGATTTCATAATCTGCATGGAGATCTGTTTGTAACCCATATAAGAAACTTGTATAGATGATTTTCGTGGAAGTTCCAATACATATTTACCTTCAAGATCAGTTACACATCCCTTTCCTGTACTGTTTCCAGAACCGTCAGTTATCGTAACTGTTGCTCCGATCAATGTTTCACCTGTTTCTGCATCACGGACGATACCGGCAACTTTTACCATGCCTTCCTTGCTTCCTGAACCTTCAGGGACGGAAAGGCTAATGTTACGATTGTCACCGTAAACAATGGTGACTCCGCGTTTTGAAAGCAATTCTTCCAAAATGCTTTTAATGGTACGGTTACGTGCATTAAGAGTTGTTTTCTGGTTAATACCTGGAATTGCACCATAAATGGATATGCGGATACCGGCCTTTTGTTCCATCTGTTTCAGAATGGAGCTAAGAGGGGCATCACTGATACGAAGAGTGATTTTTTCTGATGCCAGTTTTCGGGATTCCGGTGTGTTCTGAGCAGTAATTAGAGTTGGCGTAGCTAATAATGCGACACTCATGCAAGTTACGGCTATGCTACGTCCCAAATGCAGACTTTTTAATGATTTAGTCCTCATGGGCTGGTTCTTTTTAAAAGTTAAAAGTACTTGATTAATTTTGATTGCTATAAGGGCACTGTTTCTTTTATGCAGATTCGATTATTGCATCAAAAGATCCAGAATATCAGCATATTCTTTTTCCTTGTTGTATTTTTGTTTATAATCTGCAATCCATGGGTCGATCTCTTCCAGATTCTTTCCCTGAACAATATATCCTGTCAGGATCCGGAATAGAACAGCATCCAATTGTGCCCCTTTAAAGGTTTCTGTAGCCAATTTATATGAATCTTCTACAGTTTTTGGAAGATAATGATCTAAACCTTGACGGTCTGAAGAATTCTTGGCTTTTTGGTATACCATATATTTAATGAGAAAGTCCACATAAGGCATACATCTCAATGAAGCCTCATCACTTCTTGGCTGATAATCATTCAACAATGTCCAGTAATCACCGATACCTTGTTCGTTGATAGGTTTCTGACGTGCCATTGCATAAAGGTCCGGGTAATATATTTTAGACTCACCGCAAAGAGCCTCGATAGTAGCTTCAACGTAGTTTTTGAAAGAAGTAGAGTATTCTTTTTCATTTTCTTTCAGCATTTTGAGAGCTTCCTGAGCAAAACTATTTGTGGCAGCTATACGATCTGCTGGTTTGTGGTCAAGAACGAGACATGCGTTGAGGGAGATCTTAAAACGAATAGACAGACGGTAGCGATAGAGTTTCCAAAGAAACTGATTTTGGCTTACAGCACGTTTTGTTCCACTGAATATGATAGTTTCTGCCAGTCTGTCACCATAAGTAATATCAGCATGTAGACTGTCGCCTGGTTCAAGATAAAATTCCAAATCTTGTCCATTGAGTTTTAAACTGACCAGTTTGTCGGTATTGAATGTCAGAAGATGTTCTTCGCCCGGATTGCGATGAAACTCTCCACGAATGACTGGGGTTTGTGGACAGTCCAGATAAATCATATCCCGTTTGAAGTTATTGACTACACACGACATGACCGTGTGTTTTTCTTTTTCCTTTCCCTGCATTTGAGGCATTAATGATGCCGAAAGCAGCATGAAAACAAAAATCTTTTTAAACATGGCTAATTTATAATTACATAAAACAATATTATTCTTTTCCTTATGTTTATTTTCTTTATAACAAGATTCTTATAAGTTATGATTTCTATATTTGTTTATAAGTTGTTTTAATTTTAAAATAAAAGATGATAATTTTATTGCTTGTTTATTTTGTTGTAAATCAATTGTTTGCTAGATATATTGCTATCCCTATACGAGATTTTATTATTAAAATATGTAGTAATATTCTACCTTTCTTACGGAAAAACCTGGGCAAGTTATAAAAAAAGTCATAAATTTACAAGGTGATATACTATAAAATTTATAGTGATTTTATTATTATTGTTTTTTTCTTTAAGGCAAGAAAAAAAGTGTTGCTTTGAGGATGTGTAAAATGAGAATAATAAATGATTACATTATGGATATATCTGCATATTATGTTTACTGCATATTTGTGTATAGTTTATTAAGGATGGTGTAAAATGATGAAGATTGTTTGGGTTTGTGTTGTGGTGATT
The DNA here is from genome assembly GCA_944320795.1 of Candidatus Paraprevotella stercoravium. GTDB lineage: Bacteria > Bacteroidota > Bacteroidia > Bacteroidales > Bacteroidaceae > Paraprevotella > Paraprevotella stercoravium. Next base: position 30,081 of record CALUIU010000027.1, on the reverse strand, counting down.
AATAGTTTGAATTTTTCTGGTAAAATAAGGTTATTTCTATCATACAACAGGAGCTGCATCAATTTTAGACTGACGCAGCTCCTGTTTGCTTTAAACTTATTTTTGTTTCTTATATTTTAAGCTAAAATTGCCCCGTTTCAGAATCAGACTGTCTTCTGTAATCTTCTCAATGTTCATTGTGTCTGTAAACTCGAAACTGGTACCGTTCCCTATACTGACTCCTTGTAATAATAGCTTTTTTCCGTCCTGTTTCCAACTCTGATATTGTAGGGTTGCCATGTTTACAGATGAAGCCTTTCCGTTTTTTTCTAGACAGAATCCTTGTTGCATATTCTCTATTCCGGGTACGGGTTCCAGCCAGGTACCTGTCAGTTCCGCTTCGCTTTGACAAGAACTCAATCCGCAAACAACGGTAAACGTACAAAATCCGATCCAAAATAAGTTTTTCATTTTTCTTTCTTTTTTAGGTTGATGATTTTTATTATTTGATATGTGCCGGCATAGTCGGCTGCAAATCCGTCTTTGTTTGTTTCTTGATCTTTTACAAATAGTTCTGCTTCAACTGGTATTCCGTTTTTGATTCCTTGCGTGAGACTGTCATATTTTTCATACAGTTGTCCGGTTTGATCTAGAATCCAATATTCTTTCTGATTCTTTTCGTCGCGGAAGGAACGGGTTTCGTGAGCCAGTGTCAGTATGCCTTTAACTTTTTTCGAATTTATTGTTTGGCGGGGAGGTAACTGCGATTCTGTAATCAGAATACTTTCTTCGTCAAAGAGTGGGGCATCCTGACCGATTTCTACAAATAGGGCCAAGTCCGGGTGATTGCATTGAATCTCAAAATACCGGATTCCGCTGTTTCCTACGCCCCAACCGTTACAAGTTGTGGGAATGGGTTCTGTTTTGCTTTTAATCAGATATTTTTCCCCATCCGTTCCTGTTGGATGCAGGACATATCTTTTTACTCCAGGACGGTGTGAAGTGATCTCCTGAAATTGGCATTCGGTAGCTTGAGTCCAACTGGTGTCTGAAGGCAGAATGTCCAGCAGATCTTCAATTTTTTTGTGGGGCAGATAAAATAAACGCATAACCATCCGGCTGCTTTTGGGGGAGTCTTGCCAGACAATTTTGGCACCAGGGATAGCTGGGTTGGTCTGTATTTGAATCTGGGCATTTTTTTGTGCCCAGAATTTCAATCCGTTTTGCTCAATCTTCTCCCATATAAATCCTTCGTAGGCTTCACGGCTTGGTTTATCGGGAAATACAGGTTCCTTTTCTATTATTCGGCAACTACAAAGAATACATCCTAGGACCGTATATACAATAATTTTTTTCATAAGCGGCTTTTTTGATTTTTGTTTAGGTTTAGCATGTGTTCCGAAACAAATGTATGAAAAAAGCCATATTATTGTTCTTTTTGACGAGCAAAAAAAAGAAAACGTTGATTTCAATCAAGGATTCTTTCTTTTGCCATCATTGTGGCAATGATATTTTACTCTTTGTCCGGTTTCTCATCAGACTTGAAAGTGATACGTTCATCATTGTGCGGAATAATCGTAAGAAATGAAAAAGTTCTTAAAGCCTATTTTGTTGCATACCTGATTGATTTGGACATTGCTTGTACTTATTGTAATGCTATGCCTCGTTTTAGGTTCGCTTGTCCCTTATTAAAACTTCCAGGTCAGGGTATATTCTTTGCCTGCTTGTGTTTCCAAAACAAGGCGGTTCTTGCTGCATTCTTTTTTACCCTTAAATCTTTTTCCGTTTGTTTTGATTCGGGCATTCTCAATACCAGGATAGGCGAAAACTGCGGGTTGGTCCGAGCCCGAGCGGATATGCAGCCGGTATAGTCGGTGATTCTTCCACTCTAAATCCAATTCGAAGTTGCCGATGGCTCTCAATCCCTTTATAGAACCTTCTGGCCATGCTTGGGGCAGAGCTGGGAGCAGTACCATGGAATCCGGTCGGCTTTGCAGCAACATTTCGGCTATGCCGGCTGTGGCACCGAAGTTTCCTTCTATCTGAAATACGGAAGTGGCATGTGCGTCAAGCAGATTGTTGTAAAGACCTCCGTACCAGTTATAGGAAAGTGCATCGGTATGTGTCGTGAACTTTCTTAGGAAGGTGTAGGCTTTCTGCGCATTTCGGGCGCGTGACCATAGAGCAATGCGCCAGGCCAGTGCCCATCCCGTACCGCTTTCTCCTCTGTCCTCTAAAGATTGCATGGCAGCTTTGAAGATAGTATCATTCTTGCCAGGATCAATCTCAAAGCCTGGATAGAGAGCGACCAGATGTGAGGTGTGCCGGTGTCCTTGCCATACGTTGGCTTCATCATCGGCAAAGTGGTTCTGATTGGCCGCTTGATTGGGGGTGTTCTCCTGGTACTTCCATTCACGCAGTTCGCCTTGGGAGTTTACGCGCAGACCACGGTCTATGCGTGCCAATTTCTCCTTTAATTTCTGTCGGAAGGCATTATTTGAAGTTTCACCGGCAGCATCCAATGCCTTGAGTGTATTGAGAAATAGTTGCGTTACCAGCTGTTGTCCGTGTGCGGTTGCGTTTTGTATGCGTCCTTGCTCCGGAGAATATTCATTGGGGCATTCCAATGTTCCGTCTGCAGCTTCTACCAGTCGCTCAAACCAGAACTCACAGGTGGACTTTATGACGGGTAAAGCCGTTTGGCGCAAGAAGGTCGTGTCACAAGTATATAGGAAGTGTTGCCAGAGATGTTCGCAAAACCACGCGTTGGCTACCGAGTATTTCCCGGTTTTATACAGGCTGGCACCGCCGAAGATATTTCCGGCAGTATGTACCACCCATCCGGAGCGGATACCTAAATCGCGGGCATTTTGTTGCCAGGTGCCGTTAGGACGCATGGCTTCGTTGTAGATGTATTGCAGAAAGGGCAAGTGGCATTCGCTCAAATTGGTCGATTCGGAGGGCCAGTAATTCATCTGTACGTTGATGTTGGCATGTATGTCAGAAGCCCATATAGCGTTTTGGGTAGCATTGCCGTCCTTGTTCCAGATTCCTTGCAGATTGGAGGGAAGAGCTACGCCGCGTGATGAGGCGATGGTGAGATAGCGTCCGTATTGAAAGGTAAGCATGTCCAGAGCGGCACTATAGGAAGTGTTTTCGTGCTGCTTCTCCAATAAGGTAGGCGTGGGGACCTTGAATTCCGCCTGCTTCAGTTTGAAGTCTACGCGTCCGAACAGTTCCGTATAATCGTCAATATGCTTTTTCCGGATGCGGCTGTATCCCATTTTTTGTGCATCGGTGAGCCTTTGCTGTATCCGGTTTTCCAATTCTTGGGTATTTCCGGTCATATGATTCGGGGCAAGAGGATCAAAATCCGTGTCGCAAGCCAGATAAAGAATCAGTTCACGGGTATTGGAAATCTGAATGCCCGAGGCGCTTGCTGTGGTTTTTCCTCCCTTCTGTTCAATACTCAGCTGTGCCCGATAATGCAGACCGTTGGCCAACTGACCGCTGAATACAGCTCCATCAATGGAATAGAACGTTCCGTCTCCCTGAACATTCATCAGTTGCAGTTCCAGATTCAGCGGGTGTCCCTTTGAAGCTGTGTATCGTATGGCGATTATTTTATTGGGATAGCTGGCCAGATATTCTTTGCGGAAATCAATACCGTTTTGGGTATATTCCACCTTTGCGATGGCTTCTTTCAGATTCAGGCTGCGTTGATAGGCAGATGCCGGTGCACTTTCCTTATTGATAATATAGAGCTCGCCGAAATTCAGATATGAGCCCAGATCACCGGTTTTTGCGCTTCCTTTCCAAAGCGTCTTGTGATTGAACTGGATACGGTCTTGGGCGATTCCGCCAAAGATCATGGCTCCAAAATCACCTCCTCCGATAGGCAGTGCCTGAGTAACCCAGTTGGATGCCGGCTGATTGTACCACAACGTGAGTGGCTCATGTGGCGGTGTCTTTTTAGCGGTGATTTTAACTTCAGGTACTACCGGAAGTGTGTTTGGTGTTTTGGAGTAGTTGGCGGTATGAAAGAACATGTTTTTGGGATGAACCCGTGAGCTTGTTGCCTTTTGTTGTAATTGAGGAGCTGCATAGCTACTGCAAAGAGTGCAACAGGTAAGAATATATCCCCATATGATACGTGCGAGCATGATGATAAAGGTTTTTAGATATTGGATTTTCGGATTTAATTTCAATCCGGATGATGCAAACGGATCGTATAATAATGTTATAAAAAAGGTCGTATCATACTCATAAAAAGTTTGATACGACCCTTTGATGTATTGGAGTTACAGTCTGTAACCTTTCAGAGTGACATTTTTATCTTGATATGATTTTTATTTCATCCACTCTTTGAGGATTCGGATTGCTTCTTCACGTTGTGTGGCCGGCATGGTTCCGATACGGGAAATGTGTGAGCCGGTAGGGTCGATGAACAGTTTCATGTTCTTCTTCTTGGAGAAGTCCAACCAGGTGTTCACGCCCGAAGCCGTCCAAGGATCATTTTCGCCATAGATGAACATCATCTTGCAATCCTCTTTCTTCAGGAACTTACGGGTATCGCGATAGAGTGTCTTGTCGAACTTGATGCCTTGCAGTTCTTTCGGGAGCATGACGTCATTCAGATAATTCTCAGCAGTCTTGAGGCCGATGTAAGGGTGCAGCGGACGCACATCGTAGCCGTAATATCCCAATTCGCGGGCAGCCTGCACATAGAATGATTTGCTGGAAGTTTCGTACTGGAAGTAATCCGGTGAAGAATGAGCGATCAGGGCATTCAGCATTTCTTGGTCGCTGGCACCGTTGGCATCCGGAAGAATATGCACATCCTTGCCCCACTGCCAGAAGGCAAACGGGAACTCCAGGACGCAATAGTCATATACATCCTCCAATGAAATATTATACTTATAGTTGTTCTTTTCGCAGTGACTGCGGAACAGAGGCATGATGGCTGCCTTACGCTTGAGCAGTGCTTTCTGGAAGTCCAGAATGCAGGCACGTTCCATTGGAGTTCCTACTTGGTGTTCCAGGAACTTTTCATGACGTCCGTCCTCAACAGCCTTGTTGAAGGGGGCAACATAAGGTACAGATACTTCTACATCATTCGGGAAATAGGCTCGGTAGAAGATGGTGGTCATACCGCCCTTGCTGATTCCGGTTGCCAGCCATTTCTTGGGATAGATTTCCTTGAGTGCCGTTACGATTTCGTGCAGGTCGTTCAGTGAGTTCCATACGGTGAGGTACTGCCACTGGCAAGGCGATGGGGTAGACTCCTCGAAATAGCGGTATTCCACATGAATCAGGTTGGCCTGGAGTATCTCGGCCAGTTCTTCTGTGTAGTTCTCGTTTTGGGCGTAGCTGCCGCCGTAGCCTTCGGTTACGATAACAGTCGGACGGTCGTAACCGGTATGAGAAATGACAACACGCTGGTTAAAGCGGCCGGCGGTACTGTCCTTGTAGTCTACCGGATGGTTGAAGTTAACGAGATACTTTTCTTTAAACTTGCTGCTTTTCAGCGGTCGGATGTTGTTAATGCTTTTGATCTGTTCCAATTTTTCGGTCAGCGAGTCGGCATATATCCCTAAAGGCAATACCAATAGCAGGAACAGAGCGGTCAGTGTGGATTTGATTTGCATTCCTTTCATACAAAAATTCAATCTATTATTGGTTTATAATTTTCTGCGTCTGATTGACTTTACTTTGTCTGCGTGTATCCTTCCTTTTTCAGGAGTTCAATCACTTTTTCCTTGATTTCTCCTTGAATGATGATTTCACCGTCTTTACATGAACCGCCTACACCGCATTTCGTCTTCAGCAGTTTGGCCAGATCCTTGCAGTCGTCTTCTTTACCGACAAAGCCTTTCACTACTGTGGCTGTCTTGCCGCCCCGGTTTTTCTTCTCGATAAACACACGCAGTTTCTGCTGGTTTTTAGCTAAAGTTTCCGGTTCGTCTTCTTCGTCGGTCTCAAACTGAAAATCGGGATTTGTGGAATACACCATGCCCAAACGGGCTTTCCAGTCGTTGTCTTTTGCTCCCATAATGTTTTTCTCTTATTTACGGAAAAACAATTGTCACCTCATATCAGAGATGACAATTGTTTTTTAAGATGATATTTGAGTTTAGTCTTCCATCAGTTTGCGGTAGCGGATACGTTTCGGCTCTTCCAGACCCAAACGCTTCATCTTGTTGCTCTCATATTCAGAGTAGCTTCCTTCGAAGAAGAATACGTTACCGTCTCCCTCGAATGCCAGGATGTGCGTACAGATACGGTCCAGGAACCAACGGTCGTGGCTGATGACAACGGCACAACCGGCAAAGGCTTCCAAACCTTCTTCCAAGGCACGGAGGGTATTTACGTCAATATCATTCGTCGGCTCGTCGAGCAGCAATACGTTGCCTTCCTCTTTCAGGGCCATAGCCAAATGCAGACGGTTGCGCTCACCACCGGACAGCACACCGCACTTCTTTTCCTGATCGGCACCGGCAAAGTTGAAACGACTCAGATAAGCGCGAGCATTCACATCGCGGTTACCCATGCGGATCAGTTCGTTACCCTGACTGATTACCTGATAAACGCTCTTGTTCGGGTCGATATCTTTATGAGTCTGGTCTACATAGGCGAGTTTCACGGTTTCGCCCACTTCAAAGGTTCCTGCATCCGGAGTATCCAGCCCCATAATCAGACGGAACAGGGTAGTCTTACCGGCACCGTTCGGACCGATGACACCAACGATACCGTTAGGCGGCAACATGAAGTTCAGGTCGTTGAACAGTACTTTCTCGCCGAAGGCTTTCTTTACGTTGATAGCTTCGATAACCTTGTTTCCCAAACGCGGTCCGTTCGGGATATAGATTTCCAGCTTTTCTTCTTTCTCTTTCTGATCCTCGTTCAAGAGCTTGTCGTAAGAGTTCAAACGGGCCTTTCCCTTTGCCTGGCGTGCCTTCGGAGCCATACGTACCCATTCCAACTCGCGCTCCAGAGTTTTGCGGCGCTTGCTGGCCACTTTCTCTTCCATTTCCATACGCTTGGTCTTCTGTTCCAACCAAGAAGAGTAGTTTCCCTTCCATGGAATACCCTCGCCACGGTCCAGTTCCAGAATCCATCCGGCCACATCGTCCAGGAAGTAACGGTCGTGCGTTACGGCGATAACCGTACCTTCGTACTGGTTCAGGTGTTGCTCCAACCAGTCGATACTTTCGGCATCCAGATGGTTGGTCGGCTCATCGAGCAACAGCACGTCCGGCTTCTGCAGCAGCAGGCGGCACAAAGCCACACGGCGGCGCTCACCTCCCGACAGGTTTTCGACGCTCTGATCTGCTGGCGGACAGCGCAGGGCATCCATTGCACGTTCCAGTTTGCTGTCCAGATTCCAGGCGTCGTTGGCATCGATGATGTCCTGCAATTCACCCTGACGGGCAAACAGCTCGTTCATCTTGTCCGCGTCTTCATAATATTCCGGCAAGCCGAATTTCTGATTGATCTCTTCATATTCTGTCAGTGCATCCACGATAGGCTGCACACCTTCCATAACTACTTCCTTCACCGTTTTGCTGTTATCCAGCTGCGGCTCCTGTGGCAGATAGCCTACACTGTATCCGGGTGAGAAAACCACCTCGCCCTGATAGTTCTTGTCCAAACCGGCGATAATTTTCATAAGCGTGGACTTACCGGAACCGTTGAGACCGATAATACCAATCTTAGCTCCGTAGAAGAAACTCAGGTAGATGTTCTTCAGAACTTGTTTGTTGGTCTGCTGTATGGTTTTGCTTACGCCAACCATAGAGAAAATAATTTTCTTGTCGTCAGTTGTTGCCATAAATTTATAATAATGTTAGAATAATAGTCCTATTGATATGAGTATTCCTAAAACGAAAATGTTGCGTGCCGTGGCTCCCAGTACTTCGTTCAGCTGTTTTCCCTGGTTGATGCTTACCATCTTGCGCCAGGTGAGCACATGAGGAATCAGATAAACTAGAGAAAATATCAAGGCCATCCGTTTTCCCTCCATATATAATGGAATGCAACACAGGCAGGCAATAATTCCTAGAGCCAGATAAAGCCATTCGGTATTCCGTGCTCCAATCAGGATGACCAGCGTACGTTTCCCGGAAATCACATCCGTGTCACGGTCTCGGTAATTATTTACGATAAGCAGGGTGTCCGTAGCCAGTCCGATCGATAATGCCAGAAATATTGTTGCCGTGGTTATGGCTTGCATTTGGATGTAATAGGTGATTTCTACCGGAACAATACCAAAAAACAAAAGAACCAGTACATCTCCCAATCCGCGGCGTGCCAGAGTGGTTGTGTAGAGAAAACTGAACAGTACGCAGGCTATGCCGATGGCAATCATTTCCGTTCCTCCATACCAGATGAGTGGTAATCCGATCAGACAGGCAATCAAAGTGGTCAGCGCTATGCCGGTGCGCATGGCATTGGGGGTGATCCATCCTTCGGCACAGGCTCTTTTCGGCCCCATACGGTCTTCGCGATCCACTCCTTTGACAAAATCAAAATAGTCATTGATGAAATTGGCGTCGATTTGCATGATAAATGCAAAGAGCAGGCATAGAATTGCCGGAATCCACTTAAACGCTTCTCCGATGGCCCTTTGGTCGTGCCAGGCATTGGCCAACGCTACCAGAATAGGAGCGGCCGCACAGGTTAACGTAACCGGACGTGCCGCCAATAGCCAGGCTTTGGTTGAGTTTCTTTTAATGATGTTCTTTTCCATATTTCAATAAATCCGGGTGCAAATATTGACCTTTGTTCTTTTTCGCAAAGAAGTAGACTGCCCGTTGGGGACAGACATGATAACAGGCCAGGCAAGCCGTACAGTGACCTTGCCACACCGGGCGTTTGTTTTCTATCCTGATGTTGTTTGTCGGGCATATCTGTGCGCATTTGCCGCAAGCAATGCATTGGTCTGTTGTCTGGAAATACTTGTCGTTGATTAAGAACTTCCTGAACAGCGGCAGTATCAGATAACTTTTCAATCGTGGCATGCCTCCGGGATGTAGTCGGAAAGTATTTGTTTTCCGGCAGACATCGCTCTCCATCCGTTCCAGTTCGGGGACCGCATCTTCCAGTTTCCTTTTTTGTACCTCTGGCGAGTCAACGTCGAATCCTGGCAAGGCAATATAAGTATTCGGCATAATCAGGGAAAATCCGGCATGCAGATTGATGTGGATGCCGGACAATGCCTGTTTCAGAATCTGTTGGGTGCAGCCCATGTCATCACCACAGGTAGCCACGAAGAAGCAATAATGATTCTGATAATTGGCAAAGCGAATCCGACGGATAAAGCGAAGCACAATCTCCGGAGGCCCCCAGGAATGGATGGGGAAAACGAATCCGATGCGTTCATCTGTCGATAAGGCATATTCTTTTGAAAATGCCGGATCGCTCATTTCTTCGGGGATAGATATCAGTCTGTCTTGCGTAGCTTTGGCCAGATGGCGTGCTGCATATAATGAATTTCCTGTTCCTGAAAAATAAAAAATCATAGGGATTCAATCTTTTGCGGCTGATAGTCTTTGGCTTTTATCGTCTGTTCCTTTTTGCCGGAGTACGTTCTGTCTGGCGTCGTTTCCCGGAGTAGTTCCCGTTTTCCTGCTTCCGGTTGCGGGCGTTTTTGCTGTCTTCCCGTTTATAATTCCGATTGAAGGATTGTCCGAACAGTTTGTCTATCAGATCTGTTCTTTTCATGCGGATCAGTTCTTGGCGGATGCGCTGTTGCTCTTCCGGCTTGTACCAGAAGAAGAACATGCGTTGCGCCAGTTTTTCTTTTACGGAGTGAGCAGAATATACCTCTTCCAGGGTATAAGGATGATATCCGGTAGCCCAAGTTTCTGTACTTACGGTCATAGGGGTTGGAGTAAAGTCCTGCACCTGTTCCAGCTGGAAGTCCATCTGTTTGGTCAGGACAGCCAGTTCGGCCATATCCTCCTCTGTGCAACCTGGATGACTGCTGATGAAGTAAGGGATGATTTGCTGACGCAGATTTTCTTCATTGTTGATACGGTCAAAGACCCGTTTGAATTCTCCAAACAAGCTGAATGACGGCTTGCGCATCAGATACAGAACCCGGTCGGAAGTATGTTCCGGGGCTACTTTCAGGCGTCCGCTGACGTGGCGTGTAATCAGTTCACGTGTATATTTTTCGGCAGCCTGATTGGTGTGCTCGTCTTTGCTTTTATGTAACAGCAGGTCATAACGCACACCACTGCCGATAAAGCTCTTTTTGATTCCCGGCAACGCGTCTACCGCCTTATAGATTTCCAACAGCGGTGTATGGTCTGTATTCAGATTCGGACAGATGATGGGATGTATGCACGACGGCTTCTTGCATTTTTCGCAGATGCTCAGGTTTTTTCCCTTCATGGCATACATATTGGCGGAAGGGCCTCCCAGATCAGACAAATAGCCTTTAAAACCCTCCATCTCTGTGATGGCCTTGACTTCTTTCAGTATGCTTTCTTTACTACGGCTCATGATGAATTTACCCTGATGGGCCGAGATGGTACAGAAGGCACATCCACCGAAACATCCCCGGTGCATATTGACCGAGAATTTGATCATTTCATAGGCTGGAATACGTTTGCCTTTATATTTCGGATGCGGCAGGCGAGTGTAAGGCAAATCGAAAGAGTGATCCAGTTCGTTCTGGTCCATAGGAGGATAGGGGGGATTGACCACCACATACCGGTCGCCTGTCTGTTGAATGATGCGGCAGGCATGATATTTGTTGCTTTCTTCTTCAATATGCCGGAAGTTTTCTGATTGTTTTTTCGGTTCCTTCAGGCATTCCTCGTGACTGTGCAATACGATATCATCAGCTTGTATCCCCTGGGGGATATCTTCTTTCCGAAACAGGGATACAGTTTGAGGCACCGCAACTTTTTGTTGCAATGCCTGTCTGAAGGCGCGGACATTGATCTGTGCTTCGCCCTCTTCGTTATATGAAAGCGGGCCGTTTCCTGTTTCGCACAATTCCAGCAGGCGTCTGCTGATTTCCAGAACCGGTTTTTCGCCCATACCATATATCAGCATATCTGCGCCGCTGTCGCACAGAATACTTGGAGCAAAACGCTCTTTCCAGTAGTCATAGTGTGTCAGTCGTCGCAGAGATGCCTCAATGCCTCCCAATATAACCGGTACATCGGGATAAAGTTTCTTCAGAATCTGAGTGTAGACAATGGTCGGATATTCCGGGCGCAGGTCATGTCGTCCGTCCGGCGAGTAAGCATCCTCGCTGCGCAGACGTCGGTTGGCGGTATATTTGTTTACCATGGAATCCATGCAGCCCGGTGCTACTCCAAACCACAGTCGTGGTCGCCCGAGTTTTTTGAAATCACGAAAATCACCATGCCAGTCCGGTTGCGGAACAATGGCTACTTTCAGTCCTTCCGCTTCGAGTATACGACCGATAACGGCGACTCCGAAGGAGGGATGGTCCACGTAGGCATCGGCACTGAAAAGAATGATGTCCAGCTGTTTCCATCCGCGTAGTTCCATTTCCTTTTTGGTTGTGGGCAACCAGTCTGTCAAGCGATATTCTTTCATGAATTCTTTTTGTTTTATTATTCGGGTTCTTGTTCTATGTTTTCTTCGATTTCGTCTTCTGTTTGAAGCCAGTTTTTATATAATTTCAGCAGTTGGTTCAGTCCGTGCGCTTTCATATTGTCATTATAGAGCACTTCGTGGCTGAAGTTAATCAGGTCATGGCTGTCCGGTTCTGCTTCCATCAGCGAACGCACCATCAGTTTCAGTTTGTCAAGCACATCTTCATTGACGATTCCGGTGCTTCCTACCAGATCTTTGAAGAGTGAGCGATCCCTGATGGTTTTCAAATGTTCGTCTGTTATATACATTTCACGGCTTCCCGTGGCGTTGGTTTGAATTTTGTACATGGTAAATTTATTATTAAGGTTGTATATATGAGATACAAATATAGGTATGATTTTCTAAAAAAACTATTTTGTCAATAGAAATTTTAGGATTGCGGCCATCATTTTATCTCTGGTTTGACCTTCTTTGATGCATTCAAACGGAAATCCTAAGGCCATGCAGCGGTAGTCGCGTCCCGCATAGGCTATTCCGGCGCTTACCTGATTGTTATAGAGCATCACGGCAAAAGAGTCGTGAGTCGGGGTTATACAGTCTACCCAAGTGGTGGCATAATGTTCCTCGTTGAGTTGATTGTATAAGGAGCATGAGGTGTTCATACCGGTTACCGTCTGGATCTGATTGGCCTGTACTCTGCCTGACGTTTTGAACTTCAGAATATTTTGTGTAAACTGTTGTTCGTCAACTCCCAGCATGTCTGATCCGATGTAAGCGCCACTGACCAGCAGATTACCTTGCATACGGACATATTCTTTCAATGCGTTCTGTAAGGGGTGGGTAAAAGCTTTATAGTCTTTGAGACTGTAACCGTCGCTACGTTGCAAGCCCAGAATCAGGTCTACGGCATTGTAATCGTTCAGATTTACTTCGCCCTGCTCTACTGCGTCACGGCTGCATGAGGCAAAAGAATAGTTTCCGACTGCGGCAATAGACATACCGTGCTGGCGAGGATAATCAAATGTATTTCCGCCCAAAAGCATACCGGAAAGTTCGTTGCCGCTATATCCAAGTCCATTGGGCCCTTCACGTCCAATGGATGTACGGTTAAAGTTGATTTGCGCACCGCAATATCCCGGAAAAGCATTTAAATAAATTCCCGGATCCGCATTCAGGTCAAAGCCCTGGAGTGAGTCGGTCTCGATAGGCTGTGGTCCGGCCAGACGCTGGAATCCGTTGACAATGAGTACTGTGGCCCGTGTTTTTTCGGCGATGTAGGCTGTAAGTTCTTCTGATGGCATACTGCAGCCTCCGCTGTTCAGGGCGCATATCTTAAAGCTGTATAGCGTATTGGGTGTGGCCTTGATGGCAAAGCGGGGATCACGTACATATGTTCCGTTGTCAAAGTCCTGTTCTCCTATTTTCGTGTAGACGATATATCCGGACGGTTTTGCCGAAGGTTCCAGGGGGTCAGGAGTAGGAGACCAGTGTAATGTGATGGTACGGCGCGGTACATCAATGGAGGTATAGTATTTGGATACCGGAAGCGGCTGTACGATATAGTCCTGATCGTGCTGGGTGGCCGTATATTTCAGGATACCCTTATACAAGGCGCGCGACAGATGGAATTTGAACACCGGATCGTGTGCTTTTTTCATATCCGCAAAATTCTGATGCGAAAGAGTTTCGATGATTACAGATGGGATTTGTGGCACACGGGTCTCGCTGTAATTCCGATCAAACATCTGGCGTCGGTTCCAGTTTCCGAAAAGGCGCGTCAAATCATCCTTTGCCTGTGATACCATCATGTCGCACAAATCACGGGAGGCCAGGCGCGACATGCCTTCCGGGAAAATTCCATCGTCAGTCTGAGTGGTGTAGATTCCCAATGTGCCGACATAAGAATCATTTCGGCGCACTCCTGCATCGCTGTGTATGGCAATGGACGCTTCAATCGGAACATTCAGCCCGTTGCCCGAGGGCAGATACTCTGATCCTCCGGCCAGATAGTTGGTTGTCCGTGAGCGCACATTAATATCATCCGCATAGTCGTTAGTTCCTTGTTTGGAGCTATATACGTCATAAGGCATGCCGGCCCATTGTCCATAGTAGCGTGCTCCTTCCAGGAATCGGGGCATTCCGCTGGTGCTGCCGCCTCGCACAATGTTTCCCATTCCGCTGCCAAAGCGTACTGCATCTGCCGTGACAAGGCCTTCGTCATCACTATAGTTGCTTAAAAGAACACAATTTCGTGGGGACTGTCCTTTTGAGAAATGAAATGTCCCGAGATATACCCATGTGCTTCCTCCCATACGCTGATTCACGTGAAAAGTGGTTTCGATGCCCTGATGTACAACCGTATATGTTGCGTCCTGTACATTGTTCGGATCCTGTGGGTAGGAAACGTATACGGCATAGTTTCCGTCAGCCGGAATATTGGGAGTCCAACGGGCATAAGAGGCTTGTGATTTCTTTCCGACGCTTTGGGTCAGGATGGTTGTTCCCATGCAGAATGGATTTTCTCCGTCGCTTAATTGCTGGTTCGGAGAACAGGAGAATCCTCTTTGTGGACCGTTTGTCCAGGCATGCCGTTTGTTTACCATTTCAAATACCCCGTTGTCATTCGGGCGGTCGTTGTCAACGATCACCTCGTTTTTCTGCCAGTTGCGTTCCCGCGGACTGAATACATAAGCTCCGGCGTTCTCCAGCATCGGAATAAGGTAGGGGATGACAAAAGTCTGGGTAAGCAGGTCTTCATTCGTACAGAAAAGATTTGGGCGCTGCCATTTCCATATGCCCGATTCCTGACGGTAGTAGCGTCCATGGCTGGCCCACACGGAAAAGTGACGGTTTTGCAGCCCTTTGGTAAAATCCGGCTTGGGAGATTCTTGGGTAACCCATATCCGGTCATTGTCTTTACGTTTCCATAACTTTTCGGAATCTTTCTTTCGTGCCCTGCTGTTGGGTATCATTTTTTCTATCGGATAATTGACGCCTAAGATACTCAGTTCATACCCTTTGTATTTTTCGGGCAGCAGTTTGCGCACGTCTTTATAAATCTTGTCTACTGTTTTGTCAGAGAATGAAATGGATGAGAACAGTTCATCACCATAAATGCGGACAGATTTTTTTTCATCCTCAATGATGAGCCGTTCTACTTTTGCTTGCGCCGGACTCGCTAAAGAAATGGGTATATTCAGTTCTTTGAAATAATCATTGATCCGGTTTTTTAGATTTGTTTCTGCATTCTGTGCAAAAACAGAAAATCCCAGCAGGAAGAATCCTGCCAGGAAACTGGTATATCTTTTGTTCATGCAATTCATTTTGGAAATCCGAATTTTTCGGGATGTCTTCCCTGATAAGGCTTAAAATAGTTGATGATTTCCTGCATTTGTTCCTCAATGTTGCCGTTGGGAACAATGGCTTTATGGCATACGATTTGTTTTTTTCTGAAATCCAGTCCGTAAAGTAGAATCGGAATTTCAGCTTTCCATGCAATATAATAAAATCCTTTTTTCCATTCCTCGACCCGGGATCGGGTGCCCTCTGGTGTAATGGCCAGTCGGAATGTGTCCATATGTCTGGAAGCCTCTGCCAGCTGGTCGGTCAGACTGCATTTTTTGCTTCGGAAAACAGGGATACCTCCCAAACTCCTCATAAAAGGACCGAGCGGTCCGACAAACCATTCTTTCTTCATCAGGAAGTTGGCTTTGAGTCCGATGGCCCGGCTGTAAAGGATACCGATGATGAAATCCATGTTGCTGGTATGCGGGGCCACCGCTATAATGCATTTGGAAGGGAGCTGGACTGTGATGTCCGCAGTCCAGCCCATCCACTTAAAAAGGATTATTTTGCTTAATGCTTTGATCATTCTTCCAGTTTTCCGATGTTGTCAATAATCTCTTCCACGCCTTTGTTAAAGTCTTCTTTCAGTTTCTTGTAGAAAGGCTTTACACTGCCGGGTTCTGTATGACTTACTCGGGAAATGATGTCTTTTTGCAGATTAATGATATCTGTCAGAATCTTGTTGGCCTGCTCTTTTTTCTCTGCCGTTGGATTTTGTCCGGCCAGAAAAGCGCAACTCAGAAAAAGTTCTCCACAGATACCATTGATATTTTTCTTTAAAATTCTTCTTTTTGCCATAATACAATAACTTTAAATGAATAAATGTGTCGTAAAGGTAATAAAAAAAAATGGATCACAACGGTTCGGAGTGACGAAATCAAAAAAAAATACTTTTTCATGAGATTATGTTTCCTTATGTCTGCGGAAATTCGTATTTTTGTATCGATAAAAGAATATTTATTATCAATTTTAAAAACGATATTTAGAATTATGGAAAAAAGTGCACTGCAAATTGCAAGAGCGGCTTATCAGCCAAAGTTACCAAAAGGACTGCAGGGTAATGTAATCGTTAAGGAGGGAGCTCCTACACAGTCTGTTGCTGACCAGGAGGAAATCAAGAAATTGTTCCCGAATACATACGGTATGCCTCTGATCGAGTTCGTTCAGGGTGAAGCTAAGGAATATGCACAGACTAATGTAGGTGTTATCCTGTCTGGTGGTCAGGCTCCTGGCGGTCACAACGTAATTTGTGGTTTGTTCGATGCCTTGAAGCGTTTGAATCCGGCTAACAAGCTGTACGGTTTCATTTTGGGTCCTGGTGGTCTGGTTGACCATAACTACAAGGAACTGACTGCTGACATCATCGACGAGTACCGTAATACCGGTGGTTTCGATATGATCGGTTCCGGCCGTACCAAGTTGGAGAAGGAAGAGCAGTTCGAGAAGGGGCTGGAGATCCTGCGTGAGCTGGACATCAAGGCTGTTGTTATCATCGGTGGTGATGACTCTAACACCAATGCTTGTGTATTGGCTGAATACTATGCTGCAAAGAACTATGGCGTACAGGTTATCGGTTGTCCGAAGACTATTGACGGTGACTTGAAGAACGATCAGATTGAAACTTCATTCGGTTTCGATACTGCATGTAAGACTTATGCTGAGGTTATCGGTAACATCCAGCGTGATGCCAACTCAGCTCGCAAGTACTGGCACTTCATCAAACTGATGGGTCGTTCAGCATCTCACATCGCTTTGGAGTGTGCTCTGCAGGTACAGCCAAACATCTGTATCGTATCTGAGGAGGTTGAGGAGAAGAACCAGACTCTGGACGATATCGTAACTTACATTGCTCAGACTGTTGCTGACCGTGCAGCTGACGGTAACAACTTCGGTACTGTATTGATTCCGGAAGGTCTGATCGAGTTCATTCCGGTTATGAAGAAACTGATTGCCGAGTTGAACGACCTGTTGGCTACTCCAGAAGGCGAAGCTGTTGAGAAGGACGAGCAGCGTGCATGGATTCTGAGCAAACTGTCTGCTGAGAACAAGGCTGTTTACGAGTCACTGCCATTGGGCGTTGCTGCTCAGTTGACTTTGGAGCGTGACCCACACGGAAACGTACAGGTATCTTTGATCGAGACAGAGAAATTGCTGTCAGAGATGGTTGCCAGCAAGTTGGCTGAGTGGAAGAAGGAAGGCAAGTATGTAGGCAAGTTCGCTCCGCTGCACCACTTCTTCGGTTACGAAGGACGTTGCGCTGCTCCATCTAACTACGATGCTGACTACTGCTACGCTTTGGGTACCAGCGCTGCTATGTTGATCGCTAACGGTAAGACCGGTTATATGGCTATCGTTAAGAACACTACAGCTCCTGCTATTGACTGGGTTGCCGGTGGTGTGCCTATCACTATGATGATGAATATGGAGAAACGTCACGGTGAAATGAAGCCGGTTATCAAGAAGGCTCTGGTTCGTCTGGACGGTGCTCCATTCAAGACATTCGTTGCTAACCGTGACAAGTGGGCTCGTGAGACTTGCTTCGTTTATCCTGGTCCAATCCAGTACTTCGGTCCGTCTGAAGTATGCGATCAGCCGACTAAGACTTTGCAGTTAGAGCAGGCTAAGTAATTTCAGTAACATGACGTAACAACAAGATCCCCTTGTCTTATTTCCGATGAGGGGATCTTTTTATACCTTAATTATAACCCATAATATATATGACAACACAAAAAGAAAGAAAAGTAGTTCTCAAGGCCCGAAAAGCGTCCTCTGCATCAAATGCGGTCCGCAAGGCGACGGTGCGACGGAAGCCGAGGAGCAAACGCGGCAGCGGAAAGAAACTTTTTCCTTTCTTGAAGATTCCGGCCTGGAAGGTATGGCTCGGTGCCATCTTGGTGGCTGTTGCCTATATATTGTTTTTTTATTATTTTTTTGTCGACCCGTTTTCATTTCGCTGGAAAGCCTTGTATCAGGATGAAGGCTATCCTTCGGGCTATGATGTACATGGTATAGACATTTCGCGTTATCAGGGTAATATTGACTGGGAAATGTTGCGTAACGCCAGTATACAGTCTTCTCCGGTACGTTTTGTCTTCATTAAAGGTACAGAGGGTGTTTCCATTGTCGATGAAAATTTCAACCTTAATTTTTATCAGGCCAAAAAGAATGATTTTATCCGTGGGGTGTATCACTTCTACACACCAGATGTGGATGCAACCCGCCAGGCTCAGTTTTTTATGAAGCAGGTTCATCTGGAGCCGGGTGATTTGCCGCCGGTGCTCGATGTGGAAAAGGCCGGTGATCTTTCTAAGGAGGATCTTCAGCGAGAAGTAAAGAAATGGCTTTCTTTAGTGGAAGAACGTTACAAGGTGAAACCGATTATTTATTCCGGTTACAAGTTCAAGCTGAAATATTTGAGTGATTCGTTGCTGAATACGTATCCGTTTTGGATTGCTCATTATTATGTAGATAAGCTTTCTTATAAAGGTCCATGGCATTTTTGGCAATATACCGACAGCGGAAAACTCAAGGGAATAAAAGGAAATGTAGACTGTAATCTGTTTAACGGCAGTTTGCAGGAGTTGGAAGAAATGACCATACCTGATGAAATAGAGTAAAAAGGAACTCTGTTTCATCAGGTATTTTTAATATAAAATCCTCTTTTTTGTTTGCAAGTATATAAAATATTGCATTTTTGTTAAAGAAAAATTGGAAATAAATGGTTTCAATAGAAACAGTTTCAATAAAAACTATTATCTTTGTCCTGTTGAATGACAAAATAAGAAAAAATGAAAAAAAAATTATTTATCGGAGCGTTTGCTTTAGTTTTATCCAGTCCGCTTTATGCCGGTGATTATCTGACAAATACCAATCAGCATGCGGCATTCTTACGTATGGCTGCCCGTGGTGCTTCCATTGACATTGATGGAGTGTATAGTAATCCGGCCGGTTTGGCATTTTTACCTAAGGATGGTGTCTTTTTGTCTTTGACCGGACAAAGCGCTTATCAGACTCGTGAAATCAGTGCCACTTCTCCTCTGTGGACATTGGATGGAAAAAATACAACCCAAAAATTCAAAGGTACTGCATCTGCTCCGATTATCCCTTCCTTTCATGGAGCATATAAAAAGAACAACTGGGTGGTTTCTGCGGCTTTCGCCATTACCGGCGGCGGTGGTAAGGCTTCTTTCAGTAACGGACTTCCGATGTTTAATGCTTTGGCAACCGGGCTGATTGCTAAAAAAACAGCAGGGGCTGTAAAACCGAATATGTATAACATCAACTCGGCCATGGATGGCAAACAGTATATCTATGGCGTTCAGTTGGGAGCGAGCTATCGGATCAACGACTGGGTGTCGGTGTATGCCGGTGGTCGTATGAACTATTTTACCGGTGGTTATGAAGGATATCTGAATGCTTCCTTGACTGATGATTATAAGGCGGTGGCTCCGGTTCTTGGTTTGCCCGATGCAACATTGGCGGATATAGACCTGAAATGTGATCAGCGAGGCTGGGGAATAACTCCAATCTTGGGAGCCGATTTTAAGTGGAACAAGTTGAATATCGGTTTGAAATACGAGTTCAAGGCCAATCTGAATATTGAGAATGTCAATACAGAGATGGAACTGTTTAATGTGGATGAATCTTTTCTGGCTGATTACAAAGAGGGGGTGAATACACCAAGTGATATTCCGGCCATGCTTTCTGTAGCCGCAGGCTATGAGATTCTGCCTTGTTTGCGTGCTTCCGTTGAATATCATTTCTTTGATGACAAGAATGCGAGAATGGCAGATGACCGTCAGAAAACTCTGAAACATGGCACTCATGAGTATCTTGCCGGTGTAGAGTGGGATGTGATGAAGTACATCACTTTGAGTGGTGGTTTCCAGAAAACAAATTATGGATTGAGTGATGACTTCCAGACAGATATCAGTTTCTCTTGTGATTCCTATTCTTTGGGAGGAGGTGCACGGGTCCACTTCAATGACGATTTGAGTCTGGACGTGGCTTATTTCTGGACTAAATACAGTGACTATACCAAGGCTTCTGCCAATTATTATGAGACCGGGCAGTCCGGAACCAATGTTTATAGCCGTACCAATAAAGTTTTTGGTATGAGTCTGAATTATAATTTCTGATGAGGTTTACAGAAATGATAATTCGTTGAGGTTGATCTGAGATTTTTGGGTAAAAAATACACACAAATCCAATGTGTTTGCCCGTAAAAATCCTGTTTTTGATAAACTGTTGGTAAACAAAGTGTTACATATATTGTAAAATTTCTCCCGACGTTTTGAAAAAATCATCGGGAGAAAATGAAAAAATCGTCAGGACGAAATAATCAAATCGTCCTGACGATTTTTTTTGGGTGTTTCAGCTTTATTTTTTGCTATCGTTTTTAGGTAAAAAAAACAGACAATATGATTTTGGATATAGAACTATTTCTTTGAAAGCACCAGACAGGCCCAGCCGTTTCTGTCCTTCTGCAGTTCTTGCCGCATATCCAATTTCTCTGCAGTCTGTATCAGTTGGTCAATATCTTCCATATAAAAACCGCTTAGAATCAGCTGACCGCCACTTTTCAGCACACGTGCAAAATGGGGCATATCCGCAACCAGTATATTTCGGTTGATGTTTGCCAATACCAGGTCAAACTGTTCTTTCAGGTTCTGCAATACGGAAGCGTCACCTTCATGTACTGTAATATTTTCTACATGGTTCAGCATGCAATTGGTGCGCGTGTTATTTACACTCCATTCGTCAATGTCATATGCCATTACTTTTTCTGCTCCCTTGAGTGCGGTCATAATACCCAATACACCGGTGCCGCATCCGGCATCCAGTACTTGCTTTCCGCTCAGGTCCATGGTGAGCAGTTGCTCCAGAATCATGTATGTGGTTTCGTGGCTTCCGGTACCGAATGCCATTTTCGGGTCAAGTTGAATTTCATATCGGGTGTTTGGATTACAATTGTGTCCGATGCCCTGCACGGTAAGTTCTGATCCGATAATGATCGGTTCAAATCCGTTTTTTTCCCATTCCTCATTCCAGTCTTTGTCCTCTGCGTCTGCGGCACTATAGGTGATTGTAACCTCCGGCATCGGGAAATAATCCAGTGTGTCGCGTAATTGCTGCTCTTCGAAGCAACTCTTCTGGATGTAGCCTTTTATCAGAGGTTCTTCTGTTACAAAGGTTTCGAATCCCATGTCGCCGCAAAGGGCCGCCAATATATCCGAAGCAGCTTCGTTCCACGGATTCAGTTGGAAGATAACTTCAACATATTTCATGATCTGCTAAATTTATTGTGAATAAAATGTTCAAACAAAGATACTAAAATTTTACTCAAATGATTGTTGTATAACTTTTATTACATCTTTTTTTTTTGCTTGCAACTGCTTATATTCTATATTTGCATAGGTACTTAATATAAGATGATTATGAAGAACAGAATATGGGTATTATTTGCGCTTGGGCTAGGTTTGGTGCCGCTTTCCCTGAGAGCGCAGGATGACATGTACTTTATCCCCAAAAAGAAAACACAGCCGGAAAAGGTGGAAGAACAGCCGGCAAAAAAAGCGACAGAGCAGACGGTGACGACTACTCGCGAACTGAAAATAAAGAGTTCGCCGGGATATTCCTTTACTTTTGTAGATCAGGAAGAAACCGGTGAAGTGCGTGATGTGGATGAATATAACCGGCGTTATCGTTTCAGTGAACCGGATAGTGTTTGGGTGTCTGAACAGAATGTGGAAGAAGAGGAAGAAGACGGACAGTGGGTTGATGGCTTTGACGGATCGGAAGAAGATTATGAATACGCCAAACGTATCTTGGCTTTCCGTTCACCTACAGTCGGTGTTCCTGTGAGCAGTCCATTGTATTGGGATCTGTGTTATGGTCCGAATTCCATATACTGGAATGTTTACGATGACGGTTTTTATGCGTATGCTTTTCCCACAGTTTGGAATCCATATTATTATTCTCCCTGGCGGACCGGTTTCTGGTGGGGCTTTCATTATGGCTATCCATCCTGGAGCTGGGGCTTTGGAATAAGTTGGGGATGGCATTACCCTTACTGGCATCACCATCATTATTGGCCGGTGTATTCCGGTGGACATTATCGCCCGCATCCGACTTACCGCACACCCCGTCCGTCTTTGGGCCGTACCGGTGTGGTGAGTAGAACGAGCGGTCGTCCGGTCCAAGGTACAACCGTACGCCGAAATACAAGCGGACGCTCTACGACAACACGTGGCGCGCGTACTTCTAATACCACTAATACCACGCAAAGAAGTGCACGGACCACAAACCGCAGTTCACGGGTCGTGATTCCGCGCCGTTCAACCGAACGCACCAACAGTTCTTATTCCCGTCCGGTTTTTGAGCGTTCAACGCCTGTGCGGGTAGGTGGCGGTTCTGGAGGAGGTGCCCGCGGTGGCAGAGTTTCTCGCGGTGCCCGTTAAAACTCTATGTTAAATGCATAAAAATGGAATACAGATGAAAGATAGATATTATGGAGCCTTTGCGGCAGTGCTTTTATTGCTGCCAGGTGGAGCCTTTGCGCAGAATACCTATGTGAATGAGCAAATGACTTCGGTAACAGATCTGAATGGTACAGCCCGGTATGTGGGTATGGGAGGTGCATTAGGAGCTTTGGGAGCAGACATGTCAGTGATTGCTTCCAATCCGGCCGGTATCGGTCTTTTTCGCAAAGATGATATTTCTGGAACCATCAGTGTGATGACGCAGGCGGACAAGAGTGCTCCGAATGATTACTTTACCCATTTTTCTCTGGATCAACTGGGATTTGTTTTAAGCGCGCCTATTAAGGGGCCGGTATTGAAATACCTGAATTTCAGTGCAAACTATCAGAAAAAGGCCAATTATGATCACTCTTTTGTGGCCGACAACAGAAATACGAAGGGTCTTTCCCAGACACAGCTGCTGGCCAGTCTGACCAATCTGTTTGGTGAGCCCGAAGGAGATACCTTTTATTTTCCGGGTGACTTGGCGACAACGGCTTATGATGGCTTTTTGTTGAATCAGACAGAAGATGGGGTTTTCTTTGGACAGCCGTCGCAAGGCAATCAGTTTTCCCGTGTGACCAAGGGCTCATTGCAGGGATTTGACTTTAACTTCTCTGCCAATCTGAAAGATCGTTTCTATCTGGGTGTGACCTTTGGAGTGGATTATATTGATTATTATTCAGAGTCTTTCTATACGGAATTGTATGAGAATGCCGGGAATTATTATGATTATAATGCCTATTCCATGCAAAGTACCAGCGGCTATGGGGTTAATGCCAAGTTTGGTTTTATCGTGCGTCCGATAGAGAATTCCGCATTCCGTTTGGGACTGGCTGTAGAGACTCCTACTTTTTATACTCTGGAGACTGTTGGCGATATGTATGTAGATACGCATTATGATTCTAAGGGCATTTATGACAATGCCAATTTGTATCGTTATTATGGCCCGGAGGATAATTATTTGAATTATACAATCCGTACGCCCTGGAAGTTGCGTGTCAGTGCAGGACATACCATCGGAGATTTCTTCGCTATTGGCGCAGAGTACGAGTATGTAAACTACAGTCTGACTAATATGGGCTATGTTGACTATGACAGTTGGGGAGGAACCCGTGAAGATCAGGCCATGAACGAGGACGCGGCTGTTAATCTCAAGACCGGTCATAATTTCAAGTTCGGAATGGAATTTAAACTGACCGACTGCTGGACCGGACGTGTTGGTTATAATTACTATTCAACGGCTTATGAACAGACTGCGCGCATGAGTCAGTATCTGGATTCTTATGCTCTTAACTATAGTACGTATACAGATTATATGAATAAGTCTGACGCTAATCTTTATACTCTCGGTATAGGATATAAGAAAAAGAACTTTTATATGGATTTTGTGTATAAGTTCCGTAGTCAGTCTGCTGATTTTTATGCTTTTGATGACAGTTACGTAACGGATCCGGATTATACGGGAGACCCGACTACGCTTCTTGATCCGGTAAATGTGAATCTGAACCGTCATCAGGTGGCCATGACTTTGGGCTTTAAGTTCTAAACTGTCCGGCATATATCTTAATAGATAAATAAAATCTCAGAGCCATATCTGATTCCTGTGACAGGATGAAGATATGGCTCTTTTTTATATTTATAGAGAATGAAATCAAGATCTCTTTATTCTGTTGTATGATTCTCCAGCTTTTGTGCCTGGTGCGTTTCTTTTTCTTTCATACGTTCACGTTTGTCCTCCTGATGGATTTCTTTCAGCATGTCGATGAATTTTTCTGTAAGCAGGGATTTCTTTTTTCCTTTGAGAGAGAGAAAAGCTGCTTGCATGGATTCGCCGCTGCCTTTGATGGGGATGGATTTCAAATCGGGCGTGTGGCGGGCAATATCCTGCGACAGCAGGGAGATCCAATGTCCTGTAGCAACCATCTCCAACAGAATAGTCGTACTGTTCACCTCTACCTGTGGCCGCACTTTAATATGATGTTTTAACAACATTCTTTCAATAACCTTACGGGTGTATAGGTTTTTGGGGAACAGAGCCAGAGGATAGTCATTCAGATCTTTCAGATCGAACACTTTTCTTACCGCTGCCGGATGGTCTTTGGCCGCTATAACGCATAGAGGAAAATTCAGAAAAGAGCGGACTTCCAGAACAGAACCTACTTCGTCGGGTTTGTAACTCAACGCAAAATCCAGTTCGTTATTGCTGACCATCTCTACCAGTTCCAGGATGGAATGTGAATAATAGATGGATAGTTGCGCGTCGGGATAACGGCGTGAGAATTTCAGGATGCAGCTGCTGATAAACGGGTATAGACTATGAATTACTCCAATGCGGATCTTGCCGTTGAAGATCTGCTGTTTTTCTTTGATTTCTTCAATGCCTGACGAGATCTCTTCCAATGCCTTGCGTGCATAGTTCAAGAAACTCTGTCCGGCCTCAGTAATATATATTTTTTTACCTATCCGGTCGAAGAGCGGAGCACCCAGCTCCTCTTCTAGTTGTTTAATACTCTGTGATAAAGTGCTTTGTGTGATGAATAGTTCTTTGGATGCTTCTGTAAATGAAAGCACTTCCGACAATTTGCAAAAGTATTTCAGAGGTGTAAGTTCCATAAGCGAAATTAATGATAAGGATGAAAATAATTAATTTTTCAAATTTACCAAAAAGAAAAAAAACTCCTACTTTTGCAGTGTGAAAAGATTAAAAATCAGACGGAAATAACCAGAAACAACAAAGTTTTCGGGAAGTCTGAAAAAAGGATAAACAAGGTAAAAAGAATATTATTTAAGGTATAAAAATTAGTTTTATGTCAGGAATCATTGGACATATTTCGCAAGTGATCGGTCCGGTTGTAGATGTTCATTTTGAACATTCTGAGGTGAACCGGGGACAAAACTTGCCAAGCATTCATGATGCATTGAGAATCGAACGCAATGACGGTCGTGTGCTGATTGTTGAAGTGCAGCAGCACATCGGTGAGGACACCGTGCGTACCGTAGCCATGGACAGTACTGATGGTTTGCAGCGTGGGATGAAAGTCTATTCAACCGGTAAGCCTATAACCATGCCGGTAGGAGCGCAAATCCGGGGACGTGTGATGAACGTAGTAGGTGAGACTATTGACGGTATGCAGCATCTGTCTGTCGAAGGCGCACAGCCCATTCACAAAGATCCCCCTAAATTTGAAGATTTGTCAACCTCTCAGGAAGTATTGTTTACGGGTATCAAGGTGATCGATTTGTTGGAACCTTACTTGAAAGGTGGAAAGATCGGTCTGTTTGGTGGAGCCGGTGTAGGAAAAACCGTGTTGATCAAGGAGTTGATTAACAATATCGCCAAGAAACACAACGGTTTTTCAGTATTTGCCGGAGTAGGTGAGCGTACACGTGAGGGAAACGATCTGTTGCGCGAAATGATTGAATCCGGAGTCATCAAATACGGAGATGAATTCTTGAAAAGCATGGAAGAGGGCCATTGGGATCTTTCCAAGGTAGATTATAAGGAAGTGGAAAAATCACAGGTGGCCATGGTGTTCGGACAGATGAATGAACCCCCTGGAGCACGTTCTTCCGTAGCTCTTTCCGGTTTGACATTAGCCGAGTCTTTCCGTGACTCACAAACCGATGAAGGACCAAAAGATATCCTGTTCTTTATTGATAACATTTTCCGTTTCACTCAGGCCGGATCAGAGGTTTCCGCACTGCTGGGACGTATGCCTTCTGCGGTAGGTTATCAGCCGACACTGGCTTCGGAAATGGGAAAAATGCAGGAGCGTATTACCTCTACCAAGAACGGTTCCATCACTTCCGTGCAGGCGGTGTATGTGCCGGCCGATGACTTGACCGACCCGGCTCCGGCTACAACCTTTACCCATTTGGATGCCACTACGGTGTTGAGCCGTAAGATTACGGAGCTGGGTATTTATCCGGCCGTAGATCCGTTGGAGTCCACTTCCCGTATTCTGGATCCGCTGATTGTGGGACAGGAACATTATGAGACGGCTCAGCGCGTGAAACAGATTCTTCAGCGTAACAAGGAATTGCAGGATATCATTTCCATTTTGGGTATGGACGAGCTTTCTGATGAAGACCGCATTACCGTGAACCGTGCCCGTCGTGTACAACGCTTCCTGTCACAGCCGTTTGCCGTGGCCGAACAGTTTACCGGAGTTCCGGGTGCTATGGTTTCCATTGAAGACACGATCAAGGGCTTCAAGATGATTCTCGACGGTGAGGTAGACTATTTGCCGGAACAGGCCTTCCTGAATGTGGGTACGATCGAAGACGCCATAGAGAAAGGAAAGAAACTGATGGAAGCCGCACAAAAATAAAAGGATTATGGAGAAGGATTTATTGACACTCAAGGTCGTTTCGCCGGAGAAAACCGTTTTCGAGGGTAACGTGCGTTATGTAGAGATCCCCGGAGCTTCCGGCCTGTTCTCCGTATTGCCCGGCCATGCTCCCTTAATCACCAGTCTGACGGACGGAACGCTCAAATTCAAGGGCGGAGATACCACCTACCGGTTTGGGGTGTCTGGCGGATTTGTAGAGGTCAATCACGACACCGTGTCTGTTTGTGTGGAGCATATAACTGAAGCCAAGGATTAAAAACAAAAGAAAGATGATGCAGTTCTGGAAGAAAACAAGAAGGGTCTTTATCATTAAGCTGACGATGATGACGTTGGTTTTGGCCTTGTTGGGACGCGGTGTGTTCTGGCTCTGTTGTCCGGAATACTACTTTGCGGGTTTTCCGCTGGTTCCTCTTTTCTTCTATATCTACGGACTGATTTACATTTTTCTGTTTGAGTTCTTCGGCAGCCATAAAGTAAAACAATTAATCTGGGTCTATTTGGGTTCCAAATGCATGAAACTCCTGTTGAGCGTGCTGTTTCTATTGCTCTACGGTCTGCTTTGTGAGGAACCGGTGTCCAGATGCTTCTTAACCTTCATCCTCTATTATATCGGGTTTCTGGTATTTGAAACAGAGTTCTTTGTGAGGTTTGAGCAAATATATCAAAGAAAGTTTGAGGAATGAAAAAGATTCGTTTACTATTGATTCTGTGTTTGGGGCTGCTGATGCTTCCGGCCGGAGCCCGTGCCGAGGAAGAGGCGCAACCGGTGGATGTCAATGAAGTAGTGTTCGGACACATACAGGATGCATATGAATGGCACATTGTGACTGTGGGTGATAAGAAAGTGAGCATACCTTTGCCGGTCATCGTCAAGAGCAGCACCGGATGGCATTGCTTCTCTTCGGCACGATTGGAGGATGGAGCCGTTTATGAAGGTCTTTACATTGCCCGGGAGGGAGCCTACAAGGACAAGATCGTTGAGCGTGATGCTTCCGGCAATGAGATACGCCCATGGGATATTTCCATTACCAAAAATGTGCTTGCCATGATGATCAACAGCGTTTTGCTGGTCTGGATTATGCTGGCCTGCGCCCGGTGGTATAAGCGCCATGAGGTGTCGCAAGGGGCACCGAAAGGAGGAGTGGGCATGATGGAGTATCTCATTCTGATGATTCATGACGATGTCATCAAAGGAGGTATCGGACCGGACTACAAGCGTTACGCGCCTTATCTGCTGACAGCCTTTTTCTTTATCCTGATCAATAACCTGATGGGACTGGTTCCGATCTTCCCGGGAGGAGCCAATGTGACGGGTAATATTGCCATAACCATGGTGTTGGCTTTGTGTACGTTCATCTTGACCAATGTGTATGGAACCAAGACTTATTGGAAGGATATCTTTTGGCCGGATGTGCCGACGTGGCTGAAGGTGCCCATACCGATGATGCCATTGATTGAGTTCTTCGGAATCTTTACCAAGCCGTTTGCGCTGATGATCCGTCTGTTTGCCAATATCATGGCCGGACATGCCGCCGTGCTCAGTCTGGTGGCCATCATCTTTATCACAGTCAAGGCCGGTCCGGTAATCAACGGTTCCATGACGGTTGTGGCTGTTCTTTTCGGAATTTTCATGGACGCGCTGGAGTTGCTGGTGGCATTCATTCAGGCTTATGTGTTCACCATGCTGTCTTCCGTGTTTATCGGACTGTCGCGTATCCAACACGAACACGTAGAGAAATAATTTAAGGTAAAAATATTTATTCAAAACAATTAAAAACAGAAGATTATGTTACTATCAGTATTATTACAAGCAGCAGCAGGAGTAGGTATTAGTAAGTTAGGTGCAGCTATTGGTGCAGGTATCGCTGTATTGGGTGCCGGACTGGGTATCGGTCGCATCGGTGGTTCTGCAATGGATGCCATGGCACGCCAACCTAAAGAATCCGGCAATCTGCGTACCAACATGATCATTGCGGCCGCTTTGGTCGAGGGTGTGGCTCTGATTGCCATTGTCGTTTGTTTGTTGACATTGTTCTTATAATCTAGAAACCTAAGAATATGGGATTATTAACGCCGGATCCCGGTACCGTTTTCTGGATGATCATTATATTCGGGGTTGTATTTTTCATACTGGCCAAGTATGCCTTCCCCGTGATCATCGGAATGGTCGAAGAACGGAAAAAGTATATTGATCAGTCGCTCGAGGCTGCCCGCCAGGCCAACGAACAGCTGGCACAGGTGCGTGAGGAAACCGACCGCATGCTGAAAGAGGCGCGTGACGAGCAGACCCGCATTCTGAAAGAGGCTTCACAGACCCGTGACCGGGTGATTAAGGAAGCTCGTGTGCGGGCACAGCTGGAGGCACAGAAGGCGCTCGAAGAAACGCGCCTGCAGATTGTGGCCGAGAAAGAAAGTGCCTTGAACGATATACGCCAGCAGGTAGCCATCCTTTCGGTTGATGTGGCCGAGAAAATTCTGCGCAAGGATTTGAAATCAGAACAGGAGCAACTTGACTTGGTGAACCGCCTGATCGACGAAATGGTAACGGCATCTAAAAAATAAGAGATATGAATTCAGGTGCAATTTCCAGACGTTATGCCAAAGCGCTGCTTGCCTATGCCAAAGACAGTAATCACGAAGATTTGGTCTACAAGCAGGTGAAAGGCTTTATCCGTCATTATTTGAAAGTACCCGAACTGCGCTTGGCTCTTGAAAATCCTACGGTAGACAAAAGTCAGAAACAGGCTCTGTTGGAAGAGGCTTCCCGTAGGGGAGTGACTTGCGAAGAGCTGACTCGTTTCCTGAAACTGGTGTTGGACAAAGGACGTGAAAAACTGCTGTTGTTCATTTTTTATTCCTATATGGATCTTTATCGTACGGAAAAGAATATCCATCGCGGAAAACTGATTACGGCGGTTCCTCTGCCTCGTGAAACGAAGGATGCCTTGCGCGCACTGATTACCCGGAAAGTGGCCGGAACCATTGAATTTGACACAAAGGTTGATCCCGAACTGTTGGGCGGATATATTCTGCTCATGGAGTTCCATCGTGTGGATGCCAGTGTGGCCAGTCAGCTTCGAGGGGTGAAGAAACAGTTTATTGACAAGAACAGAAGAATCGTTTAGTTGAGGCTGACGACTTTTCTGAAACAAAACAGAATGAATTATTATGCCTGAAAATATTAAACCAAGCGAGATTTCAGAAGTGCTGCTCCAGCAGTTGCGCGGCATCAATGCTTCGATTCAGTTTGACGAAGTGGGTACCGTTCTGCAGGTGAGCGACGGTGTGGCCCGTATCTACGG
>CALUIU010000026.1 GCA_944320795.1 Candidatus Paraprevotella stercoravium | reverse complement strand
TCTGCAATCTGCCTAAATCCGTTTTCCCGACCTTATGCCAATTTGTTCCATCCAAAGTCAAACTCTCTGACTGTCAGAGAGAATACTCAAATTTGCTTTATTCTGCGTTTTATCCTATTATTTTTAATGAAAAACGGATAATGTTTGTCGGGACAGCATGCATTTCATCTTTAATGATTAATTTTGCGTCCCGAAAAACAAATCTGGTTTATAAATATGAAGAAACTGAGTAAAAATGCGATGATCGGTTATCCGGCCGGAATCATTACCGGCGTAACCTATGGACTAAATCCGTTGTTTGCTGTTCCGCTGATGAAAAACGGTGCGGCAACCGAATCTATTTTATTTTTCCGTTATATTTTTGCCGTATTGCTATTGGGCATATTCCTGCTGTTCCGTAAGCAGAGTTTCCGCGTCTCCCGAAAACAGGCCGGTATACTATTTCTTCTCGGATTATTGTATACTTCGAGCAGCATCTTTCTTTTTGCATCTTATGATTACATTGCTTCCGGTTTGGCCACGACGCTTATATTCTTATATCCCGTCCTTGTGGCTATCATCATGGTATTCTTGAAGGTGGTTCCTTCATGGCCGGTATGGCTCTCCATTGCTGCAACCTTTGGAGGAGTGCTTGTGATGACCCAGGGAGATGGCAGCCAGACTGTCAATCCGATAGGAGTCGTCCTATCGCTGGCTTCGGCTTTGGTCTATGCTCTTTTTATTGTCATCATCAATCGCAGCAAGGCCATAGCCAGTCTTTCTAATTCCTTACTGACTTTTTATGCGCTTATGGTGGGAGCAATTATCTTCTTGGGAAAGATTGTTTGTTCCGACACGGCAATAACAGCGGGCATCGTGAGTGCGTCTGACTGGCTTAATCTTGTGGGGCTCGCGTTGTTACCTACGATTGTTTCGACAGCAACACTTGCTATTGCGACCCGAAATATCGGGGCTACAAAGGCGTCTGTTCTCGGAGTGTTTGAGCCTATAACAGCCATTTTTGTTGGCACTCTGATGTTTGGTGAGCCGTTGACAACAAATATTCTTGTCGGAATCTCTATTGCGGTTGTTGCTGTTACATTTATGATAGCCGTAACCAAACGTTGATGCTATAAGGTAATAGATTTCATGAATCATGTCCAAAGTTGCTTCAGTACTTCGGACGGAGTACTGGAGTATTTTGGGCAAGGTACCGGGGTACTTCAGGCAAAGTACTAGAGTACTTTGGGCGGAGGACGCGCTATTCATTGTGTGTTCATGAAAATTATAAAATAATATTGCGGAGTCCTGTTGATAAGTATATAATAAAAAAGGTGATCAAAAATTGATCACCTTTTTTATTCTTTCCGCGGAAAGGGAGGGATTCGAACCCCCGGTGCCTCTCAGCACGGCGGTTTTCAAGACCGCTGTAATCGACCACTCTACCACCTTTCCAAACTTCTTTATAAGAAGGCTTTGTTTTCGAAAGCGATGCAAAGGTACGGTTTTTTTTTGATTATGCAAACTTTTTGGCGATATTTTTCTCTAAAAGTGCATTCCTTTTGTGTTTTTAGCTCAAAAATCCTTAGATAATTGCTTTCTCAAGAAGTTTTTTAAATTCCATACACTCTTTTTCCATGGTTTGCGAATCCAGATTACCTTTGCTTTGGAGGTATGTTTTGAAAGCTTCGAGAGCTTTCATGCGCGCCATGGATTTTCCGGCTTTCATTCCGCTTTGGTATGGCGTGTAGGGGAGCAAGTTGCGATTAAAGTTTCCGTCACTCATTCTTTTTATTATTATTTTTATTTCGAGAGTAAAGGTATAAGTTTTTTTTGAAAATTTGTACCTTTGCCCGTAAAATTAAAATAAGGATGTTTTTTAAGGGAAAGATGATGTTCCTCAGGTTGAGGACAAAATGTATATTGGCAGGTTGCTTGTTTACCTTGTCGGGATTTGCAGAAAGTGCAGATATATCAAAAGATGATTTTGTTTTGGTGATTGATGCCGGACATGGCGGACACGATATCGGCGCACAGGGAGAATATGCCTTGGAAAAGGATATCAATTTGAATGTGGCATTGGAGTTGGTGCGCCGCTTGCGGTCGCATCCGGAAATCACGGTGGTGCTTACGCGTCAGTCGGATGTTTATCTGACATTGGACGAACGGGCACAGATTGCCAACGAGCGAGAGGCTGATCTGTTTGTATCCATTCATACCAATTCTTCCGAGAGCAACAAAATAGCCCGTGGTACGGAAACTTATTTTGTGGGGGATGCCGTGTGTCATGTTGCCGGGCAGGTGGCTGAAAAAGAGAACAGCTCTGCCCGTAAGTTTGAGAAGGACTACGAGGAGAAATACAAGAATACTCTGCTGTTGGAATCAGCGCGCGTTCGGAATATGGACAACAGTGAGCTGATGGCCCGCTTGGTGCAGGAAGAATATATCAAAGCCGGTGCTCGGGTAAACCGTGGGGTGCAGCAGGCTCGTTTCTATGTGCTGATGAATACCATGATGCCGGCAATTCTTACTGAGGTGGGCTTTATTTCCACTTGGGATGAAGAAAGCTACCTGACGTCACAAAAAGGTGTGGAAGATGTTTCCGCTTCAATTTTTAATGCGATTTTGGCTTATCGCAATACGTTGAAGGAAGGAAAGGCAAAAGAGCGTCTAGCCGAACTGAAAATCTCACGGAATGCCCGGAAAACAGAGAATGTACCGATGAAACTGGATCCGTCCATGGGTATATTCGACGAAGCTTCGCATCAGTTGGCCTTGAGTGGAAAAGTTGCCGAGCCAGAGGAGAAAGAAGGTACGAAACGTAAGAACTCGAAAGACGGAGAGGAGAAGAAGGCTGACCGCAACGCTGAAAGAAAACAAGGCAAACAGGGAAAGAGCGATAATCTGAAAGAGAAAAATAAAGAAAAGAAATCAGAAGCAAAGGTCAAGAAAGAGTCGGCGGAGTCAAAGGTTGGGAAAACAAAGACTGTTGCAAGCGGTGTCCGTTTTTACATTCAGTTGATGGCGGTACGTGAGGAACTGTCTCAAAAAGATAAACGTCTGAAAGGACTTTGGCCGGTGCGTTATGTGAAAAAAGGTGATTTCTACAAATGCCTGTATTTTGAAAATACCGATTATGCTCCTGTACGTCAGAAACTTAAAAGTATTGCAGATGATTTCCCTGGAGCTTATGTCGTAGCTTATGATGGTGATCTGGAAATGAAAGTTTCTGAAGCCTTGAAGAAAGCCGGAAGGAAATGATAAATAGAAAACGAAAAAAGAAGAGATGGTGATGAAGGTTCATTTACCATCTCTTCTTTTTTCTTGAAGAACCGAATATGCTTCGTATGCTTCTTACAATCCGCATACCCATCATTATCCCATCATATATAGCCATACCCTGATCAAAGGCATTCATAAACGTTTCCATTTTGGTGGTGGGTTGTTTGGGAGGAGCCACCATATTCTGATAGGTGTTCCGAATGCGGTCACTGCTTTCCTGAATCTGTTTCCGTACTTGTCTTTTCTCTTCACGGATCAGATCCAATGTGTAAATCTTGCTGTTATTCAACTTTGGAAGTTTCTGTTCCATGATTTTCTGTATTATTTTGTTCTGCTGCGAACAGATGTCCGATAAAACGAGCCAATGGTTCTACAACAAATCGTTTTCTGTTCCAATAGAATATGATCAGTACGAAAGCGATGATACCTGCTACGATGATGAAGCCTAGTGGAATATTGTTGAGCGTATTGCCTAAATAGAAGGCCAAAGCCATGGTTCCGAAAAAACAAATCAACGAAACAAGTACCAAAATGATTAAAGCAATTCCTATGGCCGAAAGAATTACCGTTAGTTTCTCAGCGGTATCCAAACGGATAAACTTCTTTTGGAGCAAGTAGTAATTCTTAAACTCCAAAAGAAGTTTTTGAATGCTTTCTACATTTTTATTTACTGAAAACATGTGTTTTGTATTTAATCCTCATCGCCAGATTTCAGTTCTTCTGCAATTTCATCAACGAGAGTATCCATTTCCTTACGGTTTAACTTGATACCTCTTTTGCGAAGAGCTTCTGCAATTTTTTCACGAGTGTCAACACCTCTTTCAGGAGCAAATAAAATACCGAATGCTGCACCTACGGCTGCGCCGCCAACGAATGCTGCCAAAAAATTCAATGCTTTCATAATCTTTGTTGTTTAAGTTAAGTTGGATATAGCAAAGATAAGAAAAATAAAGATGGAACAAAACTTTTTTCATCCTTTTTTTTGCTTAGATGGGAAAAAAAAGGTTTTAACATATTTTTCTAAGTTTTTTATGCTTCCTATTATTATAATATGTATTTTTGTCCATAAACTTGCTGAGTTGTGCCCGGTAGGGCATTTGGGAAGGAATAAATCGTTTATTTAATTATATAGAAAGAGAAAGATGAAGAAAGTTTTATTGTTAGGTGTGGGCCTGAGTCTTGCTTTTGCAATGACTTCATGTAAGAGCCAGGAGAGTGCTTATAAAAAGGCGTATGAGAAAGCAAAACAACAGCAACAGGCTGCTATTGATAACAGTGCACAGCAGAATACAGCTGTAGAAGTCACTCCGGTAACTCCCGTAACGCAACCTACTACAACAACTACTACGGTCGACGTAAGTAATGTTCCGGTACGTCAGGAGAATGTAACTGTAGTTTCAGGAAGTGGTTTGAATGCCTACAGTGTTGTATGTGGCAGCTTCGGCAATAAAGATAATGCGGAGAGATTGCAGGCTACTTTGAAAAATGCCGGTTATGCAGCACAGATTGCATTTAATCCGGGTAACAGCATGTACCGTGTGGTAGCTACTACATTTGCAGACAAACATTCAGCAGTAGCTTCTAGAGATAAACTCAGAGCTACTTATCCGGATGCATGGTTGCTTTATAAGAATTAATAAATAAGGACTTGATTGATAAAGGCCGACACCTATCTGTCGGCCTTTATTGGAATTGCAATTGAAAATATTGACTTGGCGCTAATTAAAAAGTATGGGACGAGTCTTGGCTATTGATTATGGACGCAAAAGGACAGGATTGGCTGTTACTGATCCGCTACAGATTATCGCGAATGGGCTGACAACAGTGCCAACAGCTGAACTTATGAATTTTATATTGGGCTATGTTCAAAGAGAGTCGGTGGAGCGGATTGTTGTAGGGCTTCCTAAAACGGTTACAGGGGAGTGTTCCGAGAATATGCAATACATTAAACCGTTTGTCGGTAAACTTCAAAAGGCATTGCCCGATATTCCTGTAGAGTATTTTGATGAGCGGTTTACTTCTGTATTGGCTCACAAGGCGATTTTGGCTGGAGGCGTCAAGAAAAAGGCACGGCAAAACAAAGCGCTTGTAGATGAAGTCAGTGCCACAATTATTTTACAAGGTTGGATGGAAGCGCATAAATAATAAGATTATGATTTTACCTATTTATACTTATGGTCAGCCCGTTTTGAGAAAGGTGGCTGAAGATATTGATGAAAATTATCCTAATTTAAAAGGATTGATTCAGGATATGTATGAAACATTGGAGCACTCAGAGGGTATTGGATTGGCTGCTCCTCAGATTGGATTGGACATCCGTCTGGTTGTGATTAATTTGGATGTCATTTCCGATGATCTGCCAGAGTACAAAGGTTATATCAAGACTTTTATTAATCCTCATATCCTGGAGTATGACGATACAGAGACTGAACTTATGGAAGAAGGATGCTTGAGTGTTCCTGGCATCCATGAAAGTGTACGTCGTCCGACCCGTATTCATGTAAAGTATCAGGATGAAGATTTTAATGAGCATGACGAATGGGTTGAGGGCTATTTGGCGCGTGTCATGCAGCATGAGTTTGATCATCTTGAGGGAACTATGTTTATTGACCGTTTGAGCATGTTGCGTAAGCAAATGATTAAAGGTAAATTGAATAGCTTGCTCAAAGGAAATTTCCGTTGCTCCTATAAGATTAAACTAAGAAAGTAATTACTGAATGTTGCATTTTAAGAAGGCGCTGTTTCTACTGTTTGCCTGTCCGCAATTGAGCTGGTCGCAGATAAATGCGGAACGGGTGATGCTGATGGGGCGTAATGCTCTTTATTATGAGGATTACGTTCTGTCCATGCAGTATTTTAATATGGTGATCAACGCGAAACCATATCTCTCAGAGCCTTATTTCTATCGTGGTTTGGCCAAATTTTATTTGGAAGATTTTTCGGGAGCTTCAGAAGATTGCAAGGTGGCAGTGGAGAAGAATCCTTTCGTGGCTCGAAATTATGAACTGCAAGGGTTGTGCCTGATTAATTTGAAACAATATGAAGAGGCTCGACTGGCTTATCAAAAGTTGCTGAAACTGGAACCGGACAACCGTAACGGATGGTATAATTATATATTGTGTGAAGCGGAAACTGAACATTATGATCTGGCGATGAATAGCTTGGACTCTGTGATTGGTAAATGGCCGGATGATGCACAGTTTTATACGGTTAAAGCTCAGGTCGCTTTTCAGAAAAAGGATACTTTGTTGGCCGAAAAAGCTTTGAATCAGGCTTTGGAATATGACCGGTATGATGAGCGTGTATGGGAGATGTTGGCATTGATCAGCTTAAATCGCAAAGACTATAAAAAAGGAGAAGAACAACTTACACAGGCTATTTCTATTAACAAACGTAATGTAAACAATTATGTAAACCGGGCTTTAGCGCGATACCATCAGCGCAATCTTCGAGGAGCAATGAGTGATTATGATGAAGCAATCGAGGTAGACTCGAAAAGTTATATCGCACATTTCAACCGTGGATTGTTACGGGCGCAGGTCGGTGATGATAATCGGGCTATAGAGGACTTTAATTTCGTTCTTGAAGTTGAACCCGATAATATGATTGCGCTCTTCAATCGGGCGCTGATGCGTAATAATACCGGTGATTATCGTGGAGCATTGAAAGACCTTTCGGCCGTGATAAAAGAATATCCTACTTTTTGGACGGGATATCAAATGAGAGCGTCTATCCGACGGAAACTTGGAGATGTTAACGGAGCGGAGAAAGATGAGTTTAAGGTTATGAAGGCTCAAATGGAGGCTCGTTATCAGGGTAAGAAGTTTAATTCTTCAACCAAAACCCGAAAGAAAAGTGATCGGGATATGAATGATTATGACAAGTTGGTTGAAGAAGATACAGTCGTTTATGCTCAAAAATACAGTAGTGCGTATCGGGGTAAGATTCAGAATAAACAAGTGGAGATGCGTCCAGAAGCTATGTTTGTACTGACTTTCCATCCGCAGCGAATTGGCGTTGAGCGCTCGATAGCTTATCACCCGGAATTAGAACGGTTGAATAAAACGGGTTGGCTGTCGCAACAGGTGGCTTTGGCGAATCATGAGCAAACGTTGGACCGCGCTTTGGTAGAGCAGCATTTTGCCCGGCTGGAAACATTGGCCCAAAAGCTTAATGAATTGAATCCGCCAGTGGAACTTTATCTGGAGCGTGCTTTCGAATATTATACCGTACAGAATTATGATGCTGCAATGGATGATGCCAATAAATATCTGGAGTCTGATTCAGATAATTTTATAGGGTATTTCTTACGGGCACAGATTAAAATCCGTCAAATGGAAGCATTTGCCGGAACTGGTCAGAGAAAGTCTGCGGCCGCATTGCAAATCGGTTATAATGCCGCATTGTCTGATTTGGAATTTGTGGTACGTAACATTCCGGATTTTAAGTTCGCTTATTATAATATAGGATACATCTACTTACAGGAACAGAACTATGTTAAGGCAGAAGAGGCTTTTACAAAGGCATTGGAGATAGATCCGGATTTTGCCGAAGCACTCTTTAATAGAGGTATTGCACGAATCAGGCAGGAGAAATTTCAGCAAGCAGTTTCAGACTTGAGTCATGCCGGAGAATTAGGTCTTTATGACTCTTATAGTCTTATTAAGAAGTATGCTGATTATCGGAAGTAGATTTTCTTGATGTTGTACAACGCCTTTTTTTCAGATAAAATCTTGTTTTCGTAAAAAAAGTAGTATTTTTGCATTTAGAACAAATCTTTAAGAATGATGATAAAAATTACTTTTCCAGACAACTCCGTTCGCGAATTTGAGAGCGGTGTTACAGGTTTACAGATAGCAGAAAGCATTTCCAGCCGTTTGGCACAGGATGTTTTGGTTTGCAGTGTAAACGGTGAAATCGTTGAGCTGAACAGACCTATTCAGGAAGATGCTTCAATTGTATTCTACAAATGGGAATCTCCCGAAGGAAAACATGCTTTCTGGCATACTTCAGCTCACTTGTTGGCAGAAGCTTTGCAGGAACTCTATCCGGGTATGCAGTTCGGAATCGGTCCTGCTATTGAGAATGGTTTCTATTATGACGTAATGCCTCCGCAGGGAGTGGTAATTCGTGAAGCTGACTTTGCTCAGATCGAGAAGAAAATGATTGAAGTGGCTCAGCGCAAGGAAGCTGTTGTACGTCAGGAGATCTCTAAGGCTGATGCTTTAGCCTTCTTTACAGAGAAAGGACAGACTTATAAGAATGAGTTGATTGAGGAACTGGAAGACGGACACATCTCTACCTACACTCAGGGTAACTTTACGGATTTGTGCCGTGGTCCGCACCTTCTTTCTACAGCTCCGATTAAGGCTGTGAAAGTGATGGCCGTGTCTTCGGCTTATTGGCGTGGCGATGAGAAGCGTCCGCAGATGACTCGTGTCTATGCCGTTTCTTTCCCGAAAAAGAAATTGCTCGATGAATATCTGGCATTGGTAGAAGAGGCCAAGAAACGCGATCACCGTAAGATCGGTAAGGAAATGGAACTGTTCATGTTCTCAGAGCGCGTAGGTAAAGGTTTGCCTATCTGGTTGCCGAAGGGTACTGCTTTGCGCTTACGTTTGGAAGACTTCCTGAAGAAAATCCAGAAACGTTATGGTTATCAGCAGGTAATCACTCCGCATATCGGAGGTAAGAACCTTTATGTAACTTCTGGTCACTATGCACACTATGGTAAGGACTCCTTCCAGCCTATTCATACTCCGGAAGAGGGTGAAGAATATATGCTGAAGCCAATGAACTGTCCTCATCACTGCGAGATTTTCGCATGGAAACCGCGTTCTTACAAAGATCTTCCATTGCGTATCGCAGAATTCGGTACGGTTTACCGTTATGAGCAGAGCGGTGAGTTGCACGGACTGACCCGTGTACGTAGCTTTACTCAGGATGACGCGCATATCTTCTGTCGTCCGGATCAGGTGAAGGATGAGTTTATCCGTGTTATGGAGATCATTCAGATTATCTTCAAGGCATTGGATTTCGAAAACTTCGAGGCACAGATTTCATTGCGTGACCCGAACAATACAGAAAAGTATATCGGTTCAGAAGAAGTATGGAATGCTGCCGAAAACGCCATTATTGAAGCTTGTAAGGAAAAGGGCCTGCCGGCACGCGTAGAGTACGGAGAGGCTGCTTTCTATGGTCCGAAACTTGACTTTATGGTGAAGGATGCATTGGGACGTAGATGGCAGTTGGGTACTATTCAGGTAGACTATAACTTGCCGGAGCGCTTCCAGTTGGAATATACCGGAGAAGACAATCAGAAGCATCGCCCTGTAATGGTTCACCGTGCACCATTCGGATCTATGGAGCGTTTCTGTGCTGTGCTGATTGAGCATACTGCCGGACAGTTCCCATTGTGGTTGACTCCGGATCAGGTGGCTATCCTGCCTATTTCAGAGAAATTCAATGATTATGCCAAGCAGTTGCAGGCATATTTCGACGAGCAGGACGTGCGTGCTATTGTGGATGATCGTAATGAAAAGATCGGACGCAAGATTCGTGACAATGAAATGAAGCGTATTCCTTATATGCTGATTGTTGGTGAGAAAGAGGCAGCAGAAGGCACCGTTTCTGTAAGAAAACGTGGTGAAGGTGACCAAGGAAGCATGAAATTTGAAGATTTTGCAAAGAAAATCAACGAAGAAGTGCGTAATATGCTAAATAATTACTAACTTTGTCGCCACAAATAAAGAACTTAGTTTATTAATCAATCAAAAAACAGAAGAGAACATCATTTAGAATTAATGAAGAAAGACAATTTGAAGCAGCAATATCGTGTCAATGAACAGATACGTGTGCGTGAAGTCCGTATTGTGGGCGATGAAATTGAGTCAACTGTCATGCCAACGAGTAAAGCGTTGCAGTTAGCCGAGAGCCAAGGAGTTGACCTGGTAGAAATTTCACCGAATGCCACTCCTCCTGTTTGTCGTTTGATAGACTATAGCAAGTTCCTTTATCAGCAGAAAAAACGCCAGAAAGAGATGAAGGCCAAGCAGGTTAAGGTTGATGTCAAGGAAATCCGATTCGGACCTCAGACTGATGACCATGACTACAATTTCAAACTGAAACATGCTCAGGGATTTCTTTCTGACGGAGACAAAGTTAAGGCATACGTATTCTTTAAAGGAAGAAGTATTCTTTTCAAGGAGCAAGGTGAAGTGCTTTTGTTGCGTTTCGCGAATGATCTGGAAGAATATGGTCGTGTTGAGCAGATGCCGGTCCTGGAAGGAAAACGTATGACTATCTTCATTGCGCCAAAGAAATTAGGTGCTAAGAAGGCTGACAAGACAGTCTCTGCCCAGCCTGTAGTTAAAGCCGAGAAGGCTCAGCCTAAGGCTAATGCTCCAAAGGAATATCAGGGACCAAGGGTAGAAGGCGAGTAAAAGAAAAAGAACGTGCGTAACGCCCTGGTATATGCGTTGCCACTAATATTAATAATAATTTAAAATTTAAACAAAATGCCAAAAGTTAAGACTAATTCCGGTGCTAAAAAAAGATTCGCTCTTACCGGAACCGGTAAAGTAAAAAGACATCATGCATTTCACAGTCACATCTTGACTAAGAAATCAAAGAAGCGTAAAAGAAACCTCGTTCACGATGATATCGTGGTAAAGGCTGACCTGAAGCAGGTTCGCGAGTTGCTTTGCTTACGTTAATTTCTTAAATGCGGTAAACTATTTTAAATTTATTAACCGAATGATTTAGCCTAAAGTTCGCTCTTCAAGATTTTGAGCGGCGCTAACCATTCAAAAAGATTAAAAATTATGCCAAGATCAGTAAATCATGTTGCTTCTAGAGCAAAAAGAAAGAAAATTTTAGGTTTAACCAGAGGTTACTACGGAGCTCGTAAGAATGTATGGACCGTAGCCAAGAATACTTGGGAGAAAGGTTTGACTTACGCTTTCCGTGACCGTCGTAACAAGAAACGCAGCTTCCGTGCTCTGTGGATTCAGCGTATCAACGCAGCTGCACGTCTGGAGGGTATGTCATACTCTCAGTTGATGGGTGCTTTGCATAAGGCTGGTATCGAGATTAACCGTAAGGTTTTGGCCGATCTGGCTGTAAATCATCCTGAGGCATTCAAGGCTATTGTTGCTAAAGTAAAGTAAGCTTGAAAGACTTTTAAAGATTTACGATAAGGGGTGATCTGTATTTGTTACAGATCACCCTTTTATACTTTATACTCAGGAAGAATTATAATTAATATCTTTAATAATCTTACAAACAAATTCTTTTTAACTATGAGTCGAACAATTAAAGATTACGTTACGTTGGCACTGAAAGGTATGGCTATGGGTGCTGCGGACGTTGTTCCTGGCGTTTCCGGAGGAACGATTGCTTTTATCGTAGGTATTTATGATGAGTTGATCAATTCGATCAAAAGTATCAATGCACACAGTCTTAAACTGCTCTTTACCGGGAAGATACCTTCTTTCTGGAAAGCGATCAATGGCAATTTCCTTTTTTCTATTTTATTGGGTATCGGAATCAGTGTTTTTTCCTTGGCAGAACTGATTACTTGGTTGCTTGTGACGCATCCGATTATGGTATGGGCTTTCTTCTTCGGTTTGGTTC
Organism: Candidatus Paraprevotella stercoravium; assembly: GCA_944320795.1. Lineage (GTDB taxonomy): Bacteria > Bacteroidota > Bacteroidia > Bacteroidales > Bacteroidaceae > Paraprevotella > Paraprevotella stercoravium. The sequence goes on along the minus strand of CALUIU010000026.1, from coordinate 33,110 downwards.
TGGCTTCTACCTGGTTCGTTTCCAAGGATATAAAAGAATGGAACGTAAAGACTGTGGCTTCATTTATTGTAGGAGCTGCAGTTGCCTATTATATTACAGTAGCCACTCCGACAGAGACACCCAGTAATCTGTTGTTTATCTTCCTGTGTGGAGTCATTGCCATTTGTGCCATGATTTTACCTGGTATTTCGGGAAGTTTCATTTTAGTACTTTTAGGCAAATATTTTTATATTATGGATGCCGTAAAAGGCTTGAAGTTTGAAGTTTTGCTCGTATTTGCTGCAGGTGCCTTGATTGGTATTACCTCTTTTTCTAGAGTACTTTCTTTTGCTTTGGTCCGTTTTCGTAATTCAACTTTGGCTCTTTTGACCGGTTTTATGTTGGGCTCCTTGAATAAAGTATGGCCTTGGAAAGAAAAGATTGCTATGGCAGATGGCTTCGAACTGGAAAAAAATATTTTGCCGAATGCCTTTTTAGCAGAAGCAATTGTACTTGCTATAATTGGCTTTTTCTTGGTTTATTTTTTGGAGAAACTCTCACAGAAGAAGTAATGATCGAGAATCTGTTGATTAAGGACATCTGATTGGACTTTTATTTTTGCCAATACAAAAGCCGCATTTTACTCAAACATAGAGTAAAATGCGGCTTTTGTATACTAGAACTTAACAGCTATTTTATGTTATTAATCAGACTTTCCGCCAGGTTGTCGCCTAATTCTTTGGCCCTTTTCAATGCGGACAACCCTTCTTCTCTCTGATCATTTTGTATCAGGCAGATACCAAGAATACGGTGCGCGTCAGCGAATGCCGGATTCAACGTAATGCTTTCACGTGCAGCTTTAATGGCGTCATTAATCATGCCGACCGCATAAAGAGTACCAGCCTTTTGTGCCCATAGAAGAGGATTCTTGGGCTCTAATTTAGTAGCCTTATCTATGTCATGTACTGCCAGTTCATACATTTTTCCGTTGAGTTCTGCCTGTGATCGCAGATAATAGAAATTGGCATTCAGGTTTCCATAATTTAGAGATTCATACTCATTTAGATCTACAACAGCCTTTTTGTATTCTTTTATTTCCATGTATGTGTTGGCTCGTGCCAGTAATGCAGGAGCCGCTTCTGCTTTATATGGTTTTGAGTGCATATTTAATGCAGAATCCTGTAAGGCCAATATCTCCTCTGCTGGCGCCTGAAGCATCTTTTTACATTGGGCTGCATACAGATAGATTTCGCTTGATTTCAGATTTGTCTTGTTGACCTCACTGTATACGTTGTAAGCGTCCTGATATTTGTGTAGCGCATAGAAACAATTTCCTTGCTGAACCAGATAAATAGGCAGATGGTTATTCTGGTATGCCTGCTGAGCTTCAGTCAATGCCCGTTCCATGTTCCAGTCATTATATACCTTGTAACCGGGAGACATATTCAGATTGTAGATCAGTTTGCTCCATGCGTAATGCAACTGATCCTTTTCATCTGCCTTTTCCATACCTAGCTGCATATATTTATCTGCTGTTTCCAGATCTCCCCTCTGACTGTAGAAGTCTGCTGCGGTACTATAGCCTTCGTATTTTTTCGGAAACTTCTCCAAATACTGGTTCAGGTAATTGAGGTATAAAAGACTGTCATTGGAAGAGGTCAGGTATAAGAATGTGGTTGCATCCGTTTCTTCTTCAGGTAGCATTTTAGCAATATGAATGGCGTTCAGATCGTTATCTGAAGCAGAGAGGGCATTTGTGGTCAAGTCATATCCAAACCGGATGGAGATGGCATAGTTCTTTTCTGCATCACTGGAACTCTGTAGCATTGCAATGGCCTCTCCTTCGCTGTTCATCACCGGAATATTAACCATCATTTTGTTTGGTTTGCCCGACAGGGTATAATAATGATATTTGTCTTTAAAGAGAGAAGTATTCAGAATGCTGTCTGCTTTGCAGTCTTTTTTCTTTTGAGTGGCATAGGGTAGGAGGTAGACTATTTCTCCTTTTTCCGCGTTTTTCTCGGCGGCCTTGATTCCTGATTGTGATTTTTCTGTATCCAGGCTGAATTTCACTACATCATACAGGGAACTGGCTCCACAAATCCATTTTACTTCGTGTTCTTTGCCATTGCTGTCTACGACTTTTGCTCTATAGGCTCCTTTGAATAGATTATAGTTGGCTAGTGCCGTTCCGTGGTCATCAACCAAAAAGCCATTGCCTGATGCCAGGATCTGGTTGTTTTGATCAAATGTGACAATACTTAGTAGGGCCTTTTGTGCTTTTTTGTACCACTTCGGTGATTGTGCCTGTAAGTTACCTGATAAAAGAAATCCGACTGTTAGCAATCCTATTATTCTGTTTCTCATTTTATTTCATGTTTAATAATTCCTTTGCATTGTTAATGGCTGCACTTGTTAAGGTGCTTCCACTCAGCATATGCGCAATTTCCTGTACCCGTTCTTCTTGATTCAGACGGATGATGTGGCTGGTGGTTCCCTGTTCGTTATCTTCTTTATATACCTTATAATGTGTGGCTCCTAAAGCAGCGATCTGTGGCAGATGGGTGATACTGATCACCTGGCGGTTGCTGGCTCCCATTTCCTGCATGATATGTGCCATCTTTTCGGCGATATAGCCGGAAACACCCGTATCAATCTCATCAAAAATGATAGTAGGAAGTTTTACTGCCCCCGATATCAGCGCTTTGAGCGAAAGCATGACGCGAGCTATTTCTCCGCCTGATGCTACCTGGGCTATTTGTTGCAGTTCGCCGTTTTTGTTGGCGCTGAAGAGGAAGGAAATCTTGTCCATTCCCTTTTCATCCGGCTCATCTTTCTTTTGGAGATCAATACAGAAGCGCACATTCGGAATACCCAAAGGTATGAGCAGTTCCTTCATTTTTGATTCAATCAGTACGGCCGCTTGTTTCCTTTGTTCGGTCAGCACGGCTGCCTGCTTCTTGACCTCCTCTAAGGCCGCATCCTTTTCGCGTTCCAACTGCTGGATATGTGCTTCGCTGTTCTCAATGTTATCCAATTGTCGGGTATAGTCTTCCTGTAATGCAATCAGTTCCTCCAAAGTGTCAACATGATGTTTCTGCTGCAGCGAGTAGATGGTGTTTAGGCGCTCATTCACATAACTCTGGCGTTCCGGATTGTATTCAATCTGTTCTGCTTCGCTGGCAATCTCCTTGGCCAGATCTTTTACTTCTATATAGCAGCTTTGCAGACGGCTGGCCATTTCCTCGGCCGGGGCATACATGTCCTGCAGATTCTGCAACGTGTGCTGGCATTCCCGCAATACGGTTACTACACCTTCCTCTTCGTGGTTCAGTTTGGCGTCTACCGAGAACAGGGCATGCTTGATGTCTTCGGCATGTTCCAGCATTTCCGCTTCCTTTTCCAGTTCCTTCTGTTCGCCGGGCTGAAGTTGTGCGGCTTCCAGCTGTTCTAGCTGGAAACGGATATAATCCTCTTCGGCTCGGGTTTTTTCTGCCTGTTCAATGGCCTTTTTCAAGTTGGCCGATAGGGTGCGGAACTTTTTGTAAAGACCTGCATACGCTTCACGTTCCTTCCGGTTGTTGGCCATGATGTCCACCACATTCATCTGGAAATCCTCTTTGTTGAGCAACAGGTTCTGATGCTGTGAGTGGATGTCAATCAGCGTTTCTCCCAACTCCTTGAGCAGAGCCAGCGGAACGGGGGTGTCGTTGATGAACGTGCGACTCTTGCCCGATGCTGAAATCTCGCGCCGGATGATGCATTCGCCGTCAAAGTCCAGATCGTTGCGCTCGAAGAAAGCCTCCATGCCATAACGCGACAGGTCGAATACGGCCTCGATAGTGCATTTGCTGGCGTTCTTCTTGATAAACTTGTTTTCTGCCCGTTGTCCGAGCAGCAGGTTGATGGCTCCCAGAATGATTGATTTTCCGGCACCTGTTTCGCCGGTAATGACCGAGAAGCCACTTTCAAACTCAATATTCAGCGTGTCGATCAGAGCATAGTTCTGAATGAATAAAGATTTCAGCATAAAGTTATTGTTTGATTTTGTCCCAATAGTTGCTTTGTGAGGCATTAATGCCGAACACGATGTCGTACACCTTCTGCTTCTCTTCGGAAGTTCCTTTTTTAGAATAGATATTTACGATTTCATCACGCTTGTAGTCGGTGAAGATTTGTGGCAACTGGCTCAGTGCCTTGTTTTCGTGCGCCTTTTGCAGCAGAGTGAGTGCTTCGGTGATGGCCGCACGTCCCTGATCCACCTGATCGGCCATGATATCCAGTCCGTTGCGGTAATATTGATACTGCATCTGCCGGAAAGGTTCCATTCCTCCGTCCAGGTAATCATTGATGATGGCAAAGCGATTGCGATTGTCATCATAGGCCTTCCAACCTTCGAAACCCAGATTCTGTGCGCCGTTCACAACATTCTCTGCCAAACGTAATACCTCTGTTCCTCCCAATGGCGCCATGGTGTCCATGTCCATGCCGATAATCAGATAGGCATAGTAGGCCATCATGGCAGTCAGATTGTTGTCCATCTGTTCAGGCATAAAGTTCAGCTGATCAAACTCTTGAAAGTTGAAGTTGAATTTGCTGTCTTTCATGCTGAACACGGTGGTGGTGTAGGTTGAATTGAATACCGGGCGGGTACTCTGCACCTGCATTTGGGCTGTGAACAGATTCTCGTCTTCTTTATATTCTGAGATGGTGATGCTGAATGTGCAGTTGATCCGTTCCGCCGGCTGGTACTTCATGCCGGTCCACTGCCGCTCGTTCATAAAGCGCGTGAGGTTCTTCTCGAGTGCTTCAAAAACTGAGGTGCGTGTAGTCGAGATTTGCGAATGGTTGATGGTGATGCGCGCATTCAGTTCCTGCGCGTCTGCCGGAGTTGAGATGCTCCACAGCAGGCACACCATGCAAATCGCTTTGATCCAGTTATTTCTCTTCATAATGGTCTTCCGTAAGATCGGTGAATGATTGATCAAAGGTAGCTACTGAGCTTATTCACGATGTCGTGTGCCACCTCTGTTTTGCTTTTCAACGGGTAGTCTGTGCGCTCTTCTGCCGTGATGATGGAGATTTTGTTGGTATCATGCTGGAAACCTGCGCCTGCATCGTTGAGTGAGTTCAGTACAATGAAATTCAGATTTTTTCGCTGGAGTTTGTCCTGTGCGTGGCTTACCTCATCGCAGGTTTCCAGAGCGAAGCCAACAAGTATTTGTCCTGGCTTTTTCATTTGTCCTAATTCACGGGCGATATCCTTGGTCGGTTTCAGGTGCAGGCAAAGTTCATTGCCTTCGCGCTTGATTTTGTTGTCTGCACGATGTTCGGGAGTGAAGTCTGCCACTGCTGCGCAAAGGATAGCGGCATTCGATTCCGGGAAATGTTTTACACTCTCTTCGTACATTTCGGAGGCTGATTCCACATTGATGCGACAGATATTCGGATGATGGCAATTTAGTGCTGTCGGTCCGCACACCATTGTCACCTTGGCACCGCGCGAAGCGCATTCCTCGGCCAGGGCAAATCCCATTTTTCCTGAAGAATAGTTGCCTATAAAGCGCACCGGATCAATCTTTTCGTAAGTAGGACCGGCTGTAATCAGAATGTTTTTCCCTGTCAAATCCTGTTGTTGCTCAAAAAAATTGTCCAGTACTTGAGCGATTACATCCGGCTCCTCCATGCGTCCTTTTCCTTCCAGATGACTGGCCAGCTCACCGCTAGTGGGCTCAATGATGTGGTTGCCGTAAGAGCGCAGGATTTCCAGATTCTTTTGGGTGCTGGGGTGGGCAAACATGTCCAGGTCCATAGCGGGTGCCACGAATACAGGAGCTTTCATCGACAGATATGTGGTGATAAGCATATTGTCGGCAATGCCGTGAGCCATCTTACCGATAGTCGATGCTGTGGCCGGCGCAATGATCATGGCATCGGCCCATAATCCGAGCGATACATGGCTGTGCCATGTACCGTCGCGCTGTGAAAAGAATTCGCTGATAACCGGTTTGCTGGTTAGTGCCGACAAGGTGATAGGTGTGATGAATTCTTTGCCCGCAGGAGTGATGACTACTTGCACTTCGGCACCTTTCTTGATCAGGTTGCGTATGAGCAGGCACGATTTGTAGGCAGCAATACTGCCTGTGATGCCCAATACTATTTTTTTGCCTTTTAGCATGAATACACGTTTTAATTAAGGAATCTTTCTCCCGTCCGGTAATAGCAGACAGAAGAAAGATTCCGTGAAAAGTTTCTGATTATTTGTTTCCTCTAAGTCGGAGTTGGGTGAGCACCTGCTTGGTGTTTCGGGTAAAGTCACCCTGCATTACCCATCCGTAGTATCCAGAATCCTTTTGTAGGACTTCTGTAACTGGCATACCCTTATATTTGCCGAAATTAAATACCTCTACGCCTTGTTCGTTGTAGACAATGCGTCCGGCAAAGTCTACATTGTTGCTCATGCGTGAGAAGTCGGCCAGGAATTGCATGTCGTTTTGCAGTTCGTTCGGATATTTGTCCAACTGTGCTTGTAATACCTCATAAGTGGCCTGCGTATCGGCCAAGGCGGAGTGAGCGTTTTCCAGGTCCTTTCCGCAATAGAACTTATAGGCAGCCGAGAGGGTTCTTCTTTCCAATTTGTGATAAATGTTCTGCACATCAATAAATTTGCGGCGTGTCATGTCGAAATCCACTTCGGCGCGCAGGAATTCTTCCGCCAGCATCGGTATGTCGAAACGATTGGAGTTGAATCCGGCCAAATCACATCCTTCAATGGCATTTGCCAATTCGCGGGCAATCTGTTTGAAGGTAGGGCAATCCTTTACGTCTTCATCATAGATGCCATGAATGGCAGAAGATGCTTCGGGAATGTGCATTTCTGGATTGATACGCATACTTTTCGACTCTTCGTTGCCGTTGGGGTATACTTTGATATAGCAAAGTTCCACAATGCGGTCAGTCGCTATATTGATTCCCGTGGTTTCCAAATCGAAGAATACCAGCGGGTTTTTAAGGTTCAGTTTCATGATCGTTGTTTTTATTCGTTAAGCATCAGAGGCACCAGCAACATCAGAGTGTTCTCGTTTTCAGCCTGTTCGGTCGGAACAACAACACCGGCACGACTTGGATCAGCCAGTTCAATTGTGACATCTGTGCAGTTCAAGTTGTTCAGTATATCGTATAGATATGTTCCGTTAAATCCGATTTTGAAAGTGTTACCGCTGTAAGAACATGCAATCTTTTCTTCGGCGGAAGTAGAAAAATCCAAATCCTGTCCTGATACAGTCAGTGTGTTGTTTTCTAAAATAAGTTTTACCAAAGAACTGCTTTGGTTAGAGAAAATCAAGACACGTTTCAAAGCTCCCAGTAGATGTAAGCGGTCGATAATGGCAGAATAAGGATTGTTCTGCGGGATGACCATATTATAGTTTGGATAACGTCCTTCAATCAGGCGACAAGTTAATGTATAGTCGTTCATGATAACAACGGCTTGGCTTGTGCTGAATCTGATTTCAATATCACCGCTTTCTTTCGGTAAAATACTTTTTAACAGAGATGCTGGCTTTTTCGGGAGAATAAAGGCGCATTTGTTGTCTCCGTGTGCGTTGAGTACTTTGTTACGTACTAATTTTTGTCCATCAGAGGATACAAATGTAACATCTTCTGGCGAGATGTCTACATAAATACCATTCATAATTGGGCGTAACTCGTCATCTGCTGTGGCAAAGAAACAATAATTGATTCCTTTGAGCAACGATTCAGCAGAAAGAGTAAGAATGTTTGCATCTGGAGCTGGCAGTGCATCCGGATAGTCGTTTGCGTTCTGTCCCATGATGCTGAAGCGTCCGTTTTGGTATTGTGCCTGAATCTCCATTGTCTCTGTATTGATATCAAATGTCAATGGTTGCTCTGAAATTTCTTTCATGGAGTCAAGTATGGTTTTGGCATTGATGCAGAAACGGAAGTCAGATTCACTTTCGATGATTTCCAACGAAGTAACCATGCGAGTTTCAATGTCTGAAGCTGTGATGGTCAGTGTATTGTTCTCTATTTCAAATAGAAAACTATCTAGAATGGGTAAGGCGTTTTTGGAATTGATGACTTTGCTGATCGCTTGAATGCGACCGAAAAGTGCGGTGCTAGATACGATAAATTTCATAAATTATAGCTGTTTTTATCTTTAAATATAAGTAGAACAAAATTACAGATTTTAGCAAGGTTTTCAAAAAAAACTCCATTAAAAATTAGTAAAACTAGAGGAAAAATTGTAATTTCGCACCAATATTAATCTAAGAAAAAATGGAAATTACAGGAAAAATCATTGCCGTATTACCGGCTCGCAGCGGAGTATCTGCACGTACAGGGTCTGAGTGGAAAGTTCAGGAGTATGTTCTGGAAACACAGGAACAGTACCCACGTAAAATGTGCTTTGATGTGTTTGGAAGTGATAAGATTGATCAGTTCAATATTCAGTTGGGAGAAGTATTGACTGTTTCTTTTGATATTGATGCCCGTGAGTATCAGGGAAGATGGTATAACAGTATCCGTGCTTGGAAGGTAGATCGTGGCGCAAGTATGCCGATGGGAGCTGCGCCTACTGCTATTGACGCTCCGTTTGCTCCTTCTGCGCCAGCTGCTGCTCCAATGGATTTCTCTGCGGGTGGCGATTCAAATGACGATCTGCCATTCTAAAATTTTTTGGGAAATACTATTACGCATATAAGTATTTTAATGTTCATGTTTTGCATTCCTGCTTTCTGTGAGTTGCGGGCTCAAGAAAGTGGGAATGTTTTTTTTATATTCGTTTCTTCATTACTTCAAGAACTTTTGCTGTGTGAAAAACAAAAAGGCGAAGCCCTTGAAAAGGCCCCGCCTGCTTATCCGGATATAATGTCCTTCAATTAGCACAATTTGCGTGATCCGTCGCCGATAACTACGTCGATGATGATAGGATCTTTTCCGAATTTCTCACGGAACTTAGTCTTCACATCATTTACGAAACTGTCATACAACTCCTCGCTTACCAGGTTGATGGTGCAACCGCCGAAACCGCCACCCATGATACGTGAACCGGTAACGCCAGCTTCCTTAGCCAGATCATTCAGGTAGTCAAGCTCAACGCAAGATACTTCGTAGTCCTTGCTCAGACCCTCGTGAGTGGCATACATCATCTCACCTACAGTTTCGTAATCGCCCTTCTCCAAAGCGTCGCAAACCTTCAATACGCGCTCTTTCTCGCCGATTACATACTTGGCACGCTTGGCGTCCTCTTCAGATACGGTTTCCTTAACCTCGTACAGCATGCCCCAGTCAGCATCGCGCAGGCTCTTTACCTCTGGATGCAACTTGTTGATGGCAGCAGCTACACGCTCGCAGCTCAAACGGCGCTCGTTGTAAGGAGAACCAACCAACTCGTGCTTTACACAAGAGTTAACCAACACTAACTTGTAGCCCTGTGGGTTGAATGGGAAGTATTCGAACTCACCGCTGCGGCAGTCCAGACGCATCAGGTTACCGGCCTTGCCGAATACAGAAGCGAACTGGTCCATGATACCGCAGTTAACGCCCAGATACTTGTGCTCAGTAGCCTGACCCACCTTGGCCAAAGTCATCTTGTCGATCTTGTTGTCGCCGAACATGTCGTTCAGGGCAAAAGCATAAACGCTTTCCAAAGCGGCAGAAGAAGACATACCGGCACCCAAAGGAACATCACCGGCAAAAGCCGTGTTGAAGCCCTCAACCGGAACACCCAGAGCCATCATCTCACGGCATACACCGAAGATGTAGCGTGCCCAGCTTGCCTTCGGACCTTTCTCATCGTCCAAAGAGAACTCTACGTAATCCTTCAGGTCGATAGAGTAAGCTCTTACGTTGCGGGTTCCGTTAGCTTTCAGTTCGGCAATCATTCCCTGCTGAACAGCGCCTGGGAATACAAAACCATCGTTATAGTCTGTGTGCTCACCAATCAGGTTGATACGACCCGGTGAAGCATAAACTGATCCTGTTGTACCGTCAAAATGCTCGATAAAACGACTGCGTACATCGTCAATTGTCAATTTCATAGGAATATAATTTTATGGTTTTACTAAAGAGAGATTATTCTTCACGTTTTGTTACACGGCTACCTACCAATGCGTAGAACAACAGGTAAGCAGCGCAGAATACTACTACCCAGAAGCTGGTGATGTAGTCGGTCATGTCGGCAACGCTGGCCTGGATGAACATCATCACAGCGCAACCGAATACCATGGTCATAAAGATACCGCTGGCGATGGCTGTGTACTTGCCCAGACCTTCAACGGCCATGTTGAAGATAGCACCCCACATAACTGATGTGCAAAGACCAACAAGCAGGAAGGCGAAGATACCAACCGGAATTTCCTGCCAGATCATTTCCAACTTACCCCAGTCAACACCCGGGAAGCTTACCAATACATCTGTCGGAGCGAACATACCGAACAATACCAGAATGATAGTTACTGAAGATACGGTAGTGATCATGGCACGGCTACTTACCTTGTTACCGATGCTGGCACCAACGAAACGGCCAATCAACATCATAAACCAGTAAACAGCAACCAACATACCTACGGTTGAAGCCGGAATGTTGTCGGCAATCAGATACTGCTGAACGAAGTTAGGTACACCTACCTCGATACCCATGTACAGGAAGATAGCCAAGGCACCCAAAGCAAAGTGACGGTGGCTCATGGCACCCTTGATCAGGTCGAGCTTAACCGGAGCCTGTTTTGGTTCTTCGATCTTAGTCATCATGATGACGATGAAAGCTACAACGAAGATAGCCAATGCGATCATCAAAGCCGGAGTGGCATCAGAGATCTTAGCTTTTGTAGCGTCAGCAATCAAAGCACCCATCAGAATGTAGCAGGCAACAGCTGCAGTAGAGTTGAATACACCACCGATCTGGATCAACTGGTTACCTTTGTTACCGCCACCACCGAGCAGGTTCAGCATCGGGTTAACGACACAGTTCAGGATACACATGCACAGACCTGCGATAAATGCACCGATCAGGTAAACACCAAATACCAGACCGAGGTTTTCTTTTGCATCAAGCTGGCCGCTGTACCACTGGATCAGGATACCTACGATACCTACGAACAAACCGATAAGGGCTGTCTTCTTGTAGCCGTACTTTGAAATCAGCATACCGGCAGGAATACCCATAATCAGGTAAGCAACGAAGTTACCATAGTTACCGATCTGGGCCAGTACGTTAGAAATCTCACCCTGGTTCTTGATGATGGTTGCCATCGGTGTACAAAGGTTGGTAACGAAGGCAATCATAGCAAAGAGTGCAATCATGATGATAATGGCACCCCATTGTTTTTTTTCTTGACTCATTTTTTTAAAGTTGTTAGTTATTGATGATTGATTAGTAATTAATTATTTTCTGACACCAAATTTGTAGATGGTTTTCTGGGTATATACTTCTCCCGGTTTTAATACTACTGAAGGGAAATAAGGGTGGTTGGGAGAATCTGGGAAATGCTGGGCCTCGAAACAGATGGCACTGCGGCGTGGGAATGTCGCTCCGTGCTGGCCCTTGTAACCGTCGGCCCAGTTGTCTGTGTAAACCTGTACACCGGGCTCGGTGGTATATACTTCCATCGTACGGCCGCTCTTCGGTTCAACGACACGGGCTGCAAAGGTTAACTCGCCCGGCTGTTTCTTGTTCAAAACGAAACAGTGGTCGTATCCTGCGCCACGCTTGGTTTGGATATGGTCGGCATCGATGCGTTCGCCCACTGCATGAGGGGTAGTAAAGTCGAAAGGAGTGCCTTTCACGCTCTCGATTTCGCCGGTTGGAATGGAAGTATCATCAATAGGTACATAATAGTCGGCGTTGATCTCGCACTCCAGATCCTCAATAGTCGGGGTTGGGTTGGCGATACCTGTCAGACTGAAGAAGCCGTGGTTGGTCATATTGACCACTGTGGTCTTGTCTGTAGTTCCGGTATAGTCAATAACCAGTTCGTTGTCATCGGTAAATGTATAGACAACGGTCATGTCCAGATTGCCCGGAAAACCTTCTTCACCATCGGCTGAAAGATAATGCAACTTCAGGCTGTTCTCTGAAAGCTGTTCTGCGTCCCAAACACGGGCGTGGAAGCCGGTTGGTCCGCCGTGCAGGTGGTTCGGGCCGTTGTTGATTGAGAGACTGTATTCTTTGCCCTCAAGAGTGAATTTTCCCTTGGCAATACGGTTTCCGTAACGGCCCACCAAAGTACTCAGGAATGGCTCGGGACTGTTGATTGCATCCTGGATGTTGTCGTGTCCCTGAATCACGTTTGCCACCTGTCCGTCCTTGTCCGGAACCATGATGGCTACAAGCGATCCGCCATAATTTGTTACTGCTACCTCATAACCATTCTTGTTTTTCAGAATGTAGAGGTCGGTCATTTTTCCGTCTATTTCGGTCTGGAAATCTTTAGGGTTCAGACCTGAGAGATTCATTTTATCCATTGTTTATGGTGATTTAAAGTTGATAGATTGTTATGCAAATTAAAATAAAAACTTCCGTTTTAACAAATATTCCAGCGGTTTTGTGGCAGAAAAAACGAGATTTTATTTAAAAATATTCGTAAACAAATCTGCCACGATAAAGGTGCTTCCGCCGATAAAGATGAGATCGTCGGAAGAAGCTTCGTTGCGTGCCGCTGTATATGCTTCAATTACAGAGGAGAACGCTTTTCCATCCAGTCCTTTTCCTTTCGCTTGGGCTAGAAGTGCCTCCGCAGGCAGAGCGCGTTTTACTTTTGCTTGCGTAAAATAGTAAATGGCGTCTTTAGGCAACATTTCGAGCACATGAGCAATGTCTTTATCGTTCACCATTCCGATTACAATGCGTTTTTGGGCGCAAGGAATACGCTCCAGCTGCTTTACGATATAGGAAATGCCGCCCACGTTGTGCCCGGTATCGCAATAGGTCTTTGGACTGTCTGCCAGCTTTTGCCAACGGCCTCTCAAACCGGTAGTCTGACATACGTTCCGGAATCCGTCTCGAACGTTTTCTTCGGAAATGTGGAGCGTTTTCTGAAGCTCGCTTACAGCTGCCAATATCGTTTGGGTGTTTTTGATTTGGCAGTCGCCGTTAAGCACACCGTTGATGGTTCCAAAATGAAGGGTCTGGTATTCACGGGTTCCGTCATAGGCTTCGTTGATAGCCTGAAGCTCATGCTCTTCTTCTGCAAAACGGATAGATGCTTGGCATCGCAAGGCTTTTTCTATAAATACCGGACGTGTCTCCGGAGTAGTTTCGCCGATGATCACCGGAGTGTTGGGCTTGATGATACCTGCTTTTTCAGATGCGATTTTATCCAGTGTGTTTCCTAAGAACTGAACATGGTCAAAACTGATGTTTGTGATGACGGAGAGTAGGGGAGAGATGATGTTGGTACAATCCAGACGACCTCCCAAGCCAACTTCGATAACGGCGATGTCTACCTTCTGTTCAGCAAAATAAAGGAAAGCCAGCGCTGTGGTAATTTCAAAAAAGGACGGATGCAATGGCTCAAAGAATGCACGCTCTTCTTCAACAAAGCGCACTACGCGTTCTTCTGGAATGCAGGTACCGTTTACACGGATGCGTTCCCGGAAATCAACCAGATGCGGAGAAGTGTACAAGCCTACCTTGTAGCCTGCTTCCTGAAGAATTGCAGCCAAAGTGTGACTGCAGGATCCCTTGCCGTTGGTACCTGCAATATGGATGGTTTGATACTGTTGATGCGGATGGTTGAAATGTTTGTCCAAAAGAAGGGTGTTCTCCAAACCCTCTTTATAGGCATCTTTTCCTACATTCTGGAAAAGAGGAGTACTGTTGAACAGATATTCTGTAGCTTCCTGATAAGTCATATGATTCTGAAAAAAGAGGGATCAGCACAAACGCATGGCGCTGTGCTGATCCCCCATAGTTGAGTAAAAGTGTTATTCAAAGAAACTTTTGAATTTTCTGAAGATTTTCTCTTTGATTGATGGATTGGGGGCGAAGTTTTCGCTGTTGCGTGCGCTTTCGAAGAACTTCTTTTCCTCCTTGTTGAGTGTTTCCGGAATGTATACACTGATGTTTACGATCAGGTCGCCTGTTCCATAGCCATAACCTTGTACGGCTGGCAGTCCTTTTCCGCGCAAACGTACAACCTTGCCCGGCTGTGTGCCCGGTTCGATCTTGATCTTTGCCTTTCCGTCAATGGTCGGAATCTCGCATTCTCCACCGAGTATTGCTGTCGGGATGTCCAAAAGTAGGCTGTAAATCAGATTGTTGTCCTCGCGAAGTAATTCTGGGTGCGGTTCCTCTTCGATGAAGACCTGAATATCTCCAGGAATTCCGCCGCGTTTGGCCGCATGACCTTTTCCCGGTACATTGACAATCATTCCATCAGCAACTCCGGCAGGGATGTTTACTTCGATAACTTCTTCTCCGTTGACCACTCCTTCACCGCCACAGACCTTACATTTGTTCTTGATAACGGTTCCTTCTCCATGACAGGTAGGACAGGCACTTTGAGTCTGCATCATTCCGAAGATGCTCTGTTGGGTGCGGGTTACGTAACCGCTTCCGTGACAGGTCGGACAGGTTTCGGTACTGTGATCGCCTTCGCCTCCGGTTCCGTGGCAATGGCTACAGGTAACCATTTTCTTTACTTTGAACTTTTTGGTTACTCCGGTTGCGATTTCAGACAAATTCAGTTTAACTTTTAATCTAAGGTCACCTCCTTTATATTGTGGCTTGCGACGACCGCCTCCGCCACCGAATCCACCGAAACCGCCAAAGCCTCCGTGACCGCCGAAAATATCACCGAACATAGAAAATATGTCGTCCATATTCATGCTGGCACCGCCACCGAAACCTCCGGCTCCGCTCATTCCGGCATGGCCGAACTGGTCGTAACGGGCACGTTTCTGCGGATCGCGCAGCACATCATATGCTTCAGCAGCTTCCTTGAATTTGGCTTCAGCTTCTTTGTCGCCCGGATTTCTATCCGGATGATATTTGATGGCCATCTGTTTGTAGGCCTTCTTGATTTCTGCATCAGAGGCTGTTTTGGATACCCCCAGTACTTCGTAGTAATCTCTCTTCTCCATCTTTATTTAATAAGGTTAGAGTCCAACTGCTACTTTTGAGTGACGAATCACTTTGTCATTGAGCGTGTATCCGGTCTGAACACAATCGATCACCTTGCCTTTCATTTCATCGGCCGGTGCCGGTATCTGAGCGATGGCTTCATGCAGATCAGTGTTGAAATCAGCATTTTCGGTTTCAATCTTCTTGACACCCTGGTTTTCCAGAATCTTGATGAACTTTTGCATGATCAGATCAACACCTTCTTTCACGGCTGCTACATCTTCTGCTGTTTCCATATTCTTCAAGGCACGTTCCATATCGTCGAGTACCGGAAGAATAGCTGTGATGGTCTTTTCTGCGCCGTTCAGAATCAGATCGGCTTTTTCCTTGATGGTTCTCTTTCTATAGTTATCGAACTCGGCTACCTGTCTCAGATACTTGTCCTGCAATTCTGCCAGTTTTTGTTCGGTTTCTGCCAGTTTTTCAGCATCTGTCAGTTCTTTTTCCACTTTTTCTTCTGTTGCGGCAGTTTCTTCAGTGTTTTCGTTCTGAGTGTCAGTTACTTCGTTCTGTTCTATTTCTTCGTTGATTTTTTCTTCTGGTTTCATGTCCTTTAATTTATAGTTTCATTTTTAGGGAATACTACAAATATCTTGCCAAAAGGCTTGTTACATATATAAAAAGTATGTATGGAGACATTATTCTCCATACAGTTTTGCTTTCAGTTCCTTGATGTGGTCGCTGGCGATGTACTCGTCGTACTCCATCATCTTGTCGATGATACCGTTTGGAGTCAGTTCAATGATGCGGTTGGCCACAGTCTCAATGAACTCATGGTCATGGCTGGCAAACAGCACATTTCCTTTGTAAAGCTTCAGGTTATTGTTGAATGCCTGGATACTTTCCAAATCCAGATGGTTGGTTGGAGTGTCGAGAATCAGACAGTTTGCGTTCTTGAGCTGCATGCGGGCAATCATACAACGCATCTTTTCACCTCCGGATAGTACATTTACTTTTTTCAGTACCTCTTCGCCAGAGAAAAGCATACGGCCTAAGAAGCTCTTGAAATAAACCTCGTTACCTTCACCGAACTGGCTCAGCCAGTCAACCAGATTCAAGTCAGACTTGAAGTATTCGGTATTGTCCAAAGGCAGGTAGGCGGTTGTGATCGTCACACCCCAATTGAACGTACCGGCATCTGGCTGGCGGTTACCGTTGATGATTTCGAAGAGTGCGGTCATGGCACGCGGGTTGCGGCTCAGGAATACGATCTTGTCTCCCTTCTCTACGGTAAAGTTTACATTGTCGAACAGCACAGTACCATCGTCCATTGTTGCTTTCAGGTCCTTTACCTCAAGAATCTGGTTTCCTGGCTCGCGGTCCATCTGGAAGATGATACCCGGATATTTACGAGTAGAAGGCTGGATCTCTTCTACATTCAATTTCTCCAACATCTTCTTACGGCTGGTAGTCTGCTTGCTCTTGGCCACATTGGCAGAGAATCGGCGGATGAACTCTTCCAACTCTTTACGCTTCTCTTCTGCCTTGGCCTTCTGGTTCTGTGCTTGTCTCAAGGCCAACTGACTGGATTCATACCAGAAGCTATAGTTACCGGCAAAGAGCGTAACCTTACCGAAGTCGATATCTACGGTGTGTGTACATACTGAGTCCAAGAAGTGACGGTCGTGACTTACTACCAATACAGTATGTTCGAATTCAGACAAATATGACTCCAGCCACTGTACGGTTTCCAGGTCGAGGTCGTTGGTCGGCTCATCCAATAACAGATTGTCAGGCTCACCAAACAATGCCTGCGCCAGCATGACACGCACTTTTTCCTTACCGCTCAACTCACTCATCAGCGTATAATGCTTGTCTTCCTTGATGCCCAAACCGCTCAACAAAGCTGCCGCATCACTTTCGGCATTGTATCCGCCCATTTCGGCAAACTTCTCTTCCAATTCGGCAACTTTGATACCGTCTTCATCCGAGAAGTCGGGTTTGCAATAAAGTGCATCCTTTTCCTGCATGATGCTCCAAAGAGTAGTGTGGCCCATGAGCACAGTGTTCAGTACTGTGAACTCATCATATTTGAAGTGGTCCTGACTCAATACGGAAAGACGCTCTCCGGGACCAAGTTCGATTTTACCTTTAGTTGGGTCCAGTTCTCCAGAAATGGCTTTTAATAAAGTCGATTTACCGGCACCATTGGCACCGATGACTCCATAAATATTACCGTTTGTAAACTTCAGATTTACGTCTTTGTACAAGACACGTTTGCCAAACTGGATGGCTAGATTTGATACTGTAATCATAATTCTTTGTATGGATTTTTAGATTTTGCCTGCAAAGATACAAAAATTATTCTATAGTAAACAGTCTTGGTCAAATTGAAGCGGTAAAATAGACTGGATTCCTTCTAAAACATAGACTCCTTCTGTTCCGTAAAGTAATATGCGGATTGGCTTCTTGAAACGATGTTCTGTTTCGAGGATTACTTGGCGGCATGAACCGCATGGTGAAATGGGTTGTGCAAGAAACTTTCCATTGGTTTGGGCTGCGATGGCCAGTGCCTCCACAGGTTGCTCCGGATATTGCGCATTAGCATAGAATATGGCGGTACGTTCTGCGCAGGTGCCCGATGGATAAGCGGCATTTTCCTGATTGCTGCCGCATACAATTTGTTGATTGGCTAAACGTAATGCAGCTCCGACATAAAATTTTGAATAGGGGGCATAACTGCGTTTCGTGGCTTCACGCGCAGCGCTGATGAGTTCCTGATCATCGTGGCTTAGCTCATTTTCCTGATAAAACCTTACTTGAGTATGAATAGTGAATTCCTTCATAATATCTAATCTTTTTTAAAACAATCACAAATATAATCTTGTTTTTTGAGAAATGCGAGGTTTTTATTTTATTTTTGCGAGACAGATTGTTAGAATATATTTATTGTTAAGAAGATAATGAAGATCCGTTTTACACTGTTCTGCTTGCTGGCGTATTTTGTGGTACTAAAGGCTTATTCTCAGGCGCAGAATCAAAGTTATTTGAATTATATCGATCAATATAAGTATATGGCTGTGGACCAGATGCTCAAGCATAAGATTCCGGCTAGTATTACATTGGCTCAGGGCTTGTTGGAAAGTGCTGCCGGAAAAAGCCGTCTGGCACGTGAGGCGAATAATCATTTTGGTATCAAGTGCGGAGGATATTGGAATGGTCCCTATGTTTTAGCCAATGACGATGCGCCGAACGAGCGTTTCCGTAAGTATAAATCGGCCAAGGAGTCTTATGAGGATCATTCGGCTTTTTTGAAGCAGCCCCGTTACCGTTCCTTGTTTAATCTGTCTCTGAAAGACTATAAGGGATGGGCGCATGGACTGAAACGTTGTGGGTATGCCACCAATCCCCGTTATGCCTATTCGCTCATTGATATTATCGAGAGATATGATTTGACCCAGTATGACAAATACAGTTCTCTGAAAGGATTAAACTCCGGACATTATACAGAAGGGCAGCTAGTTACAGTAATACAGAACAATCATACGGTTTACCGTAACAATGACAATTATTATGTAATAGCAAAGGCTGGAGATTCTTTTGAAGCTATTGCTGCAGAAACCGGAGTATCCCCTCGCCGTTTGCGCAAATATAATGAGTTGCCTTCAGATTATCGTTTGCAGAAAGGTGATATTATTTATTTGGAAAAGAAAAAGAAACGTGGTCACAAGAGTTTGCAGCGCCAGCCGCATATTATCAAGCCAGGTGATTCTATGTATAGTATTGCCCAAAAGTATGGCATCCGTCTGGAAAGTTTGTATAAAATCAATGATTTGCCGGAAGATTATGCTGCCAAGCCAAATGATATTATTTGGTTAAGATGATGATTTAAAACATATTCCCGATGAAACGACTTGTGTGTTTGGTGTTTCTGTGTGCGTCAGCTTCTGTCTTGATGGCGCAGAGTGAGGTTGATTCTGTTTCCGTACAGATTCCGCCAAGTCAGAACGTGTGGCGCAGTGAACTGAATGATTCTCTTTGGTGTGATTCGATGACAGTAGCTTTTCCCGGCACTTTGTTGCCGGTAGGGCCTTCTGTGTTATATTGGAATGATCCATATGCTTTTTCCGGGGCGTCACCCTGGTATTTGCATGACGGATTGAATTTTCAGCTTTCTACTTCGGTGACGGTCGGTTTGGGGCGTGACCGTTTTCCTGGAGCCTTGTTTTCTACGCAGGCATCGGCTGCTTATGTTTTTCCGGTGACTTCACGTTTTCGCCTGATAGGAGGAACGTATATAGATACACAGCATTGGAGCGGTTGGCATGATCGTTCTTTAGGCTTGTCTGCTATGGCAGCTTATCAGCTTACGGATAAGGTGACATTGGGGGCATATGCTTCAAAACGGATTTTACCGTTTTCACGCATGCCGTCACCGTTGCGCGCGTGGGGGGGGTATGATTACGATCACCGGTTTGGAGGGATGATTCATGTAAAATGCAACGATGCTTTTTCTTTTTCAATCAGTGTAGAAGAAGCAAAATAGGGAAATCCCTATGATTTTATCGGAAAAATCTTTTGCTGTTTGAACTGATGTTTTCTATTTTTGAGACAGAAACAAAAGAATAAGAGCAATGACTAAGTTTAAAAATATATTGTTACTGTTGGGAGTCATGTTGGGGCTCTCATCTTGTGATCCTTATTGGCAGTTTGGTGGGAGATATGATGACGATAGTGATCGGGGGTATACTCTTTCCGGTCGATGGTTTGGTGATTTTGGTGTTTATATAGATGGGGAGCGCGCCTATGGTACGGTGCTTGAATTCGTGCCGGACGATGCATCATATCTGTATGGTTATGGCCGAGAAACGGATTACTATTATAATTGGGCCGGTTACTTGGAGGCATTAGACTATACTTTTGATTGGGAAGTCCGTGATCGTAGTATTTATATGTATTTTAGAAACCCGGATTTGAATTGCCGTATCTCTAATTATCGCTTGTCGCCATCATATTTTCAGGGGAATGTTGATAATTATGGTTCTTCAACTTATTTTTCCTTGAGAAATTATGACCGATATTGGCCTGATTATGGATATGGTCCATTACATGTGCCAGCTCGAAATATGGATCATATAACCCGTTCTAGGACAGACTCCATACCGGTTTGTGTACGTATGTTTAATCAGGACCCTCCTGTTAAATAATTGTGTATGTACTCTTTGGAAGAAGAACTTTATCGTTTTGTTGCGCAGGAAATCCAGCGTTTGCAAGATGTGGAATATTGTATGGATCTGATAGAAATAACTGATCCATACAATCATTTATTCCGTAATATTGGTGTGGGTGTGCAGGATGAAAGTCATAATATTTATCGCCTTACCGATTTGTGTATGCTTGACGAGACCATGCAATGGATTCCCAACCGGAGTCGCATCCGTCGTATAGTGGAATCCGTTTGATAAAACAAAAAAGAGGAGCTCCTTAGAGCTCCTCTGCTGGAATTTCCACTACTTGTCCGTTTCGGACGATGACTAATGTTAGATTGTCATGTTTGGCACGTTTTACCAATCGTTCCTGTGCCAAGAAAATGCCTTCGTCTATTTTACGTTGCATCTCTGCTACTTCAAATTCATTCATTATCATCTGATCTTTTAGAGTATTCATTTTTAAACTTATCGAAAATGCCCGGTTGCAGGACTGTTATCCGTGTGTCCTTCCATCCGTAAGCCACTTTGTTGGTAGGGCAACCACTGTTGTCGTAGAGCGCCCAATAGTCGCAGATCGGCATATACAGTTCAAACAGATTGCGCAATCCGTTGTCATAACGGCGATGGATTACATCAATAGGAATATTGTGTCCTCCCTGGCTGACACGTTTGGCTACGCGCATTTCTGCCTGTTCCGGACTGGCTAGAGAGAAGAAGAGCAGAGTTACAAAATAACCTCTCTTTTGAGCCTGTTGGATCAACTTCACGTAAGAGCGTGTAGCCAATGTAGTTTCAAAAGCGAAATCCTCACCTTCTTTCAGCAGTTGTATAATCCGGTCTATCATGAGTCGTCCGGCCTGGATAGCCACCCCTTCAGGGTTGAAAGGCGACAGCCCTGCCGCGATCTCATCTGCATTGACGAATTCACGGCAATGCAACATTTCCGGTAACACGGTAAAGCTGGCGGTCGTTTTTCCAGCCCCATTGCAGCCGGCAATGATATAAAGATTGTGTTTTTGTTCTGACATAATGGTATAAAAATTTAGATTCCTAGAGCAAATATAGGTTTTCGCTTTGAGAAAAGCAAATGTAAAACCTTATTTTTTCCTTAAATTAAAGCTAATTTATTCCGGCTGTTTTCCCGTGTTTTCCAGCAAGTCTGGTCTCAGGCGCTGCGTTCTTTCAAAGGACTGCTGCAACTCCCATTCCTTTATTTTTGCTTCGTGGCCAGAAAGCAGGATTTCCGGAACCTTCCAGCCTTTATAGTCTGCCGGACGGGTATATACCGGTGCTGCCAGCAGGTTGTCCTGGAATGAGTCTGACAGAGCGCTTTGTTCGTCTCCAATCACTCTAGGCACGATGCGGACAATGGCATCCGTCATTACTGCAGCAGCCAATTCTCCACCGGTCAGTACAAAGTCACCGATACTTACCTCCTTGGTGATCAGGTGTTCCCGGATGCGGTAATCGATGCCCTTGTAATGTCCGCACAGAATGATGATATTTTCCTTTAACGACAGAGAGTTGGCCATTGGCTGATCAAACTGTTCACCGTCCGGGGTAGTAAAGATTATTTCATCATAATCTCTTTCGGCTTTCAGAGCAGAAATGCAGCGGTCTATCGGTTCGCACTGCATCACCATTCCGGCAAAACCGCCATAAGGATAGTCGTCCACGCGTTTGTATTTGTTGGTCGCATAATCTCGCAAGTTGTGGATATGTATTTCCACAAGGCCTTTTTTCTGAGCGCGCCCCAAAATGGATTCGTTCATAAAGCCTTCCAATAATTCTGGAAGCACGGTGATGATATCTATTCTCATTTTCTTTGTATTCCTATTTGATTAAGTTGCAAAGATAATAATACTCTCCGGATTTTTCCTTATTGTCATGCCTAAAACCGATTGTGATAAAGAACTTTTAGGATTCTCTTTGTATGCAATCTGAATGTTGCCCAAAAAAGCCTGGTTTTATTTGTATGCTGTATTTCGTTTTTATAACTTTGAAATAAAAAACATGAGAAAATCAGTCATTCATATAAGTTTATTGTTTGGAGCCGGTTTGTTGCTTGCTTCTCCTTTGTCGGCTCAGCGTACCGATTCTTTGATGCAGGAAGGTTATCAGCTGGTATGGCAGGATGAATTTGACAAGGATGGTAAGCCAGATCCGAAAAACTGGACTTACGAACAAGGCTTTGTCCGCAATAAGGAACTTCAATGGTATCAGCCGCAGAATGCCGAAGTACGTGATGGTGTACTGGTCATCACTGGCAAGAAAGAAAAAGTGAGGAATTCGGCCTATCAGGCAGAATCCAATAGCTGGCAGAAAAACCGTCCTTACGCAGAATATACCTCATCATCGATCATTTCCAAGGGATTGCGTGAATTCCAGTATGGCTATTTTGAAGTGCTTGCCCGTATTCCGGCAGCTCAGGGATCATGGCCGGCTATCTGGCTTCTGGGTAGTAAGAAAGACTATGGTTGGCCTTCTTGTGGTGAGATCGATATCATGGAGTTCTATCCACGTAAAGGCCATGCGTTACTGCATGCGAATGCTTGCTGGGGTGACGATAAAGGAGGCAGTGTATGGGATTCTGCTGCTGTGCCTTATGCTGAGTTTACGCAGCAGGACTCTCTTTGGGCTACACGTTTCCATGTATGGGCTATGGAATGGACCGACAAGAAGATTGACCTTTATCTCGACGATCGTCTGATGAATACCATCGACCTGACCAAAACCGTAAACGGCAAGCATGGAAATTATGAGAATCCTTTCCACAAGCCGATGTATCTTCTGTTGAATCTGGCGATGGGTGCAACAGGAGGACGCATTGACGAAAATGCGCTTCCGATGCGCTATGAAGTAGATTATGTAAGGGTATACCAGAAAAAATAGTCTAGACCTGATGTCTTATTTTAAGAACCAAAACAAATGGATATAAAAGAAGAAGTCCGGAAATTGCGCGATGAGTTGCACCGGCATAATTATAATTACTATGTACTGAACGCTCCGGAAATTTCCGACCGGGAGTTTGACGAGATGATGGCTCGTCTTCTGCAACTGGAGCAGGAGCATCCCGAATTGCAGGATCCCAATTCGCCGACACAGCGTGTGGGTAGTGACCTGAACCATGATTTTGTGCAGGTGGCTCACCGTTATCCCATGCTTTCGCTGTCCAATACCTATAATCAGCAGGAGGTGGCAGCATTCTATGAACGGGTGTCCGAAGGTCTTCAGGGCGAGCCTTTTGAAATTTGCTGTGAACTGAAGTACGACGGTCTTTCCATCTCGTTGATTTATGAAAACGGACGACTGGTGCGTGCCGTGACCCGTGGTGACGGTGTGCAGGGTGATGACGTGACTGATAACGTGCGTACTATCCGTTGTATTCCTTTGCAGCTGCAGCCCGGAGATTATCCCGAGTCCTTTGAGATCCGTGGTGAGATTCTGATGCCGTGGAGTAGTTTTGAAACTCTGAATCAGGAGCGTGAGGCCCGTGAGGAGCCGCTTTTCGCCAATCCGAGAAATGCGGCTTCGGGTACTTTGAAAAGCAAGAATTCTGCTACTGTGGCCCAGCGAAAGCTAGATTGTTTCCTATATTATCTGTTGGGCGAGGATATCCCTTCCGACAGTCATTATGCGAATCTGGAACTGGCCCGTTCATGGGGATTCAAGGTATCGGATGCCGTACGTAAGGTTTCTACACTTCAGGAAATCTATGACTTTATTGATTATTGGGATGTGGAACGCAAGAATCTGCCGGTGGCAACCGACGGTATTGTCCTCAAGGTGGACTCCCTGCGCCAGCAGCGAACCTTGGGTTATACAGCCAAAAGTCCTCGTTGGGCCATTGCCTATAAGTTTCAGGCCGAGCGTGCTTACACCCGTTTGAACGCGGTAACCTTCCAGGTGGGCCGTACGGGAGCGGTCACTCCGGTAGCCAATATGGACCCGGTGCAGCTGGCCGGTACGGTGGTGAAGCGTGCTACGCTACATAATGCCGATATTATCAAACAGTTGGATCTGCATCTTGGGGATATGGTCTACGTGGAAAAAGGTGGAGAAATTATTCCGAAAATAGTAGGGGTGGATTATGAAGCCCGCAGTTTTATGGCTTCGCCGGAGGTGCGCTTCGTGACACATTGTCCTGAGTGCGGCACTCCGCTGGTGCGTTATGAGGGCGAAGCGGCATGGTATTGTCCGAATCAGACTTCCTGTCCTCCACAGATCAAAGGACGGATTGAGCATTTTATCAGCCGAAAGGCCATGAATATCGACAGTCTGGGCCCCGAAACCATCGAGGAATACTATGAGCGCGGTCTGATTCACGATGTAGCCGATCTCTATGATCTGAAAGTGGAGCAGATTAACGGAGAAGACGGCGGGCGTGAAAAGTCAGCCCGAAAGATCATCCGCTCGATACAGGATTCGGCTTCGGTACCGTTCGAACGAGTGGTTTTTGCCTTGGGTATCCGCTTTGTGGGCGAGATTGCCGCCAAGACCTTGGCCCGCAACTTCAAGTCGATGGATAATCTGGCATCCGCTACATTCGATGACCTGATGAAGGTGAACGGAGTAGGGCAGGTAATTGCCCAAAGTGTGGTGTCTTTCTTTGCTGATGAGAAAAACCGTCAGTTGATTGAGCGCTTGCGTGCTCATGGTGTGCAGATGGCCTTGAGCGAGGAAGAACTGACGGCCCATTCCGATACGTTGGCCGGAAAGAGCATCGTAATCAGCGGAGTATTTACGCATCATTCACGCGATGAATACAAGGCTATGATCGAACGCCACGGCGGAAAGAATGTGGGAAGCATCTCGGCCAAGACTTCTTTTGTGCTGGCCGGTGCAAACATGGGACCAGCCAAACTGGAGAAGGCTCAGAAGTTGGGTGTCCGGATCATGAATGAAGACGAATTTCTTCAGTTAATAGAATCTTAAATGAGTTGTTATAGTCAGAATTAATTATTATTTTTGCCGTTGCAACAGAATATAATCACATTTATATATGATACAGAATAAATTTAAGGGGTTAGGTATTGCTCTGATAACTCCGTTCAAAGCAGATGGAAGTATAGATTATGATGCACTCTTACGTCTTGTTGAATATCAGATAAAAAATGGAGCGGACTTCTTGTGCATCATGGGAACAACCGCCGAGACTCCTTGTCTGTCATTAGAGGAAAAGACCCGGTTGAAGAAACTCCTTGTGGAGCGTGTAGCCGGCAGAGTACCCCTGCTGATGGGATGCGGTGGAAATAACACTGCTGCAGTAGTTCACGATTTGAAAACAGGCGACTGGCAGGGTATTGACGGTATTCTTTCCGTTTGTCCTTACTATAACAAACCTTCTCAGGAAGGCTTGTATCAGCATTTCAAGGCTATAGCCGAAGCTTCTCCGGTTCCGGTGGTGCTGTATAACGTACCGGGCCGTACGGGAGTGAATATGACAGCAGAAACCACCTTGCGCCTGGCCCGTGATTTCCAGAATATTGTAGCCATTAAGGAAGCCAGCGGTGACATCACCCAGATGGATGACATTATCAAGAACAAACCGCCTCACTTTGACGTGATATCCGGCGACGATGGAATTACTTTCCCGCTGATTACCTTGGGAGCCGTAGGTGTGATTTCCGTAATCGGTAACGCGCTTCCTGCCGAGTTCAGCCGCATGGTGCGTCTTGCCTTGAACGGTGATTATGAGAGTGCCCGCAACATCCACCATAAGTTTGCCGAGCTTTTCAAACTTCTGTTTGTAGATGGAAATCCGGCCGGAGTGAAAGCCATGTTGCATGCTATGGGAATGATTGAGAATCAGTTGCGTTTGCCTTTGGTGCCGACGCGTCTGACTACAATGGAAAAGATCAGCGCTATCCTGAAAGAGTTGGATATCCGCATCTGATTTTCTTTTCATAGAATTATAGAGAACAGAAATAACGCATGAAGGGATTGTGTCGTAAGAGGGCACAATCCCTTCATGCGTTTTGAATCAGAATGCCGTCTGAAAGCGTTTTGCAGGTCTGGATTCAATATGTTTGATTTAAGTGGTTATGTCTTTGAAAAAAATGATGCCGATCTTTCGGGATTTTTCCCTAGGTCAAATTTTCTAAAGAGCGGTATCCTTTTCAGGACATTGCTTGAATGTATTTTCCTCTTCTCTGATTGATGATAGAAGAGATTTCTATCTGTTTCGGATGAATAAAAGAAAAGCCATAACAACCTCCGCAAAAGAGATTGTTATGGCTTTTCTTTTTATGAATATAGAGTATTCTGTCTTTTTTAGCGCTCGTTGATTGGAGTGTAAGGCATTTCGTCGATGACATTCTTGTAGGCCGGACGGATAATTCTACGACCTTCGAAATTCAACTCCTCGATGCGGTGAGCGGTCCATCCCACAATACGTGCCATGGCAAAGAGTGGGGTGTAGATTTCCTGTGGCAGACCGATCAGGTCGTATACAAAGCCGGAATAGAGATCTACGTTGGCGCAAACGCTCTTCTTGCCGCCCTTAACCTTCTTGAAGCACTTGATGGCGCGTTCTTCGATCAGTTCCAAGAAGGCAAATTCCTTTTCGCGTCCCTTTTCGGCTACCAGCTCGCGCGCCAGCTCCTTCAGCAACACGGCTCTCGGGTCGGAAATGGTATATACGGCATGGCCGATACCATAAATCAGTCCGCTGTGGTCGTATGCCTCGCCGTGGAGCATGCGGGTCAGATAAGTGTCCACCTCGTCCACATTGGTCCAGTCGGAGATGTTCTCCTTCAGGTGTTCAAACATATCGCTCACCTTGATGTTCGCACCACCGTGCAACGGGCCTTTCAGAGAACCGATACCGGCTGCGATGCTGGAATAAGTATCTGTACGGGTAGAGCTGGTCACACGAACGGTGAAGGTAGAGTTGTTACCACCACCGTGCTCGGCGTGAAGCACCAGCAGCAAATCCAGCGTACGGGCCTCCAGTGGTGTGAAGTCCTTCTTCAGCATATACAGGAAGTTCTCGGCCAGTCCGTAGTGTTCTTTCGGCAGACGGATGTGCAGAGAGCGTCCGCGGGTGCTGTGACGGTAGATGTTGTACGCATAGGCAATTACCGTCGGGAAACGTGAAATCAACTCGATAGACTGACGCATCAGGTTATCGCGTGAGATATCGTCCGGGTTCGGATCGAAAGTATACATCTCGAGCACACTTCTGGCCAGAATGTTCATGATGTTCTGGCCCTCCAGATCGATAATATTCATGGTCGTCTTCTTGTCGAGCGGCATATTATCGCTGATCAGCTCCTTGAAGGCTGCCAACTGCTCGTTGTCGGGCAGTTCGCCGGAGAGCAACAGATAGGCCACCTCCTCGAATCCGAATCGTTTTTCACGGAGCAGACCGTGTGCGATATCGTCCAGGTCATATCCGCGATAGAACAGTTTTCCCGGGATCGGTTTCAGACCGCCTTCTTCGGTACGCTCGTAACCCACTACATTACCGATCTTCGTCAGTCCCACGAGTACACCCGTGCCATCCTCGTTACGCAGTCCGCGCTTTACGTTGAACTTGGTAAAGAGTCCGTTGTCGATTCTCGACGCTTGTTTGGCACATTCTGAGAGCTTGTAAACGATATATTCTTTTTTCATATTATCAATCTGAATTTAAAGTGAATGAATTAAAGTAGAGACACAATCTTGTCTCCGAACTCCTGTGTAGAGAGTGATTTTCCGTTAGGCATGAAGCGGGCCAGATCGTGAGTGGCTTCTCCGCTTTCGAAGGCCTTTTCCAGAGCATCGGTAATCAGGTCGGCGGCTTCGTTCCAACCCATGTACTGAAGCATCATCACGGATGACAGCAACAGAGAGCAGGGGTTCACGATGTTCTTTCCGGCAATGTTCGGAGCAGTACCGTGCGTCGCTTCAAAAATAGCGTGACCGGTGTGGTAATTGATGTTGGCGCCCGGAGCGATACCGATACCGCCTACCATGGCTGCCAACTGGTCAGAAACATAGTCTCCGTTCAAATTTAGAGTGGCGATTACGGAGTAGGTTTCCGGAATCAGCAGTGTATTCTGCAGGAATGCGTCGGCAATGCAGTCCTTAATGATGACTTTACCTTGCTTTTGCGCCTCTTTCAGAGCGGCTTTGGCCGCTTCTTCGCCTTCGCTCTTCTTCAGGGCGTCAAACTGGTTCATAGTGAAGGTTTGTGTACCAAACTCCTGTTCTGCTACCTCATAACCCCATTTCTTGAAGCCACCTTCTGTAAATTTCATGATGTTTCCTTTATGTACCAGAGTGACAGAAGGTAATTTATTGGTCAGCGCATATTCTATGGCGGCACGCACCAAACGCTTGGTTCCTTCTACAGAAACCGGTTTCACACCGAAAGAAGAAGTTTCCGGGAAACGTACTTTACTGACGCCCATTTCCTCTTTCAGGAAACGGTAGAACTTCTGAGCTTCGGCTGTTCCCTGCTCCCATTCGATACCGGCATAGATATCTTCCGTATTCTCGCGGAAAATGTGCATATCTACCTTTTGCGGTTCCTTTACTGGAGAAACAACGCCCTTGAACCAACGCACCGGGCGCAAACATACATACAAGTCGAGGGTTTGGCGCAAGGCTACGTTCAACGAACGGATACCTCCGCCCACGGGAGTCGTCAGCGGACCTTTGATGCCGATCAGATATTCACGGAACTGTTCCATGGTTTCTTCGGGTAGCCAGGATCCGGTCTGTTTGAAGGCCTTCTCTCCGGCCAACACTTCCTTCCACAGAATCTTTTTGCTGTCGCCGTAGGCTTTGCTTACTGCCTGATTTACAATTTTCTGACAAACGGGAGTGATTTCTGCTCCCACTCCGTCACCTTCAATAAATGGGATGGTTACTTCATTGGGAATTACCAATTTCCCATCTTGCATGTATGTTTTGTTTTCCATTGTTCTTTTTCTGTTTTTATTTTTTAGTAAAAATATTCAGAGCAGATCCGGCTTTGAACCATTCGATCTGCAGATCGTTATAAGTATGTGTCGCTTCGAAACATTCCTTGCTGCCGTCCGGATGGGTTACTTCTACGGTGAGATTTTGTCCCGGGCGAATATTTTCAATATTCAGAATAGAAAGCTTGTCCTGTTCGCCCACCTTATCATAATCCGCCTTGTCGGCAAAGGTCAATGCCAGCATACCCTGTTTTTTCAGGTTGGTTTCGTGGATGCGGGCAAAACTCTTGGCCAGAATCACCTTCACATTCAGGAATCTCGGCTCCATGGCGGCATGCTCACGGCTGGAACCTTCGCCATAATTCTCTTCTGCTACGACAATCGAAGAAATGCCTTTTTCCTTATATTGCTTGGCTACAGCCGATACAGCTTCGTAAGCGCCTGTCAGACTGTTGCGTACGGCATTGGTCTTGTCGTTGAAGGCATTCACGGCTCCCATCAGCATGTTGTCGGAAATGTTTTCCAGATGTCCGCGGAACTTGAGCCACGGACCAGCCATGGAAATATGATCGGTAGTACATTTGCCTTTGGTCTTGATTAGCAGTGGCATATCCTGGAAATCAGCAGCGTTGAATGGAGCAAACGGTTGCAACTTTTGCAGACGGTTGGAGTCGGCGCTGATGCTTACGGTGATGTTGCTGCCATCTTCTGCCGGAGCTACATAGCCATTGTCCTCAACGGTAAATCCGTTTTTAGGAAGAGTGTCTCCAGTAGGAGGATCCAGCTTGATCGCTTCTCCGTTTTCGTTGATCAATGTGTCTGTCAGCGGATTGAAGGTCAGATCGCCCGCAATAGTCATGGCCATGGCCATTTCCGGAGATGCCACGAAGGCATGTGTATTCGGGTTACCGTCAGCTCTCTTGGCGAAGTTACGGTTGAATGAAGTTACGATGGAGTTCGGACGGGTAGGGTCATCGGTTTCGCGTTTCCACTGTCCGATGCATGGACCGCAGGCATTGGTCATAATCACAGCGCCCATGCTTTCGAAATCGGCAATCATACCGTCACGTTCAGCGGTGCAACGAATCAGTTCCGATCCCGGATTGATGATAAGCGGTGCGGCTGCCTTAAGTTTCTTGGCGGCTACCTGACGTGCCAACGAAGCAGCACGGCTCAGATCCTGATAAGAAGAATTGGTGCACGAACCAATCAGTCCCACTTCCATCTTCTGAGGATAACCGTTCTGCTTTACCTTTTCCGCAAACTCGGAAATCGGGCAGGCGGCATCCGGAGTGAACGGACCGTTCAAATAAGGCTCCAATGCAGAGAGATCTATTTCAATGATGCGGTCGTAATAGGCATCCGGATTGGCTGTTACCTCTTCGTCGGCCTTCAGTTCGGCTTTTACCTGATCGGCCAGCTCGGCAATTTCTGCTCTTCCGGTAGCTTTCAGATAGGTTGCCATTTCTTCGTCGTAAGGGAAGAGGGAAGTGGTAGCGCCCACCTCGGCACCCATATTACAGATGGTAGCCTTTCCGGTAGCCGACAGAGTCTCGGTACCCGGACCGAAATATTCGATAATGGCATTGGTTCCTCCCTTTACGGTAAGGATACCGGCCAGTTTCAGAATCACATCCTTAGGAGCAGCCCATCCGTTCAGTTTCCCGGTAAGCTTCACACCGATGAGTTTCGGCATCTTCAGCTCCCATTCCATTCCTGTCATTACATCTACGGCGTCGGCTCCACCTACACCGATGGCAATCATGCCCAAGCCACCGGCATTCGGGGTATGAGAGTCTGTTCCCACCATCATACCGCCAGGAAAGGCGTAATTCTCCAGAATCACCTGATGAATGATTCCGGCACCCGGTTTCCAGAAACCAATACCGTATTTTGCGGCGACGCTACCCAGAAAATCATATACTTCTTTATTGGTACAGCATGCTGCCGGCAAATCGGTTGCCGTTCCTTTGCAGGCCTGAATCAGATGGTCGCAGTGTACGGTGCTAGGCACAGCTACACGCTCTTTTCCGGCATTCATAAACTGGAGTAGGGCCATCTGTGCGGTAGCGTCCTGCATGGCTACACGGTTCGGACGGAAGTTTACATAATCTTCGCCTCGCTTGAAAGCCTGCATCTGTTCGGGATTATATAGATGTGCATAAAGAATCTTTTCGGCCAAAGTCATCGGTCGGTTCAGATTCTTTTTCGCGTTTTTCACTTCGCTGTCATAGGTCGCGTAAAAGCTGCGCAACATGCTTAAATCGTATATCATTATTCTTACTTATTAATGTAATAACAGAAAATTAATTATCATTGCGTCGGTAAAGATAGAGAAAAGCTATTAAAATAACAATATTTATGCAGAAAATATGTGCAAATTAATAATTATGCATTAAAGTACGGATGCTATTCTTTTTAAAGCTTCGTGGCTTTCTTCCTGACTGCAGAATGCGGCCAGTCGGACAAAACCTTCTCCTCCGGGGCCGAATCCTACTCCCGGTGTGACGATGACATTTGCTTCATAGAGCATGCGTTCAAAGAACTTCCAGGAACTTTCTCCGTTTGGAGTCTTTACCCAGATATATGGAGAGTTTTCTCCGCCCCAGGATTTGAGCCCCATTTCTGTGATCGCTTTTCTCATGCTTGTGGCATTTTGCAGGTAGTAATTCATATTTTCGTTGATGGCTGCAATACCTTCCGGAGTGTAGATGGCTTCAGCTCCACGTTGTGCGATATAAGATGTACCGTTGAATTTGGTGCTTTGCCGGCGCAGCCACAACTGGTTCAACGAGATGGCTTCACCTTCCAGGGTGCTTGCAGAGAGTTCTTTGGGGATAACTGTATATCCGCAGCGGACTCCCGTAAATCCTGCTGTTTTTGAGAAACTGCGAAATTCTATGGCGCATTTTTTAGCTCCTCGGATTTCATAAATGGAGTGGGGCACGTCGTTGCTTTGGATAAAGCGCTCATAGGCCGCATCAAAGAGGATCAGAGTATCATTTTTCAGGGCGTAATCCACCCACTTCTTTAATTCGGCTTTTGTGAGTGTGGTTCCCGTCGGGTTGTTGGGCAGACAAAGATAGAGAATATCCACCCTTTCTTTCGGAGGTCTGGGTTTGAAATCAGTCTCTTCCGTGCAGGGAAGATAGTTTACGTTACTCCAGGTTCCGTTTTCAGGCTCATAAATACCGGCCCGTCCCCACATGACATTGCTGTCGATATATACCGGATATGTAGGTGTTGCCACGCCAATATTATTGTCGTGTCGTAAAATGTCTACAATACCTCCGGTGTCGCCTTTGGCACCGTCATTGATAAAAATCTCAGAAGGAGAAAGACTAATGCCACGGCTGGCATATTCATGTTTTAGAATAGCGTCAATCAGAAAGTCATAGCCTTGTTCCGGACCATAACCTCGAAATGTTTTTTGGTCTGTCAGTTCCATTGCAGCCCGACACATGGCTTCAGCGCATACTTTAGGCATTGGTCGGGTTACATCGCCAATACCGATTCGAAGCAAATTGGCTTTAGGATGAGTCACACGAAATGAATTGATTCTTTTGGCCATGTCGGAAAAGAAATAGCTATTGGGAAATTTCAGAAAATGTTCGTTAACCAGTGCCATATTGTATATTCTTTTAAAATTTTGTTTGTGTTTTAATTACTGCAAAAATAAAGTAAATTAAATGGAGATACAAGTTATTCGTTTTTCTTTTTCAGTATCCGATATCATAAAAAAAACTTTTTGACATAGAAAAGTGCGTAGAATATTTGTAGATTCAAAAAAAAGTCGTACCTTTGCATCGCTTTCGAAAACAAAGCCTTCTTACAAAGAAGTTTGGAAAGGTGGTAGAGTGGTCGATTACAGCGGTCTTGAAAACCGCCGTGCTGAGAGGCACCGGGGGTTCGAATCCCTCTCTCTCC
>CALUIU010000025.1 GCA_944320795.1 Candidatus Paraprevotella stercoravium | reverse complement strand
ACCCGTGGGAGAGTAGGTAGCCGCCACTTTTACAGATGAATCCCTTCAGAGAGCAATCTCCGGAGGGATTCTTTTTTTATCTCTTCTAGTCTTCTGTTGCCTTTTTTGTTCGCAATATTTGCATCTTATGGATATCTTCGATATTTATCTTTCTGTTATATTTTGAACTATAAAAAGGTGGAAATACGAAAGTGTATACAAATTGTTTCTTTTTCAACTTCTTTTTGCCGTTACCTCAAATAAAAGGTGTATCTTTGTTTGAAATTTGATAATCTCGTTATTGCATGAAGATTCTACATTTTGGCTTAACTGCTTTAGATGATCGGATTCAATAAGGAGAGAACAAAAGGAAATAATAGAAACAGATGATAGAACGTTTTTTGAGCAAAACGAAATTTACTTCTCAAGAGGATTTCGTGAAGAATTTCAAGATTAGAGTTCCTGAGAATTTTAATTTTGGATATGATGTAGTGGATGAGTGGGCTAAGGAAGCTCCGGGTAAGATTGCTTTATGTTGGACAAACGATTACGGACGTGTACGTAAGTTTACCTTTGCTGAGATGAAAGAGTATACCGATCGTACTGCAGCTTATTTTTTGTCTTTGGGCATTCGTAAAGGAGATCGCGTGATGTTGATGCTGAAGCGTCGCTATGAATTCTGGTTTTCTATTATAGCTTTGCATAAGATTGGCGCTATAACAATCCCGGCGACCCATTTGCTGACCAAGCATGATATCGTTTACCGTAATAGAGCCGCTGAAATCAAGATGATTGTTTGTGCCGGAGAGGATAATATTTTGAATCATGTACGCGAGTCGCTTGCTGATTCTCCATCCGTGGAAACCGTGATATCTGTCGGTCCGAAGGTTCCGGAAGGTTTCGAAGATTTCTATAAAGGACTGGAGGATGCTCCGGAATTTGAGAAGCCATTGCATCCGAATACAAACGATGATATTTCGCTGATGTATTTTACTTCAGGAACATCCGGTGAGCCGAAAATGGTGGCCCATGACTTTACTTATCCGTTGGGTCATATTGCAACAGGCTGTTTCTGGCATAACCTGAATGAACACAGTTTGCATTTGACCGTGGCTGATACCGGTTGGGGAAAGGCAGTGTGGGGAAAACTTTACGGTCAATGGATTGCCGGTGCTACCGTGTTTGTCTATGATCACGAGAAGTTTGTTCCGGCGGACATTCTGCAAATGATTCAGGACTATAAGATTACTTCTTTGTGTGCCCCTCCTACTGTATTCCGCTTTTTGATTCGCGAAGATCTGACGAGATTTGATCTGTCATCATTGAAGTATTGTACGATTGCGGGAGAAGCCTTGAATCCGGTGGTGTATGAGAAGTTCTATGAGCAGACCGGCATTAAACTGATGGAAGGTTTCGGACAGACAGAAACAGCCCTTTCTATTGCCACATTCCCCTGGATGAAGCCGAAACCGGGTTCTATGGGTATGCCGAATCCGCAGTATCATGTAGGTTTGTTGAAGGAAGATGGTACTGAAGCCGGACCCAATGAACAGGGACAAATCGTAATCTATACAGATAAAGGAAAACCATTGGGACTGTTCAAGGAATATTATCGTAATCCGGAACTGACTCGTTCTGTATGGCATGATGGTATTTATTATACTGGAGATGTGGCTTGGTATGATGAAGACGGATATTTCTGGTTCATAGGTCGTATTGATGATGTAATCAAGAGTTCCGGATATCGTATCGGTCCTTTCGAAGTTGAGAGCGCACTGATGACACATCCGGCTGTATTGGAATGTGCCATTACCGGAGTTCCCGATGAAATCAGAGGTCAGGTGGTAAAGGCTACGGTGGTATTGACCGCTGCATATAAAGAGAAGGCCGGCGAAGAGTTGATCAAGGAATTGCAGAATCATGTGAAGCAGGAAACCGCTCCTTATAAATATCCGCGTGTAATAGAGTTTGTGGATGCTCTTCCGAAAACCATCAGCGGAAAAATCCGTCGTGTGGAAATCCGGAAAAGCGACGAAAAATAAATTATTCTTTTGAGGGAATAACATTTGTAATAAGGTATAAATTCCTTTTTGTATGAGTTATAGAATGATTAAAACTCTATCAGAAAGGAATCTGTACCTTATTTGGGTATTATAGATGCATCGCATCGGATGAATGTGTCGGGATACTAAACGTGATTTTTTCTTGAAATACTATCTCCTGAACAATACAGCTATGTTTTGATTCTTCGATAAAAGCTTTTGTCTACAATTGTTTCTCCCTATGATAAAACGTTGAAATCAGATTCTGTTGTGACTGTAACTGTGACTGAAATTGTTAAAGGATAAGAAAAAAAATATTTTTGATTTTATCCTGATCGAATATTTGAGTTTTTTTATTTTCTTTGTTTTTTATTTGTGAGAAAACTAATATTATATTAAATAGCAGAATCACTACCAGATTCTTTACTTAAAACAAAAACAGAAAACCGAATACAATGATTGGAAACAAAATGAGAGGGGTCATGCTCTTTTCGTTGGCATGGGCTATGAGTCTGAATGCTCAGACACGTACAGAGCGTTTGTTGGAAAAGGGATGGACATTTACTCGAGAGGACAGTACCGCTTTTTCAGACGTTGATTTTAATGACAAGGAGTGGCAGAAAGTGACGATACCTCATGACTGGGCTATTTACGGACCATTCAGTATCGAAAATGACAAGCAGAACACAGCTATTCAGCAGGACGGACAGAAGGAGGCCATGGAGCATGCCGGAAGAACCGGAGGTTTACCTTTCGTAGGTACCGGCTGGTATCGTCTGGATCTGAAAGTGCCCGAGTACACCAAGGGAAAGAAGTGTGTGCTATTGTTTGACGGAGCCATGAGCCATGCCCGTGTATTCATCAACGGAAAGGAAGCGGCATATTGGCCTAATGGATACAACGCTTTTATGGTTGATGCTACGGATTTTCTGAAGCAGGGAGAAACCAATGTGCTGGCTGTACGTCTGGAAAACGAGACAGAATCTTCTCGTTGGTATCCCGGTGCCGGACTTTACCGTAATGTCCGTCTGATTGTTACTGACGATGTGCATGTTCCGGTTTGGGGTACGCAGTTGACTACCCCAGTCGTGCAGGAAGATCATGCCAAGATTCTTCTGAAAACCAAATTAGAGTTTCCAAAAGATAAGAAATTAAACGATTATAAGATTGTTACGGAAATAAAGGATGCTTCGGGCAAGGTAATCGCTACCAACGAGCGCGAGGGTAGTGCCGACGGTATCTTTACCGGTGCCAACACCTTTGAGCAGGAGCTGGTTGTGGCCAATCCTCAGTTGTGGTCGCCCGAAACTCCGGTGCTTTACACAGCCGTATCCAAAATCTATGAAGGTAGCGAACTGAAGGACGAATATGAAACTCTGTTTGGAATCCGTACGTTGGAGATTGTTCCGGACAAGGGATTTTTCCTGAACGGCAAGCCTTTGAAGTTCAAGGGTGTCTGCAATCATCACGACCTCGGTCCTTTGGGAGCGGCAACAAACGAGGCTGCCCTTCGCCGTCAGATCCGGATTATGAAGGATATGGGATGCAATGCCATCAGAACTTCGCACAATATGCCTTCTACCGAACTGGTGCGTATCTGCGACGAGATGGGTATGATGTTGATGCTGGAATCTTTTGATGAGTGGCAGACAGCCAAGGTGCAGAACGGATATCACAAGTATTTCAAGGATTGGGTGGAAAAGGATTTGGTGAATCTGGTACATCATTTCCGCAACAATCCGAGCGTGGTGATGTGGTGTATCGGTAATGAAGTGCCCGATCAGTGGAACGGAAATGTGGGTGCCAAGCTGACCCGCAAGTTGCAGGACATCTGTCATCGTGAAGATCCTACCCGTCCGGTAACATTGGGTATGGATGCCCCCGATGCAGTGGTTAACAATAATATGGCGGCTGTATTGGATGTGCCGGGCTTCAACTATCGTCCGCACAAATATCAGGAGAACTATGTCAAGTTGCCGCAGCAGATCATTTTGGGTAGCGAAACGGCATCAACCTTGAGTTCGCGCGGAGTCTATAAATTCCCGGTTGAGCGCCGCTCGATGATGAAGTATGATGATCATCAGGCTTCTTCTTACGATGTGGAGCACTGCTCTTGGTCAAACCTTCCGGAGGACGACTTCATGCAGCACGAAGACAACCCATACTGCATCGGAGAGTTTGTATGGACCGGATTCGATTATTTGGGTGAGCCTACACCTTATTACTCTGATTGGCCAAGCCATTCTTCTCTGTTTGGTATTGTCGATTTGGCTGGTATTCCAAAAGACCGTTACTATCTCTATCGCAGTCATTGGAACAAGGAGAAAGAAACCCTGCATGTGTTGCCGCACTGGACGTGGAACGGCCGTGAAGGCGAGGTTACTCCGGTGTTCGTCTATACCAATTATCCGTCTGCCGAGCTTTTCATCAATGGCAAGAGCCAGGGCAAGCGCACCAAGGATACCAGCGTGACCATTGATGGCAGCAAGGATGAGAAGTCGCAGAAAGAGTTCAAGCGCCAGAGCCGTTACCGTCTGATGTGGATGGACACCAAATACGAGCCCGGAACACTGAAGGTGGTTGCTTACGACGAGCAGGGTAAGGCTGTGGCCGAGAAGGAAATCCACACCGCCGGTGAGCCATACCGCATTGTGCTGAGCGCCGACCGCGATACGATCACAGCCGATGGCAAGGATCTTTCTTTTGTTACGGTAAGTGTGGTAGATAAGGATGGCAATCTCTGTCCGAATGCCGACAATCAGATTTCCTTTAAGGTGAAGGGAGCCGGTACCTATCGTGCGGGAGCCAATGGTGATCCAACCAGTCTGGAGTCCTTCCAGAAACCTCAGATGAAGGTGTTCTCCGGAATGATGACCGCCATTGTCCAGTCCGAAGAAAAGGCCGGAACCATCCGTCTGGAAGCTTCTTCCAAGGGATTGAAGACAGCAGAAATCGTTATTCGTAGCGAGAAGAAATAAGAAAAACGATGACTCATGAAAAAGTTTTCCTGTGCATTCCTTTTCTCAAAGTGATGTCGGGAAAACTTTTTCTTTTTAAGTCCACTTTTATGAAGCGTTTTCGATATTTGTTACGGTGGTTTCATCGGTTGTCGGGCATGCTGATTGCAATTCCTTTTGCTGTGATCTGCATTACCGGGGCTTTTCTGGCTTTTGAACCTCAGTTGCTTCGTCAGATTCATCCCGAACTCTATTATCTTTCCCGTCCCTATTCGGCATACGGTGTTTCCATTAGTGATGTGTCCAAGAAGGTGGAATGTCAGTTGCCTGCCGGAATGACTTTAGGAGCCTTGCAGATAGGGCAAGCCGATGAAGCCTGGATTTATGAAATCAGCAGTATGCGTAAGGCTGAACTGTTTGTAGATCCTTCATCGGGAAAAGTACTGGGTATGATTGATCATGATGCAGGAGGATTCTATCAGTTGCGGAAACTGCATCGCTGGCTGGGCGATACGCTCAATCGGGAGAGTGACGCGCCCTGTATCGGCCGTATTGTAGTAGGTATATTCACGGGCTGGAGCGTTTTGGTCATTCTTTCCGGATTCTATCTGTGGTTTCCCCGAAGTCGTAAATCCTGGAGTCTGCGCTTTCGCTGGCCCGGTTGGTTGTCTGCAGGATATGCGCCTGAGTATCAGCGCCACACTTTGATGGGAGTCTGGTGCGGTGTTCCGATAATCGCCTTGGCGCTTACCGGTCTTACCTGGTCATTTCCGGCATATCGTGATGGTTTCTTTGCTTTATGGGGAGCAGATTACAGTCAGCGCAAGATAAAGTCGGCCGAGGTGGACACGACAGACTTCCGGTATTTGTGGGATCAGGCATGGCCTTTGGTTCGTCAGGAACATTCTTCTTTAAAAAAGGTATACTTTGAAGAAACGGTGGTTGAGGTAATTTCTTTAAGCTCTTTTCCAGGAATTACTGTAACAGACCGCTATCTGCTGTCGTCGGCTTCCGGAGGGCTGAATCCTTTTCCTAGGGAGGCACAACGGGCGCGCAGTGTTCGTTCCGGTATCGTTCTGGTGCACGAAGGTCTTTGGATGGGATGGTTTTCTCAATTACTTACTTTTCTTTGGGCCTTGTCTGGTGTCTATCTTTCTTGGTCGGGCGTTCGTTTGTGGAATTTCCGCAGGCTACAGAAGAAACAGTATGTAGGGTAAAAAATTCAAACGATTTTTGAAATATATTACAGTTCGATAAAAACAATGAGATAGTAAAATCATGATAAAAAGCTTGTTCTGTAATGATTTCAATAGGGAGACTTGTTTATGAGAGTAGCACTGATCAGCAATCTGTCGAACATATTTACCGATTGTAGAAATTATAGGGGAGCGTGTTTGGAAATCATTGGGTATTATTTTTGTATTCTTCAGATATTGTTGTCAGGTTTTAGAAATAAACAAAAAAGGAGTTGCACCACCATTATTCATGATGCAACTCCTTTTTTGTTTTTCGATTTTTTTCAGTGGTAATCTATCTATTATGTTGATTTTGTTTATATGGAGATTACAGACTGTTTAAAGCTGTTGTATTATAACTGTTTCTGCAGTTTGTTGAATACCTTCTGCGCTTTCTTGATCCGTACTCCGTTGATCAGTTCGGCTATTCCGTAGAAGATGGAGGTATAACCCAAAATCAGGAAGGGCAGGGAAGCGGTTTCCATCGGTTTGAGCAGAATAAGCAGACCCATGCCCAGCACAACCAGCGAGAATACATACATGTACCATGCAGTCTGGATCACTTTCCGGAATTTGATAAAGGTAAAGATTTGGTTTGCACCGGCAAGCATGATGATGATTCCCAGCACAAACATCAGATAGGCGATGAACAGTTCCGGGAATACGGCCATAAAGATACCGAAAAGGAAACTGCCCAAGCCCACAATCGGGAATACCGGTTTGTAATATACCTCCTTGCTTTTGGTAGCTATCAGGTAATTGATGAGTGAGTAGCATCCGGATATACCGAACAAGATTCCGATGATCATAACCAAAGCTACGGTCATGCGTTCCGGATTCAGAACCAGAAGCAGACCGATAAGAATGGAGCAAAGTGCTCTGAATATAAAACTATTCGTGTAATTCATAACGGTTGTTTTAGAGATTGATACAAACATACATAAATTCTTTGAATAAACCATGTAAAAAGAACGAAATGATGTTTAAGTTTTAGTATTAATAAAATGAAGTCATAGACTATTTGATGTTTAATGAATTATTATTTTGTTGCTTTCAATTTATTTGAAATAAAAAGCTTGTATTCATTTGAACTGTCATCTTTCTTGTAGACTATAACATCTGGCATAAGATTTCCAATGGATGTTTTAGAAAGACGTAAGCATTCAGAATTATGTTTGTAATGAATCCATTCGTTTATTAAATAAATGCTTTCTTCTGGTAGTTTTTTATTAATGACGTTGAGTAATTCTCCTTCGGCATCAAAATATGATGTTAGCATATTTTCTAATAACAGAATATCTTTATGTGTTGCTTTCTTATTTATAACAGTTCCTATCCATATTTCATTTACACATGAAAAGTCGTTGATATGATGATTCTTGTCATTTAATCGGTCTGATAATAGTCTTCTTTCTGCTTTTCCAATATAGTAATGTATCTTTTTTTTGGAATATTTCTTTTTACCACCTATTAAGTATAAATTGAATGTAGTTTTTTGGGATGATTCCCAGTCTTGAACCTCTTCTGGTTGAAAAGGGCCATACCATTTAAGTATAAAAAACTTTTTCATATATAATTTTCCATATAAGGTTCTAATACGCATTATCCTGCATTTGCTTTGTAAAAACAAATGCAGGATAATGCGTGTTTAAAGACACAATGGCCTTATTATTCTTTCTTCTTCAGTTCGGCATCAAACTGACGGATGGCCTGCATACCTTCGTTGCAAGCGCAAGGACCGCTGATGCAACCGCCCGGGCAAGCCATAACCTCGATCATCTTGGTCGGGCACTTGCCGGTCTTGGCGTAAGCACGCAACTGGCCGATAGACTTCTTGTCCAGGTTGGCTACGATAGTTCCCTGCATAGCCTGGTCGCCTACCATATTCTTCACAGCAGTGAACACACCACCGGTCTTTGCGAAACCGTGTGCGTCGTGTCCGGCATGCTCTTCCGGCAGGAAGTCCTCACAATCATCGATCTTGATATCTAATCCTTCCAATACAGCTTCCACTTCGCGGAAAGTCCATACGAAGTCCACATTCGGATTCTTGTTTCCTTCGGCGCGCTTGGAAGCACAAGGAGCGATGAATACATTGATTCCGTCCGGATATTTCTTGCGTGCGTATTCAGCAATGTAATACATTGGTGAACCGGTTGTAGAAACATAAGGTTTCATTTCCGGAATATGCTTGTTGACCAGCTCAACATAAGCCGAGCAGCAGCTGGTAGTCATAAACGGAGCACCTTCTTCCATTCTTTCCTTGAATTCGGCAGCCTCGTTGCGGATGGTCTCTTCGGCGCCGTAAGCCACCTCAAGCACATCGTCGAAACCGATGGCCTTGAAAGCACCCAATACCTTCTCGATAGGCTGTTTGAACTGAGCCAGAATAGAAGGAGCCACCATGGCGATTACCTTTTTTTCCTTCTTCTTGATTTCCTTCAGCACATCGAATACGCAGCATGCGTCGAAGATGGCACCGAACGGACAGGCATTCATACACTTACCGCAGTAGATACACTTCTCCGGATCGATATGCTCCACTCCGTACTCATCCTTTGAGATGGCCTTTACCGGACAAGCCTCTTCGCAAGGCACTGGAATATACACGATAGCGTGGTACGGACATACCTGATGACATTTACCGCAACTGATACATTTGTCGTGATCAATTACAGCTT
This sequence comes from Candidatus Paraprevotella stercoravium, assembly GCA_944320795.1. Classification (GTDB taxonomy): domain Bacteria; phylum Bacteroidota; class Bacteroidia; order Bacteroidales; family Bacteroidaceae; genus Paraprevotella; species Paraprevotella stercoravium. The sequence continues at coordinate 38,428 of CALUIU010000025.1, read as the reverse complement.
TGCCGTCATGGTCGTATGAAATGGCATCTTTCGGACAGTTGTTGTAGCAAGACTGGGCAGCGCAACCGCGGCACAGGTTACTTACCTCGTAGTTGATCTTCACACAAGAAGAGCAAGCTTCGTCCATCACGCTCAGGATACTCTTGTTCGGGCGCAGGCCGTTGCGGTCGAGCATCTTCTGGGCATAGCTGGAGAGCGGTTCGTTCTCATCCTTCTCATCTTCCATGTCGAAGCCCATCATGGCCATGGTTTTGTACTTGGTCACTGCACGTTCCTTGTACACGCAGCAGCGTCCTTTCGGTTTTTGTTTGCGCGGATGCAATTCGATGGGAAGAGCGTCGATTTTTTCCAACAGCTCGTCGTCTTTCCACAACTTGACCAGTTTAGACAGCAACTGGTAGCGAATGTACATAATATTATTTGTGTATGCCATAATAAAACTGTAATTGGGTTTGAGTATACAATTGGTGCACAAAAATAATGAAAAAAAAGTATTTTTTAAAAGATGCGGCCTGTTTTATTTCCGTTTCTCCCTGTTTTTAATTAATGCTTTGTCTGTTTTCACAAAAAAAGAGAATCCGGTCTACTTTTTTTTGAGTATTCTTGCCCGTGTTCTATATAAGAATTGATAACTTTGTAATCATTTTAATTTGCAATCGTATGTATGATCCGATAAATGACTCTGTGCTTGAAGCCTGGGTTGCCGCCTTGGGTAAGGGGCAGAGTCTGGGGCGGACAGATTATTTACGCCTCCTTTCCCTGTCCGATCGTGACCAGCTCGCCTGGGTGATGGGGCAGGCCCGTGCTGTGGCCGACCGTGAGTTCGGCCGTGGTGTGTATATCCGCGGACTGATCGAGATATCCAACCATTGCAAGAACGGCTGTTATTATTGCGGCATCCGCAATGCCAATGTCTGTGTGGAGCGCTATCGCCTTTCTGAGGAGGACATCATGGACTGCTGCCGGCAGGGATATGAATTGGGATTCCGCACCTTTGTATTGCAGGGGGGAGAGGACCCGTTTCAGGATGATGACTGGCTTTGCGAGGTCATAGCGATGATTAAGGAGAAGTATCCCGACTGCGCGTTGACTCTGTCTGTGGGCGAACGTAGCGAACAGGCTTATGAACGCTTTCGTCAGGCCGGTGCCGACCGTTATCTGTTGCGTCACGAGACGGCCAATGCGGTGCACTATTCCATGTTGCACCCGGAGAGTATGTCCTTTGAAAACCGGATGCGCTGCCTGCGCACACTCAAGGCGTTGGGATTCCAAACCGGAGCCGGCATGATGGTGGGTTCGCCCGGGCAGACTTTGGAATGCTTGGTAGACGATCTGTTGTTCTTGGAAGCTCTTGAACCGCAGATGATCGGTATGGGACCTTTCATTCCAGCGCCGAACACTCCGTTTGCCAACGAGCCGGCCGGAAGTGTGCCGCTCACGTTGCTGTTGCTTTCGGTGCTTCGCCTGCGCTTTCCGCGGGTATTGCTGCCCGCTACAACGGCCTTGTCTACCTTGGATCCCCAGGGACAGGAAAAAGGACTGATGGCCGGTGCCAATGTGATTATGCCCAATCTGTCGCCACTGACGGTGCGCCGCAAGTATGCGCTGTATGCCGACAAAAAGTATTTGGGGAACGAGGCGGCCGAACAGATCGGAAGCCTGGACGAGAAACTGGAACGTATCGGTTTTCATATAAGTTACGAAAGAGGAGATTTTAAACCATAACACATAATAATCATGATATATAATCCGAAATCATTACGAGCAGAGGAATTTATCAGCCACGAAGAGATTCTGGCCACTTTAGCATACGCACAAGAGCATAAAAACGACCGTGAGCTGATTCTCTCCATATTGGAAAAAGGAGAACAGATGCAGGGCATCACTCATCGTGAGGCGGCGGTGCTGGTCACGGTGGAAGACCCGGAACTGACCGAACGCATGTTTCATCTGGCGCGTCGCATCAAAGAGCACATCTATGGCAACCGTATCGTGATGTTTGCTCCTTTGTATTTGTCCAACTATTGTATCAACGGTTGTGTCTATTGTCCTTATCACGCCAAGAACAAGACGATTCGTCGCAAGAAACTTTCTCAGGAGGAAATCCGTCAGGAAGTGATCGCTTTGCAGGATATGGGTCACAAGCGTCTGGCTCTGGAAATAGGCGAGGATCCTAAAAACAATCCGATAGAATATGTATTGGAGAGCATCAAGACCATCTATGGCATCAAGCACAAGAACGGTGCCATCCGACGGGTGAATGTAAATATTGCCGCTACGACAGTTGAGAACTACCGTCGTCTGCACGATGCCGGCATCGGTACCTATATTCTGTTCCAGGAAACCTATCATAAAGAGAACTATGAACGTCTGCATCCTACGGGACCTAAGAAGGATTATGCCTATCACACCGAAGCCATGGACCGCGCCATGCAGGGCGGTATTGACGATGTGGGACTGGGTGTGCTCTTCGGTCTGAACAACTATGCCTATGATCTGGTGGGCCTTTTGATGCATGCCGAGCATCTGGATCAGACCTATGGCGTGGGACCGCATACCATCAGTGTGCCCCGTCTTTGTCCTGCCGATGATATTGATACCAAGGATTTTGAAAACTGTCTGCCCGATTCCATTTTCCATAAGATTGTGGCCGCCATCCGTATCGCCGTGCCTTATACCGGTATGATTATCTCAACCCGTGAGAGCAAGGTCAGCCGTGAGAAAGCGCTCGAACTCGGAGTGTCACAGATCAGTGGCGGATCACGTACGAGTGTCGGCGGCTATGTACACGAGGAGAGCGCCGAGGAGAATTCCTCACAGTTTGATGTGAGCGACCGCCGTACGCTGGATGAAATTGTGGGGTGGTTGCTCGATTTGGGTTATGTGCCCAGTTTTTGTACGGCCTGCTATCGTGAAGGACGCACCGGCGACCGCTTTATGTCGCTGGCCAAGCGCGGACAGATTGTGAACTGCTGTGCTCCGAACGCTCTGATCACCCTGAAAGAATACCTGCAGGATTATGCTTCGGAACCGATCAAAGCCAAGGGTGTGGAAATGATTCGCCAGGAAATCGCCAAGGTGCCCAATCCGGCCATTCGGGAACGTGCGGAGCGTTTCCTTCAGGAAATCGAGCAGGGAGCGCGTGATTTCCGCTTCTGATTTCAGGGAGTTGTTCCTTTAATATAAACCAATATCAGAAACAAAGAAAAATCAATATGGAAGTAGCACGTTCCAATCGTTTTCACATCGGTTTTTTCGGTCCCTGTAATGCCGGCAAATCTTCCTTGCTGAACGCTCTGGTCGGCCAGGATGAGGCCATCGTGTCGGATACGGCCGGAACGACCACCGATGTGGTGAAAAAGAATATGGAGATCAGTGGAGTGGGGCCGTGTGTCTTGCTCGATACAGCCGGATATGACGATCAGAGCGAACTGGGACTTCGCCGTGTGGACAAAACCCGTAAGGAAGCCGCCCGTGTGGATCTGGCCATTCTGGTATTAAACGGTTTCGTTCCCGAGGCTCTTGCTGATGTTCAGGAATGGAAGCGGTATTTTGAGCGGACCGGCATCCCCCAAATCTATGTGTTGAACAAGGCCGATCTGTTTTCTGATGCAGCCGCACAGGCGGCTCGTTGGGAAGAGGCGCTTCAAGTGGCTTGTCTGCCGGTATCGGCTCATCATCGTATCGGCATGGATACGTTGTTGGCTCGCATTACCGAAGTCTTGAAACAGAAAGATGAGATAGATGATCTGACCGGTAATCTGGTGCAACCTGGCGATTCTGTGCTGCTGGTTATGCCGCAGGACATTCAGGCTCCGAAAGGACGTCTGATACTGCCTCAGGTACAGACTCTGCGTAATCTGCTCGACAAGCAATGCTCCGTAATGTGTTGCACACACGACCGCATGGCCGATACGCTGAAACTGTTGTCCGCCCCGCCCCGTCTGATCATTACCGATTCGCAGGTCTTTCCTCAGGTGCGTGCCCTGTGCCCACCGGAAAGCAAGCTGACTTCTTTTTCCGTACTCTTTGCCCGTTACAAAGGAGATATTCCAACCTTCTTGCAGGGAGCGGCCGTATTGCGCGGTTTGCGTCCCGATGCCCGAATCCTGATTGCCGAGTCGTGTTCGCACACACCCAAGAACGAAGATATCGGTCGTGTCAAGCTTCCCCGTTTGCTGCGTGCCAAGAAAGGTGGTCAGTTGCAGATAGATATTATGGCCGGCAACGATTTTCCGGATGATCTGCGCCCTTATGATTTGATTATTCATTGTGGAGCCTGCATGTTTACGCGCCGTCATGTACTGGCGCGTATTGCGACGGCACGGGCACAAAATGTACCTATAACCAATTATGGTATTGCCATTGCAGAGCTGAACGGTATTTTGCCCGATGTGGTTTATCCGGAATAAATTATAAAGGATACAAGCTCTAAATGATTGAAAATAAATATCATATTTGCGAATCTTTAATTTTTAAGCAATCTAACCCATGAATTTAAAACTGTTCTGTGTGGCTTGCCTTACGCCCTTAAGTATGGCTCTTTGTGCCCAGAAAGTATTTGAGATGGATCGCTATGGACTGGTGCCCGATAAGAAGAAAGACATGTCTGTCCAGTTGCAGAAAGCCATTGATAAAATCCGTAAGGAAGTGAAACCCGGTGAGGAATATATCCTTCGCTTTAAAAGCGGTCGCTATAACTTCTATCCGGAGAAAGCAGCCAAGAAGACTTATTATGTATCCAATCACGATCAGCCCAATCCGAAGAATATCGGTATTGTGCTGGAGGATCTCTCCAACATGACGCTGGATGGTGGGGGAGCAAAATTCGTATTCCACGGTACGATGTTGCCGTTGGCTTTGGTAAACTCCACTAATTGTACACTGGAGAATTTCTCCATTGATTTCGATAATCCGCATATTACCCAGATAGAGATTGTGAAGAACGAAGGTAAGGGCGGTATGACTTTTCGCGTAGCCCCTTGGGTTCAGTATAAGATATCCAAGGATACGGTGTTCCATGCCTATGGTTCCGATTGGGATCTGGTCCCGTCTTCGGGGATTGCTTTTGAGAAAGATACCAAACATATTCTTTATAACACCGGTGACCTGTTCTATAGCACTAAGGGCGTGAAGGAAGTGGGTGATTATCTGTTGCACGCTCCTTTGTGGAATGATCCGCGACTGAAGGAAGGAACGGTTGTAGCTATGCGTGCCTGGAATCGCCCTACACCGGGAGTATTCCTTTCGCACAATACCAACACCACGCTCAAGAAGGTTACGGTACACTATGCGCAGGGTATGGGATTGATTGCCCAATTGTGTGACAACATTCACATGGACGGCTTCAATGTGTGCCTGGACAGCACTTCCAACCGCTATTTTACGACGCAGGCCGATGCAACCCATTTCTCACAGTGCAAGGGAAAGATCACTTCGGTGAACGGACTCTATGAGGGAATGATGGACGACGCCATCAATGTGCATGGTATTTATCTGAAGATTATGGAGCGTCTGGACGACCATACTCTTCGTGCCCGCTATATGCATGATCAGGCCTGGGGCTTTGATTGGGGATATGCGGGAGATACTGTTACCTTTATCCGTTCGCAGACCATGGAGTATCTGGATGGTGTAAACCGTATTGCCGAGATCACTCCGCTTGACGGTAAGGATGGTATCGGTATGCGTGAATTCAAGATCCGTTTTGAGCAACCTGTTCCGGCAGAGGTGGACGGAAAGACACCTTTTGGAATTGAAAATCTCACTTGGACTCCGGAAGTTTACTTTGCCGGAAATACCATTCAGAACAACCGTGCCCGAGGTTCTCTGTTCAGTACCCCGAAAAAGACTTTGGTCGAGAACAATCAGTTCCTGAATACTTCCGGTTCGGCCATTCTGCTGTGCGGTGACTGCAACGGCTGGTATGAAACCGGTATGTGTAAGGATGTGACTATCCGCAACAACAAGTTTGTCAATGCGCTTACCAGTATGTATCAGTTTACGAATGCGGTCATTTCCATCTATCCGGAGATTCCCGATTTGAAGAATCAGGTGAAATATTTCCATAAGGGTTCTGTGCTGATCGAGAATAATGAATTCCACATGTTCGATGCTCCTGTGCTCTATGCCAAGTCTATTCAGGGACTGGTGTTCAAGAACAATAAGATTATCCAGAACAATGACTATAAGCCATTCCATTGGAACAAGGAGCGCTTCTTCCTGGAGAAAGTTGATCAGGTGAAGATTCAGGATTAGGAAGAGATTCCATTTGATGTGGTAAATCGAAAGAGCCAATTTGTAACTCTATTGATGAATATCAGGGGTTTTAAGTTGGCTCTTTCTGATTGGTTAAAGGGATTATTTGAATCAGGAAACCTGATTTTAGGAGGAAAAGTAAAAAAATATAAGAAAAAATTTGGCGCGCATCTATAAAATCACTACCTTTGCAACGCAAAACAAAAAGGAAATGCGGAAATAGCTCAGTTGATAGAGCACTAGCCTTCCAAGCTGGGGGTCGCGGGTTTGAGCCCCGTTTTCCGCTCTAAAGCCAACCGAATCCGGTTGGCTTTTTTGTTTTCTGTCCTTTTGTTTTATTCTTTGTTTCTCAGAAACTCACCAGGAGTAGTTCCTGTTACTTGCTTGAATACACGGTTGAAGTTGCCGGGTGTAGAAAATCCGGTTTCAAAGGCTGTTTCCTGAATGGTACGGTTGCGGTCAGCAAACATTTCAATGGCGCGGGTAATGCGCAGCGTGTTCATGTAATTGCTGAATCGTATTCCCGAACGGTTCAGCAGGCGGCTCAGGTTACGTACGGAAAATCCGAATTCATGAGCTACTTGTTCTATTCTCATGTCTTCACAGGCATGTTCACGCATATAATTGAGAACCGGATGCAGACGGCTGTCGTTCGGTAGGGTTACGGTCTTGAGCCGGATACCCTGATTCGGGCTCATTGCCGGCAGCATGCGAAAGAAATAAAAGGCATAGTGGTAAAGATCCGGATTCTTTGCCTTCTCTATGATATTTCCCTGTTTGGCGATGAAGCGTATATTTTCAGCCATAATTCCATTACAGCTATATACCGAGAAATCTGATTTTTTTTCTTCATCAAAAGAAACGTAGAAGATGACCAAAGAAGCCTGACGGTTGTTGGTAGACAGATCGTGTTCCACGTGTTCCGGAATCCAGGCTACATGCTTTTCCGGGACAAAGAAATTGTCTTCACCGATTTGCACATGTAAGGTTCCCGAAAGCGTATAGATAATCTGGGCTTTCTGGTGTGTATGTGGCTTTAGTTTTATGTCTTCCCATCCGGTTCTTTTGATCAGAATGTCTTCGTCTGCCGATTGGTTTATGGTTTGAATGTAGTTTTTTTGCTCGTCGTTCATAAATTTTTGTTGGCTTTTTCTGCTAATAATATTGCACAATCTGCAAAATCGGTACAAAAATAATCAATTAACTTTGTCTTCGCAATAAAAAGATATGAAACCAATGTTTCGGCGATAAGAGTATCTGTTGGTTTTGAATGATTGATTGTGTGTCAGGTAGAAGTATATAGGTTTGAGAAACAGAAGGATTGTATTCATGATGAAGGGTAAGAGATTGTTTTTGTTTTTAGGCATGCAAATGTGTTTTTGGTCGGGAATGGCCCAGACAAAAGTAGTGACTTTAGAGGAACTGTTTCAGTGTATCGACGCCTATAATCGTAATGTCAGATCGGGTGAGTTGCAGATCAAGCAGTCAGAAGCTGCGATTGAAGTGGCCAAGAACGACCGTTTGCCTTCGTTGCAATTATCGGCAGATTGGCGTTATATCGGAGATGGTTTTACGACCGATCGTAATTTCTCGCACGCGGAGCGGGCTGAAATGCCTCATGCCGGAAATTCCTTCCTGTTGAAAGCTACACAAGTGGTCTATCAGGGCGGAGCCATTGCTGGGAATATCGAGCGCAGTAAGATTCAGAAGAAAGTAGCCGAGGACCGTTTGCAGAAAACGCGTCAGGACGTCCGTTTCCTGCTTTTGGGGCATTATCTGGATATCTTCCATCTGTCCAACCAAAAAAAGGTTTATGAGCGCAACATCGAGCAAACGCGGCTGCTGGTGCGCGATATGGAAGCTGCCTACCGTCAGGGTACGGCTCTGAAGAGTGACATCACCCGTTATGAACTTCAGTTGCAGAACGTGCAGTTGAGGCTCACTCATGTCCAGAATCAGATGGACATTCTGAATCATCAGCTGGTCACCTCTATCGATTGGCCGGTTACCACCGTCATTGAGCCCGATACGCAGATGCTGAAACAGGTATTTATCATCGGTTCTCTGTTCGTGTTGGCCATTCTGCTTTTTCATCCGGTCCGCTCAAGGTGGCACTATTATCAGCGTCGCCGCCGTGCCCGAATTGCGCAACATCTTCATCATTCATAATCACGAAAGCCTCGGCAACGGGAAAGTGTTCCCAATCGCCGAGGCTTTCATTTTTATTTCAAACGGTTTTTCTGAAACCGTTTATTCCACTCCGTGCATCATTTTTTTCAGAATGCCCGTCAGGCAGAACAGGATGACTGCCGCCACCGCACTCATGATGGCAAAGAGCATGAAGAAGTCAAACAGGTCGGCCACATGATAGCCCAGCAGGTGTTTGTCCACTCCCTCTTCCGGATAGTAGCTGCTCAGCATGCCGGCAAACTTATTGGCCGCTGCCGTACTCATGTACCACACACCCATCATCAGCGATGAGAAGCGCGCCGGAGAGAGTTTGTTCACCATGGACAGACCGATCGGTGAGAGGCAGATTTCGCCCATGGTATGCAGCATATACAGACTGGTGAGCCACAGCATGCTGACCTTTACATTCGGGTCCAGATCCTTCACACCGAAGGCGATGACCACATAACCCACAGCCAGCAGCAACAGACCGATAGCCTGTTTCATGGGCGAAGACGGTTCCAGACCACGTTTGTCCAATGCGCCCCACAGAGCGGTGAAGATCGGAGTGAGGCACACCAACATCACCGGATTGAACGACTGGAAGTAAGAAGCCGGCATTTCCCAGCTGCCCAGATGGCGGTCGGTCTGCTCGTCGGCAAAGAAGGTAAGCGAAGCGCCCGCCTGTTCGTAGGCCGACCAGAAGAAGATCACGAAGAAGGCGATGATATAAATCACTCCGATGCGTGCCTGCTCGATGCGGGTGAGCGACTTGTCCGTGATGATGATCACCGGCACCACGATGCTGATGGCATAGATGGCCGTACCGATCAGGTCAGCGCCCTCGAAGATGCGGCTCCAGTCGTGCAGATAGTTCCAGTTGACAGAGAAGAGCAGAAACAGCACGACGGCCGACAGAATGCCCAAAACGGTCTTGCTGCTGGAACCCGATTTTGCCGGAGCGGCTGCAACTTGCTGTGTGCCGGTTCCGGTCTGCTGGGCGCTGGCAGTAGCCTGTTGCGCGTTGGCCTTGGCTGACGGTATCGTTCCGATGGGCGCTCCTTCAGGAGTCACGATATATTTGTTTTTGAACGCGCAGAAAAGCACCGTGCCCAGAATCATGCCGACGCAGGCCGAAAGGAATCCCCATTTGAAGTCTTCCGGATTACCCGTGTCGCCCACGAAGCCACACCACAGCGGCGCGATGAAAGAGCCCACGTTTACACCCATATAGAAAATGGTAAAGGCCGAGTCCTTGCGATGGTCAGCCGGTTCATACAGGTCGCCCACCATGGTCGAGATATTCGGCTTGAAGAAACCGTTTCCCATAATCAGCGTGAATAGCCCGAGGAACATGAGCGGCACAGCCAGCCCCGTCTGATGATGGAAGCAGGCGCTCAGGAACATGAAGAACTGTCCCAATGCCATGATTATGGCACCGAACACGATGGATTTCCGGTTGCCCCAATAGCGGTCGGCAATGTATCCGCCGATCAGCGGGGTGAGGTAGACCAGTCCGGTGTAGCTGCCGTAGATTTCCGAAGCCAGTTCCTTGTTGAAGAGCAGCGCCTGCGTCATATACAGGATGAAGATGGCGCGCATGCCGTAGTAGCTGAAGCGTTCCCACATTTCCGTGGCAAACAAAAGATAAAGTCCTTTAGGATGTTTTGCTGAAAAACTCATTTTGTTCTGTTGTTTTTTTATGGTTGTTTTGTTTTAAGTTCCGGTTCCGGCAAATACAAATAAAAACGAGAAAGTGTCGTCTGCATAGGCGCACCTTCTCGTTTTTTTCAGATACAATCTCTTGTATTATCTGATGAACAGAAGTTCTCTGTATTTCGGCAGTGGCCACAGCTCGTCGTCAATGATCAGTTCGAGCTTGTCCACATGATATCTGATTTCCTCCAGTTTCGGTGCCACGGTGTCGTGATAAGCGATTGCCTTCTCGCGCTCGCTCTCAATCTGGTTGGCCACCTTACGGGCTTCGATCAGTTTCTCCACATTTTCGGTGATGAAGCTGGAGTGTGCGGCGATGTTACGGATCAGTTCCACGTTCTTGGCGCTCAGTCGGGCTGCCTCCTCTGCCGGGAAGATCTGCTGCATCTTGTGCACATTGTCAATCTGCGTGCTCTGGTAGCGGGTTGCCACCGGAATGATGTGGTTCATACACAAGTCGCCGAAGATACGTGCTTCGATCTGAACCTTCTTGGTGTAAGTTTCCCACTTGATTTCGTTACGTGCCTCCAACTCCGAGCGGGTAAATACGTGTGCTTTTGCAAACATATCCACAGAGCTCTGGTCCAGATAGCGGTCGAACACCAGCGGACAGCTGGACTCTACATCCAGTCCGCGGCGTGCAGCCTCCTCTTTCCACTCGTCGCTGTAACCGTTTCCGTCGAAGTGGATCGGCTTGCAGGTCTTGATGTCTTCGCGAACGATCTTCAGGATAGCCTTGGTCTTTTCCATACCGCCGGCAATCAGCGCGTCTACACGCTCCTTGAAGTTGATCAGCGCCTCGGCTACGGCAGAGTTCAGAGCAATCATCGCGCTGGCGCAGTTTGCCTCAGAACCTACGGCACGGAATTCAAAGCGGTTTCCGGTAAATGCGAATGAAGAAGTACGGTTGCGGTCTGTATTATCGATCAGCAGTTCCGGAATTTCCGGAATATCCAGTTTCATTTCATGCTTTCCGGCGATGGTGATCAGTTCGTCGTCGCTGGCGTTCTCCAGATGACTCAGGATTTCTGTCAGCTGGTCGCCGAGGAAAGAAGACACGATTACCGGAGGAGCCTCATGACCACCCAGACGGTGTGCGTTTGTGGCGCTCATGATCGAAGCCTTCAGCAGACCGTTGTGCTTGTAAACCGCCATCAGGGTTTCCACGATGAACGTCACGAAGCGCAGGTTGTCCTGCGGGGTCTTGCCCGGTCCGTGCAGCAGCACGCCGGTATCGGTAGCCAGTGACCAGTTGTTGTGCTTTCCGGAACCGTTGATTCCGGCAAACGGTTTCTCATGCAGCAGGCAGCGGAATCCGTGTTTGCGGGCCACCTCTTTCATGAGCGACATGATGAGCATGTTGTGGTCGATGGCCAGGTTGCACTCCTCGTAAATCGGAGCCAGCTCAAACTGGTTCGGAGCCACCTCGTTGTGGCGGGTCTTGCAAGGGATACCCAGCTCCAGCGCCTGAATCTCCAGATCAGACATGAAGGCAGCCACACGGCTTGGGATAGAGCCGAAATAGTGGTCGTCCATCTGCTGGTTCTTGGCAGAGTCGTGTCCCAAAAGTGTACGGCCGGTCATGAGCAGGTCGGGGCGGGTGGCATACAAGCCTTCATCCACCAGGAAGTACTCCTGTTCCCAACCCAGGTTTACGATGACCTTCTTCACTTCCGGATCAAAATAGTGGCAAACGTCTGTGGCCGCCTTGCTTACCGCATGGATGGCCTTTTTCAGCGGTGCCTTATAATCCAAGGATTCACCGGTGTAAGAGATGAAAACGGTAGGAATCATCAGGGTATCACCGATGACGAACACCGGCGATGCGTGATCCCATGCCGAGTAGCCGCGAGCTTCGAAAGTGGAACGGATACCACCGTTCGGGAAAGAAGACGCATCGGTTTCCTGCTGTACGAGCTGCTTTCCGGAGAATTCTTCGATCATTCCTCCCTTGCCGTCGTGCTCCACAAAAGCGTCATGCTTTTCGGCAGTACCTTCGGTCAGAGGCTGGAACCAGTGTGTGCAATGGGTTACTCCCAGCTCCATGGCCCATTTCTTCATACCTTCGGCCACCTGATCGGCTGTTTTCAGATCCAGAGACGCACCGTTGTCCATCACGTCGCACATTTTCTGGTATGCCTCTGCCGACAGATACTTGTACATTTTCTGACGTGTAAAGACATACTTCGCAAAAAATTCCGACGGACGCTCTTTGGGTTTGTTAAACGCCACGGCCTTTTTCTTAAAAGCCTCACCGACTACTTCAAATCTTAATGATGATGACATATAGTAATTCTGTTTTATTGGATTTTGTTCCTAATAATATAGTACTTCTTTTTCGCGTGCAAAGATAAGATTTCCTTATGAAAATCCCTTTTGTTTTTTCTATTTTGTTTTCAAAAAGTCTGTTTTCTCCTTTATTGGAAGCATATTTCTTGCTTTTTGCCCGAATGACTGTTGAAACGTACGGCAAATCCTGTTTTGTGAAAGCAGAATGCTTTTCGCTTCTAGTCAATGAAACGGCGGGTCAGATCGCCGAACTCGTCGATGCGGCGGTCACGGAGGAACGGCCACCAGCGGCGCACGTTTTCCGATCTTTCCAGATCCACTTCCACCACCACATTTTCCTCCTGGTCCTTAGAGGCGTGGTACAGGAATTCGCCCTGTGGTCCGGCAATGAAGCTGCTGCCCCAGAATGTGATTCCGTTGGTCTGGCCGGACGGATCTGGCTCCCAGCCCACGCGGTTCACGGCGATGACCGGCAGTCCGTTGGCCACGGCATGTCCGCGCTGCACGGTGGTCCATGCCTCGCGCTGTCTTTCCTGTTCCTCTACCGGGTCGCTGCTCTCATAGCCGATGGCAGTAGGATAGATAAGCAGTTCGGCACCCTGCAAGGCCATCAGGCGTGCTCCTTCGGGATACCACTGGTCCCAGCACACCTGCACGCCCAGTTTTCCCAGTGAAGTCTGAATCGGCTTGAAGCCCAAGTCGCCCGGAGTGAAGTAGAACTTCTCATAATAAGCCGGGTCGTCGGGGATGTGCATCTTGCGGTATTTTCCGGCGATGCTTCCGTCGGTGTCGAACACCACAGCCGTGTTGTGATACAGTCCGGCCGCTCTTCTTTCAAACAGCGAGGTGACGAGCACAATGCCGAACTGCTTGGCCAGTTCGCCGAAGAAGGCGGTTGACGGGCCCGGTATCGGCTCGGCCAGATCGAACAGGTTCGTGTTCTCGGTCTGACAGAAATAAAGCGAGTTGTGCAGCTCCTGCAACACCACGAGCTGTGCTCCCTGCTTGTGTACGGATTCTATGTTTTTGGCCAGCTTCAGAAGGTTGTCTTTGGTATGCTCCGTATTGGCCTGTTGGATAATGCCTACTTTGATTTTTCTTGCCATAATGATTTGTTTATGAAATGATGATGGGATATGGGGTTACAACACACCGGCCGGATATTGCATGGTGCAGCAGTGCAGCGATCCGTGCTGTTCGATGAGCACGCGGCAGTCGATGCCCACGATGCTGTGTTTCGGGAAAGCCTTCTGCAACTGCTTCAGGGCCAGTTCGTCCTTGGCCGGCTGATTATAGGTAGGCATCAGCACGGCATCGTTCAGGATCAGGAAGTTGGCGTAAGTGGCCGGCAGGCGTTGTCCGTCCTCGTCAAACGCCGCGTCGGCCATCGGCAGCGGCACCAGTTTGTAGGGCTCACCTTCCAGTGTGCGGAACTCCTTGAGCTGCTCTTCCATGCGGAATAGCTCCTCATAGTGCTCATCGTTCTTGTCGGTGCACTGCACATAAGCGATGGTGTCGTTCGGGCAGAGGCGCGCCAGAGTGTCCACATGACTGTCCGTGTCGTCGCCCGCCAGATAACCGTGGTCCAGCCACAGCACCCGTTTGGCATGGAACGCCTGTTTTAGATACTCCTCGATCTCCTCGCGGCTCTTCGGCTCATTGCGGTTCGGAGCCAGCAGACAGGGAGAAGTGGTCAGGATGGTACCCTCGCCGTCGCTTTCGATGGCGCCCCCTTCGAGCACGAAGCCCAGATGGTTCCGGTAGTCGCCCCGCACCATCTTCGCGGCAAAGAGGCGGCGATTGATCTGGTTGTCGTAGTTGGCGGCAAACTTCATGCCCCAGCCGTTGAAACGGAAGTCCAGCAGTTCGGCACCCTGTTCGCTCATACAGGTGATGAAGCCATGGTCGCGCGCCCACGTGTCGTTGGTGGGGCATTCCATCCACAGGATGTTTGGCAACACGTTTGCCGGCAGTTTCTCAGAGAGCAGTTTCTCTACCGCCTCCTTTTTCGGAGTGACGATGAGCAGCTTCTCGCGGCTGGCAATCTCATAAGCCATGCGCACATAGCACTCCGTCACTTGCGGCAACAGGTCGCACCAGTCGGTGTCCTTATGCGGCCAGGTGAGCTGCACACCGCTCTGCGGATACCATTCCGCCGGCAGAAACGGCCCCTCGGCCTTCGGTAACTTGACGACGTTTCCCTCTTCGAACTTCAGTTCCAGAGTGAGGTTATCTTTTTCCTGACTTCTGACATTGAATTGTAGTCCCATTCTTTAAAATATTTCCAGATTATTTTGATCTAAACTTTGTTTTTATTGAAAGAACCGGTTCTTCCGGAACCTTTACGCCTTGTTCTCTTTAGGCTTACGGTCAAAGAACGGATTCTTGGAAGCGGCTGCCACCGGAATGGCAATCACGTTGCGGCAGTCTGCTACGGGCCATCCCAACCGCTGGGCGGCGCTTCCGGCCGAGTACATCACCCGGGTGTCCACATGCAGGCGGGCCGCAGTGGCGCAGGCCGAACCCACGGCGATGCCCACATCAATGGAGTTGAAGGCACAAGGCGCGTCCGCACCCTTTTCCGCGCAGGTGGGCGCTCCGCAATAGGCGCAGTTCAGTCCCAATGTCTGTTCACGGGTGCCGATGAGCACCACCGCTTCTGCCTCGCGGATGTTTCCGGCGTCGCGCAGGAAGAACTTGAACCCGTTGCTCTCATACATGGTTTCCATGGTGGCAGCCAGCAGTTCCAGTTCCTCTTTTGTGTCGCACAGACCTATTTCAATCAGATCCATGCCCTTGGCCTTGGGAGCGGTGCGGGCGACCCGCATCATCTCTTTTGCCGCGCTTACGGCCAGTTCATGTCTGAGTTCTCTTTCATTCTTCATATCGTTGGATTTCTATTCGCAAAAACAAATGCAAAGATAGTGAAAAAGCTAAAAAGGATTTTCACTATCTTATGCTAAAAATGAACTTTTTCTTAGAAAAAAATACCCTCTGCATTCAGGGATTTGATGATGGCCGCGCCGTGGAACGCCAGCAGCATCAGGTAGAGCAGCAGACCGCAGGCAATGCCTATTTTGATCAGTCGGCCCGTGTCCTGACTCATGACGCGCGCTTCGGCTATTTTCCCTTCGTGATAAAGGTCTTGAATGCGGTACGCCCGGAGCAGTCCCACAATGCCGAAGGGCAGGCAGACGAATACGGTGATGAGTGATATGAGCCACCAGGTGTTGGGCATCGGCACGACAGTCCCCTCCAGGTCCTTGCAGTGATCGGCACGGACCCATTCTTCGGAGTTTTCCGTGCGCACCAAAACTGTGGGCAGAAGGGTGCGCGCCTTGAGCTCCTCCTTGCTGAAAGGCCCCTGAACCTTATTCTTTCGTTTGATATAATATTTCATAAACGTGCGATGTTTTGAAAGTCTATTATCAAAGATAATTGTTTCCTAAATAAAATACAACGAAAGACGCAAAAAAATGTGAACGATTGCCGGGGCATTATGACAGACGGTTATGCTTATCCGCATGCATTCTGCTACCGTTTTGCCGGAATCCCTGACAGGCACCTTTTTCAAACCGAGTATTTTAGAATTTCTTTTGCATAAATATGCAGTATAATGGGCTAAGAAAACTGCATATATACGGGATTTATACAAAAATATTACGAAAATGCGGAACGCTTACCGCGGTCCTTCGCCCGAAGCAGCACGGTGATTGCCGGAAATCACCACGGTGGTTTTCTGAACTACCCGAGATGAAGTGCAAGAATCATCGGGAGGCTTGTTTTTGAAGACCGGAAAAGTAAATATTCTTGTCTTTCTTCTTCCGGATGAGGCGTGCGTGAATGTGCTGATTTTGTGCTTATCTGTTTGGGGTATAGCTTGTTGTGGGGATATTTGCTTGCTGAGAATCGTGTTTTTGAGAGTTTTGTGGGTTGGGGTGTGAGAAATGGAAGTTTCAGAGGGTGGTTTTGACAAAATGACAGAAGGGGAGTGGGGATAATGAGAAACAGAAAAGCTTAATCTCTAATGTTAAATTTTTGTTGCTAAAATCATTATTATAATTATATAATTATGCGTCTTTTATATTTTTCTTATATTTGCATGTACCTAATTATATTATATAACGCTTTTTTGATAAGTAGATGATTGCAAATATCATTTTGTATATGACTAGAGAATATTATGCAGCAAACCTACATTTGAAATCTTAAGTATACAATCAATACTGAATAGTTATTTATTATTATGAAAACTTACTTATTGGATATATTGAATAAATATGAAAGTTATAAAGAGGATTTAGATGTAAAAAACATTTTATGTAATAAGTCGTGGCTTATTTTTAATGAATGCAACAATAAAGAAGTTTATATTTTTCAAAAAGACGGTTCTTTAATTATATCATTTAATGGAAAAGTATACAAGGGAAACTGGCAATATATTACAGCTAATAAGTCAATTATAATTTCTACTCAAGAACGATCTTACATGTTTCATCCTTTTATTTTTGATAATATTGTGTTTGTCCTAAAACAAGATGGAACAGAAAATTATGCTTTTATGATTAATGAAACACAGTGTAATAATTTTCATCCATATTCCCTTTCTGAATTAAATAATTACTTTAAAAAACAAGAATATAACGATAAGATTAATCAACAAAATGATATTAAAAATATAAAGGAACTTCGCTCCGAAGCAGAATTTATTTGGGCTACTCAAATAGATGACCTATTAAGTAATGATACAGAATATATAAAAGCAAAGAATATTAAGAAAAAAATATTGATTTTTGATGCCTTATTTTCATTAATTATATCGTGCTTCTATTATATTTATAGTAATAGCATAAATTTGTCTTCTTATGTTTTTATACTTTTATTTAGTGTTTTTTATATTGGTGCCTTTTTGTATTTTGTTAAAACTAATCGTTTGAACTTTCATGAAAAAGAAAAAAAAGAGCATTTTATCAATGAATACATCAATCAACACACTATAAATTAACTTCCTAAGTAGTTGATTACAAATGTCTTTAAATTAAGAAAGGAAAATATTGCAACTAATCTACATAGGAAATGTTTAAATATTAAATAGTTACTTAAGGTAAATTTCTAACATATAGATAATCTTTAACATAATGGATAGTTTTCTTTACAAAAAGCAAATATAAGATTTTTGATGAGACAATGAAAGAACCTTTAGAGTTCTAACGATTATAATATTTTTATTGTTTATGAGAAAGTTTTGGAATACGATACATTCATTCTTTATGGATGGAGAAAGGATAGAATTAGAATTAAACTGGATTAGAAGGATTTGGTATATAATATTGTTAATAGGAACGAGTATCTATGTTTTTAAAAACTTTTCCGAATTGACTAATTTTACTTTTTTCAATCAGTTTAATGGTAAAAATCTAATCTTTATTTTATGGTTAATATTAGTATTAATGCCTTTGTTCGATAATTTCGAAGGTTTTGGGATTCGTTTTAATACACATAAAATGAGAAAATGGAATGAGTCCTTGAATCAACTAGCGCATGATATTATAGATGGAATTCCTAAAACTCCTTCTGAATTAAAAGAAGAGATAGATAAAATTAATAAAAGTAATGATGATGAATAATTATTATAATAGGGAGTTAGCTTTCAAATTTATTAAAGAAGTAATAGATGATGGATTACAAAAAATGGGAGATCCTGCTCTTTCTCTTGGGGTTTGTAATATGTGGATTGAATACTCAAAAAAGGTTTTAGAGATGACAACCCAGAATTATAATCCTTCTATACTGTTGAATTATTTAAAGATCCTTAATAAGATTTTTTGTGATTCATCGATTACTCCACAAAATAAGGTCGGCATGTGTCTGGAGTATTTAATTGGAACTTTGAGATTACTCTAATTGATGGAAAATTTAACTGGGCACATGAAAGAAAAAGGAGTGCGATAAAAGGAGGGTTTGTATTGCTCTTTATGCAAAAAATAAATACATTTGTAGAATGAAGGGTTTTTAAAAGAAAGGAGGGGATATGAGTCGTTCTGATTTTATCGGTAGTCATTTCGTGAATCCGTTTACAGATATTGGTTTTAAGATTATCTTCGGGCAGCCTGCAAGTAAGATTTACTGATAACTTTGCTGAATGAACTGTTGGCTGGGGAGCATCAGATTGAAAACCTGATTTTTCTGGATAAGGAAAACCGTTCGGACAATATGGACGATGCGGGTATTATCTATGACCTTTATTGTCTGACCACTACCGGGGAATATATTATTGTGGAAATGCAGAACCGCATGCACAGTAACTTTTTGGACCGTACGCTGTTCTATATGTACCGTGCCATAGGAAGGCAGGTGGAAAATATTCGTGAAAAGAAACAGAAAGAGCGCGAATTGTGCCAGACCGAATCGGATCTGGAGGAGGACAACGACTTTTTGGGCGAACCGAAACCGGACAGTTATGGCAGTCGTTACAAACTGTCTACCGTATATGGCGTCTTCCTGATGAATTTCTCAGAACCCGGGCTGGAAGATAAATTTCGTACCGATACGGTGATTGCCGACCGGGAAAGCGGTAAGGTGGTCAATGCCCATTTCCGTCAGATTTACCTTCAGTTTCCTTTCTTCAAAAAGGAACTGAATGAATGTGAAACTTTATATGACAAACTTATTTATACGCTTAAGAATATGCAACATTGGAACCGAATGCCTGATGCTTTGAAGGAGCAGGTCTTTAGTAGACTGGAGGAACTGGCCGCTGTAGCGAATCTTTCTTTGGAAGACCGGATCGCTTATGATAAAGCCTTGGACCGTTATCGGGTGAGCCGCATTGTAGAAGAGGATGCTCGTGAGGCCGGCTGGAAAAAAGGCCTTGCAGAAGGTCGTGCGGAAGGTCACGCAGAAGGAAAAGTTGAGGGCCGTGCCGAAGGTAAAGCTGAAGAGAAAAGAGCTATTGCCCGTAATATGAAGGCGATAGGCTTGACTTTGGAACAAATAAAGACTGCAACAGGCCTTACAGAAAATGAAATAGAAGCATTGTAGTTATTACTGGTCTTGTTTCAAACATTGAGATATAAAAAATATCCCTCTCTCTTTCTAATCATGCTTGTATGAGCATGGATCGGAAAGGGGGAGGGATGTTTTTTGATGTGCTATAAAAATCCGTTACCGTTTGACGAACTTCAGGCATACCGGTTTGGGCATTTCGATGCGCTGGCCGGTATCTTGTAATAATCCCGTTTCAGGGTTACGTTGATAAATCTCTACGGTGTTGGCGTCACGGCAGGCCACCAACAGATAATTGCCGTTGGGTGAAATAGCGAAGTTGCGCGGATGCCCGCCGGTTTTCTGATAACCCACTTTGGTCAGACTGCCGTCTTCAGTCGCTTCGAAGATAGCTATACCATCGTTCTGGAGGCGGCAGGAGGCATAGACGAAATGCCCGTCGGGAGAAACGTGGATATCTGCTCCGCCCTGAGCATGGCAGGTGTCAGCCAATACGGTCTGCATGGTGTCCAGACGGGCTTCGTCGTAAGAGAAGACCACGACCTGCCCTGAAAGCTCGCTCATGAGATAAATGTGCTTGCCGTCGGGGGATGGAGCCAGATGACGTGGTCCGGTGACCGGAGGCAATGAGATATCTTTTCGTGCGGTGGTATCTATCAGAGTTTTGGATGCGTCTAATGGGAAGGAATAAATCCGGTCTGTTCCCAAATCGCTGGCTAAAAGATAACGCTTGTCGGGGGTAAACAGAATACAGTGCAGATGAGGCTGCTTCTGCCGTTCGGCATCTGCTCCCTTTCCGGAGAAGACAATCGGATGGGCTGTACCAATCTTTCCGTCCTGTTGGATGGGGAACACCGATATGCTTCCACCCAGATAATTGGCAGTCACGGCATAGCGTTCGTCAGGCGACAAAGCTACATAGCAGGGAGCGCCTCCCAAAGTGCGTTCCTCGTTCTGCAGAGCAAGAGTGCCTTTTTCTTTGTCAAAAGTCAGGGCATGCAGGGAAGCCGTTTTGCCTTCGTCCTCGGCTACGGAATAAACCCGGTTTCCATCGGCCGAGGGAGTCAGATACGAAGGGTTGGAAATACCTTTTAATCCGCTGACATACTCGCTCTTGCCACTGTTCTGGTCAAAGGTATATACCTTGATACCTTCTTCCGAAGCTGGGGCGTAGCTGCCGATGAGCAGGTAGTACTCGTCCGTTTCGGTCTTGCCTGTTCCGCTGTTCCCGCATCCTGAAAGGGCGGTTGCAGCGCATAGTGCTATCGTCCAAATCTTCTTTTTGATCATGTCTCTTTGTTCGTTTCGTATGATATGACTTAGGATTGTTTGTGGGAAACAAAGTTACATGAAACATTTGATTTGTCTCTATATGCGTTGTCTGATTTGTATTTTTTTATGTCTCCTTTCCTGTGGGCTATTTCAGTTTGCTGTAGGCCTCATCATCTACCGGTTCCAGCCATTCGTTGGCTGTTTCTTCGCCCGGCACCTCAAAGGCCAGGTGTGCGAACCAGCTGTCGGCTGCAGCACCGTGCCAATGCTTCACGTTGGCCGGAATGTGGATGACAGTACCCGGCAGAATCTTTACGGCCGGTTTGCCTTCTTCCTGATACCAGCCTGTACCGGCCACACCAATCAGCATCTGTCCACCGCCGCTCTTGGCCCGGTGGATATGCCAATTGTTGCGGCATCCTGGTTCGAAGGTAACATTGAACACCGGTACCTGCTCCGTGGAAACGGGAGCCAGATAGCTGTTGCCGATAAAGTATTGGGCATAGGCTGAGTTCGGTTCGCCAATCGGGAAGATCATCTCACGTTGGAAGGCTGCTTTGGCATCTGTACCCTGTGTGTCGTCCTGCCATACTTCCTTGGCCATACGGAAGGCGGCCCAGGCTTTCGGCCATCCGGCATAGAAACTCAGGTGAGTCAGGATCTCGGAGATCTCTGCGCGGGTAATGCCGTTCTGTTTGGCGGTCTGAAGATGATAGGTGAGGGAACTGTCGGTGATGCCCTGACTGATGAGCGAAGTGATGGTTACCAGACTGCGGTCGCGCAGACTGAGCTTGTCTGTACGGCTCCACACCTCACCGAAAAGCACGTCGTCGTTCAACTCCGCGAATTTAGGGGCAAATTCTCCCAACTGGTCGCGTCCGGCTGTTTGTTTTACTTTTTCTTGTGCCATAATTGTTGTACTGTTTAGAATCAATGCGCCAAGCGCAAGGATAGTTCTGATTTTCATAATCTATGTTTTTAGCTTATTTCTTTAAACCGGTTTCTTTCAGCCAGCTGGTAATCATGGAGTGACATTTCCGCGTTTCGGATGAGCGGACCCACAGGCTGGCTGACAGGAACTTGCCTTTGGGAATCAGACGTTTGGCATCTGCCTCTACACCGCTGATGCCGGTGCTGGCGCTCGAAACAATCAGCCCGATACGTTTGCCGGCCATTTGAGAACCGTAGGCAAACAGGAAACTTTGCAGCGGTGCGGCCATATTGCCCCACCACAAAGGAGCGCCGATCAGGATGGTGTCGTAGTCCTTCAGATTACGGATAGTTGTTTTGATGGGCGGATACGAAGAGGCTTTGTCGGGTGCCTTCCGGATGGCCGAAATCAAGGCACTGCCGATGGCATAATTGTTGGCGGCATAGTCCAGCCCTTCTTCGGCCGGTTCGATACGAAGCACATCGGCCTGGATTTGAGTACGCAGGTCGGTGACAATCTGATGGACGTTATTGGTGTAGCTGTAATACACGATCAGAGTCTTGGCCTGAAGTGTAAAGACGGACAGAAGCAATGTCCAGATGAATAGCATTCTTTTCATGTTTGCGATGGTTTTTAAGGTTCGTATGTTGTCATTTTTACGATACAAAAGTAGGTGTATTTCCATAAAAGGGGTGTATACGGATTACTGATTTTTATACCAGATTCTCGGACACTACAAGAAAAATATATTAATTTTGTCACCATCTAAAAAGAAAAGAAGGATGCGTTTATTCAATCAAAGCAAAAAGGTGGCCGCTGTGCACGATCTGTCCGGAGTGGGACATGTGTCGCTGATGGCTGTGATTCCTATTCTTTCGTCTATGGGCATACAGGTCTGTCCGTTGCCCACTGCCGTGTTATCTACTCATACTCAGTATCCGGAATATACGTTTCTGGATCTGACGGACGAGATGCGTCGTATGACGGAATGCTGGAAGCATTTAGACTTTACGTTCGATGCCTTTTATACCGGTTATCTGGGCTCGCCGGCACAGGTACAGATTGTGGAAGACCTGATTGAACACTTCAAGCGCCCGGATGATCTGGTTGTGGTGGATCCTGTATTGGGAGACAATGGTCGGCTGTATAAGGGATTCGGCGAAGAAATGATTCTGGAGATGCGCCGGCTGATCCGGAGGGCGGATGTGATTACTCCGAACATCACCGAGGTGTTTCTGCTTCTGGACCGTCCGCAGCCGGAGGAGGCTTTGAGTGACGAGTGCCTGAAGGAACTGTTGAAGGCACTGTCCGATCAGGGGCCTGAGATTGTCATCGCTACCAGTGTGCCGGTAACGGATAATCCGCACATGACCTCGGTATATGCTTATAACCGCAGAGGCGACCGTTACTGGAAGGTGACCTGTCCGTATCTCCCGGCGCATTATCCCGGTACGGGTGACAGCTTTACCAGTGTCATCACCGGATCGCTGATGCAGGGCGACAGTTTGCCTATTGCGCTGGACCGTGCCACACAGTTCATCTTGCAGGGCATCCGTGCCACCTTTGGATATGAATATAATAATATGGATGGCATCATGCTGGAGAAGGTGTTGCATAATCTGGACATGCCGATTCAGAGCTGTAGCTATGAGTTGCTGGAATAGATCCTTAAAATGGAAATGCTTATGGACGTAGAGGCTTTACGGGATTATTGTCTGAGTAAAAGGTTGGCAACGGAATGTTTTCCTTTTGATGAAACCACTTTGGTATTCAAGGTGGGCAGCAAGATGTTTGCCTGGGTGGATCTGGGGAATCCGGAATGGGTGGTTCTGAAAAGTGATCCGGATGAGGCCATTGACTTGCGCGACCGTTATGCGGATATCCTGCCGGCCTATCACATGAACAAAAAGCATTGGATACAGGTCCGTCTGGAGGGAGGAGTGCCGGCTCGGGTTCTGAAGGAACTGGTAGACTGTTCGTACAGGCTGGTGATTGCAAAAATGACTCGGAAGGAGCGGTTGTCGCTTTTTCCGGACGAAAAATATTCTTAAAATGTAGCGTTTAAAACCGTTTTAAAACAAATTTAAATTGTATATTTGCAACGTGCAACGGTTCATACAGATTATCGTCTGTTATGATTAAAAGGGAATCAGGTGAGAATCCTGAACAGTCCCGCTGCTGTAAGTTCCATAAAAAGGAACAGGGCGTGAGGCCACTGGGTGAGAAATCCGGGAAGGTGTCCTGTTTCGGAACAAGTCAGAAGACCTGCCTTGCGCGTATCTCTCACCGCTTTCGAGGAAAAGGCGTCAGGAATTCTTTTTTTAGCTCTGTGGGTCAGGCCGGACCGGTCTGTCACTTCATTGTGTGAAACGAAAGTCGGTGAATGTTTTTCAGAAAGATTTGAAACATGAAGCAGACATTCGTTTTTTTATTTTTATCACTTTCTTATGCTCACTCTGTACTTGGGGTGTGCCGGACAGATACTTTGCCCGACCGCCAGTTGCAGCGGGTAGATGTATATGAAGGTAAGAAACGGACGCAACTCCTTTCTTCTGTGCCGCTTCAGTCACTTTCTGACGAGGATATCAAACACCTGCCGGTATTGCAGGTATCGGATGCTGCCAAATTCTTTTCCGGAGTACAGGTCAAGGACTACGGTGGTGTGGGCGGACTGAAAACCGTTTCCGTGCGCAGTCTGGGAGCACAGCATACTGCCGTGGCCTATGACGGCTTGCTGCTTACCGACGGACAGACCGGTCAGATTGATTTGGGAAAATTCTCGATGGAGCAGGTGCAGATGATTACGTTGGCCAACGGGCAGATGGACGATCTGCTTCAGCCGGCGCGGGCATTGGCTTCGGGAGCGTTACTTTCTCTGGAAACCCGTTTGCCGGAATTTTCTACTCAACGTGAATTTCATGTTTCTTCCCGTGTGACTACCGGTTCGTGGGGACTTTTCAATCCTTCCTGTTCTTTTACCGGTTCCGGTCCACGGCAGTGGGTAGGCGGCGTCAGCGCCGAATGGACCCAGACGGACGGACATTATCCTTTTGATTTGCGTTATGGGGCCGGGGATGCGATTACAGAACGCAAAAAGCGAAAAAATACGGATGTGCGGGCCTTGCGCCTGGAGGCCTTTACAGCCAAGCGCTGGAATTCGGGGGCCTTGTGGAAGTGGCGGGCTTATTTTTATCAGTCGGAACGCGGACTGCCTGGGGCTACTACCTATTATTATGATCATGCGGCTCAACGGTTGGACGACCGGAATACTTTTGTGCAGACTCAGTATCAGCAGGATTTCGGCAGGCACTGGAGCCTGAAGGCTTCGGCCAAATGGAACGGTAGCCGTCAGGAATATCTGGATCCGGACTATAAGGGTTCGGAAGGGCAGACACAAAATGATTACCGGCAGCAGGAATATTATGTTTCGGCAGCTTTGCGCTATCGGCCGATAACGCCTTTGGCTTTTGCCTTTTCTACCGATGGCTTTGCGCAGACAATGGAGGCCAATCTGACTGACTTTGCCCGTCCGCGCCGTTATACATGGTTGTCTGCCTTGTCGGGCAAATATACCGCCGGATGGGTAACACTGAATGCTTCGGCCTTGTTTACCCGGGTGTTCGAACGGACACTTTCGGGGGCTTCTGCTTCCGACCGTTCGCGCCTTTCGCCTTTTGCATCGGTGGTGTTCACTCCTTTTCCAAAAGAAAATTTGCGGTTGCGCTTTTTCGTGAAAGATATTTTCCGGATGCCTACCTTCAATGATCTGTACTATGGTACTGTGGGCACCCGTACGCTGAAACCTGAAAAGGCGCTACAGTACAATGCGGGACTGACTTATGAGAAGGCGGTGGCCCGATGGATGCCCCAGTTAGCCCTTACGGTTGATGCCTATTATAACCGGGTGTCGGACAAGATTGTGGCCATACCAACCAAGAACTTGTTTATTTGGAGCATGGTCAATCTGGGAAAGGTGGATATCCGGGGCGTGGATGTTACTGCGCAGGGACAGTTCCGCCTGCATCAGGACTGGCAGTTCCGCCTTTCGGGAAACTATACTTATCAGCGGGCACTGGATGTGACCAGCGATGAACCAGGTACGGCAGAAAGCCTGACTTATGGGCATCAGATTCCTTATACTCCGCGAGTATATGCTTCGGGAACGGCCACTCTGTCTACTCCCTGGGGAGAACTCTCGTATGCGTTGCTTTATTCCGGAAAGCGTTATGCGCTGGGACAGAATATTGCGGCCAACCGTCTGGACCCTTATACGGATCATAGTCTGACCTATCGTTATGACCGGTCGTGGGGAAAGCATTCCGCGGCCTTGCTGGTGGAGTGCCTGAATCTGGCCGACAAGAATTACGAGATCGTGAAGAACTTTCCAATGCCCGGACGTTCTTTCCGGGTGACGCTGACTTATCAATATTAAGAAAAGAAATGAAGAAAAAAATATTTGTATATCTGTGTGCTCTGGCAGGAATGTTTGCGGCCTGTGATGATATGACCGACCAGCCTCAGGCGGATGACGGCATTCAGGGCGGTGCATTGCTGGAAACGGGTACGGCCGAGATGTATATCCTTTCAGAAGGGTTGTTCAATCTGAACAACAGTACGCTGGCGCGTTATTCTTTCAGTAAGGGTACCTGGACTCCGAACTGGTTTTATGCCATGAACCGACGGGATCTGGGAGATACGGCCAACGATATGGATGTATACGGCAGCAAACTTTATGTCGTGGTGAATGTCTCCAGCACCGTAGAGGTGATCAATCTGGCCGATGGCAAGGTGCTGCAACAGATTTCTCTGGTGGATGAAAACGGGGCTTCGCGTCAGCCGCGTGCGGTAGCCTTTCACGAAGGTAAGGCATATGTGTGCTCGTTCGACGGAACCGTGGCACGTATTGATACGACAACGCTACAAGTGGACACACTGACCCGAGTAGGGCGTAATCCGGAGGATCTTTGTGTGCAGGACGGCAAACTGTATGTTTCCAATTCCGGTGGGCTGGACTGGGAAGGCATTGGAGTGGACCGTACCGTGTCGGTGGTGGACTTGCAGTTATTCCGTGAAATCCGGAAAATCGACGTCGGCCCGAATCCCGGTCGTATATTGCCCGGTCCGGATCATACAGTATATGTGGCGACGTATGGGGCGCAGATAGAAAAAGGTGACTATCATCTGGTTTGTATTGACACACGGAAGGATGAAGTGAAAGTTCGTTATGACGAGCCGGTCACCGAATTTGCCATAAACGACCGTCTGGCCTATATCTATACCTTCGATTATCAGCGGCAGGAGGCAAGTATCAAGGTGTTCGATCTCGGTAGCGGTAAGGTGCAGCGGGAGTCCTTTATTACGGATGGTACGGAGATGCAGCGTCCTTATTCCATATCGGTAAATCCGTACAGTGGAAACGTCTACCTCACCGAAGCCTATAATTATCAGGTGGTGGGCGATGTGCTTTGCTTCAGTCCGCAGGGCAAACTTCTGTTCCGCATTCAGGGTGTGGGTATCAATCCCAATACGGTGATTTTCCGGGATCAGGACGGAGCACCGGTTAGTGGTGGCGGTGATACGAAACCCGACAGCAGCATGTATGCTTACGCTGATACGGTGTTTGAATATGTGCCGGCTCCTTCACAGTATATGAATACTTCTATTACGGCATCGGGCGACGGATTTACGGCGGCTCAGGTATTGGCTGAGGCCAACCGTATGTTCCGGAATCCGAAACAGTGTCTTATATCTTTGGGAGCGTGGGGCGGTTATATCACGGTAGGATTCCGGAAAGCGGTGAAGAATGTGCCCGAGGCCTATGATCTGAAAGTCTATGGCAATGCCTATTATGATATGTTCGGTACCTGGCAGGACCGCCCCGGCGGTAATTCCGAACCCGGTATTGTGTGGGTGTCAAAAGATGTGAACGGCAACGGCATTCCTGATGATCCCTGGTATGAACTGGCAGGCAGTGAATTTCAAAACCCGAATGCGATCCGCGATTATCAGATTACCTATTACCGTCCGGCATCCGGACAGGATGTGCGCTGGACCGATAATCAGGGAAACGAAGGGACTGTACCCCGGAACATTTATCACACACAGGCTTCCTACTATCCGGAATGGATGCCCGATGAACTGACTTTCCGAGGAACACGCTTGCCGGACAATGCGGTGAATGAGCCCCGTGAGGATATGCCCGAACACTGGGTGGGCTATGCTTACGACTACGGCTATGCCGACAATCACCCGAACAATACCGACGGTTGCCGCCTGAAACTGGAATGGGCGGTTGACCGAAACGGACAGCCGGTCCATCTCGACTGCATTCACTTTGTGCGGATTTATACTGCGGTGAATCAGGTCTGTGGCTGGGTAGGAGAGACCTCGACAGAGATTCAGGCTGTGGAGGATTTGAACTATGGCCAATAAAAATATGACAAACCATTTTTTAATTAATAAATATAACAAATGACAAGTAAAAACGTATTCAAAAATTTGGGCTATGCAGCCTTGTTGGCACTTCCGATGCTGGTA
Organism: Candidatus Paraprevotella stercoravium; assembly: GCA_944320795.1. Lineage (GTDB taxonomy): Bacteria > Bacteroidota > Bacteroidia > Bacteroidales > Bacteroidaceae > Paraprevotella > Paraprevotella stercoravium. The sequence goes on along the minus strand of CALUIU010000025.1, from coordinate 10,251 downwards.
ACATCTTGCGACGAGAATGAGGAGTTTCAGTCACCGGTGATTCGTTGGGATCTTCCTTCGGACACTATTATGGCTTTGAACGATCAGTTGACTTTGAGTCCGGATGTTCACTCTGTAGATTCAGCTACCGCTGTCTATTTGTGGAGTGTAGACGGAAATCAGGTTTCTGCGGACAAGAATTATGTATTTACCGCAACAGAAACCGGATCTCATCTGATTGCACTGACCGTAACAGACAAAGGCGGTGTTTCTCAAAAGCAAATCAAGGTAGAGGTGCGTAAATATTACGGTGGATTCTATATGATCAATGAAGGTTGGTTTGGCCATCATAACGCTTCATTCAATTATTTCAAAAATGATAGCGCCTTGTTTGCCACTTATGATAAGTTTGCGGCAGCACATCCTGATATTACTTTGGGAGCAACCGGAGTGGTTGGAGCCTTGCAGGGTAAGGATTTTTATGTTCTGTCAAAGAACGAACCTTATTTGACTAAACTGGATGCTATTACGATGACCCAGACCGCAACTCTTAATCTGTCAAACGGTGCGTCTCTTTATTCTCCTTGCAACATGTGTTTTCTGAATGATGGAAGCATGATTATGACAACCTATCGTGGTGCATACAAGGTTAACCCCGAAACAATGACCGTGACGGATACAATAACCACTAATAAGACTACAGATATTATTCAGAAAGGCGATTACCTGTATATGCTGGTTAAGGATTCTGTCAATATCTACAAGACATCAGATTTGACCCCGGTAGTAACCCGTGCAGCAAAAGCTACTACAGGATTTGCCGTAACCGGTAATACAGTTTGGGCTGCAAACGGTTCGGATTTGCTAAAGATAGAAGGCGAAAATGTAAGTACTGTAACATTACCGGATGGTTATGGAGTTTACTATGACCGTTCTGCTTATCATTCAACTTCTTTACAGGCTTCAAAGGATGGAAAGAGCCTGCTGTTTGTCAAGAATGATGGATGGACCAATAAGGTAGCTGCCTGCTATCACATTGCAGAAAATAAGGTTACAGAGTTCTTGAAGTCAACCGATGAGTTTAGCTTCTATGGTGCCGGTATTCAGGTGAATCCGAAAACAGGTGATGTTTATCTGATCTATACGGAAGATGGTTGGGGATCACACTACATGAATAACCGCATTATTGTAACCAATGCCGAAGGACAGCCTAAGGATACATTGGACTACTCCGGAGAATACTGGTTCCCTTCTTCTCTGGTTTTTGAAACACGTTAATAGAAAGATTTATATCGTTTCTTGATTTGTAAATCCAGGACTTGGCTTATGTTGAGTCTTGGATTTTTTTATATACGACATTCTTTTTTTAAAATATATTGAAAAAATCTTGGTTAATGTTTTTGTTTTTAGTAATTTTATTTAATAATTATCATTACCATAAAAAATAACCCAATGAAAAACAAAAAGAATGTTCGATGTTTGCATGAAGGAAATATACTGATGGAATATCATTTGTATCGCGAAGCCTTGAAAAAACTGAAAGAAGCATATTCCTTAGGAGAAATGATTGCCGCCTATAAGATAGGAAAGATTTATATGCAGTCTGATTTGCAAAACTATGAAAAAGCATATTATTGGCTTCAACTGGGAGCAGAAGCCGGGGAACGCAACGCCTTGTATTATTTATCCAAGTTTTATGAATATGATCTTTTGGGTAAGTATGATTTGAATAAAGCGTATCAGTGTCTTTGCCGTGCGGCAGAGCAAAAGGAGGTACGTTCTATTCTGCATTTGTCATTCTGGTATCGAACCGGTTTTTATGTTAAGCGTAATCATATAAAGAGTTGGTCGTTGTTATCGGAGGCGGTAGAGTTAGGGTCTGCCGAGGCTTGCTACCAGATGGGGCAGATTTATGAAGAAGGTAATGAGCATATTTCTCCAAATCTGATAGAATCTGCTGCTTATTATCATCAGGCTGCCCGACAAAAACATTCATATGCCTTATATCAGCTGGGGCGTTGGTATTGGGAAGGAATATTTTATAGAAGGAACGCGTCTCAGGCAATTCGCTATCTGGAAGAAAGTAGTAATCTGGGATGCTCTGAGGCGCAATATTTTTTGTCTTCTTTATGCGGTATGGATATATATCCCTACGGTTATCGAAAATATACATTGTTGACAGCGGCCGCAAAGCAGAATCATGTTCAGGCCATGTATGATTTAGGTTGTATGTTTTTGTTTGGCAACAGCTTTATTCAGGAAGATAAGGAAACAGCCATATATTGGTTTCGTAAAGCTGCTGAACATGGTCATGAGAAGGCCAAAAATTATTTGAAATAGGATATTTCCAATTTTATTCATAATTTCTTGGATTTATATCTTCAGTTTCCGGAGGATTTTTTGCTGATATATGAAAGTTTTTTTATTTTTGTTCTGATTAAAAATCTGTATTTTAGGTGATTTCCAATATTTATAGAGGATTTTTTGGGGGAAGGAACGGATGGAGAAAAGGCTTTTTATATGTTTGATGTGTTGGCTGTTCTGCTCATTTTTCCTGTTTAGTCAGAAAAAAAGAGCCTTGATGATCGGACTTGGTAAGCAGGCTGATAAGAATTGGACTTCAATTCATGGTGACCGCGATGTAGCTTTGATGAGACCGGTATTACAGCGGTGTGGTTTTAAGGATATCCAAGTGCTGATAAATCATAATGCCACAAAAAAAGCAATAGTCGAGGCTTTTGTCCGTTTGGAAAAGAGTTGCAAGTCTGGAGACTGGGTTTATGTTCATTTTTCAGGTCATGGGCAGCTGATGAGTGATCGGGAAGGAGATGAAAAAGATGGATGGGATGAGTGCTGGATTCCCTATGATGCGTATATGTGTTATGGGACAAATGATGACGGAAGATTTCATTTGACGGACGATGAAGTGAATCGTATGTTGATGGCTGTAAGACGCAAAGTGGGCAGTCAGGGAAAGATTCTGGTTGTTGTGGACGCCTGTCATAGCGGAGACTCGACACGCGGCGGAGAAGATGAAGTGTATCGTGGTGTTTCTGACAAGTTTCTTTTGCCCCAGAAAAAGCCGATTATTTTTGTCAGAAGAAATGAAGAACACTGGCTGACGCTTAGTGCCTGTCGTGATTATCAAAGAAATGCAGAACTGAAAACGTCACAAGGTTATTATGGAAAACTGACGGTTGCGCTCTGTCAGATTCTTCGTGAACAGAAGCCTATGACGAACTCACTTCTGTACAAGCGGATTGTCAGCTTCTTTAATCAACATCAGGGAGCGTTACCCCAAACTCCGGTGTTATCCGGTGATCTGGAAACCTTTCGGATTACGGACATGTTTCAATAAATGCTAATCTAATTCTTTAAGATCATGAAAATACGTTTCAAGTCGCTCGTATATTCGGATGCTGCTTTAGTAGAAGGTATCCTGAAAAAAGATCCGGAGATGGAACGGAATCTTTATTTAAAATGCAAAAAATATTTTTCGGATCATTACCGGGCTGTATTCTTTGCACCGGATCATGTACGTGATGACATATTCCAGAATACTTACCTGGCTCTTTGGGATAATATAGAGAGAGGGAAAATATCGGTAAGAGAAGGGGTGCTTTTGGGAAGAAAAAGCCAGCCGATAAACTGTTCTCTGATGACATATATGATGTCGATCGCTAAATTGAAATATCTGGAACTGGTACGTCAGGAGTGTAAGGAATCGCCGTTTGCCACTATAGAGGAGCGGAATGCCCGGTTAGTATACGATCCCGAGGAACAGAAGGATTGGTTACATGATGATGAACGGATGGGGAAACTGGAAGCAATTTCTGATTGTATTGCAGTTATGTCTGAACGTTGCCGTCAGATACTTACTCTGTTTTATGTGGAAGACAAGAAACTGGATGAAGTATTGCTGCTGTTGCCCACTTTTACCAGTAAGGATGCTCTCAAAACGGCAAAAAACAAATGTCTGGCCAAGTTAAAGTCCAGTTCAAAAGAACTTTATCAATTGCGTAGAAATATTTAAAACAGGAATGTTATGGATGAACGCAAACAGGAATATATCGACCGATATATAAAGAATGAAATGTCGGTACAGGAACGCCAATGTTTTGAAGAACGGCTTGTTTCCGATGCGGAGCTTAGGGAACAGTATGAATTTACCTTGCAGGTACAGACGGTGCTGAGAAGTCGGGCGGAGAAACTGGAACGCATGAAGGACTGGGATAATGCTTCTGCAGAAAAAAATACAATGATTGCCAATAGAAAAAGAACCGGATGGGTTGCGGCGGTTATTCTGACTGCTGCGGCTGCATGGGTCGGGGGGACATTCCTGTTGCCTGATAAAGAAGTGAAAATGCCTCCTTTGGATCAGTCGGGGTGGGAACTATACCGTTCCGGTGATGACCTTTCACAGATTGCCGCATTAATTCAAGAGGAGCATTATGCCGAGGCTTTACAGGTTATTGATGAAAAAGAAAAGAATGTATACTCTTTTTCCAGAAAGTCTTCGCCTGTTACGGATGAAGAGCGTGAGCGTATGGAATATGAACAGAAGGTGGCCCGTTTGAACGCATATCATATGAAATGGTTGAAAGTATATGCTCTGGTAGGGCTGGGACGTATGGATGAGGCTTTGGAAGTCCTGGATTTTCTTCGTAAAGAAGAAGGGGTTTATCAAGTGCAGGCTGATTCTCTTTACCGGCTGATGAAGTGATATAAACTGGTAGAAATGATGAAAAGGATTATTGGCATAGGAACAGTCCTGTTGTGTTCGGTTTTCGGAGTACAGGCTCAGAGTTCTCAGGCAGTCCTTTCTGATTTGATGGAGCAGGCTTTGGCTGACAACAAGGAACATAAGTATCAAAGTGCTTTGGAAAATTTTGACAGAGTTTGTGCACAAACAGAAATGATGCGTACGGAGGCGGAAAGGGATATGTATCTTTGGTCGCTCAAAATGTCCATGTCTTGTTGCCTGAATTTAAAAGATTATGTGCGTGCATGGCATTACTGCCAGAAACTGGAAGCGGCTTCCTTGTCGGATCAGGAAAAGATGGAATTGGCGGAGCAGATGGTTTGTGCAGGACTTTTGTATGTGCAGCATATGTCTTCAAAAGAAAATGCCGATTTTCTGGCGCTACATCATGTCCTGGACCAAATAACACCTTATGCTGTTGAAACAGAGGTGCCTTCAATAACTGTTTTGCGGTTGCTGCTGTGGTATCTTATGGCAGGAAAATACATGCAGGAACAGAAACCTTCAGTCGCTTATGAATGTCTGCTTCGGGCTTACGACGGTTACTCGGATGTACAAGGCCAGGGATTGCAGGCTAATGTTCTGAGAACCATCCGTGAATGTGAGCAGAGAGTGATTTCGCTGATAGAAAAGAACCTGTCTAAGGATCAGCTTACTAATCTGGATTTTTTGGCTGGAATATTGCAGAGTGCGGTAGAGATGGACAGTACATCCCGGAATTATGAGATTTTGTCGAGTTATCGTTTTATTGCCAGACAGACGAGAGGTATGACAGACGAGACAGGGCGCCAGGTGTATCATACTGCCTTGTTTCGCATTGCCAGATGTTATATTAAAATGGATCGTTTGAAGGAAGCCTGGGATCTTGGACACAGACTTCTGGAACAACCGATAACAGAGGAGGAAAGAAAAGTTGTTGTCGGTTGGGTTTTACAGGTGGGAAAAAGACTTGCCATTGATAAGATGAATTCCGTATTTTCCGTAAAACCGGATTTTCCCGGTGCCTGTTATTATCTGGAGTCAGTTTTACCTTTTGCAGCCGGTGAAGAGAAGCAGGAAATATATGAACTGATTGGGGATACGTGGTTTCAGAGAGGTGCTTCTGATTTTCTGTCACAGAAACATGACCATGCTGTAGCATGTTATCAGAAAGCCATTTCTTTTTATGAGATGGCCAACAGTAAGCATATGGCATTGGCATTGCTTTATCTGGCAAAGGTGAAAATATGCTCCGGATTTTTTCCGGAGGCAGCGGAGCTGTTGTCCCGATCTTATCAGCTGGCAGCAAAAGAACAGGATCATGAGCTTTTGTTGGAACTGGCCAATACTCAGGCTTTTTTGTCAGAAGAACAGAAAGACATGAAAGGATACGTGGAGAGCTCCTTTCTCAGGGATTCACTGTCTGCTTCCCGGGGCAGCCAGATTTTGCTTTTGGAAAAAGGCGATCGGATGTTGCTTTTAAAAGATTATGATATGGCCGGATTCTATTATAAGCAGAGTCTGTCTTATGTGGCTCCACAAAACAGAAGAACCGGTTTTTATGTTTATTATTGTAAGATGTGCCATTTATATATGGCAAAAGGAGATTATGAGCAAGCCGAGAAATATGGCAGGGCTTCTCTCGATATTGATTTAGGTGAAGGGACGGAGGTTTATAAACTCAACACCTGGATGATACAGGCTACTATTTATGCTCAGATGAAGGATCGGAAACGTTTTGAGGATTGTTGTGCTACCTTGCAGAGACTTATGGATCAGGAAAAGGTGGATGCCCGTAAACGTTCGTATGCTTTTTTGTCACAGGCATTGGGATATGTCATGCTTCAGGAATGGCATAAGGCTGATGAGACTCTTCGGAAATCAGACGGAATTCTGGTGGAAAAATACGGAAAAACGGATCTGGGACGGATTGGTGGCCTGTCATTGTGGGGCGGAGTATTGAAAAAGATCGGAGATTATAAAAAGGCCTGTGAGATTTATGCGGAATGTGCAGAGCTGACACGTAACGAGTCCGGAGAAAACTCTATTGCTTACAGCCAGGCTTTGGAGAAACTGGCTTTGGCACAATGGGATGCAGGTGATGCTGAGCGGGCGTCACATATCTGTACTCAGGCCTTGGATGTCTTGCAGGAAAATATAAAATCACAGCTTCGCTTTGTTCCTTCTGCCGAACGGGAAGCTTTTTGGAATGAAAATTCGGCATTGCTATGGAATATGTCTGCTTATGCACTTAAGGTTTCAGCGACCAATAATGCTTTCACTGAATCGTGCTACGATGCTTTGCTTTTCTCTAAATCGTTGTTGTTGGAAACAGAAAAGTCGCAATATGAAATGTTGCGGCAGGAAGGAAATCCGGAAGATTTGGAGAAGTTCGCGGAAATGATGGCCTTACAGGAAAAAATCGCAGATTTACAGCGTGATTATGAACACAATAAAGATACGCTTGGTCTATTGCATGACAGATTAAGAGGAATGGATCAGGAGTTGGCCTTACGCTCCCGTGCGTATTCAGATTATACGAAGTTTCTGAATTGCGGTTATCAGCAAATCAGACATAGTTTGAAAGATAAGGAACTTTTAATTGACTTTGTGGATTATGAGTCTGCAAACGGGAATAGGCAATATGCGGCTTATTTGATCCGTAAGAACCAGAAGTATCCTTTGTTGCTTCGGCTCTTTACGCAAAACGACCTGGACCGATTGCTGCGGGGGCAGACTGCCGATGTTTTGTATAGTCCTGAGAAATCAGCGGAAATGTTGGCTCTTCTTTGGAAGCAGATCCGCCCTTATGCATCAGAAGAAAGTACTGTATATTATGTGCCTTCCGGAAAGATCTATCAAATGGCTTTAGAGTCCTTCATTACGAGTGATGGGTGCTTATTGGGGGAGGACTATCGTTTTGTACGGCTTTCTTCTGCCCGGGAGATTATTCGTCAGGATGCTGGAAGAGAACAGTCCGATTATGCTGTTTTGTATGGAGGACTGCAGTATGATATGTCACCGGATGATATGCTGACAGAACATCGTAAATATTCTTTTTCCGGAAAGGAGCAGATGCGCCATACGCTGAGAGGAGGCAGTGTTTTTGTATTTTTACCGGAAAGTGAAAAAGAGGTACGGCAAATCTCGGAGATCCTGAAAGAAAATCATTTTCAGGTTCTTTTGCGTACCGGGAAATCTGGAACAGAAGAGTCTTTTCTGGATTTCAGTGGGCATTCTCCCCGTTTGTTGCATGTGGCGACGCATGGTTTTTATTACACACCCGAAGAAGCTTCACAGAACAAGTATCTGCAAGGTTTTCAGGATGCCATGTATTTATCCGGTCTGGTACTTTCCGGAGGGAATATGGTTTGGCAAGGGAAAAAAATCCCTGATGGGGTATTGGACGGAATTCTTACAGCTCAGGATATTTCGAAATTAGACCTTTCCGGAACAGAACTGGTCGTATTGTCTGCCTGTAAGTCTGGTCATGGAAAGGTTACCTCCGAAGGACTTTATGGTTTGCAGCGTGCGTTTAAGAAAGCAGGAGTGCAGAGCCTGATGATGACCTTATGGCCAATCAGTGACCGGGTTACCCGTGAGTTTATGGTTGAATTTTATAAGAATCTCGTCCGAAAGAATACCAGTCGACGCCAGGCTTTTGATAAAGCCAAGTCAGAAATCAGATCCCGATATCCCGAGCCATTTTATTGGGCTGGTTTTATACTGATAGACTAATCTATAGCTAAAATAGTTGATATACAGAGTAACATGCTTTTCTATGATTTATAGAAAATCGGAAAATGTTTGATGGATGACCTTTAGAAAACGTATGAATTTTAATGCTGGTATAATAGAAGATGAATCATAGAACGGAAACTGTGCAGTAAAGAAGCTGTGCAGTTTTTTTTAAAATGTGTGATAGATATTGTATATGTATTCCATCATTATGATAAACAGTTTAAGGAATAGCATTTTAAACTAGCAATAAAAGCTATTTTTTCCGGGCGTCTTTTTCTGGTATTTTATGCCGGTAAAAATGGCGCTCCTTTCAAAATGATGAATCCTTGGTAATCTGATCTGTATAAGGGTTACTTTTCTTTATTCGGATTCATTAAGGATATTCATTGTTGGGTAGATTCAAAAAACATATGATGGAAAAACAGATAAAGACAAAAGATAATGGAACAGATTGTAAAAATCTTAAAGGAGCAGGGAATATGTCCCATATATGAAGAAGGTTTTCTGACATTTTCTTATCAGAATATAAATTTTCTCTATTTGGAAGATGAGCGTGACAAAACATTCTACAGCTTGTATATTCCTGGTATTTTAAAGGTAGACCATACTTGTAAGTGTGATGTTTTGGAAGTAACCAATGCCATTAACAATGAATTGAAGATTGTTAAACTGATTCTCAACGGAGAATATGTATGGGCTGGCATGGAGCAGCGGCTTTCATCGGAAACGGATCTGAAAAAAATGATATTTTTTTCAATAGATGTATTGGTCTTGGCATATGAGCTGTTTCATACCAAATGGGTGCATGGAAGGGCGTTGAACTAAGAATCCTCCAGACAAAAACCGGATGTGGCATTGTCTGGAGGATTCTTTTTATATTTTTCGGAAAAAACCAGCTTTTGTCTTTAATTTTTTTGGACAGGCTTCTGCTGTACGATTCTGATTTCCGTTGTTGCTTCATTACTGCTGGTCAGGATAATGGTGGCATCACGGTTGCTTTGGGTTTCGTTTTTATCCATGTTGATTTTTACAACCTGATTTCCTTTTGATCCTTCAGGATTGGCAATACGAATCCAGCTTTTCTGCTCGGCATCTTTAATCTTCATGCTCCAATTGTCATATGCTTTGAAAATGATGCTGTCCATGGTGGTACCGGCAGTATCTGTCAGCAGAAATTCGTAATTCAATCTGCGTGGGCGTTCTATGTCGTGGAAATGTTTCTGTTCATATATTGCGGAGAAATTTCTGTCGTATGCTTTGATGTTCAGGCCGGCAATTTTGGACGTGTCCGTTGTGTTGGGAGCAAATTCGAGTTTGACGCTTTTTGTAACAATATATTTGGCGTCTTCGTTTCCTGAAAAATCAGAGGGGTCGATAGAGAAAAACAATTTCCGATCTTGTGGTATATTATTATATGTTGTGTCCAATTTCCAGCTGTCAATAGTAACAAACACCAGAGAATCCACCGTTTGGTCAGCATATAATGCTTTCATTCCTGATGCCGGATATAAAATCTCGGTGTAATGATCTCCTGTGTTTTCAAAGCAGGATGTTAGGGTCATGCAGAGTCCTACTGTGCATAAACTTATCAGTTTTCCTTTTTTCATATTTCTTGTTTTGGTTGATTCTGGAGCAAAGATACGTAAATATTCAATAGTGCCAATTATAAAAATTGTTACTCTTTATTTTTTTGCTTTATATTCTTTGTTATTCTTATCTTTGCGTAAAGATGTGCGACAAGAAGTCGTACAAGTAATTGTTCAGCATGATGTCTGAACCTGTTGTTCCGT
>CALUIU010000024.1 GCA_944320795.1 Candidatus Paraprevotella stercoravium | reverse complement strand
GCTATATGGCCACTTTATAAGAAAGTTCGGCTATATAGCGATCTTCTGTTATAAAGAGGGTATTTTGACACACCCTCGTAAAAAACAATCTTCTCTAAAGTTCTACCTAACAAAAACGTATACCTTGCTTTTGCCCTAAAACGAAATTCCCCAAATTCATTCCATTACGCATCAGATTTGTTGCATATAATGGCTCTCCGACAGCAACTATCCAACATCTGAAAGTATCTCCCTTCTTTAAAAAAGTCTTTTTACAATCCAGGACCTCAAAAATACTGTTTCCCAAACATTTAACCAGACAATAACCTTTTGGGCTCCACACAAGCTTCAGGATCTGTGCACTTTTAATGTCAATGGTTTCCACTACTTCTGCCGCAATTATTCTGTTGCAAAGTTCTTGCCGTTCTAAAAACGAATCATTGTTATCCAAAAAATCTCTCCAATTACTATAGCCTACGAACAAAGAAAGAATGCTTAAGGTTGTTTTACTAGGACTTACCTTTTCATTTTTCAGATATCCCCATAAACGTTTCAACGTAGTAGGACTGATATAGTAATGAATCCGCTTATAAATTTCTGTTGAAAGAAATGTAAAATCTTTCGGAGTCAGGAATCTTCTTCCATACATTTCTTCTATAGAGGTCCTTAACAACAAAATACTTTCATCTACAAATGCCATAATTCTTCCTTACTTTTATCATTAATTTCTGAACAGGAACCTTTTTCCGGTCATCAAATAACCTCATGGCTACAAACTCCATTAACCCAAACAGCTATAGGAGAAGTCCAAATTGGTCCTTTTACTTATTAAGTACCAAAAAGTATGCCAACAAAATTAACAAACTGGAATACAAGCACTTGAAAAAATAAGGACTAAAAAAGCGAGTGCATTTTCGCACAAAAAAGTGCGTTATCGCACACATATCCCAACAAAAATATTTTATCTTTGTAATCAGTAAAATAGAAATCTCTTTTTAACCCTACAACAATGCCTATGTTCCAAAATGGGAAAATACTGATAATTGATGATGATGAGGATATTCTCTTTTCACTAAAATTATTATTGGAACCAATCTTTGAAAAAATCAAAGTAACGACGGATCCGGAAAAGATCCGCTATTTTATGGAAACCTTCCATCCGGACATCATTCTACTGGACATGAACTTCTGCAATAATGCCGTCAACGGGCAAGAAGGCTTTGAATATTTAGGGCAGATTCTGTCGGTCGACCCGAAGGCTGTCGTGGTGTTCATGACAGCATATGCTGACACAGAGAAAGCCGTGCGTGCCATCAAGGCAGGTGCCACCGACTTTATATCCAAGCCATGGGAAAAAGAAAAGTTGCTGGCTACCCTCTCCTCGGCACTCAAGCTCAGTCAATCCCAAAAGGAAATCTACCGTCTGCAGGAACAGGTGTCGGCCCTGAAAGAAGGTAATGAACTGCCGGAACTGATCGGAGAATCTCCGGCAATGCTTCAAGTCAAGGAAACCATCCGCAGATTAGCGGATACGAACGCCAATATCCTGATCTTGGGAGAAAACGGTACGGGAAAGGACGTTGTGGCCCACATGGTGAAACACTTCTCACCGCGCCGCCATGAAGCACTGATCACCATCGACTTGGGCAGCATTCCCGAACAGCTGTTCGAAAGTGAACTTTTCGGATATGAGAAGGGAGCCTTTACCGATGCACGCACGTCAAAACCGGGACGTATGGAAATGGCTTCAGGCGGCACACTTTTTTTGGATGAAATCGGAAACCTGTCGCTTCCCATGCAGGCCAAACTGCTCACAGCTCTGGAGAAGCGGTACATCACCCGTTTGGGCTCGGTGGAGACGCGCGACATCGACATCCGCCTTATCTGCGCCACCAACGCCAACCTCACGGCACAGGCTCAGGAAGGCAGTTTCCGTCAGGACCTGCTCTACCGCATCAACACCATCGAACTGCACATCCCGCCTTTGCGTGAACGTGGCGAGGACATCATCCTGCTAGCCATGCACTTTTTGAAGCAGTATAACCGGAAATATAAAAAGAACATTACGGGACTGAGTCAGGAAGCCAAAAGTAAACTGATGAAATACAACTGGCCGGGCAATGTGCGCGAGCTGCAGCATATCATGGAGCGCGCCGCTATTTTAAGTCACAATCAAATATTACGTCCCGAGGATCTGCAATTTTCTTCGGATCAGGGAATAACACAAAAAGAAACTGAATTTGAGGAACTGAATCTGGAAAAACTGGAAAAACAAGCCATAGAGAAAGCAGTGCGCCGAAGTAACGGAAACTTATCCTTTGCCGCAGAATTGTTAGGTATCACACGCTTTGCCCTCTATCGGAAAATAAACAAGCTGAATCTCTAAAAACAGAGAAAACATGAAAAGCTATTTCTTTTATCTGACTTTCCATATAGCAGGAATCATCATATGCAGTATTTTAGGTGTATATTTGGGCAACCATCATCTGTGGTTCTCCATGGCAGGATGTCTCGTTCTACTGTCACTGCTGGCAATAAATTTATATCGCATGCAAATAAAGCAAACCAAAATGCTGCAGCGGATTGTAGAATGTGTCCAGTCACAGTCTCTTTCTGAAAAAATCCATGCCCCTTTTGAAACGCGGGCGATTACCCAAATAGCCAATCAGCTAAATACGCTTCTTCAAAGTCAAAAGGAAAAAATGCAAAAGGAAGAGTCCCGCTTTCTTTATTATAACCAATTGCTCCAAGAAGTAGACACGGCCTTGATTGTCACAGACAATAAGGGGATAATCGAATGGTACAACCATTCAGCTGAAAACCTGTTCGGACAACAAATGTATCTACCGGAATGTATCCATCAAGGTATTGTTGCGGGTCATGACGTTATACATTACGAAAAAGACAGTCGTCAAATGGATCTGGCTCTGTCGCAAAACCGCATGCTGGTGCAGGGACGCGAGTGCCGCATCATCAGTCTGAAGAATCTGCACGGCACTCTGAACCGCACGGAAATGGAGGCCTGGCAGAAACTGATCCGCGTGCTGACGCATGAGATCATGAATTCCATCACTCCGATCATCTCCCTGTCGGACACACTTTGCGAGCGGAGCAACGAAGGCCCGCTGAGCGAATCGGTACAGCAGACCCTGCAACAAGGGTTGGGCATCATCCACCGGCGCTGCAAGGGACTGATGGAGTTTGTACAGAATTACCGTAAGCTGACACGCATCGCTCCGCCAGTAAAGGTTCCTATCGGGATAAACGCCTTTCTGAAAGACCTGCAACGGTTAGTCGGCGGCACAGACATCCGCTTCACGGACGATACGCCCGCCGGCTGCGTCTGGCATGCCGACCGTGCCCAGATGGAACAGGTGTTCCTCAATCTGCTGAAAAATGCCCGTGAGGCCTGCCGCAACTGTCCGGAACCGGAAATCATCGTGCGCGCCAACAAACAAAAGGAGCGGATTATATTCACCATAAAAGATAATGGAGAAGGCATCCTGCCGGAAGTGCGCGAACGGATTTTCGTTCCCTTCTTTACCACCAAGCCCAACGGTTCGGGCATCGGCCTGAGCCTGTGTCGCCAGATCATTACCCTGCACGACGGAAGCATTCTGGTTCATTCCGAACCCGGAAGCGGCAGTGAGTTTGTTTTGGAATTCACAGAATAGAAAAATTGTGTCCTAATACCAATAAACATTTCGAAAGATTACAGGTCATTATAAAAAAAACAGGAATAGCCGTATCCTGCTCTGTTCATCCAGAGTAAAGATACCACTATTCCTGTTTTACTGATGGCATGTTTCCAACCGGAAGCCGTTTTAATAAACGAACTCCATGCCGTCTGTCAGATAACATTCTCCGGCATCGGAACCTACCGGAGTCACCTGACTTACCTTGATCTTTTTTGTAGACGGAAGATAAGTGAGTTTGGCTTTGTAAATGCCTCCCGAACGCGAACTGACAAACTTCACATCCACCGTATTCCCTGCTCCTTCCCAAGAGAGAATACTGCAATCGTCCACATTCATTCCCATGGTAATATTGATAATGCCATAACTAAGAGCATCATTCATGTCGGCATTCATTCCCATGATACACCGGTCATACAGGTTCAGGATCATTTCGGCAACAATGCCATTCCCTTTCAGACTCCATTTACCGGCAAACGGGGCAGCCTTCCTCAAAATCTTTTCTCCTTTGAATACCTTAATGTCTCCTTCTCCCATAATCAGTTTAAGAGCCGGAATGGTAATCTTCATCGTGCCGTCGGCCAATATTTCCGCACTCATCGGCTGCTCCTGAAAATCATTGTCGGAAACAATACCGGATGCTTTCTTTCCATTTACCTTCATGGAAAGAATGGTATAACTCATCTCCGATCCCCCTTTTCTCACTTTGATGATACCCGGACAAGGATCGCCATCCATAGAATTCGGATCGGAAACCGTATTCCCATAAAAATCAATATCCATATAGATCTCATCAGAATACCACTGTCCCTTGAACGGTTTCACGGTCTGAGGCACGTCAGCCACAGGCATCACAGCAGACACCTTAACCGATTCATTACCGGAAACCTCTGAGGCCATCACCGGATTCTGGATACAAAAACCTGCTCCCAACAGAGCGAATAAAAAATAGTTCTTTTTCATGGTTTTATCAGATTAAAAGATTGTATGAGGCAAACATAAAAAAATAATCTGAAAGTCGGAATATTTTTACAAAACATTTTAACAGAAAAGAGGCTCCGTAATTACCGGATCATAAAAGTTACCGTATAACCGCTCACCGGTCTTTCGGTCAGCGTAAGCATATATCCCTGACGGACCATCAGCTGACGCGACAAGGACAGTCCGATGCCCGAACCGGTTTTCTTGGTCGTAAAGAAAGGAACGAATATCTCACAGGCCACATCTGCCGGAATAGGCAAACCGTTGTTGCTGACATAAAGACCGTCGCGCCAACGGATATCCATCTTCGTGGCACCAGCCTCAAGGGCATTCTTCACCAAATTAATCAGCACCTGCCGCCACATGTTCTCGTCCAGACTGAGGATGACGGACGGCTCTATATTCAGATGCCATTCCAAATCGGGATAGAGCGCCCGAATGCTTTCCACAAAGGGACACAAGACCACCTCTTCGAGATTAGGCTCCTGCAGACTGGTCAGCTTGCGATAGCTGTCTACAAAAGCCGAGAGTCCGCAACTGGTTTCATAAATGGCCCGGATGCCTTCTTCATAAAAACTGCCCTTGATCTTGGGATGATTCAGATACGCCTGACTGATGCTGGAGATAGGCGCTGTGGCATTCATGATTTCATGCGTCAGCACACGTGTCAGGCGTTGCCAGGACTCCACTTCATTTTGGGCCAACAGACGGCTGATGTCCTCGCTCAGATCATTCACCGTACGCTGGAGCGCACGCTCGCCGAAGAACAGTCCCTTGACCGGCAAGCGGTGGGCAAAATCACGGTTGCGCACCGCCTCCCGGAGCAGAAAGGCCCGCTCCTCAAGCAGTTTCTGATGGCGGTAGAACCAGATTCCGGCCCACAGAACAACTATCCCGACAATCACCACACCGTAAATCATCATCGCTTCATTTTGGCATAAAGGGTTTGCCGCGTAATGCCGAGCAGTTCCGCAGCTTTACTGATATTTCCATGACACTTGTCCAGAACCTTGTGCACATGCTCCAGCTCCACCTGTTCCAATGGAACCACCTCCCGACTGTTGTCAATGGCATCCTTCAGCACACGCACCAGTTCTTCATTGTCCCACGGCTTTGTCACAAAATCCACAGCCCCGGTTTTCAGTCCGCGCACCGCCAGTTTCACATCAGCATAAGCTGTAACCAGCACCACAGGGATATCGGGATGTTGGCGGTGAATCATCCGGAGCCAGAGTAGTCCGTCCTGCCCCGAATTCACGCCAAGCGTAAAATTCATATCCAGAAGAATCACATCTATTGTTTCCTGATTCAGCGTCACCATAATGCTGTCGGGTTTGGACAATGTGATAATCCGCTCAAAGACACCGTCGAGACAGATTTTCGCGGCGGTCAGAATCGCCGGATTGTCATCCACAACCAGAATTGTTCCGTAATTTGCCATATATATAATGAATCGTATAAATTATTGTTTTCCTATCGCGTGCTGTTTCTTAACACAGTTCAAAGATAACAAATTCCGGAATAGCCCCCACCCTGCCATCGTCATTTTAATCGGGCCGGCAACAGTTTGTATGATTATCATACAGCAGAGTGTATGATTATCATACAAACCGCCGTTACGCCCTTCCGAAAGCATGGCCAGCCCAAATTCTCCCCCTACTTTTGTGCGAACCTCAAACAAAAATGACGATGAAAAAACAAACCATTCTATTTCTGATGCTCGCGATAATGTTCGGAGCAACCTCAGCCCAAGGCCAAAGAACCCGTTCCATTTCCGGACTGGTAAAGAATTTTTTTACAAACGAAAATATAAACAATGTCAAAGTATATCTACTCCAAAAGGATAGTACTGCAATAGACTCCATGAATACCGGTTCTGGATATTTCCGGATGCCATGGGAGAAACCGGGGGAATACTTGCTCCGTTTTGAGCACGAAGGTTTTGAGACAGCTTATTATCCCGTAACCATCAAATATTACCGGAGAGCGCCGAACACCGATCTGGGATTCTTTTACATGCGCAAAAAATATGATCTGAAAGAACAGGTCATGGATGAGGTTGTGGTCAAGGCCACCAAGGTGAAGTTCTATATGAACGGAGACACCGTGGTGTATGACGCGTCTGCTTTCCGGCTGGCCGAGGGTTCCATGCTGGACAAGCTCATCGAGAAACTGCCGGGTGTGGAAATCAAGGACGACGGACGCATCTTTGCCAAAGGCAAGTTCGTGACCAGCCTGCTCCTGAACGGCGAAGCGTTTTTTGGTAACAACAGCAAGGTGCTTCTGGAAAACCTGCCGGCTATGACTGTGGACAAAGTCAAGGTTTATAATAAAAAGGACAAATTCAACGAAGCGATGCAGCTCAAGGCCGATGAAGGCAATCTGGTGATGGACGTACGCCTCAAAAAAGAATATTCCACCGGGTATGTCGGTAACGTGGAAGGGGGATATGGAACAGACAACCGCTACATGGGACGTCTCTTCGCCTCCCGCTTCACGCCTTTTTCAAGGATCTCGGTTTTCGCCAACGTGAACAACCTGAATGATGAGCGCACACCGGGTGCCAACAGCAACTGGACCCCGGGAAACAACACCAACGGGCTTCAGGAGCGACAAATCGCGGGCATCAACCATTTTCTTACGGACAACAAGATATACAAGTCGAGCACGAATGTGCAGGTTACCCATCTCCATGCGGACAACCGGCAGAGAACAAGCGGTGAGAACTTCCTGTCAGAAGGAAACACTTTCAAGGAAAGCTCTTCCAATAGCCGGAATGACTCCTGGCGACTGAATGCCAATCATGCGCTGGAAATAAACCGGTTGCAGGAAAAGGGAAAGCTTCAGCTGACAACCAATACGTCTTTCTCTTACAACAAGAACAAAACGAACGGGATATCCACGGGAGCGAATTTCAGTGTCAATCCGGAGAATCTGGGAAATGTGATGGACAGTCTGTTCCTGGAAGGAAACAACTTCGATTTCTATAAATATCTGCTGATGAGGGGGTACGCTGATTACATTTATAAGGGTGACCAAATGAACGCCAAATTCAGCGGAGTCTTTTCCAAACAGATTGCCCACACCTACGACTTTCTGAGAATATTTCTGGACGGCTCCTGGAACAAGGCCGATTATGATATCTTCCAAAGAATTTATTACAACTATCCGAACAACCAGACCGCAACAACCGATTACCGAAACATGTACCGGGATACGCCGCAAAAGTCCTACAATTACTCCGCACGGGCGGAATACCGATTCTACCTGCCCACACGGACCCAATCGCTCGACCTGACTCCTTACTACCAGTACGGACAGAGCTTCAACTCCGGTAGCGAACGTATTTATCAGCTGGGAGAATATGGCGCATGGGGATTCCCAAACGGGCACGACATAGGCATCATTCCTTCTACAGAGGACTCTCTGTATCAGGTGCTGGACGTTCAGAACAGCTACAATCAGGGACGGCATGACTTCAAGCACAAGCCGGGCGTGCGCTTGACATGGGACAACTTCAATACCACGAAGAAGCACAAATGGTCCGTATACATCGAGCCTCCCGTGCGCATCGAGCATTATGCCATGGATTACCAGAGAAACAAGCTGGATACAACCATCACCCGGAATGTCGTTTTCTTTGAGCCGTATGTCAAACTGACTCACAAGACCAAGGACAAGCATGATGATCTCTCACTAAGCTATCACTGCTATTCCTATGCTCCGAACCTGACCAGTCTGGTCAGTGTCGTGGATGACAAGGATCCGATGAACACCATCTACGGCAATCCGGATCTGAAGAACACGATCAATCATTCCTTGACCCTGACTTATTCCAACTTTCTGAAAGGACAGCGCACGGTCTCTGCCAACATGAGCTATAACTACAGCAAGAATGCCGTGATCATGGGATACAGCTACGACCGAAACACAACCAAAAAGATATCCCGACCGGAAAATATCTCCGGGCGCTGGAACACGCAAATGAGTGTGGGCTTCTCCAGCCCGGTGGACAAGCAGAAAAAGATCACCCTGTATACCAATACCAACGCCACTTATGTGAACAGTGTGGATCTCTTCGGCGAAGACCAGACCTACCGGGTGATGCGCAATAAAGTTAAATCACTCTACCTGACAGAGAACCTGAGAGCGGAAATGCGCTACGACAAATGGTCCGTGGGACTGAAAGGAGTAGCTACCTGGACGCACAGTGATTCGGAAAGAAAAGACTTCGAGACCATCAACGCCGTGGACTTCAACTATGGAATGACCGGAAGAGTGGAGCTTCCCTGGGGTATGGAAGTCAATACCGACCTGACCATGTTCAGCCGCAGAGGATATACCTCGGCAGACATGAATACCAACGAGCTGGTATGGAACATGCGTATCGCCAAAAAGATGATGGACGGTAATCTGTCCGTGATACTGGACGGATTCGACCTGTTGGGACAGCTCTCCAGTGTACGGAACGTGATCACTGCGGAAGGCCGGACAGAGACCTGGAACAACGTCATCCCCCGCTATGCCCTGCTGCATGTGGTATACCGGTTTAATGTAAACAAGAAAAAGTAATAAAAAGAAGTATCAACCAAAACACTCATATAATAGCAATAAATTAAATAATAAATATTATATAAATAACATTGACTGTATTCTGAAAAAGCATAACTTTGCATCATTATTATCGGTAAATGCTATTAAAATTGAACCCAGTAGCTATGGAAATCCCATACTACTGGGGCTTTTCTGATAAAATTGGAATGTTATAAACACCCCAAATGCCCGATAAGCAAACAAAAGACAATATGAATAATTCAATATAAAAAGTAGAATTAATATTCCATGTCCATGAAATATTTGCTTTATTTCTTCCGTAGATACAAGCTGGCCAGCCTGCTTAACCTTTTGGGATTAAGTATGGCTATTGCCCTATTCTACCTGTTTCAGACACAAACAGAATACAACCGCAATTACAATACCAGCCTGAAAGATTATCAGCGAACCTATCGGGTAGAAACCTCCTCATTTACCTCACAGCCTTATGACTGGAATATCGTGTTTCCGATAGAGATTGTTTCATACTGGCAGAACCTGCCTCATATAGAACAGATCAGCAGTCTGTGCGCCTTGACGGAACAAGTCGAAACGGAATACAAGGGCATGTCCTACCAGCTCAGTTATCTGGATCTGGGTTCGAATGCCATTGGTTTTTGGGGAATCAGGATGCAGTCCGATGCAAACAGTGCACAAGCAGACCTACCAGAATATATCCTCAGCGAAAAAACAGCCCGAAGGATATTCGGAGCAGAGAATCCCGTTGGAAAAACCTTGTTTATTACAGAAGAAAACCGTAAACGTCCGGTAACCATTCAGGGCATTTATCAGGACTTTCCGGACAACAGCTCCATAAAAAACGGACTTATCCGTCGCAGGGAGCATTTTCACTTAGGAAACTGGAGCAATTGGAACTATGAAATTTTTGTACGTCTGGACGATCCTAAAAACAAAATATCCGTAGAAAAAGCCCTGACAGAAAGCTTCTTTCAGTCTTCTAAAAAAGACTCTTTCCGGTTGCTTCCTGTCCAGCAAGCAAACTTCAGCAAACTTACTCAGACAAACGGAAGCAGGTATCGCCCTTCAGACCACATGATGTCCATCATCTCCATTCTCGCCCTGCTTGTCGGCCTGTTTAACTTTACGAACTTCTCTCTGGCACAGGCACCGCTACGTATGCGCAGCATGATCACCCGCAAAGTGATGGGAGCCTCCACGGCCAGCCTGCGCCGGGAAATGGTGCTGGAGAATATCTTCCTGACGGCAGTAGCCTTAGCCGGTGCAGTCTTGCTGATTCTGATCTTTCAGAAAAGTCCGGAATGCATGAATCTGGTTTCAGGTGACATCAGTTTTCAAAATCACGGGCAACTGACAGGCATCACCTTGCTCACCACATTAGGAATTGGAATCCTGTCGGCTCTGTTTTCAGCCTGGTATGCCACCTCCATTCCATCGGCCCTTGTGCTTAAAGGTTCATTCGGACAATCACCACGCGGAAAGAAACTGCGCTGGATCATACTTACCGGCCAGTTTGTTGTGGCCTTTGCCATGACTCTGTATGCACTGGTCATGACCGGACAGACACATTATATTTTCAATGCCGACTATGGCTTCAATAAGGATAAAGTGCTCTATGCCCAAATCCCGAATGCGGCCATAAACAAGAAAGATTATCTGAAACAGGAAATTACCCGACTTCCCTTTGTAAAAAGCAGCAGTTTCGCTGCAGATATATTGGGAAACGCCGACCGGTATATGTACTGGGGACGTGGAAGCGGAAACCATCGCATATCTTTCCAGGCCCTGTGTGTGGACGCAGACTTCCTGAAAACCATGGATATTAAGATCGCAAAAGGACGAGATTTCAATCCACAGGACAGTAAAGGTGCCTATATCCTGAACCAAACCATGAGCCGGAAATTTCCCTGGCTTTCACTGAACCAACCAATAAATAAAAATATCAAAGATTGGAACACCCCGGAAGGGCATTATCCGGTGGTGGGCATCTGCGAAAACTATAAACTCACCTCCATGCGCTATGACAGCCATACGATTCCTGCCGCGTTTGTCATCATGGGTCCCGATATGGCCGACTGGGGCGACCGCAATAAAAAGATCTTTGTACGCATCGCCCAAGGATACGACAAGCTGGAGGCCAAGAAGCAGTTGGAACAACTGATCAAACAGTTGGATACGGAAGAGAGTTGCGAATTCCGATTCCTGGACGAAGATCTGCAGATTACTTACGAAGAAGAATTCCTGTTCATTGCCCAAGTAAGATTCTTCGCCTTCATCTGTATCTTCATCACGCTCATCGGAGTATTCTGCCTCACGCTCTTTGAAACGGAATACCGGAGAAAGGAAATAGCCATCCGCAAGATTATGGGCAGCACGGTACATGAAGTACTTCTGCTCTTTGCCGGACGCTATCTGATTCCTCTGCTTGCAGCCTTTGTGCTTGCCGCTCCGATCGGCTACTTGATCAGCACAAAATGGTTGCAGAACTTTGCCGAACACACTCCGATATACTGGTGGTTCTTCCCATTGGCCTTTTTGATGGTCAGCACTGTGGTACTCCTGACCGTTGTCTTGCAGAGCGGACGTGTGGCCACAGAAAATCCGGTAAACAGTATCAAAACAGAATAAGTCCAATACATTTTCAAACCTTGGCAGCACCACATTGTATGATTATTATACGACCGACTGTATGATTATCATACAATGTGGTGCTGTGTTCTTCCTTTTTCTTGTCCGCTGCCGGTCGGAGCCGTATCTTTGAACTGAAAACTTAAAACCAAAAACACCATGTCTAAACGAAACCTTATCGGATTCATCTGGCTTCTGCTGACCGGAAACATCCAGGCACAGGAAACTTCCGGCACAGTCTGGAGCATGGAACAGTGCATGGATTACGCTGTGGAGCATAACCATCAGGTACGGCAGCAAGTCTATAATCTGAATGACTACCAATCGCAACGCACCCGTTCTATCGGCTCTTTCCTGCCCTATGTAAGCAGTTATATCAATGTGCAAAACAATTTCGGACGTGCCATCGACCCACAGACCAATACATACACCGATGTCAGCACCTTCTCCAACGGATACAGTCTGTCTGCTTCTCTCTCCATTTTTGAAGGATTCCGCCGTCTGCACCAGCTCCGTATGGCCAAAACCCAGATTCTTTCCGGCAAACAGGCTCTTCAGATGCAAAAAGAGAATGTGGCACTGAATGTGCTGAAAGCCTATCTGGATGCCATTTACTATCAGGAAACACTCCGCATTGCCCGTCGGAAACTGGAACAGAGCAAGGCTCTGCTTCATCAGACCCAGGTGATGATGGAGGTAGGACGGAAAGGAGAAGCGGAATGGAAACAGATGCAGGCCAGTCTGGCTGCCGACGAATTTGAAACAACGCATCAGCAAAACCTGCTCGACCAGGCTTTGCTGACTCTGAAAAGAGAAATGAATTATCCCACCGGCGACCCGCTGATTCTTGCTTCCTCTGCCGACTGGCACTGTGAAGCCCGCTCCGCATCTACCGACTCCATATACCAATATGCCCGAAACACACAGCCTAAAATCCTTCAGGCCCAGACCGCACTGAAGATGGCTGAATACAATCTGAAAACAGCCAAGGCAGACCTTTACCCTTCGCTGTCGTTGAATGCCGGCGTATCTTCCTCATTCTTCAAGAACATGAATGATAAAAACGCCAGAGCCTTTCAGGAACAGATGCGGAACAATGCCGGTCAATATCTCTCGGCCACACTTTCCATTCCTCTGTTTAACCGGACAAACACTCTGTCTTCCATTCGGGAAAGACGGAACAGACTGGAGCAGGCCAAGGAAAATCTGGAATACGAGCAGCAGGAACTGCAACGGCTGATTACGGAAGTTGTGGCCGACTGGGAGAACGCATATCAGGAAATCAAGAAGATGGAACAGAAAGTAGAGGCCGACAGCATTGCCGCAGAAATCACCATCCGTAAATGGGAAGAAGGATTGGCCTCTCCCATCGATGTCCAGACCGTTACGGTCGCCCTTCTTCAGAGTCAGGCACAGCAGTTGCAATGTCGCCTGAACCTGTACTATAACACCCGATTGTTGAACTATTATCAAGGAAACGCCTTATGGACCGAAAAATAAAAAAAACAAATCCTATTTACCGTTATCTTCTTTATGGCGCCGCTGCCGTCGCCCTGATTACCGGCCTGATGTGGCTGGTGCTCGGCAGCCAGACACAGGCAGTAAAAGCTTCCAAGAAGCAACAGACCATCAGCAGGGTAACCCGAGGACTTTTTAAAGACTACGTACGGCTCAACGGACAGGTGGTGCCCATTCAGGTGGTGCAGGTATCGCCGGAGGAAGGCGGCATTGTCCGCGAGAAGATCATCGAAGAAGGAAGCAAAGTGAAAAAAGGAGACATCATCCTGAAATTGAGCAACAGCAATCTGGATTTGCAGATTCTTAACGCGGAAGCGGAACTGGCCGAAAAGCAGAATCTGCTTCGGAACACCCAGATCACCATGCAGCAGGATCTGCTGAACAACCGTACGGAACGGATCTCGCTCGACATGGATGTGCGACGCAAAAAGAGAAACTATGAACAGAACAAACGGCTGTATCACGAAAAACTGATCAGCCGGGAGGAATATCTGCAAAGTGAGGAGGACTATGAACTGGCACGGAAAAAGCACGGACTCATCTCGCAAAGACTGAAGCAGGACAGCATTTACCGCTCAGCGCAAATGGAACAGATGGAAGAGAATCTGGCCAACATGCGGCAAAACGTGCTCATGGTGCGCGAACGCCGCGAAAAGCTGAATGTACGCTCCAGCATTGACGGCGAACTCGGTCTGCTGGATGTGGAACTCGGACAAAGCATCGGAGCCGGAGAAAAAATCGGTCAGATCAACGATCTGTCGGACTTCAAGGTGGAAGCGCTTCTGGATGAACATTACATTGACCGGGTACGAACGGGACTGACGGCCACCTTCGTACGCGATGAAAAGACCTACCGTTTACGCATCCGCAAAGTATATCCAGAGGTCCGTGACGGACGGTTCCGCATAGATATGGTCTTTGTCGGCGCACATCCGGACAAAATCCGCAGCGGACAGACCTACAACCTGAACCTGGAATTAGGAAAGTCGGAGCAGGCGCTTCTGATTCCCAAAGGAACCTTCTTCCAGACCACCGGCGGAAAATGGATCTTTGTTCTGGATAAAAACGGAGAAAAGGCCTATAGGCGTCCTATCCGCATTGGACGCCAGAACCCGCAATACTATGAAGTGACCGAAGGTCTGGAACCCGGCGAGGAAGTGATCACCAGCGGATATGAGGCATTCAAAAACAATGAAATTGTGCTGCTGACCGAATAAGAGGAAATATAAGGAAACATTATAAATTTGTATCATAAAAACGAAACATCATGATTAGAATTGAGAATCTTACCAAAATCTTCCGTACGGAAGAAATAGAAACCGTGGCCCTCAATGGAGTCAGCCTCGAAGTAAAGGACGGAGAGTTTGTAGCCATTATGGGACCTAGCGGATGCGGTAAATCCACCCTGCTGAATATTTTAGGACTTCTGGACAATCCCAATGAAGGAGCATACTGGCTGGGCGAAGAAGAAGTAAGCAAGCTGAAAGAAAAAGACCGAACCCAATACCGCAAGGGACGCATCGGATTTGTGTTCCAAAGCTTCAATCTGATCGAGGAACTCACCGTAGAAGAGAACATCGAACTGCAGCTGAAATACCTCGGGGTGTCCAAAGCCGAACGCAAACAGCGCACACTGGACATCCTGCGCAAGGTGAACCTGAGCCATAGAGCCAAGCACTATCCGCAACAACTTTCCGGAGGACAGCAACAGAGGGTGGCCATTGCCCGGGCCGTGGTGGGGAATCCGCAACTGATTCTGGCAGACGAGCCCACCGGTAATCTGGATTCAAAAAACGGAAAGGAAGTGATGGAACTCCTGAGCCAGCTGAACAGCGAAGGAAGCACTATCGTGATGGTGACGCACTCACAGCACGATGCCACATACGCAAAACGGATCATCAACATGTTCGACGGACAGATTGTAGAACAGATCAACGGACTACTTTAACCCATAACAAAAACAACAACGCAACCCTAAGAGAATCATGAAAGCGCTATTTTATTATCTGCGCCGCTATAAAACGGCCACACTGCTCCATCTGCTCGGACTGAGCATGGCTTTGGCGGCTTTCTACCTGTTCATGACACAGGTGAAATACAACAACACCTTCAATCATAGTCTGAAAGATTATCAGCGGACCTATCGGGTAGAATGTAGGGAAGATTCGAAATGGTACCCCAGCCTGCCGGCTCCACTGAAAGAATTATGGGGGCAGATTCCTCATATAGAAGAAATAACCTTGAACAAGTGCAGAGCAGTACCTTTAAATATCAAAGTCGGAGAAAATTTATTTCAGACGGGACTTTCCACCATTGATAAAAATACTCTGGATTTTTGGGGGATCCATCTGCTTCCGGGCTCCAACAGCTGGAAGGAACAACCCGACGGTTATATTATCAGTGAAAGTCTGGCCGGACAGATTTTCGGAACGGAAAATCCCGTAGGTAAAAAGTTCGCCATTCCGCAATGGAATAGTGAAAACCTGACCATTATCGGAGTATGTCAGGATTTTGCAGAGAATTGTTCTTTCGAAAACGGACTGTTCCAGTGTTATCAAGAGAGTTGGTTTCAAAGTATGAGCGAATGGAACAACGAGATTTATCTGCGCCTGGACAATCCCGAAAACAAGGAACAGGCGGAAAAGGAAATCGGAAAGCTATATAAAGAACGCTTTGGGGAAGAAACAAAATTACAGTTCCGGCTCATCCCAATGGACCGCGCCTACTTTGAAGGAAGTGCCTATGCTGATAAAGGAAACGAATCACTTGTCTATGTGCTGCAGGCAGCCTCAATCTTTATTCTAATTATCGGCCTGCTCAACTTTACCAACTTCTCACTGGCACAGACTCCGGTGCGCATGCGCAGCATCAATACCCGTAAAGTGATGGGAAGCACAACCGCCAGCCTGCGTTTGGGAATGATTCTGGAAAATGTATTCTGGTCTGTCGTTGCTCTGATTGGTGCCACCCTGCTGATTCTCCTCTTCCAGAAAAGTCCGGAATGCATGAAACTGGTTTCCGGAAACATCAGTCTCCAGACACACGGAGGGCTGGTTTGCATCACTCTGTTCGCCACTTTGGGAATAGGAGTCCTGTCCACATTGTTCTCTTCCTGGTATGCCACATCTTTTCCACCGGCACTCGTACTGAAAGGCTCGTTCGGATTGTCACCACGAGGAAAGATGCTGCGCTGGACCATGCTTACCGTGCAGTTTATTGTGGCCTTTGTCATGACTCTGTATGTACTGGTCATGACCGGACAGACTCATTATATTTTCAACGCCGACTACGGCTTCAACAAAGACGAAGTACTCTATGCACAGCTTCCGTATGAAGCCCTGAGCAAGAAAGATTATCTGAGGCAGGAAATCACCAAACTTCCATTCGCAGAAAACTGCAGTTTTGCCGAATCCGTATTAGGCAGTACCGACGGATATATGAGTTGGGGACGCGGAAGCGGAGAACACAATCTGTCATTTTTTGCCCTGTGTGTAGACGAGCATTTTCTAAAAACCATGAATATAAAGATTGTGGAAGGAAGAGATTTCAATCAGCACGACCGCCAAGGAGCCTATATCCTCAACCGGGCCATGGTTCAGAAATATCCCTGGATCAAACTGGAACAGCCCATCGGGCAGGATATTGAAGGTTGGGGAAGCGAAGAGAGCCATTATCCGGTAGTAGGCATCTGCGAGAATTATAAACTCACCTCCATGCGCAACGACAACAATACCATTCCAGCCGCGTTTATCATCATGAGCCCCGATATGACGGTCAACTGGGGCGACCGCAATAAAAATGTCTTTGTACGCATCACCGACGGATACGACAAACTGGAAGCCAAGAAGCAGTTGGAGCAACTGATCAAGCAGCTGAACACAGAAGAAACGTGCGAGTTCCGATTCCTGGACGAGGATCTGCAAATAACCTATGAAGAAGAATTCCGGTTCATTGCCCAGGTAAAATTGTTTGCTTTCATCTGTATCTTCATCACACTTATCGGTGTGTTCTGCCTCACGCTCTTTGAAACGGAATACCGGAGAAAGGAAATAGCCATCCGAAAGATTATGGGCAGCACGGTGCACGAGGTGCTTCTGCTCTTTGCCGGACGCTATCTGGTTCCCCTGCTTGTGGCTTTCGTGATCGCTGCTCCGGTCGGCTACTATATCAGCACAAAGTGGTTGCAGAATTTTGCCGAGCATACCCCGATATACTGGTGGTTCTTCCCATTGGCCTTTCTGATGGTCAGCGTCGTGGTACTTCTAACCGTTGTCTTGCAAAGCGGACGTGTTGCCACAGAGAATCCCGTGGACAGTATTAAAACAGAATAAACAACCAAACAACAAACATCATGAAAACAATTCGAAATTTAGCCGGAATATTCCTGTTCTCAGTAAGTCTCAACGCCTGTGCACAGTCTCAGACCGTACAAAACAACCTGCAGTACAACCATATGATCGGAACCGGAAGCAGCGTTAACCGCCCGGTATTTTACGCCAGCAGCAAGTATATCACCCAAAAGTTGAATGCAAGAAGCCTGAAGAGAATCGACATCACTTCCATCGTGCTTCGCATCACACCGACCAACAAAAATGAGGTATCACTCCGTATGCCGGAAAACCTCGCCGATCTGATCCAAACAGAAATAAACGATGACAGGCTGTATCTCAAATTCAAGGACAATGTGGAAGCGCATTACAACGATATAGAGCTTATTCTCCCCTACCGTTATTTGGAGGAAATCCAGATCATCGGCTCGGGCAGCATAGATCTCAGTAAAGAAATGAACACGAATCATCTGAAAGTATCCATTGCCGGCAGCGGCAGTTTCAAGGCCCCCGGCCTGAAATGCGATCAGAAGTTGAGCATGAACATAGCCGGTTCCGGGAGTATGTCTTGCTCCCATATTCAAGCCGAAAGTCTGGAATGGAGAATAAGCGGATCGGGAAACATCAGCAGTTCTCAGATAGACTCTAAGGAATGTGAAATAAGTATTGCCGGTTCGGGAAATATATCCTGCCCCAAAGTAGAGTCGGAAAAATGCGATGTCAGTATTGCCGGTTCGGGAAACATCCATATTGCAGGAATCCAGACGAAGGAGCTGGCCGGAGCAGTAGCCGGTACCGGTATCCTGCGATTGGAAGGAGAAGCCCGGAAAGCAAACTATCAGTTCGCCGGATTCGGAGAACTTCATGCAGAGAACTGTATTGCCCAGGAAGTAACCGCGAAATGTATCAACGGTGAAATCTACTGCCGGGCCGAACAGACGCTTTATTGCGAAATAGAACATCATGGAAAAGTATTCTATAAAGGCCAACCCAACGTGACCTATTCCAAGGATGCGCCTCAGAAATTCTAAACAAGAGGCTTTTTCTGTATTAAAAATAAAAATCAGTACATTTTCAATAGGTTAATTTTTTTTGTAGGTCAGCGTGGCAGGCAAGTATTTTTGTTTGTCGCGCTGATGTTTTTTGTATAAAGAAACCGTAATTAAAACAAACATTATTCATTACTTTTGCACCGGCATAAAATTTCTATGTGATTAGTCAAACTCGTTAACTTCAATATCTTAGGCATTTATCCAATTGCGGGCTGCACAATTACAGTAGTTTCCGATGAATATTCATCATAAAAACATTAATTATACCAGAAGTTATAAAAGGAGTATTATTTATGCTACATAGAAAATCTGAAGCTGCAGTCTGAACCAAACAAGCCAGTGTCTTTTCTGATAGAAAAACAAATGGTCTTTGCGGTAGCGAAACGGTCATTTCCGAAATGACTGTTTCGTAAACCATAGAAAATAAATAAAGAAAGAAAGGACAAAGAATATGACTTTTTGACAAAACATACGAAGTAACATTCTTGTTTGAAATTCGCAAGATATCAAAAGACAAAATATAATTATCAAATTAAACTCCATATATTCATATCCCCAAAATCAGGCTCCTTCAAACACCTTTTAAAAAGGTTTTAAAACCCGTTTAAAGGGAAACCGATTTTCCGAAAAATCCTCGTATCTTTGCAGCCGGAAAAGAAATTCAAACACTCTAAAAAGAATCAGAAACCGGATGCCGCAATCAAGCATATTGGAAATCCAGAAACAGCGCCAGCTGCTGGAACTGGAATACGAAAACGAAAAGCAACAGTTTCAGAACCAGACCGAAGTGCGGGGCATTGAACGCAGTGTCCGTCAGGGACTGTGCTGGTATCCCATCAAGACGGGACGCAGCTATTACAACTCGCTCAACCAGTTTGTCATCGAACTGGAACGCACCGCCAACGAAGATCTGGAGCATCAGTTCGAACCGGGCAAGCCCGTGTGCTTCTTCACACAGGACGCTTCGGGCATGTCGCGCAAAGGCAGTGACACCGACGGCAAACTGCGCCATTTCAAAATCTTCGGTCAGGTAAGTTTTGTGGAAGAAAACCGCATGGTGGTAGCTCTGCCGGGGCCGGAAGTGGCCGACGCCTTGCAGAGCGCCTGGCGGTTGGGCGTACACCTGTCCATCGACGAAACCACCTACCGGCTGATGTTCGAAGCCCTGGACCGTGTGATGCGCGCCACCAGCGGACGGCTGGCCGATCTGCGTGAAATCTTCCACGGCAACCGTAAGGAAGAGCAATTCAGCTTTCAGCCCCTGCGTTTTCCGTGGCTCAACAGCACCCAGGAAGCAGCCGTAAACAAGGTACTGCGGGCCAAGGATGTGGCCATCGTTCACGGACCTCCGGGCACGGGAAAGACCACCACGCTTGTGGAGGCCATCTACGAAACCCTGCACCGCGAGAGTCAGGTGCTGGTGTGCGCCCAGAGCAATATGGCCGTGGACTGGATTGCCGAGAAACTGACCGACCGCGGGGTGCCCGTGCTGCGTATCGGCAACCCGATGCGTGTGACCGACCGTATGCTGGCATGCACCTACGAACGGCGCTTCGAAAGCCATCCGCACTATACCCAGTTGTGGTCCATCCGAAAGGGTATCCGCGACCTTTATGCCCAGAAGAAACACGGTTCCGATGCCTTGCATCAGAAAATAGCCCGTCTGAAAGAACGTGCCACCGAGCTGGAAATCGCCATCAACGAGGACCTCTTCAACGAGGCGCGTGTCATCGCCTGCACTCTGGCAGGAAGTGCCAACCGGGCACTGATCGGCAAGAAGTTCTCTACCCTCTTCATCGACGAAGCCGCCCAGGCACTGGAACCGGCCTGCTGGATTGCCTTGCAGAAAGCCGGACGCGTCATTCTGGCCGGCGACCACCAGCAGTTGCCGCCCACCGTAAAGTCGCTTCAGGCCTTGCAGGGCGGACTGGGCAAAACGCTGATGCAAACCATTGTGGAGCGTCGCCCCGAAGCGGTATCGCTGTTGGAGATTCAGTATCGCATGAACGAGGAAATCATGCGTTTCTCCAGCGACTGGTTTTATCAGGGCCGGCTCAAGAGCGCGCCCGAAGTGAAGTATCGTGGCATTCTGGATTGGGACATCGCCATGGAGTGGTTCGACACCGATCCCGAAGGGGATGCGGACTGCGGCGAGCTGACCGACGGCATGAGTCGGAGCAACCCGAAGGAGGCGGAACAGACGCTGGACATCCTGAAACGCTATCTGGAGAAAATCGGCAAGGAACGGATTCTGGAGGAGCGGATAGACATCGGACTGATCTCTCCCTATAAGGGACAGGTCATCCTGCTGCGCCGCATGGTACGCCGTGACGCGTTCTTCAAGCCCTACCGCCATCTGATCAGTATCAACACGGTGGATGGTTTTCAGGGGCAGGAACGGGATGTGATTGTCATCAGTATGGTGCGCGCCAACGAGCAGGGCAACATCGGCTTTCTGAGTGACCTGCGCCGCATGAATGTGGCCATCACCCGTGCCCGCATGAAACTGATTCTGGTGGGCAACCGCGAGACGCTTTGCCATAGTGCCTTCTACCGCAAACTGTATGAGTATACGGAGGGGCTGAAGGAAATGACGGTGTAATCCATATTCGCAAACAATACAAACAGCCACCTCCCACAAACACCGGGAAGTGGCTGTTCTTCATATAGGAAAGTATTCTATTCAGGGAAAACTATCTCTTCTCCACTCTGAACTTCATCTTGTCGCCCGTAGAATTCGAATAATCGATGGTGGCTTTATTTCCGTCCAAAGAAGTAAACCGATAATATTCCGTAATCGGATCACGTGTCGTACCAATCACCGTATTTCCGGAAATACGGTATGTACCCGAATACGAATCACCAAACATCACCGTGCGATAATTTCCTCCCTCTGTCAGGGTCATATAAATATACCCTTTGGGCAAATCCAGTGTTTCTCCATCTTCCTCGACCCATACCACATCCCAGGTTCCTGTCACCAATTCCTGAGACAGGGAGATTTCATCTTCGTCTTTAGTACAAGCGGAAAACGCGAAAACAGAAACCGCACACACAAACAACAGTTTAAACCAGTTCTTCATCTTCAATTATTTTTAAAAGGTTACCAATAAAATAAATGATACACTCTTTACTATTCTTATTCCTCCGCACGCAACAGGATTACCGCCGGAAAGCAGGGCGCGTTCATCATCACCGTACGATAGCCGGGCTGATAGTCCGCATGACCGGGCTCCGCTTCAGCCACTGTTGTCGACTCATCTTCCAGAATCATATAAAGA
Source organism: Candidatus Paraprevotella stercoravium (assembly GCA_944320795.1). Classification (GTDB taxonomy): domain Bacteria; phylum Bacteroidota; class Bacteroidia; order Bacteroidales; family Bacteroidaceae; genus Paraprevotella; species Paraprevotella stercoravium. The sequence continues at coordinate 25,491 of CALUIU010000024.1, read as the reverse complement.
TTGGAATCACATCCTTCATAAGGTTCAAGTCGGTCGGAACCTCCCATACGATAGGAACACTCAAAACAACCTTCATTAAGGATTTCCTGTACTTCTTCCTTTGTTAGTGTCTTCACATTTCCTGAATTCAAAGCATCTGTAGTTTTCATAAACAATCGTTATTACAAGGTTAATAATCCGTTATTTCCAAATCACAGCGCAAAGTTCGGAACGTACTGTGCACTCATTCTGCACAGGAAGAAAAAAATCTATCTTTTTCTTAAAAAATATCTATTGTTTGATTATCTTTGTTTTCAGAAAAGTTTTATTGTCCAAAGTAATGTAATATCCAGACATAAAAACACAAAAATTCACTTTCTGATAACCTCATAAAATCATGCCTAAGAAATTTTACACAACCATCCCGGCCAACTATGCCGTATGCCTGCATCACGACTGCCCCAAAGCGGCAACCTGTCTGCACCAGATTGCCTATCAGACCTTGGTGGAACAGGAAAATTACCTGAATCTCATTAATCCGAACCGATGTGGCAAAGACGATACCTGCCGTTTCTACCGCGACAATACTCCCGTCGTCTACGCACGCGGATTCACCAATTTCCAGAAACGCATGTTCCCCGACCAGTATCAGACCTTCAAGTCTATCCTGATCAACAAGTTCAGCCGCAACTCCTATTTTGAAAGAAGAAGAGGGGAAACCGCCCTCTCACCCAAAGAACAGGGCATCGTGCTCCAGGCACTGAAGGCAGCCGGTATCACGGAAGAATTCAAGTTCGACAACTACGAAGAGAACTATAACTGGCGCGACTGATCTGTCGGAAAACAGAATAAAATAATACCGCAGTACTTCGCCCGGAGTACTGCGGTACTTTGCCTGAAGTACTGGAGTACCTTTTCGAAAGTACGGCAGTACCTTGGCCGAAGTACTGCCATACGAATAATCGGGCATAGAAAATTCTCCCAAGAGACTGAGTTTTGCGACAACATCCCGGCAATCTATGCCGACGGCTTATTTCCCAAGGGCAAAATTCAGGCTCTTCATATTTTGGGAGATTACCCAAAGATACATGGTAGAAACAACATGAATGGCTAAATTCAGTTCCTGCATCGAAGCATCGGGCGCGTTGTGCGACTCGCTGTTTCTCCATTGCTTTACCATTTCCAGATAATCATAGAACTTCCGGTATCTTTCATCCGGGTTGTGTTTCAATCCTTTCAGACAACTGAGCGACAGGATGCAGTTGATGAATGTAGGCATACTACTCTCATCCTTGAGGTTCACCATTTCCTTGCCATTCAGCAAATAATACACCTTCTTTAAGAACACCTCATATTTGGTCACCAGAGTATTGAAATGCCGTCTTTTGTCTATCAGTTTCATACCCTCCAGACAGTACAGCCGGTTGAAAGAATCCAGGAGCAGTTCATTGGCCCCGTCGATGGAAGACACCGTCTGTGCCTTCAGGACCTGGATCAGACAGGAGGCCACAGCGTCAAAGTCGGGCAGGAACTGCTTCAATTCATCAAATTCAACTTCCACATCAGCCAACAGCCTCTGTTTGAACAGTTCCGGAATAAACGGCAGTTCATCTTCCTTCTTCTTATAGCTGGCATAAAACACCCGAGCCATCTGTGTCATGACATTCCGGTAGAAGTCACTGTTCTCAAACAGCTTGGCAAAAGAATCCATCTGCTCCACATAACAGCCTCTGGCCACTTCATCGAAAATCTGAGGGAAGATACTTTCCTCAAACTGTTTCTCGTCCGTATTGTTTGCCTGTTTGGTCAGTTTCTTTTTAGCGGTAGATACCATCTTGTCATAAATGGTTTCCAGGATCACACGGTCCGCCTCCGAGAACTGCCCCTGATACATGAGATTCACCTTGTCGATGATACGGCTCAGCAAATCCTCGTTTTCACTCTTCGGCTTGCCGGCTTTCGGATTCTCGCCCTTTATCGGTTTTTGATCGTCGCCCAACCGGATGGACACCGTCTCCCCTTCCGATATGCGGGAGTTGACCAACATGATCTGTCGGTTCAGGTCTATCCTCTCCCGGGCATTCTTGGGCAGCAACCGATACAGATAATCCGCATACACATACGCCTTATACAGATCCTTATCGTATGTTCGGGCAATCTGTGCCATATAAGCATAGAAACGCACAAAGTTCTTGATTTTCGACCTTACCTCAAACTGCTTCTCCTCATCCAGTTCACTATATCGGTCCATCGTATTCTTGAAGGCATTCGACAAAGCTCCCAGACGGTCTTTCTGCTTGTTGATATTCTGCAACAGATCAAAGAATTTCTGTTCGTCGCCTTCGGTCCACAACTGATACATCTGAATATCCTTTCGGAAGGTATAGACAAAATTCACATCCACAGGCTTGATTAGTTCCGTGCCCTTATAGAACGGCTCAAACGACTTTTTGATCTCGTCCGGTTTATTGTAGAAATCAAGCACGTAAGTGTCCTTCTTGTCCTTATGCGCTCTGTTCAGACGCGAAAGAGTCTGCACCGCCTTCACATTCTTCAGTTTCTTATCCACAAACATGGTATGCAGCAGCGGTTCGTCAAAACCGGTCTGATACTTGTCGGCAACCACCAGCATGTTATATAAATCAGATGCAAAATACAACGGCAGTTTGGCCTCCGAGATGTTCCGTTCGTCCGTGGAGTTCAGTTTCGGTTCAGTATATTCCACACCCTGATAAGACACCTTGCCCGAGAAAGCCACCATCGGTTTCACATCCGTAATGTTATTCTCTTCGCAATACTTGCGGATCTCCAGAAAATAACGGACCGCATGGGCACGCGAAGAGCAGACCACCATAGCCTTGGCCTTGCCGAGCATGGCGTTCAGGGTCACCTCCCGGAACTTCTCCACGATGATGGCCGTTTTCTGCGCAATCACATGCTCATGATTGTCGTGAAAGGCCTTGATGGCCCGTGTGGCCGGAGTTTCCTCATACAACGGATCGGCCTCGATGCGCTTGGCAATCTCATAGGTGGTGTCGTATGTGGTATAATATTTCAGCACGTCCTTGATGAACCCTTCTTCAATGGCCTGCAACATGGAATAGTTGTGATAGGCCACATACTTGCTGTCCTCCGGCGTCTCCCCCTCCTCTGCCAGTTCTCCAAAGGTCTGCAGCGTCTTGGGCTTCGGTGTTGCCGTAAAGGCATAGAAGAAAAGATTGCTGTGCTGCCCCTGAGCCAGCAGATCCTCCATCAGCGCATCCTTCTTCTTTTCGAGTTCTTCGGCCTCCACCTCTTCGATTTCGGCATATTCACGCAAAGCCTCATCGGTATCTGCCAGGGCGGCTTTCAGTTTCTCCGCACTCTTGCCCGACTGTGACGAATGCGCTTCATCCACAATAATGGCATAACGCTTTCCGCTACGGCTGGTCAGTTCCTTATAGATTACCGGGAAACGATGGAGCGTCGTAATGACAATTCTCGTGTTGTCATCATTAATGATCCGGGCCAGTTTCTCCGAATTGTCCGAGTCCGTGATGGTTTCTATCTGTCCGTCGATATGGTCAAACCCGAGGATGGTGCTTTGAAGCTGTTTGTTCAGCACACGCCGGTCGGTGATGACAAACACGCTGTTGAACATATTCTTCATGTCCGCGTTCTGCAGTCCGGCCAGACGATAAGTAAGCCATGCGATTGAGTTGGACTTTCCCGAACCGGCTGAGTGCTGGATCAGGAAATTGTTTCCATGCGGTTTCCTTCGGTGCAACACATATTCCGGTCTTTCATCTGCCGCCTTGTCATAGTTCGCCCCGTTATCATGACACGTCGTGTTTGGAAGGTTCGCATAATACGTATCAGCCACCAGTTTCTCCACCACATCCAGCTGATGAAAACGGGGAAAGATAATCTTCACGGAAGTTTCCGTAATCTCTTTCTCCCGGCCATGCTTGTCGACGATAATCTTCAGTTTTTCTTCCTCCTGTCGGGAAATATAACGCTGGAGTATGGCAAGCAACATTTCCCGCTGCAGGATGCGTTCCCACAAATAAGAGGTGACATATCCTCCGTCCGCAGATTCGGGATTGCCGGCACCGCCCACTTCTCCGGCTCCGTTCGATCCCTGATTGAACGGAATGAAGAAAGTCTTTTCCTTTTTCAGTTCGGTAGTGAGCGCCACCTCGTAAAGGTCCACCCCGAAGTAGGCCAATATACGGTTGTTGAAATGAAACAGCGGTTCTTTCGGATCTCGGTCCGTGCGCCACTGCCGTTTGGAGTCTTCCACATTCTGCCCGGTAATCTGGTTTTTCAATTCGAGGGCCACCACCGGAATACCGTTCAGGGAGAGCACCATATCAATGGTGTCCTTGTTCAGTTTGGAATAGGCAAACTGGCGGGTTACCGTAAGAATGTTGGCATGATAATTGGCCACCAGTTCATCGTTCAGCCGGGAAGCCGGAGCAAAGTAACAGAAGCGGATGTTGATACCCACATCACTGATACCCTTGCGCAACACATAGATCAGTCCATACCGCGTTACATCATCCTGAAACACACGGTACAGCTGTCTTTCCGCCTTGTCCCCGTATTTGGTCACATAGCGTTTCCACTGTTTGGGCTGTGTCTTTTCGATAAAAGAGATCAGCACCGGCATATCAATGGCCCGTTCCTTATCGTATGTATCCTGATTGCCTTTGACATAGCCACCCTCCGTTATCAGGTAACGTTCTATATCGGCTTCAAAGTTCTTTTCCTTTAAGTCAGAGGTATTCATGGTTATTCTGTTTTTAATCATATATTTACAATTCAAAGTGCCATCCAAAGTGCCATTTTGGCTCTTTGACTCCTTTTCTTTGGCACTTTGATATTAGCAGACTTTTCTTTTTCCGGTGACACACTCGAAAATCAATGATTTCTTGTAGTCTTTCAGTTTCTCTATTTTCTGCTGCTTGATGGAGATCAGTTCGTCTATCTCGCCGCATTTCTGGTCGAGGTAATCGGCGATAGCTTGTTGTTCGGGGAGAGGAGGAACAATAATAGGCATTACAGAATATTTGTCTGCACCAATGTTTTGGATTGTAGATTGAATAAATATGCTGTTTTTCCAATTTTGATACACATTAGAAAGTGTATAATAAAATACGAAATTAGGTAGAAGATCATTTTTATTGCACCTGGCTTTTATTAGATAGCCTGCGAAACAAGCTGCATAATCTTCCTTGTATAAGAAAGTCTTTCCAACAGTTGCTCCACTTCTTGCAAATAACAGATCACCTTTTGTTAACATATATTCTTGAGCCTTTTCAAAAGGCAAAGATTTAAAAGTATCATCTCTTAATGTTCCATCATCCTTTATATCAGTTATTCTTATATATCTTGGATCATTATAATTACATTCTTCTGCTGGTTCATTTGCACCATATTGCATTGGCTCTGACAAAAACTTTTTAAATACTGTACATACCCAATGCTCCGGAATTTCCCCAATCCATTCTACACCGCTATCTTTTAAAGGAATATTTTTATCCAAACCTTTGGTTACCGCTTCTGTAATAACAGATTGCTTGTAGCTTTGCAATTTGGTTATCATTTCCTCTTGCAAAGTTGTCAGTTCGTCTATTTCGCCACATTTTTGATCAAGGTAGGTGGCGATGGATTGTTGCTCAAAGCCTATAGGCATGAATACTGGGAATTCGGCTAACATTGGTAATCTCACTGAATCCACCGTGGATTTAGAGTTTGCGCTTTCTATTACATGATAGAATAATGAACTCAAATAATAAAATAAATATATCCTATTTACTCTTTTAAACTGATTAATACAATATACTCGTTGGTGACAAGCAAATTTGTCATCAGCAAGATGAAAAACTTTTCCTGCTCCAACTCCATCACCTGCCATTAATATAGATGCACCTTCAAAAGTATATTTGTTACTTCTTTCTACTTTTGGAGAACGCACAAAAAAAGGATATTTTCCATCAGAAACACTGTCTTGTGTATCTTGATTACCTGTATTAATATTACTTAGGCGCTTTAAACATATTTTCTCCCAATGCTCCGGAATCTCCCCAATCCATTCAATCCCGCTATCTTTATATTTATTGTATCTATTTTCCATAATCCTCAATCTCGTAACAATATGAGTAATCTTCAACTGGTTAGTCTGACTAACCAGTTCATAATCTATCTGTCTTTCAGCTTCTTCTGCTCCTTTTCAAAGTTTTCAAGAAAATGAATCTCTACGGGCGAAAGGCTGTAAACAGTCCTTTCCTTGAACTTGTCGTACTCCGTATCCGCTTTCTGCTTTGCCAATTCGGCAGAGATCTTTCCGGCATGGCTTAACAGTTCTTTTCCGGAAAGTTTCAAGAAATCGTCCAACTTCTGAATCCAGTCTTTCATATACATTGGCTTATGCGATTTGGCTTGAAGTTCTGCAAAATCCAAATACAGACTGACTATTCTGTTGAGCGTATCCAATTCATCGGAAGAAAGATAGTTTTTGGCTATTTCCGCATCTACACGTTCGTAAATAATCTCAGCTGCTGTATGTCCATGAACAGAGTAGTGCATTTTGTTCTGTACAGTCTTGAAAAACTGCATGGTAGCTTCTGTACGTGGATCGTAGTCTATACTCAGGGCATAAATTTCGAGTATCTTGCGGTAGAATACCTTTTCCGAGGAACGTATGTCGCGGATACGGCTAAGCAGCTCGTCGAAATAGTTTCCTCCGCCGGCTCTTTTCAGCAAATCATCGTTCATGGCAAATCCTTTTACAAGATATTCACGAAGGACATTTGTGGCCCATATTCTGAACTGCACCCCACGGTGTGACTTGACACGATAACCTACACTGATGATCATGTCAAGATTATAGTATGCCACCTGATGAGTCTGATTTTTCCCTTTGATAGCACCATGTTGAGTGGTTGTTGCAAAAAATGCAACTACCTTGTCTGCCTGTAACTCTCCGTCCTCGAATACATTCTTTATATGTCGGGAGATGGTAGATTTGTTTCGCTGAAACAGTTCTGCCATCTGGTCGGCCGTAAGCCAAACCGTATCATTGCATAGAGTTACCTCTATCCTTGATTTGCCATCCTCTGTCTGGTAGAGGATTATATTTCCGTTGTTTTGCTGCTCGTTCATTACTGACTTTTCTTTACAGATTTGCTTCTTCTGTTTCAAAACCTTGTTTTTCTGTACTTTTGGTTAGGACTTGTTGATGCTTCAGGATAAAGTTTCTCCAAAAGTCCGAGTTTAAGCATCTCTGGTATAATCTTTCCTCTTAAATGTTGGTGGCTCTTACCGACCTTCTCAGAGATTTCATCTATTGTTATCCAGTCTTCACAAAATTCAAGGACTTTGTTTATTAATGTATCTCTATTTAATCGTTGCCCTGCTTTATTTAAACTTGTATTATTACGATCCAAGCTTGTATTATTATCGTTCGAGCTTGTATTATTACGATCCAAGCTTGTATTATTATCGTTCGAGCTTGTATTATTATTCTCTGATAGATAAAGATACAACGAAACAGTATCCGGTTGAACATTTTCAATAAGTTCCGGAATATGCCATTTGTTTACGTTACATCCTTTTATAATATAATCGGCACCACTACCGGCCTTTTCTCCGTATCCCAATTGAATAAAAAATTTCTGTATGATAGGATTACGGCAAACGCTCTGGCTACCGGAATAAAAATCATCTAAAGAAATGAGCATTCTTCCGGGATTACGGAATATTATTTTATCTTTTTCTCTGATAATAACAATATTGCCTTGTTCTGCATAACTGGAATGTACCAGTGCGTTTACTAAAGCTTCTCTGATAGCAATATGAGCTAAAGTCTCTTCTGTTCTTTCTATACCATTCAATGAGAATGGAACAGGCAAGGTTTGTACTAATTTATTATAAACCTTGAAAAAGAACTGATATAAATTGGAATTCCATGAGCCATCGGCATATATTCTATCCGACCATCTTTCATTCATATTATTGCTAAGTTTCTCTTGATAATCGACAAAATACCATGGACAGCAAGCCTGGTCTGTAATACTTTCTGTTTTACCGAACATAAGTATTCCAGCACGGGTAAATCCTTCTTGACCGCTCTCTCTATCTACGCGATAAGCTCCAATCTTACACAAGAAATTAAAATCGTCCAAATCATTCCATGGATGATTGTTTTTACGGAGTATAAAGCGTTGACGATAACCTCTTAATGTTTCAGTATCAATATCGTTCATCGAATAGTTTGGCAATATCTGATTATCGAAAGGTAACGTAGAATGATGAGCATCAGCAAACATCTGACGTATTTCGGAATCTGTACAATGATAATCACCTTCATGATTTCTTTTGAAAGTATTTCCAAAAGGATTTCTTGTAAGGAAAACCGGACGTATATCGTATGAGGCTCTTGGAATCCTAAATAGCAAAAAGAAATTACCATCTATTTCAGCATCAATGACATCACGTTCTATAAGCATCGTTGCACTAACTTTTTCCTTATTGTGTGCACAATCCCAAAATCGTTTTTTATACGTTTGCAATTGTTGTTTGTCAAATCCGTCAGGATAAAATACACCATTCTTTTCTTTTATACCTAATACAATAATACCTCCATTCGTATTGGCAAAAGCGGAAAAAGTTTCCCAAAAACTTTCCGGTAATCCTCCTTTTGCCGATTTGAACTCGATTTCAGAGTTTTCAGACCCGTTGATTAACTGTTTGATATATCTTTTTGCATCGGAAATCATAAGTGTAATGGCTAATCTGTTTTTAATCTATTTCCATATAATACCTGATTATCCTAATATCCTGGACATCAGTTCCGATTCTCGCTCCTCCAGTTTTTTCAGTTCATCGAAGATCACAGAACTTGCCGTAAGCGGCGTGTATTTATAGAACTCACGGGTAAACGGTATTTCGTAACCGATCTTGCTTTCGGATTCATTGTACCAGAAATCGGGAGCATACGGACGTACATTCTTGTCCAGATATTCCGCGATGTCCTCTTTCCACGGGATAATCTCGCTGTCCTTCAGTTCCGGGTCGGGCGCGAATCCGCTATGGGCATCAGCAGGCTTTACGTACGCTTCTGGCATATCCGGGTTGCGCTTACCGAAACAGTTTCTCAACAGAGCCACCTTGCCCTGCGGTACTTTTATCTTGGCTTTCTTCAGTTCCAGAAAGAAGGTGTGATCCGAAATTCCGGCTTGACCGGACATGTGGCTCTCGCAGTAGGCGGCCACCTCCTCCAGCAAAGCTCTGTCCGCTTCCTTATAATTGTCGGCCGTAGCCTCATCAAAATGAATATCCTTGTATTCCAGACGCAAAGGACGGTTGATGATGAGTTTCGTGAACTTGAAGTCCTCCACACCCTTTATCTTGCTTTCCACCTTCAGTTCCGGATTGTCCTCGGAACTGTATTCCCAGTCGGTAAAATCGTGATAAGCCTGCATGATCAGTTCACGGCAAGCGGTGGTAATCTCCACACGCTTGTTGCCAAGCGGCTTGCGCAGTTTCTCAAAACACTTGCTCGCATCAATCAGCTGTACCTTACCGGCACGCTGATCTGACTTGTTTTTGGAAATGACCCAAATATAGGTGGCAATACCGGTATTATAAAACAGATCGTTGGGCAGCTGGATAATGGCCTCCAGCCAGTCATGTTCCAAAAGATAGCCGCGGATCTCGCTTTCGCCGCTTCCGGCATCTCCCTTAAACAGAGGCGAACCGTTCTGGATAATGGCCATGCGGCCGTCGTCTTTCAGCTTGGCCACTCCATTGAGCAGAAACAGCATCTGCCCGTCGCCCTTGGCCGGAAGTCCCGGCGCAAAGCGTCCGGCCTCGCCCAGTTCGTTCTCTTCCTTGACACGTTTCTCCGATGCCTGCCAGTCAATACCGAAAGGTGGGTTGGATATGATATAGTCAAACTGATAGCCTTTGAACTGGTCGTCGCCCAATGTATCGCCCAGACGCATGTTGTCGGCATTGCCTCCCTTGATCAGCATATCGGCCTTGGCAATACCATAGGTCTGCGGATTGAGTTCCTGACCATAACAGGTGATTTCGGCCTCGGGATCTATCTTGCGGAACCGCTCATCCAGACAGGCAAGCATCTGGCTGGTTCCCATGGCCATATCATAGATGGAAGCGACAATGCCTTCGTCCTCCATTTCCTGTTCTCGGTCGCCCACCAGCAGTTCGCTCATCAGATAGATAATGTCGCGTGCCGTAAAGTGCGCTCCCGCCTGGTCATTGTATGATTCCGAAAATTTACGCACCAGCTCTTCAAAGATATATCCCATATCCACTGCCGAAACCACATCGGCTCCCAGATAGGCCTTGGCAGAACAGAACTCCTTGATGACGAGATAAAGACGGTTGTTGTCGTCCATCTTCTTGATCTCGTTATAGAAGTCCATACGGTTGATGATATCAATCACATTCTCGGAAAAGTGATTCAGATAATTCTCGAAATTGTCTTTGATATTGTCGGCGTCGGCAAGCAATATGTCAAAAGTGAACTTGCTGGTGTTATAGAATTTCTGTTTGGCCGCCGCTTCAAGAAAACCTTTCTTTACGGCTATTCCTTTCGCGTCAAGATCCTCGTTCATCTTGATGACGGCTTCCTTGGTCGGTGCCAAAGTATCTTCAAAACGCTTGATGACACACATGGGCAGAATCACCTTTCCGTATTCGTGCGGCTTGTATAAGCCCACCAGTTTATCGGCAATAGCCCAGATCAGGTTTGCCTTCTCCTGTATATTGACAGAGGTCTGTCTCTGTAAGTCTTCTCCACTCATAATAACGTCTGATTTTTTTTGATTTCTTTTCAAAGATACGAATTTATTGTGCAGCAGATGTGCATTCTTGTTCTAAAAATTCAAGGACTTTCTTGGATTCATATGATTTTTGTATTTTTGCAGATACAAGGACAGATTATACACGAGTTATTTAAATCAGCATCTTATGAGCTACACCTATAAATACCCAAGACCGGCAGTCACCACGGACTGCGTGGTCTTTACCCAAGAAGAGGAACCGAAAGTCCTGCTGATCCAACGGGGAAACGAACCCTACAAAGGCTGTTGGGCTTTTCCGGGAGGTTTCATGAATATGGAAGAAACGGCCGAAGAATGTGCGGTCCGGGAATTGAAAGAAGAAACCGGGCTCACCGTAACCCGGATCCAACAGATCGGAGCCTACTCAAAGGTGGACCGTGACCCTCGAGGACGGACCGTCTCCATCGCTTATCTGGCCATTGTGGATGCCCCCACAGCCGTATCGGGAATGGATGACGCCGCAAAAGCCGCATGGTTCCCGCTGTCCTCCCTGCCTGATCTGGCTTTCGACCATCAGGATATTATGACAGATGCCATTGCATTTTTCAACAAATACATATTGTAGTTTTTTAACTCATTTTTCTATTGATCGGAAACAAATTGGCATATCTTTGTGTATACTTGATCAAATAATCAAAATCCTAACCATTATGAAAACACTGAAAACATGGACCGTGGCAGCACTTTGCTGCATCGCCACCAACTCATTCGGACAATCACCTTCTTATTCAACCCAAGCCATTACCAAGGATCTGGAATACTTCAAGGACTGGACCGCATCACAACTGGCTGACGGTTTCAAGAACAAACAGCTGAAACTCTTTCACAGTCCGCTGATGCGCCAACTGGCCGAGCAACTAAAGAACGGCACGTATGAGTCACAATACCTGCTGGGCAGCTATGCTCCCATCCCATCGAACAAGATTCTGGAAGAGAAGCTGAAGCTTTACAACGGATACAGCCGCTACGAGAACATCACCGGCGTGTATCTGGAGAAAGGTGAGAATGTGGTGCTGGTGGGCGACCTGCACGGACGCAAGGTGAGTCTGCTCATTGCGGACTGGATGCGTCAGCCTACTCCGGGTTTCAAACCAACAGAAGATCCCCAAGGCTGGGGACTGAAGAAACAGGAATACCGCCTGCACGAGGGAGTGAACGTAATCAATGTGGAGAAAGCGGGAAATGTATATATCGACTATTTTGCGGATGATCCGGAAACCGCACCGGCCATCACCATCCATTTCGTAACCGGAAAGGTCAACGGATATTTTGATGCCGAAAAGCAGACCAATGAGGACTGGAAACGCCTGCTGGACGAGGCCGTGAGTCCGATTATGGATGTCAAGACACGCTACATGCAGCTGGCTTATCCGGTGGAGTTCCTGAAAAAGTTCCGCTATGAGGAAGGAAAGGAACTGGCTCAGGCCTACGACAAGATTATGGAGCAGCAGTACACATTCAACGGAGCCATCAAATACAACCGTATCCCACCGAAACGCATTCTGGCGCGCGTGAACTTCAATTACTTCATGTTCCGCGACGGCGACGGAGTGGCTTTCCTCGGCAATGAGGGTACCATGAAATCTGCCCTCGGCCCGAATATTTACAGCGACTGGGGCGTGAATCACGAAATCGGTCATGTGATGCAGATGAGTCCGCAGCTGACTTGGGGAGGTATGACCGAGGTGAGCAACAATCTCTTCACCATGTATGTGGCCCGCAAGGCCGGACAACCCAGCCGACTGAGCAAGAGCAAGAACTACGAAAAGGCACGCGAGATTTTCATCGATGCCGAAAAGAAGCCGTTTATTCTGAACGCTGGCGGTCCGTTTGAGAAACTGGTTCCTTTCTGGCAACTGTATCTGTATGCCGAAGAGAAAGGTTATCCGGACTTCTATGCCGACCTGATGGAACATATGCGCAACAATCCGGACAAGGGCAAGCGTAATGCTTCCATCAATAATATGTATGAGTTCATCAAGGTTTCGTGCGACCTGCTCCAGACAGACCTGACCGACTTCTTCGAGAAATGGGGATTCTTCGTGACCGGAACTTATGACATCAATGATTATGCCAACTATCATTTTGAGGTTACCGACAAGATGGTACAGGACACCAAAGACTACATCGCCGGAAAGAAATACCAGAAACCGGCCAAGGATATCACTCTGCTGACAGACTGAACAGAGTAAGCAACAGCCCGCTCCCGGATTCCGGTAGCGGGCTGACTTTTATTCGAAATCGAACAGTTCATCCAGATTGGTAATCTTGGACACTGCCCCCAATAAGCATAAATAATTTCATAATCAAGTTCCAGTTATGAATAGCCATATCCATTTCATTTTGACTAATACAAACGACAGATATACTGATTCTTTACGATGGTTTCATTCACATTTTGTATCTTTGTAGTACGCTCAGCAGAAACAGAGCTATACAAATTGCGCGGATGAAAGATAAAAACATAGAGAAAATATTTCCTGATGGAAGCGGAAAACATATTTCTATATTGAAATATTCCAAAAGTTCTTGCGGTGTAGATTTCCTGCTGAATACTGCCGACAGTACAGAAAAAGCAGGCTGGTTCAATATCAAGAAGCAATATAAAACCGATTTCTTCGAGTTCTATTTTTTTCGTCAGGCCGAAGGCTATATGCTGTTAGCCGGCAAAAGAATTGAGCTGCACCCCAATATGGTTCTTGTCGTATCTCCATTCCAGTTACAGGAATGGCACGTAGATCTGGAAAAACTGGACTATACCTTTCTTATCTTTCAGGAAGAGTTTATCAACAACTTTCTTTCTGACAAATACTTCATGTACAGACTGCAGTATTGTTATCAGCATAATTATCCCACTTCTTTTGATATGAATGCAGAAGATATGCGTCCATTTTTTCATCTGCTAAAACAGATGAAGAAAGAATTGCGCAAACCTATTGCAGACAGCTATCATATGATTGTTGCCTGTTTGTATCAGTTTTTGTTGGTGCTGAACAGATTTTATGCAAAACTCTTCAATCTTCCTTTCACCCCTCCTCTGAACAATTATGCCTATCAGTACAAGGAATTGCTTGAAAAGCATATTGCAGAAAAAACACATGTAAGCGATTATGCTGAAATGATGAATATCAGCAGGATATCGCTAAACAAGGCGGTTATGCGTGAATTTGGGCTGTCTGCCGTTCATTTGCTGAAACAACGTCTGTTGCAAGAAGTAAAAAGTGATCTTCTGTTTTCCGGATTGACTGTAAAAGAGATTGCATATCGTTTACATTTCTCTGAAGCTAATCATCTGATGCGCTTCTTCAAACAAATGACAGGACAGACTATCAGCGAATTTATCAGTTCCATCAAGTAAGCCTATTTTTTCAGTCTTATTTTTTCATGATAGAAATAGTTGACCAGAACAGGTTTCCCTTTCAGGGAACGCCCATAAGGCAAATCATTTACCCGATATGGAAAACCTTCGGCTTGGGCAAATGCAGAAATTTCCTGCTCTAAAGCCTGCCAGTAATCTTGTTTTCTTCTGTTATAGATTTCTTGGTACAAGGTTATCAGTTCCGGATGTTTTTCCTGTATATAATTCATGATATCTCTCTTGAACTGCCCACGAAGATTCAGGTTTTCCAGCCATATCAGATCTGCAAAATCCTTTACCCGATCAATGATAGCTTTTACATCGGTGATCCCCGGAAAAATCGGCGAAATAAAACAAACGGTGCGTATGCCGGAATTATAGACCTGTTTCATGGCTTCAAGCCTGCGTTCAATACTTACGGCACGATCCATATCACATCTGAACTGTTCGTCAAGAGTGTTTACAGACCAGGAGACTGTTACCTTGCGGAAGTTTTTCAGCAGGTCCAGATCACGCAGTACCAGATCGGATTTGGTGCAAATCATGATTTCAGCATCAGTGCCCTTAAGCTCTTCCAACAGCTTGCGCGTTCGGCAGAATTTTTCCTCATAAGGATTGTATGCATCTGTTACAGAACCAATAACAATCCGCTGCCCGTCATACTTATGCGGATTATCCATAGGTTTCCAATGCTTTACATCGAGAAACATGCCCCAAGGCTCTGTATGCCCCGTAAACCGTTTCATAAACGAAGCATAACAGTACTTGCAGGCATGCGGACAGCCTACGTAAGGATTGACCGAGAAACCGCCTACCGGCAAGGATGATTTGGTCATCACACTCTGTACATCTATATCTCTGATTATTTCTTTTTCCATATTTTTTCTGTAAACTGTTCCGGTAATTCCTGAATCATCCGTTCTTCTCCCATAATCGGCAGAAGGTCTTCTTTCATAAATACCGGAATGTGATTCTTTTTCGCTTGTTCTACCAAATGGAGCACCCATTCAGGCCTTGCGTTTATTTTTCCTTTTCTTTTACCTGTTTCCGTACCTATTACCATCCAGTCAAATCCATTCAGATCAATCTCACCTACATCTTCAAAGAGAGGTTCAAAAGTAGCATGGTAATGTCTTGCACGAATATGTTCCTTCAAATCACTTAACCGTTTCTTTTCGGAAGCTCTGGTCACGGTAACTCCCATCCACACATTGTCATCATCTGTCTGAAAGTCGATTCGTTCAGGACGTTTGGTCAGAAAAATATATGCGTGTTGCGGATTCATAGCTATACGACTGAATATTTCTTCCGTCCAAGCAGGTTTCCAATCTGAGAAATCACTCATTCCTGTGAGCAGCCAGACATGTGACGTAGGATTATCAATAAGACGCAACTTCCGGCTCATATATTCAGGAACAGAGAAGTTGTCCGTCATGTGAAACCGATTGCAGTTATTTCTTGCATAGCAATAGTTGCATCCGATTGTACATCCGATTACAAGATTCATATTTTTAATAAGGGATTTGATGCATACCGTCATGGCCTTTCCATTTTTATAAATGCAAATTTCGGAAAGTTACCAGATATATCAGATACCAATATGCCTTTCTCTAATACCACTTTGATAAGGCTTTAACAGGTAGAAAATACTAAAACAGGAAGCAATAATACAATCATAATGTACAACAATGTATCTTACTACGGTCTATCGTCTTTGTCAGCATGGTCATCCGACTTTGAAAACAAGAGATAATACATGGTGCCAAACATATAGCCGATAGCCATGCCTACGGCCAACTTTCCCATAGCAGATCCTAAGATCACACCGAAAAGCATTCCAAATGACAAACAAAGGGAATAACCCGGCTTTTTCTCCTTTTCCTTACTCATGGTTTTTAATGGATTATAAAATTCTTCCTGCATCAGTATATCCTAACTGACGCAGATCAAAGATTGTAAAAAACAGTTAATGGTTTATGTTATTATTAAGGAAACAAAGAATATAATATTCTATCGTCACATCTTAATTCTTACCGACTCCCGGTCTGAAAAAATATCTGTCCATTCCTTAATTCTTATTTTTGATATAAAAGGGAAGACCACCATCACCGGCGGTCTTCCCTTTTTCCTATTTTATAACTATTTCTATATAAAAATGAATCTCTGTTTATTCCTCTACAGCTGCTTGGGCCGCCGCGAGTCTGGCGATCGGCACTCTGAATGGAGAGCATGAAGCGTAATCCATACCCACCTTGTGGCAGAACTTCACAGACTGAGGCTCACCACCGTGCTCACCGCAGATACCGGTACGCATGCCCGGACGAACGGCACGGCCTTTCTCTACAGCCATCTTGATGAGCTGACCCACTCCGTTCTCGTCCAATACCTGGAACGGATCAACGCTCAGGATCTTCTTGTCCAGATAAGTCGGCAGGAAGCTGGCGATATCGTCACGAGAGTAACCGAAGGTCATCTGAGTCAGGTCATTGGTACCGAATGAGAAGTACTCGGCCTCAGAAGCGATCTTGTCGGCAGTAAGAGCGGCACGCGGAATCTCAATCATCGTACCTACTTCGAAGTCAATGCGGACACCTTCTTCGGCAAACACTTCCTCGGCTGTCTTCATGATCACAGCCTTCTGCTGCTGGAACTCATAAAGGATACCGATAAGCGGCACCATGATTTCCGGCATCGGGTTCTTGCCTTCCTTCTTCAGTTCGCAAGCGGCACTCAGGATAGCGCGAGTCTGCATCGCAGTGATTTCCGGGAAAGTGATTCCCAAACGGCAACCACGGTGACCCAGCATCGGGTTGTGCTCGCAAAGGCTTTCCACACGGCGCTGGATTTCAGCTACACTGATACCCATTTCCTTGGCCATAATCTCCTGACCTTTCAGATCATGCGGTACGAACTCGTGCAAAGGAGGATCGAGCAGACGGATATTTACCGGGCAACCGTCCATAGCTTCGAGGATACCCTTGAAGTCAGACTTCTGATAAGGCAGCAACTTGGCCAAAGCCTTTTCACGGCCTTCTACGGTGTCGCTCAAAATCATCTCACGCATAGCCACAATTTTCTGTCCGTCGAAGAACATGTGCTCTGTACGGGTCAGACCGATACCTTTGGCACCGAAGCTGCGTGCCATCTGGGCATCGTGTGGTGTATCGGCATTGGTGCGTACCTGCAAACGGGTGTACTTGTCGCACAGATCCATCAAAGCCTTGAAATCACCGCTCAACTCGGCAGCCTTGGTCGGAACCTCACCGGCATAAACCTCTCCGGTAGAACCGTTCAAGGAAATATAATCGCCTTCCTTGAATACACGTCCTTCGATCTCCAAAGTCTTGGCCTTATAGTCAATACAAATGGCTCCTGCTCCAGATACACAGCACTTACCCATACCACGGGCCACAACTGCTGCATGAGAGGTCATACCGCCACGGGCTGTCAGGATACCTTCGGCAGCAGACATACCGGCCAAATCTTCCGGTGAGGTTTCAATACGGACCATAATCACACGGTGACCGTCGTCATGCCATTTTGCGGCATCATCAGCAAAGAATACGATCTGACCGCTGGCAGCACCCGGTGAAGCCGGCAAACCGCGGGTCAGCACCTTGGCTTTCTTCAAAGCTTCCTTATCGAAAATAGGATGCAACAATTCATCGAGTTTATTCGGTTCGCAACGCAGCATAGCTGTCTTCTCATCAATCATGCCCTCACGCACCAGATCCATGGCAATCTTCACCATCGCAGTACCGGTACGCTTTCCGTTACGGGTCTGCAGGAACCACAACTTGCCGTCCTGCACAGTGAACTCCATATCCTGCATATCGCGATAATGCTGCTCCAGCTTATTCTGCAAGTCATCCAGTTCCTTATAAATGGCCGGCATAGACTCTTCCATGGAAGGATACTTGGCCACGCGCTCCTCTTCTGAAATTCCCTGAAGAGCGGCCCAACGCTGAGAACCGATCTTGGTGATCTGCTGCGGTGTACGGATACCGGCCACCACATCTTCGCCCTGAGCATTGACCAACCATTCGCCATTAAACAGGTTCTCTCCGGTTGCGGCATCACGGCTGAAGCAAACACCGGTAGCCGAGGTGTCACCCAAGTTACCGAAGACCATAGCCTGCACGTTTACGGCTGTACCCCACTCTGCCGGGATTCCTTCCATCTTACGATAAAGAATCGCACGCTCGTTCATCCAAGAATCGAATACGGCACAGATGGCACCCCACAACTGCTCCATCGGATCGTTCGGGAAGTCCTGACCGGTCTGAGCCTTGATAGCGGCCTTGAAGCGAACAACCAGTTCTTTCAGTTCGTCCAGATTCAGGTCTTTATCCAACAACACTCCGCGCTGCTTCTTCACCTCTTCAATGATGGCTTCAAACGGATCAATGTCATCCTTATTGACAGGCTTCATGCCTAATACAACATCGCCATACATCTGCACGAAACGGCGGTAAGAATCGTATGCGAACTTCGGATTACCGCTCTTGGCAGCCAGACCTTCAACTACTTCGTCGTTCAAACCCAGATTCAGGATAGTATCCATCATACCCGGCATGGATGCGCGGGCACCGGAACGAACAGAAACCAGAAGCGGATTCTTCGGATCACCGAAAGTACAGTTCATCAGATTCTCTATATGCTTTACAGAGGCAAGCACGTCGGACTTCAACAGTTCAACCACCTTTTCCTTACCTACTGCATAATATTCGTTGCACACATCGGTCGTAATGGTGAAACCCGGAGGAACCGGAACACCGATCAGATTCATTTCTGCCAGATTCGCACCTTTACCACCGAGAAGGTTTCTCATATCAGCTCTACCTTCTGCTTTTCCATTTCCGAATGTATAAACTCTTTTCTCACTCATTTTTCATGATGCTTTTATTAGTTAACTAAAATTTCCTTAACGCAAACTTAAAGAAAAATTGCAATAATCAAAAAGAAAAAGGTGTTTTTTTGCTACTTTTTCTGCAGAGTTTATCAGGGTATTTGCCACTATAAAGAAGCAAAAAGAAAGTATTTCCCGAATCATGCTGTTTTTAATTTACCGATAACGGATTTTTCGCCCTTATAAGTCAGGAAATAGAAGTTTTTACAAAATTTTGGATTTTTGGTTTTGAAAGAATTTTTCAGATAGAAAAAACAGAAAAATCTTCCATATATACAAAAAAACTCCCTCTTCTAAAACGTATTTCCTATACATTTCCAGAAAAGGGAGTCTATATATTATGTTCTGATTCTAATCAAAAAGATTCAGTCGGTTGGCCTTGGCTTCCTCGAGCGAGGTGAGCTGAGGTTTATTTTCCGCAGCGCCCTGACGCAGTTTTTCCTGCTCCTGTTTCAACTCTGCAAAAGCCTGCTCGCGTGTAGCCGCACTCAGGAACTTGTGGGCAATCATAGTGTTCTGCGAAGCGTCCTTCACCCAAATTACCGGTCCGCCGTAAGCCGGAGCGATGCGCAAGGCCGTATGCAGACGGCTGGTTGTAGCTCCACCGATCAATACCGGCGTTGTGATACCCGCCTTTTTCAGTTCGCTCACCACATGAACCATCTCGTCCAGACTCGGAGTAATCAGTCCGCTCAGACCGATCAGGTCGGGATGTCCCTGCAAGGCACGCTCCACAATCAGTTCGGCCGGTGTCATCACACCCAGGTCTTCAATCTCAAAGCCGTTGCAGGCCATCACCACGCCCACAATATTCTTTCCGATATCGTGCACATCACCCTTCACGGTAGCCATCAGCACCTTTCCGGCCGAAGAACCTTCCACCTTCTCCGCCTCAATAAGCGGTTGCAGAATGCTCACGGCCTTCTTCATCGTGCGGGCTGTCTTGACCACCTGCGGCAAGAACATCTTTCCGGCACCGAACAGATCGCCCACCGTGTTCATACCGGCCATCAGCGGTCCTTCGATAATATCCACCGCATGCTCGTAACGGGTGCAGGCCTCATCCAGATCTTCCTGCAGATAGTCTCCGATACCTTTAATCAAGGCATATTGCAGGCGCTCCTCTACGGTTGTTTCACGCCACAGATCCTTCTTTTGATGCTCCTGTCCGGGCGCTGCAGTCTGCTCGGCTTTCATACGTTCGGCTATCTCCACCATGCGTTCCGATGCGTCGGGACGGCGGTCGAGCACCAGATCTTCGATTGCCTCAAGCACATCTGCCGGAATATCACTATACATCACCGAAGTGGCCGGGTTAACAATACCCATATCCATGCCCTGCTGCGTGGCATAATAAAGGAATACGGCGTGGATGGCCTCACGGATGTAATTGTTTCCACGGAAAGAGAAAGACAGATTGCTCACACCTCCGCTCACGTGTGCCCCCGGCAGATGACGCCGGATCCATCCCGTAGCCTCAATAAAGTCCACCGCATAATGGTTGTGTTCCTCCATTCCCGTAGCAATGGCCAGCACATTCGGGTCGAAAATGATGTCATGCGGATTGAAACCCACCTTTTCTGTAAGCAGACGATAGGCACGCTCGCACACTTCTATCTTGCGGGCATAAGTATCAGCCTGCCCCTTCTCGTCAAATGCCATCACCACCACGGCGGCACCGAAGCGGCGGATGCGGCGGGCATGGTGTAGAAACACCTCCTCACCTTCTTTCAGAGAAATGGAATTGACGATGCACTTGCCTTGCAGACACTTCAGTCCGGCCTCGATCACATCCCATTTCGAAGAGTCGATCATAATGGGGATGCGGGAGATTTCCGGCTCCGAAGCCAGCAGATTCAGGAAAGTGACCATCTCCTCACGGGCATCAAGCAGTCCGTCGTCCATATTAATGTCGAGCACCAGAGCACCGTCTTCCACCTGTTTGCGGGCGATACCCAGAGCCTCTTCATATTTCTTTTCGTTGATGAGTCGCAGGAACTTACGCGATCCGGCCACATTACAGCGTTCGCCCACATTCACGAAATTGATTTCGGGCTTCACTTCCAGCAGTTCCAGACCACTCACCCACATACAGTCGGGTGCAGGCGCCGGCTGATGCGGACGGGCTCCTTCCACCAGATGTGGGAAGCGGGCAATAAATTCCGGTGAAGTACCGCAACAACCGCCGATAATGTTCACCAGTCCTTCATCCACAAACTCCTTCATTTCTTCCTCCATCATCTCCGGTGTCTGGTCATATCCTCCCATACTGTTGGGCAGACCGGCATTCGGATAGACAGATATATAATAAGGTGCACGGGCTGCCAGACTACGCAGGGCCGGCTTCATATCCCGCGCTCCAAACGAACAGTTCAGACCTATAGAGAATAGTGACGCATGCTGTACCGAAGCCAGAAAGGCTTCCAGCGTCTGACCGGACAGAGTGCGTCCTGTGCGGTCGGTAATCGTAACGGAAAGCATCAGAGGAACCTGACGGCCGACTGCCGTCATCGCTTCCTCGGCCGCATAAATGGCAGCCTTGGCATTCAGCGTGTCGAAAATCGTTTCGATGAGCAGCAGATCCACCCCTCCCTCTATCAGCGCCTCCATCTGTTCCTGATAGGCCGCAGCCAGTTCGTCAAAAGTCAATGCCCGATAACCGGGATTGTTCACGTCTGGACTCATCGAACAGGTCTTGTTCGTAGGTCCCACCGAACCGGCTACCCAACGAGGCTTTTCCGGGGTAAGTGCCGTAAAGCAGTCAGCTGCCCGACGTGCGATGCGTGCGGCCTCCAGATTGATTTCACGGCAACAGTCCTCCAGATGATAGTCGGCCATGGAAATGCGCTGGGCGCTGAATGTATTGGTTTCGATAATGTCTGCTCCGGCCTGCAAATAGGCCTCATGAATCTCCTGAATCAGTTCCGGACGGGTAATGCAAAGCATATCATTGTTACCCTTCATCTGTCCGGGCAAATCGCGGAAGCGTTCACCACGAAAATCCTCTTCACTCAGATGATAATTCTGGATCACAGTTCCAAAGGCTCCGTCCAGAATCAGAATACGCTCTCTGATTATTTCCTGTATTGTCATGTTTTTGTCTATAACCACTATTCTTAATAATTCTTGATTTTGCGGTCCATCTCGCGACGGTCTTCCTTTTCCTTTAGCGTCTGTCGCTTGTCGTATTCCTTCTTACCGCGACACAGATAGATGTCCAACTTGGCCATTCCCTTCTCATTGAGGAACAGCAAGGTGGGTACAAGCGTAAAGCCCGGGCTCTTCATGTCCTGCTGCAGTTTGCGGATCTCCTTACGGTTGAGCAGCAGCTTGCGGTCACGCCGGGCCGCATGATTGTTATACGAACCGTAGGAATATTCGGCCACATACATATTCTTCACCCACACCTCGCCGTTGTGAATGTAGCAAAAGGTATCCACCAGACTGGCCTTACCGGCACGAATCGACTTGATCTCGGTACCGGTGAGCACAATACCCGCCGTATATTTGTCTAGCAGAAGGTAGTCGAACGAGGCCCGCTTGTTCTTGATATTGACTGTCTTTACTTTTACTTTCTTTTCTGCCATAATTATTCGTAGTCAATAATTATTCTTTCACAATGGTTGCAAACTGATCGATATGCTCATCCACGTAATGAGCCAATGCCGCAGTCACCTCTTCTTCCATCTCCACGAAAGCGTCGTCCAGCTCGTCGAACTCACTGAAGCGCTCAAACAGTGCCATAAACTCCTCGTCGGAGCATTCGCGGGTCAGTTCGTCGCGGTATTTCTCATACAGTTTGCGTCCCTTATACACTAATTTGGAAAAATCGTGCGCTCCCATCAGGCGCATGGCCTTGGCAAAAGGATTCTCAAAGATGAAAGGGCCGTAGCCGTTGTGGATCAGCTGCACAAAACCGCCGTCCATCACCTCGTCACGAAACATGATGTAGGCCAGCAGAGAGATCTGCTCTCCGTTCAGCATATGCATGTTCTCGCCTGTGAGCGCACCGCCCAGCACCTCCAGATATCGGTTGGTGAAGACGGCGATAAACTCATCCATTCCTTCCTGTGCCGCAGCGCACAAATCGGCGTCGCGCACCGTTATTTCGTTTTTCTCCATACTCTTTCTTTAAAACAGAATACAAAGATAATGCAAAGAAGGCGCATAAAAAAGCAGAATTCTCTTTTTTATTAAGGTATCGTTGGGCTTTTCTGAAAAAAACGATATATTTGACGGCACGAATGATTGTTTTATAAAAATCTTAAACTTGAATACCATGCGCTACGCTTTGAAGACGGTCATCGGTGCCGGCATCCTGCTCAGTGCCGTGACAGGATGCTATAACACACCGCAGAACACGGAATCCATGGAATCAGAACAGGACAGCATCGCCCTGCCCCCACCCGAAGTAGCAGAAGAATCCGTTGTAGAAATCATCCCTCCCCTGCTGCCCGAAGACATCCTGCTCACCAAGGAATTACTTTACGACAAATACACGCTGGAGGACGTGTACCCTTATCAGGATACCACCCGAAGTTTCAAGTGGGAGACCATCCGCCGCAGTCTGGCCTTCGTGGAGAATGTGCAGCAGAACCCCACACGCTGGGTGGTGATGCAGAACTACAAAAACCAGAACCAGTATCCGCCGCTTGTCAAGAAATACAAGTACAACAAGGCACGCCTTGTATCCGACACATTAGGCGTTTCCCGCTATCAGTCCGTGCCGCTCTATGCGCCCGAGGACACCATCACGCCGGAACTGTACGGACCGGACGGCAGCATCGCCGCCTATCTGGGCGAAGAAGGCAGCTTCGTACGGGTAAAGCCGCTGCTCATCGAAAAGGAATGGATGGTGCCGAAACGCTATCTGTATGAACTGGCCGATTCGGTGTTCTTCTCCCACGTGATTGTGGTGGACCGCAAGGACCAGAACATCGCCACGCTGGAATTCGTGGAACGGGGCAAGTGGAAAATCCGGAGCATGAATCCCGCCACCACGGGCAAGCATAACCCGCCCTACGGTCAGGAAACCCCGTTGGGCATCTTTGTGCTGCAACAGAAAAAACGCAACATGTACTTCTGGAAAGACGGAACCCGGGAAATCGGAGGCTATGCTCCGTATGCCAGCCGCTTCACCAACGGAGCACACATTCACGGAGTGCCCGTAAACAAGCCGGCCACCAAGCAGATTGAATACAGTTGGTCACTGGGCACCACACCCCGTTCGCACATGTGTGTGCGCAACGCCACCTCGCACGCTCAGTTCATCTACGACTGGGCGCCTACATGGAGTTCCTTGGTCATCGTGCTTGAATAACAAATCTTTATCTTTTTTAAACCTACTGATATTTAGCAATATAAAGAAAAGACGTATCTTTGCACCCGAAAAAATTCTTTGTGCAATGATGCGTCTTTTTTGTTCTGTACTTTTTTTGCTTTTGCCCGGTGCATCCCTGCTTACTCAAATGGAATCCGGACAAAACAGTGATTACACATTGAATGCTACCAACCTGCATGTCGTACCGGCCTGGCAAAGCATGTACGAAACCATGCATCTGGACTCTCTCATCAGTCAGGACGCCTTTCATCAGGCTTTCGTGGGGTACTACAAGATTACCGACCGAAAGAAAGAAATCCTTACAGTTATTGACTTTTCCAAGGCTTCTACTGAAAAGCGTCTGGCCGTGATCGATATGGAAGAAAGAAAGCTGCTTTACTCCTCTGTCGTGGCCCACGGACGGAACAGCGGCGGCAACTATGCCACTTCTTTTTCCAACCAATATGGTTCCAACAAAAGTTCTTTGGGCTTTTATCTTACCAATGAAACCTATCAGGGCAGCAACGGCTACTCCCTCCGTCTGGATGGACTGGAAAAAGGGGTGAACGACAACGCCCGCCAGCGCGCCATCGTGATGCACGGCGCAGCCTATGCCCACCCGTCTACCGCCCGCAGCGGTCGTCTGGGTCGCAGTTTCGGCTGTCCGGCCATCCCGCCGTCACTCACCCGCCCCATCATCAATACCATCAAGGGCGGCAGCGTGATGTTCATTTATGCGCCCGAAGAGAATTATCTGGCGCAGAGCAGCATCCTGAACGACACCGAGAACGGCAATATGCTTGGCACACAGAGCTTGTAAAAAGTTCCCTCTAGAAATAAAATAAATTGTCTCATAATTTTAAAGTGCGCTCCAAAGGTCTTATAACAGGCTTTTGGAGCGCAACTTGTTTATAGCGAATTCTCTAAATCCTAATTCGCTTACCATTAGCATCAACTTTTAGGTAATAAAATATCCCCTTCGAAACTTCAAGTACTTAGTCATCCCTTAAAAAGCCCATTTTTGCGAGATATTGTTCAGAAACAGTATCTCGCAAATTTTTTGAAGCATGTA
>CALUIU010000023.1 GCA_944320795.1 Candidatus Paraprevotella stercoravium | reverse complement strand
TTAATCTTTCTTTCGAAAGGCTATCCCCGAGTAAAGGGCAGGTTGGATACGCGTTACTCACCCGTGCGCCGGTCGCCATCGGTTGAAGCAAGCTTCAACCATGCTGCCCCTCGACTTGCATGTGTTAGGCCTGTAGCTAGCGTTCATCCTGAGCCAGGATCAAACTCTTCATTGTAAAATATCTTTTTATTTTGAATTCTGTTTATCCACGGCTCCGAATCTTATTTCGTTTCCTTGACGGTTCGTATTTTTTACCCTGACAATCTAATGAAAGACTGCCAGCTCTTGTACTACGTTAATCTGTCTATGTAAATCTTTCAAAGAACTCTTTCTTCATTCGCTTCCGAGAGAACCGCTTGCCTCACCGTGAGGGGCGTTTGTTTCTCGTTTGCGGTTGCAAAGATAGATACTTTTTTCTTTCCCACCAAATATTTTCCAGAAAAATTTTCAGCGGGAAATCTTTGCAAAAGTCCAGATAGACCTAAGAAAAGGAAATAAAGCTCTGTTTTACAGCATTTTTGCAAAAAGAAAAAAACTTTGATTTTTCCTCCAAAAAAAATCAGAATAAAACGAAGCTATGACTGTTTTTACCACCTTATAGACTTATCACTACATACTCCTTATATATTTACATTATCTATATTCAACAAGCCCAACACACCAGTTGAACAAAATCAAAGAACAAACTTTCTCAAATTATTGTCCCGTCAGTAATTTAAAATTGACAAGACAATAATCAATTACTGTGCCGTCAATAATTTAAAATCTACAACTTTGATTCATATAACAATTAAATTATAATGATAAAGTCATTATTTTATTATAGGAGTTATGATATAAATAATCTATCAAGAGTAGTATTAATACCACTTCTTTCGCTTGAAATACCAAAATACAGCCAAGGCAATGACAATCATCAGTCCCCAGGCACCGGCATAGCCGTATTTCCAGCCCAGTTCGGGCATTACCTGAAAATTCATTCCCCAAATGCCGGCAAAGAAAGTCAGCGGAATAAAGAGCGTGGACACCACGGTTAGCTGCTTCATAATGCTGTTCATGCGCTGGTCGTTGTTAGACAGATACAGGTCGACCAAGGCGGATATCATTTCGCGACAAGTGTCGAGCGACTGGAATACTGATTTGAGATGATCGTTCACATCCTGAAAGAAAGGAAGCGTAGCATCCTGTATCAGGCAATTCTCACAATGCAACAATACAGGCATTCCATCTTTCAGCGGATTCATGTATTTCTTGATCATGCGGCACAGTTTGCGGTATTTCTGAATATCTCCAATCGAAGTTTCCGTATCGCCCAAAGTAGCCAATAACTGTTCCTCCAGATCCTCCAGCTGATCTTCCATATCCGAAAGAATCCCCATGTAGTGACTCATAACACTATTCAACAACACACTCAACAAAAAGTCACACCCCCGGTTGCGCACCTTAGATACATTATTCTGCACCGCATCAGGCACAAAAGCAAAGAAGTCAATATCCCGGTCGGAAAACGTCAGCACAAAGTCCTCACCCTGAATCATCGAAATCTGATGCAGGGAATAATCGCCATCCGGCTGCAAGAGCATCAACTTCAGAATCACCACATTATAATGATCGTGCTGCTCGATTTTGGCCAAATGCTGCGGATTCAGGATATCCTGAGCCACCAGAAAATTGATTTCATAATGACGGCAGATCTGTTCTATAGTAGCCACATCCGACAGGCCGTGCACCTGAAGCCAATGCTGCCGGCGCTTGGAAATCAATCCTTCCACATCCGAAAGGCGGTGTCCTTTGCCCATATCCACACCACGCTCGTCGTAGGCACATACATGCAAATGAGTGGCCACCGAAGCGTCGCCACGATATTCCAGTTCATCCTGCAACTGATTATTTCTGATCTTCTGACTCATAAATCATTCTTTATATTTAAGGTAACGAACAAGGGCCGCCCGCCATTTACATCCGCCGGACAGCCCCTTCCCCTTATCTCTCTACACGGATTATTCCCTCTTAACGGATAATCCGATAATAATCTTCCTTGCGTGGTTTCGCTTCAGGCAACGGCCCGTCGGCATAACCCAAACTTAATGCTCCGATACCCATCAGGCCTTCGGGCAAACCCATCTCGGCCATCAAAGCCTTACCTTCCGTCGTGGCAAACATCTCCTTCTCACGGTGAATCCAGCATGAGGCCAGTCCCAAAGCATGTGCCGCCAGCATCATGTTCTCCAGAATGCAACTGCCGTCCTGTATCGGATTGTTGGCATCGGCAGGAGCAAACACCAGAATATAAACCGGTGCGTCGTAATAAGGATTTGTAGTCACTCCCATCACCTCGGCATTCATGCGAGCCAGGCGCTCCTTAAGCGCCTCGTTCTCCACAGCCACGATATAGGGAGCCTGTTTACCACGCGAAGTAGGCGCATAGGTTCCGGCCTGAAGCACCGCTTCCAGTTTGTCTGCTTCAACAGGCTTAGCCTTGTATTGGCGCACACTGCGACGGGTACGTATTATATCTAAAGTATCATTTTTGATCATAAGCAATCGTTTTTGCATAAAGAGCCGGCACTGGCTCTGGATTTATTTCTTGCGCGGATACTTGCGGAACCAGCCGTCCAGACGCAGACGCATCACTCCAAGCACGGCCTCACCGAAGATACCGCCGCTCATCTTGCTGGTACCCAGTTCACGGTTTACGAAGATTACCGGCACTTCCTTGATACGGAATCCGCACTGGATGGCCGTAAACTTCATCTCGATCTGGAAAGCATAGCCCTTGAAGCGCACCTTGTCCAGTTCGATGGTTTCGAGCACACGACGGGTGTAGCATACAAATCCGGCAGTGGTGTCATGAACGCCGATACCGGTAACACACTGCACATATTTTGATGCATAATAAGACATGAGCACACGTCCGATAGGCCAGTTCACCACATTCACACCGGTGATATAGCGTGAGCCGACCGACATGTCATATCCCTCCTCAGCACAGGCACGGTACAGACGGGGCAGATCGTCGGGGTTATGGCTGAAATCGGCATCCATCTCGAAGATGTAATCATATTTCTGCTCTATGGCCCATTTGAAACCGGTGATATAAGCGGTACCCAGTCCTAACTTTCCGGTACGCTCAATCAGGAACAGACGGTCCTTGAACTCATCGGCCATCAGCTTCTTGACAATGGCAGCTGTACCGTCGGGCGATCCGTCGTCAATAATCAGAATATTGAACGGCTGCTCCAGACCCAGCACGGCCCGGATAATGTTCTCGATGTTTTCCTTTTCATTATAGGTAGGAATAATGACAATACTATCTGAACGCATATTTTACTGAATGTTGTTTCTGTTGTGTAATTGAAATAATGAGCAAATATAGAAAGAATATGTGAAACCTGATCATTTTATAGAAATAAATCCCCCTCTTTCCCTTTTTTTACTGCTTTATTTGTAATTTTGCCTGTAATTATGGACATAAAAGAAATTCTAAAACGATATGCAGACCATCCCCTGCTCAAGGGACTGGCCGCACAGATTGCCGATCCGGAAATCCGATCCATCCATCTGTGCGGAACATGCGCCTCATCTCTGCCCGTACTGTTCAGCAGCATGATTGAACATGTGTCGGAGGCTGCCGGAATGCCCTATCTGTTCATTCTGGACGATGCCGAAGAGGCCGGTTATTTCTACCACGACCTGACCCAAATACTGGGCGACAGTTTCGTATTCTACTACCCTTCCTCTTATCGCCGGGCCATCAAGTTTGCCCAAAAGGATGCCGCCAACGAGATTCTGCGCACCGAGGTGCTGAGCCGCCTGCAGACGGAAACCTATCCTCTGTTCATTGTCACCTACCCCGAAGCTTTGGCCGAAAAGGTGGTGTCACGCAAAAGTCTTCAGGAAAAAACGCTGCGCATCCGCAACGGCGAAAGCATCGAAATTACCGATATCCGCAAGACGCTGATTGATTTCGGTTTCAAGAATGTGGACTATGTGTACGAACCGGGGCAGTTTGCCATCCGAGGCAGCATCGTGGACATCTTCTCTTTCTCTTCGGAATATCCGTTCCGAGTGGACTTTTTCGGTAATGAGGTGGACAGTATCCGCTCTTTCGACGTGCAGACCCAGCTGTCGCAGGACAAGCTGAATGAGATTGCCATCGTGCCGGAACTGCAATCGGGAGCCGGAAGTGACAATATGCCGTTTACCGACTTCCTGCCCGAAAAGACTCTGTTGGTGCTGAAAGACCTGACCTTTGTGTGCGACAGTGTGGAAAAAGCCTACCGAGACGGCTTCTCCCAACAGGCCATTCTGGAGCGTCAGGCGCAAAGCGAAATGGACGAACAGGATATCTATCTGCAGATGAAGCGTGAATGCCAGCTTGTAGAACGAGATGTGTTTGTCAAAGGTATCTCCCGTTTCCGGAGAATTGAATGCGCTGCCTCTGCCACGGGCACCCCACAGGCCACCATCCGCTTTGAGATGGTGCCGCAACCGGTGTTCCACAAGAATTTTGAACTGGTACAACAAACTCTCTCCGACTTCAAGGCCAAAGGATATCAGATTTACATTCTGGCCGACTCGGAAAAGCAGACCGAACGTCTGCAAACCATTTTCGAAGAGCAGCAGTCGTGCCTGACTTTTACCCCCATCAACCATACGCTGCATGAAGGATTTACCGACCATACTCTGAAAGCGTGCTTTTTTACCGATCATCAGATCTTCGACCGCTATCATAAATATAATCTGAAGAGCGACAAGGCACGCAGTGGAAAAGTGGCTCTCTCGCTCAAGGAAATCCAGCAGTTTCAGATCGGCGATTATGTGATCCACGTAGACCACGGTGTGGGACGTTTCGGCGGACTCATTCAGATTCCGAACGGAAAGAACATGCAGGAGGTCATCAAAATCATCTATCAGAACGATGATGTGGTGTTCGTGTCGATACACGCCCTGCACAAAGTAAGTAAGTATAAAGGAAAAGACGGTGAACCGCCTCATCTCAACAAGTTGGGAACTGGAGCCTGGGAGCGCCTGAAAGAAAAGACCAAATCCAAGATCAAGGATATTGCCCGCGACCTGATCCGTCTGTATTCCCTGCGAAAGGAGGAAAAAGGATTTGCCTTCAGTCCGGACAGTTTCCTGCAACACGAGCTGGAAGCCAGTTTCCTTTATGAGGATACGCCCGACCAGCTGAAAGCCACTCAGGACGTAAAAGCCGATATGGAGAAGGACAAGCCGATGGACCGTCTGGTATGTGGCGATGTGGGATTCGGAAAAACGGAAGTGGCCATACGTGCCGCCTTCAAGGCCTGCGCCGACAGCAAACAGGTGGCTGTGATGGTACCTACCACCGTACTGGCCTACCAGCATTTCCAGACGTTCAAGAAACGACTGAAAGACATGCCGGTACGCATTGATTATCTGACCCGCGCCCGTACGGCTACACAGACACGGGCTGTCTTGAAGAACCTGCAAGAAGGTAACATAGATATCATTATCGGTACACACAAACTCATCGGAAAGACCGTGAAGTTCAAGGATCTGGGACTGCTCATTATTGACGAGGAACAAAAATTCGGAGTAGCTACCAAAGAAAAGCTCCGTCAGATGAAAGTCAATGTGGACACACTCACTCTGACAGCTACCCCAATCCCGAGAACCCTTCAGTTCTCGCTGATGGGCGCACGCGATCTGAGCGTGATTCAGACACCGCCACCCAACCGTTACCCGATACAGACCGAGGTACACACCTTCAGCGCCGACGTAATCTGCGAAGCCATCAACTTTGAGATGAGCCGCAACGGACAGGTGTTTATCGTGAACAACCGCATTGCATCACTCTACGATCTGGAAACCATGATTCGCAAACGCATTCCGGATGTGCGTATCTGCATCGGTCATGGACGCATAGCATCCGAAGAACTGGAAAAGGTGATTCTGGACTTTGCCAACTATGATTATGATGTGTTGATCTCTACAACCATCATCGAGAGTGGTATCGACATACCGAACGCCAACACGATCATCATCAACGGAGCACACAACTTTGGTCTGAGCGACCTGCACCAGATGCGCGGCCGTGTGGGACGAGGCAACAAAAAAGCCTTCTGCTATCTGCTGGCTCCCCCACTCTCCTCGCTCACGCAGGAGGCGCGTCGGCGACTGCAAGCCATTGAAAACTTCTCAGATCTGGGCAGCGGCATCCATATTGCCATGCAGGATCTCGACATCCGTGGAGCAGGAAATCTGCTAGGTGCCGAACAAAGCGGATTCATTGCCGACTTGGGTTATGAAACCTATCAGAAGATTCTGGCCGAAGCCATCAAGGAACTGAAAAACGAAGAATTCAACGACCTGTACGAAGAGGAACTGGCTCAAGGAAAAGAACTGGGCGGAGAGACTTTCGTCGAGGAATGTTCTCTGGAAAGCGACCTGCGCATGAGTTTTCCGGAAACGTATGTGCCGAGCAGCAGCGAGCGTATGTTGCTTTACCGAGAGCTGGACAATCTGGAAGAAGACCAGGACATCGAAAAGTTCCGGGCACGTATGCTGGACCGCTTCGGTCCGATTCCGCCAGAAGGCGAAGAACTTATCGAGGTGGTACGCCTGCGGCGCATCGGCAAGAAACTAGGAGCCGAAAAGATTTATCTGAAGGGTGGAAACATGACCCTGTTCTTTGTTTCCAATCCGGACAGCGCTTATTACAAGAGCAAGTCATTCGGCCAGTGTATCCAATATGCATCCATTTATGCTCACCGCTGCCGGTTAAGAGAGATCAAAGACAAGCGGTCATTGGTGATCGAAGAAGTAGGAAACGTAAAAGAAGCCGTAAGCATTCTACAACAGATTTCTGAAATAGAATGCTGACCACTTTGAAACATAAAAAAGACGAGCAAGGCGCAACTCCTTAATTGGCAGTTGCGCCTTGCTCGTCTTTTTGCAATTCATCGCCCGAAGGCAAATGATCCACCACAAAGGTGCGTACCTCGGTATTCTCCAAGGGACGTACTTTCTTATAATATTCACCTTCAATCACCGAGATCAGAATGCGAAGAAACAATCCGTGACTGACCACCAGAATACGCTGACCGGAGTGTTTCTCCAACAACAGACGCAGAAAGGATTGCGCCCGGACAAACATAGCCTCAACCGATTCCGCAGAAGGATCAATCGGAACTCGTTCTTTCAAAAGACTTACTCCCGTAGAACGTCCCCAATCACGTTCACGCAGCAAAGGTGTATACACCGTGGGCAAATGCAACGTTTCATTCATAATGGATGCCGTGTCCTTACAGCGCTGCAGGTCGCTGCAATACATCAGGTCAAAGGTTTCATCAGCCAGTCGGGCACCGACAGCCACGGCCTGCTCTTTTCCCAATGCGGTCAATGTTCCGGGCATATGCCCCTGTAAAATACGCAATTTATTCTCTTCTGTCTCACCGTGACGAACCACAAACAAAGTAACACTCATAGATATTAAAAAAGTTAATATATCACTTTCATTCAATCCTACAAAATTAGCACATCTGTATTCATTTCATGCACTCCTCCCCTCAAAAAACAAACAGAAAGCCATATCCAATACTGCTACAGAGTATTGAATATGGCTTTCTGATATTCATTCAAGCGGCGCACTTATGTTTATTTCATAAAACAAACAAACGACCTTATGCTGAAAATTACTGCATATTACGCTTCATCTGCTTGCGCTGAGCCGGCTTCTTATTACCCAATGGACATTGTCCATTTCTGCCCGGACCTGCCGGAGCACAGAAAAGAGTCTGCATCTGCTTCATGTTCAATACTGACTTCAGTTTCTTGTAGTAATTTTTTCTAATGTCCAGTTTCTTCTGCTGCATGTCAAAACGCTGCTCCATGCATTTTTCAATATCCGCATCGGTCATTGCAGTACACTTCTGTCCATTAGCCGGACAATTGGCTGCATTAGGACAATTCTTGACACAATTCTGTAGTTCGGTCAGATATTCCTTATAAATCGGAGCAAACTTGGCAGTTGTCGCATCGTCAAGCATCAGACGCTTGGCCATACGATTGGTTTTCATTTCTATAGCTTGTTCCGGAGACATATTCTGAGCATTCTGATTTCTCTGAGCGTTGGCCGGCATCGCAAGCATCAAGGCAAAAGCCGCGCCTAAAAACATTTTCTTCATCATATCTGTCGTATTTTAAATAAACAATCTGGTTTATTACATCGCCTCAAAGCAAGTCGGTACCAAAATCCTGCCGTGAAGCAATTACATCATTAGGACAAGACAAAAAAGAAAAGGTTTAAGCAGACTATCAATTTTTTTGAAAAGAATCGGATTTTTCAGAAACGGACTATTTCAAAAGGCTGTCTATTTTCTGTACCAGCTGGCCGAATTCCTCTTCATTGAAAAGGCGTGTCAGCATGACAATTTTACCATCCTTGTCTATGAGAATATTTCTCGTAATACCGCTCTGCTTCAAGGCAAACAGACCAAAGATGTCTGCCCCGGGATCCAAAGTCAACGGGTAAGTTACCTGGGTAGATTTACGGAACTTCTCTACGGTTTCCACCGGCTCATCACGGTCTATTCCCAACAAAACAAAATCAGGATTATCTTTATGTTTCTGCCAGATATCTTTTTCTATAAAAGGCATTTCCTCACGGCAGACTCCACACCAACTGGCCGTAAACTGCAACATCACGACCTTACCCCTTAAATCTGAAAGCTTTTTCTTGCTGCCGTCTGTATACAAAATGGTAAAATCGGGGGCTTCCTGTCCTACGCGAACAATATACCCATCCTTATCAGCGTCTGTTTGCTGCACATTTTGTTTCTGGCTTCCGGTACATGCAAAAACCGGGATACTGGCCAGGATCAAGCCAAACATGGCGGTAACAAATAACTTCTTCATTGTTTGTGTCTGTTAATCTTAAAACATTAATATAATTTTAGTTGGCAAAATAAACGGTTTATCCCCATTTCTCCAAAGTTTTTTATAAATTTGCGGTAAACATTAAATACCAATAACAACAATGAAAATATTAATAAAAAACGCGATAATTGTAAACGAAGGAAAACAAAATCCCGGTTCTGTACTGATTGAGAACGAACAGATAGCAGAAATATTTGAGGGAACAGACGAAAACCTTCTGCCGGATGATGCAGATCAGACCGTTGACGCATCAGGCATGTACCTGCTCCCCGGAGTCATTGATGACCATGTTCACTTCCGCGAACCGGGACTCACCCACAAGGCTGATATAGAATCGGAAAGCCGGGCTGCCGCCGCAGGTGGTGTAACCTCCTTTATGGATATGCCGAATGTGAAGCCGTTGACCACCAATCTGGAAAATTTGGAGGAGAAATTCCATCTGGCCGCCGAAAAAAGCCGGGTGAATTATTCTTTCTTTTTCGGAGCCACCAACAATAATGCAGACCTGCTTCCGCAGTTGGACCCTAAAAAGATTTGCGGTGTAAAGCTGTTTATGGGTAGCAGCACCGGCAACATGCTTGTAGACCAGAAAGAGGCTTTATATGAAGTTTTCCGGAAATCGCCCATGCTGATTATGACACATTGTGAGGATTCCGGCATCATCAGTCAGAATCTGAACCGTTGCAAGGAACTTTATGGCGAAGACCCTTCAGTAGAACATCATCCGGAAATCCGCAGTGAAGAAGCATGCTACCGTTCATCGGCACTGGCTGTTTCCCTGGCCCGTGAAACAGGAGCACGTCTGCATATTGCCCATATATCCACAGCCCGTGAACTGGATCTGCTTTCTAACGAGGCCTTGGACAACACTTACAGCGGACATACCCGTAAACAGATTACCGGAGAAGCTTGCGTAGCACATCTGATGTATACTCAGGATGACTACAAGACACTGGGGACACGCATCAAATGCAATCCTGCCATCAAGACTTCGGCCGACCGGGATGCCCTACGTCAGGCTCTGACCGACGGCCGTATCGACGTGGTTGGTACTGACCATGCACCTCATCTGCTTCAGGAAAAGAACGGTGGCTGTGTGAAAGCGGTTTCCGGTATGCCGATGGTACAGTTCTCTCTGAACTGTATGCTCGAACTGGCAGACCAGGGAGTTCTTCCTTTGAAACGTGTTGTTGACTTAATGGCCCACGGACCGGCAACTCTGTTCGACATTTCCCGCCGAGGCTTTATACGTAAAGGCTATTTTGCGGATCTGGTTCTGGTACAACCGGAACTACCCTGGACCGTAACCACCGACTGCATTCTCAGCAAATGCGGATGGAGCCCGCTCGAAGGTCACACCTTTAACTGGAAAGTGAAATATACCTTCTGCAACGGACACCTGCTTTATCAGAACGGACAAATTGACGAACAATATAGAGGAAAAGCCCTGACATTTGAAAGATGATACAAACAATAACTTACCACTTGCGTGATGTCATCCCCTACATCAATTGGATTTATTTCTTCCATGCCTGGGGATTTCCTCCGCGCTTTGCCGGCATAGCCGACATTCATGATTGTGCCGGATGTAGAGCCGGATGGTTGAACCAGTTTCCCGAAGAAGAAAAGCCACGGGCTACCGAGGCCATACGTCTGTATGATGATGCACGCCAGATGCTGACCAAACTGGATGCCACTTACCACAGTTATGTACGTTTCGGACTGTATGACGCAAATTCCGATGGAGACAATCTGGTGTTTTGGTCAGGAGAAGAAGAACAAAAGAAGGAATTCCGTCTTCCTTTGCTTCGTCAGCAACAGAAAAAAACAGAGGGTCCGTTCCTTTGCCTTTCCGATTATGTACGGCCTATCGCACATGGAATTCCCGATAAAGTAGGAGTCTTCTGTGCCACTGTGGACGAAGCTATAGAACATCTTTACGAAAAAGATGAGGATTACGATCCGTTTGCCCACATGCTCTGCCAGACACTGGCCGACCGATTGGCGGAAGCATCCGTTGAAAAAATGCATGAAGAAGTACGGAAAACCTATTGGGGGTATGCACCTGATGAAGAACTCTCCATCAAGGAACTGCTTTTAGAGCGTTTTCAGGGAATCCGGCCGGCCGTAGGTTATCCGTCCTTGCCCGACCAGAGTACGAATTTTGACTTGGACGCTTGGCTCGATTTCAGCCGGATCGGAATCCGCATCACCGAAACCGGTGCCATGATTCCGCACGCTTCGGTCAGCGGACTAATACTGGCTCACCCTAAGTCACAATATTTTGCTGTGGGAAAGATCGGAGAAGACCAGCTTCAAGATTATGCCCGGCGAAAAGGCAAACCGGTTGAATATATCCGTAAGTTTTTAGCAGC
This sequence comes from Candidatus Paraprevotella stercoravium, assembly GCA_944320795.1. GTDB lineage: Bacteria > Bacteroidota > Bacteroidia > Bacteroidales > Bacteroidaceae > Paraprevotella > Paraprevotella stercoravium. The sequence continues at coordinate 38,361 of CALUIU010000023.1, read as the reverse complement.
AAACCTATAGCGAGATTTATACTATGATATTAAGAATATTACCATTACTGTTGCTCACCTGTCTGTTGCCAGATATATACATCTATTATTGGCATCTGCGCAAGCCCACCATTCCCCGGTGGGCCAAGGTGACATTCTGGGGACCTACAGCCCTACTCCTGTTCTTTGCCGTCTGGCTCACTTATACAGAGAGTCTTACTCCCGAGAACATGGACGCCATCGTTCTTTATTTTTCGGCCTATATGCTTCTGGCTCTTCCTAAAACAACTTATACACTTGTGTCCCTTATTGGAAAACTGATTGGCCTGATATTTCCTCCCTACCGGAAAGCCAATACGCCGATCAGCTTCACAGCCGGATTTGCCGTATTCTGTATGATGATCTGTGGCTTGTCATTCGGCCCCACACACCTGAAAATACAGAAAAGCGAATTCCAGTCGGAGGCACTCCCCAAAGAATTTGACGGCTATAAAATCGTCCAAATCAGTGACCTACATCTCACCAGTATGAAAACTCATCCGGAGTTTATCAATGAACTGGTGCGCACCATCAATGCCCAACATGCCGATGCTATCTGTTTTACAGGCGACCTGGTGAGTACGGACGTTACCGAGCTTTATCCTTTTGTCGATGAATTAAGCAGACTGAAAGCCAAGGACGGGGTTTTCTCCATTTTGGGTAATCATGACTACATGACTTACGCCAAATACATGACTCCGTTGGAAAAATCCAAAAAATTCCATGAAATGCTTGACTTACAAAGAAAGATGGGATGGAACCTGCTTCAAAATGAGCACAAGGTAATTCACCGGGGACAGGACAGCATTGTCATTCTGGGAGTAGAGAATGACGGAAAACCGCCCTTCCCGGAACGGGGAGATCTGCAGAAAGCTTTGGAAGGAGTGAATCAGAGCGGCCCACTATTTAAACTTTTACTCAGCCATGATCCAAGCCATTGGAAACGTAAGGTACTGCCTACCACTGATATACAACTCACATTATCGGGCCATACCCACGGTATGCAATTCATGATCGGAAACTGGTCGCCGGCCCAATATCTGTACCCCGAATGGAAAGGCATGTACCTGGAAAAATCCCGCGGACTCCATGTGAGTCTGGGTATAGGAGGCGCCCTCATACCTTTCCGTTTCGGCGCATGGCCAGAAATAAATGTCATAACATTACACTGTAAATAAAAAAAACATTAATTTTGCAGCCATAAAAAGTCAAGACTCATGAATATCATTTATAAGATCTATCAGTTATGCATCGCACTGCCCATACTTTTGGTATGCACCGCACTTACAGCTATCGTCACAATCATCGGTTCATGGATTGGAAGCGCTCATTTTTGGGGATATTATCCCGGCAAAATATGGTCCATGATTATCTGTAATGTTCTGCTTATTCCTGTAGAAGTACGTGGCAGAGAACACTTGGACAAGAAAACATCTTATGTATTCACCGCCAATCATCAGGGTTCATTTGACATTTTCCTCATCTACGGATATTTGGGCAGAAATTTCAAATGGATGATGAAAAAGTCCCTGCGGAAAATCTTCCTCGTAGGCAAAGCCTGTGAAAGCGCCCGTCATATATTTGTAGACAAATCCGGACCGAAAAAAATACAGGAAACCTATAGTAAGGCCCGTGAGATTCTGAAAGAGGGTACCTCACTGGTTGTCTTTCCGGAAGGCGCACGCACTTACGACGGTTGCATGATCCCTTTCAAAAAGGGAGCCTACCAGTTGGCTGACGAACTGCAGCTGCCGATTGTTCCGGTTACCATTGACGGCTCGTTCGAAATACTTCCCCGCACTGCCGGCTTTTCTTTCGTGCGCCGCCACAAACTGATTATGACCATTCATGCCCCGATACCTCCTTGTGGAAAAGGCATTGAGGATATCAAGACAACTATGGAGAAATCTTATACAGCCATAGAATCAGCCCTGCCGGAGAAATATAAAAAGCATCACGAAACACAAGCTTAACGAACGTTGGCAGGAATATAAAACAACAAAAATGCCCGCAGAAGGAATGATCCTTGCTGCGGGCATTTTTGTTTGTTACAGAATAATCAGAATCCTAATCCGGCATCTCTACGCTCTTTCATCAGTTCCATGTTTTCAGTAGCCAGCTTCATGTATTCCTTCACATAACTGTTATTCTGAAAATATGGTGTCGCGATAGACATCAGAGAATCAATCTGTGGAGTAATGATCGGATATGGAAATGAACTGGTCAAAATCATAAACACACCGGGACCAAGAACATTATCAAAATTTTTAGATATAAAACCGATAACCAAGGAATCATTTTTCTGATTCAGGCGAGCCGCCTCCTCATTTAAAATCTTCAGGATTTCATCATGATCCATCCCATCCATAATCATCTGGCTTTCCTTATGAGACAGCTCCGCTATCTGATTGTCTATCCTGCTCTTCTCGTGAATAAAAGAATATAAGGTATCATTCAATGGAGTTCCGGTAACCGACTGCTCTGCATGATCAATATGGATCTGCACATTTCCTTCTTCGAGTACCAGAGGCATAATACTCTCATCATCCATAAAAAGATTTACCATCATCGTAGAATCCCAAGTTCCGGAGAACTCGAACTGACCGTGTATCACCTCACACGAATCAACATTCACCAGCTGATTATCCTTCAGCGTTTTCAGGTAAAGCATTTTCCCATCCAAACTCTGAACAGTAGAATTTCCTTGTATTATATATTGCTTGGAACAGGAAAACAAGGCGAGTGGCACAGCCAAAAAAGCGAAAAATTTCCTCATATCAAACATCTGCATATTATCTTCATCATTCAAAGATACAAGCATTTGACCACGCCTGAAAATTTATTATCGAATTTTAATTATTATACAAACCCGTTTGGATTCAATGTCCTTCTTTTTCGAGTTCTGCCGGTATTCGAAAAGCAGTGTATAACTGAAACACACAACCGACACACAATGTAAACATCCATTCATTCCGCTGGGCAAAACCATAATGAAAGGTGTTCATAGACATGGCAACAGCCGTTGCCAGTAAAAACAAGGCGCCTAACAATTGCTGACGACGCAAACGTCGCACTATCCAGTTCTTTCCTTCATAACCAGCCATAAACTGAATCACAGAAAAACAACAGGCTCCCGCTGTATACATATAAAAGGCTCCTATCCAACGAGTAATGTATAGAGACGCTCCAACCAGAAGCAACAAGGCTCCGAGCATATAAACCGCATTTTGAAATTTATTCAGCTTCTTCATCTGTATCCTCCATGATCACAAAAATATCTTCATTATCCGTCTTCATGAAATATTGCTCCCGCGCGATGCGTTTCACCGCATCCGGTTGCGTATTCATTTCATTAAGCCGTTCCGTATCATAATTATACTTTTCTGTATAATTTCTGATTTCCGCTTTCATTTCACGTATTTGCTTGATATTATGATATCGGCTTAAAAGCGAATTCTCATCAATGATTCCGATGATAAGAAGAAAGACAAAAGTAACACAGGCATATTTATGGTTCCGAATAAATGCCCATGCTGTCTGTACCTTATTTCCCATATAACAGTTAGTAACACATTATTAAATATAGGGACAAAGATAATGATATTTAAAATACAAAAAGTATGCTGTTGCCATCTTTTTTAGTATTTTTGCAGAATAGTAAAACTGATTCATCAACAAAGACTATCATCTTTTCATGGGAGAATATATTGTTTCTGCAAGAAAATACAGACCGTCTACTTTTGACGACGTGATTGGCCAGCAGGCACTGACCACCACGCTGAAGAATGCCATAGCCAGCGGCAAACTGGCACACGCCTATCTGTTCTGCGGACCGCGAGGGGTTGGAAAAACCACCTGTGCACGTATCTTTGCCAAAACCATCAACTGTCTGTCACCTCTGCCGAATCATGAGGCTTGCAACGAGTGCGAGTCATGTAAGGCTTTCAACGAACAGCGTTCATTAAACATTCATGAACTCGACGCGGCATCCAACAACTCGGTGGAAGATATCCGCACGCTGATCGAACAGGTATACATTCCGCCTCAGATCGGAAAGTACAAGGTGTTTATCATCGACGAGGTACACATGCTTTCTACCGCGGCTTTCAACGCGTTCCTCAAGACCTTGGAGGAACCGCCCGCCCATGTCATCTTTATTTTGGCGACAACGGAGAAACACAAGATTCTGCCTACCATTCTGAGCCGTTGCCAGACTTACGACTTCAACCGCATGAGCATTCAGGACACTGTGGAGCATCTGAAGCACGTGGCCGAAAAGGAAAATATCACCTATGAGGTAGAGGCTCTTGATCTGATAGCCCAGAAAGCAGACGGAGGAATGCGTGACGCATTGTCCATTTTCGACCAGACAGCCAGTTTTACGAACGGAAATCTGACTTATCAGAAAGTCCTCGAAAATCTGAACGTACTGGATTATGACTATTATTTCAGACTGACAGAATATTTCCTGGAAAACAAGGTAGCCGATTGCATGGTGCTGTTCAATGAGATTCTGAAAAAGGGATTCGAAGGCGGACACTTCATCAGCGGCCTGGCTTCTCACCTGCGGGATCTCATGGTGTCACAGGATGCCATCACCCTGCCGTTGCTGGAAGTGAGCGACTCCATACGCAAGCGTTACGAAGAGCAGGCAAAAAAATGGAAACCGACACAACTCTATCGGGCCATCAAATTGTGCAATGACTGCGACCTGAACTACAAGGTGAGCAAGAACAAACGACTGTTGGTGGAAATCACTCTTATCCAACTGGCCCAACTCACCTCAGACGATGAAATCGGCTCCGGGCGTAAGCCCGGAAAGATCTTAAAACCCATATTCTCGGCATTTCAAGGAAAGGCCGAGAAACCCGTTGCTGCCCGTCCGCAACCGACTCCCGCAGTTTCTGTCGCACCTCAACCGGCACAAACAAAAAGCAGTCCGCTGCCCGAAACCGATGACAACAAGCCCAAAATCCCCAAACTCAAGATGGGACAGCTTGGATTGTCCATCCACAAGCGCTCCGACCAGGCGGCAGAGAGCAACGAGATGCAGGCGCAATACGGAGCCGCACAACAAAAGAACGTGCAACAGGAGAATGCTCCTGTCACCGAGGAGCAGCTCGTATTCTACTGGCATGAGTTTGCCAACCTGTTGCCGCGCGAGGAAACAGCCATTGCCAAACGCATGAAAATCATGCAGCCCAAGCTGACCGACGGCGATCATTTTGAAGTTACGGTAAACAACGAACAGGTAAAAGTGTTCATGATGCAAATGGCCCCTAAAATCGAGAACCACATGCAGAACCGTCTACAACACCGGAATCTGACCATGACGGTACGGGTGGCAGAAGCTGAAACCGTAACCAAGGTTTACACCAAAGGAGAACAATTTCAGAATATGGCAAAAAAAAATCCGAACCTTCTCAAACTGAAAGAAGCGTTCGGACTGGAACTGGCCTGAAGCATTACAGCTTCAGGTCGTGGTTCATCAGGCGGTATTCGGCCATCTGCTCGTAGCGTGTTCCCGGCCGGCCGTAATTGGCAAACGGATAAATGGAAATACCGCCACGCGGGGTAAAGATACCGGTTACCTCAATATACTTGGGATCCATCAGACGGATCAGATCCTTCATGATTTTATTCACACAGTCTTCGTGAAAGTCACCGTGATTTCGGAAACTGAAAAGATACAGTTTCAAGCTCTTGCTTTCCACCATCTTCTGGTCGGGCAGATAACTGATACGGATTTCCGCAAAATCCGGTTGCCCGGTAATGGGGCAAAGACTGGTAAACTCAGGGCAGTTGAAACGTACCCAATAATCATTCTCAGGATGTTTGTTCTGAAAAGCCTCCAGCACCTCGGGCGCATAGTCCTGACGATACTGTGTGGTTTTTCCGAGCGACTGCAATCCTTCCTTTTCTCTTTCGCTATTACTCATTTTCCTTGTTCTTTTTTTGTTCCAGATATTTTTCCAGTCCCTCACGACGCAGTTTGCAGGCCGGACAGTGGCCGCATCCGTCTCCGGGAACTCCATTATAACAGGTAAGTGTCCGTTCACGCACCAGATCAAGCACTCCCAGCTCATCAGCCAAAGCCCAAGTCTGGCATTTATCAATCCACATAAGCGGAGTGTGAATCACAAACTGCTCCTCCATCGCCAAGTTCAGCGTCACGGTCAGACTCTTGATAAAGTTGTCACGACAATCGGGATAACCGCTGAAGTCGGTCTGCGACACACCCGTCACCAGATGATTGATGCCGCGTTCGCGGGCATAGACCGCGGCGATACTCAGAAAAAACAGGTTGCGTCCGGGCACAAACGTGTTGGGACAACTGTCGGCAGGTTTCTCCTGATCCATCACCATCGTAGGATCGGTAAGCGAATTACGCCCCAGATGACCGATGAAAGACACATCCATAGCCTCGAATTCCACGTCAGCCTCACGGGCTATCGTACGCGCAATTTCCACTTCCTGCTGGTGCTTCTGTCCGTAAACGAAACTCAGCGCATAAACTTTCTTGAAATGTTTTTTGGCCCAAAACAGACAGGTTGTAGAATCCTGCCCGCCGCTGAATACAACAAGGGCCGTCTCATGGTTCATCATAAGTCAGAAATCTTTAATACGTTATAAGAAATTTTTCGATCGTACACATCCACATGTTCGGTCTTCTTCACATATTTCACCACACGGATGGTTACCGGAAGAATCACAATCTCATAGGCGGTTTTCAACGTAATCTGCCAGAACATCATCCAAAGCAGATTCTTAAAAGGTACGATACCGCCCAAAGCTAGCGGGAAGAAGATCAGCGAATCGGCTGTTTCGCCCACCAGAGTGGAAAGAATGGCACGAAGCGAAAAGTTCTTACCGTTTGAAGCAATCTTCATGGCGCTCATGATATAGGCATTCAGGAAAGAACCGCACAGGAAAGCCAGGAAGGAAGCAAAGGCCACACGCGGAGCCAGTCCGAACAGATTGTGGAAGCCCTCCTCATTGTTCCAATACGGAGCACCCGGTATCCAGTCGGCCAGCGCACCGAAGAGCACAAAAATAAAGTTCATGACGAAACCGGTCCAGATAATCAGACGCGCACGCTTGAATCCCCACACCTCGGCGATGCAGTCGTTGATGATATAAGAAATCGGGAATACAATAATGGCGGCTGTGATGTTCAGCGGACCATACATGATTTGTTTTGTTGCTAAAAGGTTTGCCGAAATCAGGCAAACACAGAAGAGTATCCCCAGCAACATGAAGGATACACTCACGGTTTTCTTTTCGTTCATATTTCTTGTTTTTAAAGAGGTTACAAGCACTCATTCCGCATCACCCTCGGGCAATGCAGATGCAAAGATACACATATTTATGAATTCTGCAAGCGATACTCACCCGCTTTTTTCTACCTCTATAACGGCATATCAAATCTGTTCCTACGGAACAAATAATCTGAAAAGGAACAGAATGAACAAAAGAATATAGAGCCGGATTTTCGTTTTTTTCAAAACAAACTCTTATATTTGCGTCATAACAACTTTAAAAAAACAGTATCATGGAATATTACATCTTAGTAAATAATGTCAAGCAAGGCCCCTTTCAGAAAGAAGAACTGATTCAGAAAGGAATAACGGGAAATACCATGGTGTGGTGTACCGGCATGAGCGACTGGAAAAAAGCAGCAGAAATAGCAGATCTGACAGATATATTGCAACAGACCCCTCCGGAACCGCCACAAAATATCCGGATTATGCCCAAAACATGGCTCGTTGAATCTATCTTGGTTACCATTTTCTGCTGTCTGCCGTTTGGAATCGTAGGTATCATCAACGCCACAAAAGTGGAAAACCTGTATTTGAGCGGACAATACGACATGGCGGAATATTACTCTAATCAGGCAAAGAAGTGGACATTGTGGGGACTGATCGCCTCTCTCATCATAGGTGCCCTATACATCATACTGGTAGTAGGCTTTTCTTTAATCCCTTTTTTGTGCTTCTCTGTATAACGGAACCCTAACGGATATGGAAAATCAAGTCTGTCCCAAAACCTGGCTGGCCGAATCTATCCTGGTAACGTTATTCTGCTGTCTTCCATTCGGCATTGTGGGTGTCGTTCACGCAGCAAAAGTAAGCACATTCTTTGCGATGGGAAATTATGAAATGGCCCGTAAACAAAGCGCAGATGCAGCCAAATGGACCAAGATCAGTTTCTTTACCGGTCTGGTTGTCATTCTGATCTATCTTTTTATTTATCTGGCTGTTTTTACCATCAAGGAGGTCCCGATACAATGAAAAGAAATGTATGGATTATCTTGCTTGCAATCGGCGGAATCATCTTATTTACATTCGATCCCTCGGTCTCGGCCCTGTTTCCCAAATGCCCTTTTCTGATGCTCACAGGATTGCAATGCCCGGGGTGTGGTTCGCAACGCGCCATTCATGCCTTGCTCCATCTGGATATTATGGCGGCGCTTCACTATAATGCCCTGCTGGTACTTTCACTGCCTCTGATTCTCGCTCTACTCTATGCAGAATGGAAGCGGAACAGTAATCCGAAACTCTATGTCCGCATCCATCATCCTGCTGTAATATGGAGTTGTTTCGGCATCATCGTACTATGGTGGATAGGACGCAATTTATGGGCTTTTCTACAAGCTTGATTTCCGTCAGGAGTGTATCATAAAAAAACAGGATGGATTTGGAATATCATCGAAATGATTTCTCAAATCCATCCTGATCTTTTATATTATGTTTGGCAAGTCTGTCGTCTTAGGCCACCCACTTGGCAATGAACAGTCCTCCGAAGAAGAGCCACACGTAGATGATACCGGCCAGCAGGAAAGGCTTGGCACCGGCCTGTTTGAATTTGTCGAAACTGGTTTCCGCGCCGAGAGCCGTCATGGCCATGGTCAGAAGGAAGGTATCAAAATTATTGATGAAGCTGATTGTCGGGTCGAGCACTGATGCCGGGATAAAGGTGGCTCCCTGAAGCAGTGAGTTGATTCCGATGACAAGCAGAAATCCGAAAGCAAACCACGGAATCGTAATCTTACCTTTTTCCTGAGCGGCACCCGAAGTATTTTTCTTCTTGCGTGCCAGACACAAACTCATGATAACCAATACCGGAGCCAGCATCATCACGCGGATCATCTTCGTAATGGTTGCCGCATCAGCCACCTGTCCTCCGGCAGCATCCATCGCATTACCGGCACCAACCACATGGGCCACTTCGTGCAGCGTTGAACCAGTAAAGATGGCCATGGCCTGATCGTCCAGTCCCAACACCCCGGAACGGTAGAGTACCGGATAGAGGAACATGGATAATGTTCCGAAAATCACGACGGTAGACACAGCCACCGCAGTTTTGTGAGGAGCACATTTAACCACCGGTTCGGCACCGAGCACAGCTGCCGCACCACAAATGGCACTACCGGTTGAAGTCATCAGGGCCGTCTCACTATCCATTTTCAGGAGTTTGCCCACCAGCACTCCAATAAGCAATGTGCCTGCAATGATGATAACATCGGCCAGGATTGCCGGAAGTCCGATTTCCATCACTTGTTGGAAAGTCAGTTTGAATCCGTAGAGCACCACACCGGCACGTAACACTTCCTTTGTACAGAACTTGATACCGGGAACCCAGGTCTGAGGCAGCTTGTTACGTAAGCTGTTGGCATAAATCATACCGAGAATGATACCGATGATGAGCGGACTGAAAGAAAGGCTCTTCATCAACTGAAACTCAGCAATGTAGAATGCTGAGAAAGAAAATAACACAATCAGCAGAATGCCGTGCAACACATCACTTTTGTTTTCCTTAAACATAATTCTTTGTTTTAAATGATTTTTTATTCTGCCGCAAAGATAATGCTTGAAAAGCAAAATGATACTTAAAAATTAGCTATGTGCTATAACAAAAACGTATAAGGGTATTTAGTTTCTAGATAAGTAACCGAACATTTTTCATCAGAAAATCCACAAAATCGGCAGACAGCCCTGATTGCATTCCCTGACGGGTTACCACAGAAAACTCCCGTGTCAAAGGCAAATCATGCACTTCAATCAGTTTCAGTACCCCTGAGGCCAATTCATCACGTACCGCCCGAATAGACAAAAATCCAATGGAATCGGTATATTGCAAAAAGCGCTTGATGCTTTCCGTACTCCCCAAGTGTACATACGATTGTAGCTGAGTCAAAGGGATACCATGAGCCTGAAGCGCCGCGGCCAGCACATCCAACGTCCCGGATCCCTGTTCGCGCAAAACCAACGGATATGCCGCCAAATCAGCCACCGACAATTCTTCGGGCAAATCCAAGCCATTATGAGTACGCACCACAACCACTAGTTCGTCCTTCATAAAAGGTATATAACTGAGAACCCTTTGCCGGCTCCCCCCCTCAACCAATCCCAAATCAATCTCATGCGTTAAAAGGGCCTGTTCTATTTCTTCTGTATTTCCATTGCGCAAATAAATCGAAGCCTGGCTATGCTTTTCTGAAAACAGCGCCAAAGCCTGTGGCAAAACATATTGCGCAATAGTTGTACTGGCACCAATACGCAAGGTCCCACCCTGTGTACCCGACATTTTTTTCATCTCATAATCCAAAGCCGAATAGGCTTCCAGTATACGCTCTACATGTTCCAACATACGCTCACCGGCCAATGTAAGCAACAGACGACCGCCGGTGCGCTCAAAAAGACGCTGACCGTATTCGGTCTCCAATTCACGGATATGGCGGGTGACCGAAGGCTGCGACACATACAATTCTTCAGAAGCTTTGGTAAAACTAAGATGACGGGCAGCCGAACGAAAAACTTTCAATCTAAAATCTGACATAAATGCAAATCTTTATCTCTGTATGGCGTAAATACAAATCTATCATTTACAAAGATATGAATTTAAAAACGATAATATCCATTTAACCCGAATTTTCCATAGGCTATAAGATCTTAGTCTGGTCTGGGAAAGGATTCTGGCCAACAGACCAAAAACATCCGAACAATAAAATATTCGCGACCTTATACTTTAGCATATTTTTTGCAAGAAGAATCAAACGGATTGCTTTGAATTAAGGCACTTTATCCGTATTTTTGCGAAAAATTCCACAGAATAAGAACTGCTATTGCATGAAAAAAATAACCTTCGTCATCAAACTATGCCTTTTGATTGTTCTTTTACCACAGACAATAAAAGGACAGGTACTTCCGGAACGTGAAAAGACAACATTGGCCCTGAACTGGGAATTGTTTATGAACAGACAGAACATGGTATGGGAGGTGCTGCCTACAACACGCAATGAAGCCCCTTTCATGGGAAACGGAAAACTGGGGCTACTTATTTATAAGGACCCACAAAACAACGCACTGCTTTTCGCCACCGGACATGCCGAAGCAACCAATCATCTCAAAGACGCGAGCATTCTTGGAGGAGAATTGCTGCCGACCGGTAATTTCATTCTGACCCCGAAAGGAAAAATCCTGAGAGGACATATGACCCTTGATTTATGGAATGCTGAAACAACAACAGAAATCTGGACAGATCAAGGAAGAATCAACATTATCTCATTTGTGCATGCTGATGACCAGATGATTATCAACCGCATCACGACCGAAGGAAACGAACCTCAACCGGAATGGACCTGGAAACCGGCAAGCAATGAGCAGAAAAGCCAAAGCAGAAAGAGAAGATACAAAAGACGTTTTGTCCGCTCCAATACTTATCCGGAAGGAGGAATCAGCACATTCAAAAGCAATTCCGGAGGAGAAACAGCAGCCCTATGGTACTTGTCCCGCCAGAAGGAAAACAATACACTATATATCACAATCAATCACGCCTATCCGGACACACTGGCTACCGAACTGGGTAAAAATGAATTCCGGATGATTTTAAGAAAAGGATACAAACGAGCTCGCAACTCACACCGAAACTGGTGGCACAATTTTTATTCGGCCAGCTTTGTCAGCCTGCCTGATGCCGTGGTTGAAAATTTTTACTGGGCACAAATGTATAAGATGGGATCATCCATGCGTGAAGACGGAATTGGTATTATACACGGTGAGCCCTATGCCATATATAAGCAATGGCCTAATCGTCTGTGGAATTTTAATGTTCATTCCATTTATATTCCTATAAACGGAACCAATCACAATGAACTGGCTCTGCCACTGGAAAAGGCATTCTACGACACAACGGGAGAGAACGGTGACACAACGAGCACATGGAAAAAAATCCTGACCCGACTTTCCCGTAAGAACAATAATATACAGTCTCCTGTCATCAATGAAAAGGAAATTGAAAACGGGCAACTGGTATGGGCATGCCAAAACTTATGGACCATCTATCGCCACAAAATGGATGACAATCTTCTGCGCTACAAATTATATCCGTTATTGCGCGAAGCAACCAACCGATATATCAACCAGTTACACGAAAGCGACGGAACCTATCATCTAACCACTTTTTACCATCGGGGAAAAGATACCGTAACCGACAACAATTTCGATCTGGCCATGTTACGTTGGGGATGCCAGACTATGCTTTCCATGAGCCGACGCCTGCAAATTGAAGATCCGCAAATTACCTTATGGCAACGTATTCTGAAGAGACTGACCCCGTTGAACACCCAACATGGAATATTAACGCCCGATCTTATTCATCCCGAACTGCCCTTGCATTTGTTGAGTATATATCCACTTTATACCCTGAATGTGGAGGTAAAGGAGAATCGGCCACTTATCCGCAAATCCATTACTGACTGGATAAAAAAGAATGAATGCACGAATAATTTTCCTTTTGTAACGGCCGCCTCACTTTATGCGACAGAAAGGAATGGAAATAAAGCTTTAGAACAGCTCCATAAAATGATACACAATCAGGTGGAATGCAATTCCACGACCAACGCAGATGACTATACCCCCGGACTCGCCGGCGCACAAGCCATACTGAACATGCTGATTCAAAGCTGGAACGGTATCATACGAGTATTTCCGGCCATATCCGACAAATGGCAAGACATAGCATTCTACCACTTACGCACAGAAGGAGCTTTTCTGGTCAGCGCGAAAAAGGAAAAGGGACAGACAACATTTGTGGAAGTAACCAATACCGCCGGCGAGCTGTGTACAATAGAACTGGATTTTGACAACCCAGTCTTTGATACCTCCCGACGCATCCGTATTACCAGAATCGGTAAACGCACTTACAATATTCCGATACGTAAAGGAGAATCCGTACGAATCTATCCACAAAAAAGCCACCCTGATTTTGAAATCCGTAGCGTTAAAAACGGTGCAGGAAACTTTTTTGGCAAAAAACGATAATTAAAGAACCAGGCAAAGATATTCCGATAAAGCTTTTTAGACCGGCATACCCGAAAGATAGCTTTTTTTTCATATCTTTGCATCCTGAATTATAGTAACGAATAAAAGATAATAATCAAATAATCAAAAACAGATATGTTCGACAATCTTAGCGAAAGACTGGAACGTTCTTTCAAAATTCTCAAGGGAGAAGGTAAAATAACAGAAATAAACGTAGCGGAAACACTTAAAGATGTGCGCCGCGCTCTGTTGGATGCCGATGTAAACTATAAGGTAGCCAAAAACTTTACCGACAAGGTGAAAGAAAAAGCACTGGGACAGAATGTGCTCACAGCCGTAAAACCGAGTCAGTTGCTGGTTAAAATCGTACACGATGAACTGACTGTCCTGATGGGTAGCGAAACGGCAGAATTGAATCTGAAGGGACATCCGGCAGTCATATTGATGGCCGGTTTGAATGGTGCCGGAAAAACTACATTCTCCGGAAAGCTGGCCCTGATGCTCAAGAACAAGAAGAACAAGAAGCCATTGATGGCAGCTTGCGACGTATATCGTCCGGCAGCAATCGAACAGTTAAAGGTTCTGGGACAGCAAATGGACATCCCGGTTTACGAAGAAGAAGGAAGCAAAGATCCTGTCCAGATAGCACTCAACGCCATACAGCAAGCCAAAGCCAAAGGCTATGATGTGGTCATCGTCGATACGGCCGGACGTTTGGCTGTTGACGAAGAAATGATGCAGGAAATTGCGGCAATCAAGAATGCGATCCAACCGGATGAAACCTTGTTCGTAGTGGATGCCATGACCGGACAGGATGCTGTAAATACTGCAAAGGAATTCAATGACCGCCTGGATTTTGACGGTGTCGTACTGACCAAACTTGATGGTGACACACGCGGTGGTGCGGCTCTCTCAATCCGTACTGTAGTTAACAAACCGATCAAGTTTGTTGGAACCGGTGAAAAGATGGATGCTATTGATCCGTTCCACCCGTCGCGTATGGCCGACCGTATTTTGGGTATGGGTGACATCGTTTCCTTGGTAGAAAAAGCTCAGGAACAATATGACGAAGAGGAAGCCAAGAGACTCCAGAAAAAAATCGCCAAGAATCAGTTCGATTTCAATGACTTTATGTCACAGATCCAGCAAATCAAGAAAATGGGTAATCTGAAAGACCTGGCAAGCATGATCCCAGGTGTAGGAAAAGCCATCAAAGACATCGAAATTGATGACAATGCGTTCAAAGGCATCGAGGCTATCATCCAAAGTATGACTCCTAAAGAACGTACTAACCCGGAGATTCTGAACGGAAGCCGCCGCCAGCGTATTGCCAAAGGATCCGGAACCAATATTCAGGATGTAAACCGGCTGATCAAGCAATTCGACCAGACCCGAAAGATGATGAAGATGGTTACCGGCAGTAAAATGGGCAAAATGATGGCAAACATGCCGAAGATGCCGGGTATGCCCAAAATGCCAAAACTTAAATAACCAAACGCAATGAAACTGATTGACGGAAAGGCTACCGCTGCACAAATCAAAGCGGAAATAGCCGAAGAAGTACAGAAAATCGTTGCTGCAGGTGGAAAACGCCCGCATTTGGCAGCCATTCTGGTTGGCCACGATGGCGGAAGCGAAACCTATGTCAAGAATAAGGTACTGGCTTGTGAAGCTTGTGGTTTTAAATCAACTCTGTTACGCTTTGAAGAAACTATCAGTGAAAAAGAGTTATTGGCCGAAGTAGAAAAGCTGAATCAGGATGAGGATGTAGACGGTTTCATCGTGCAATTACCGTTACCTAAACATATATCCGAGCAGAAGGTTATCGAAGCCATAGACTATAAAAAGGATGTGGACGGTTTTCACCCAATCAATGTCGGCCGCATGGCTATCGGACTCCCCTGCTATATCTCAGCAACTCCCAAAGGTATTCTGGAATTGCTGAAACGGTATCAGATCGAAACAAGCGGAAAGAAATGCGTGGTATTAGGTAGAAGCAACATCGTAGGCAAACCTATGGCACAACTCATGATGCAGAAACAATATGGCGATGCCACTGTAACAGTGTGTCATAGCCATAGCCTGAATCTGAAGAAGGAATGCAGTGAAGCCGATATTCTTATTGCTGCAATCGGCCAACCGGATTTTGTCACAGCAGACATGGTGAAGGAAGGCGCAACAGTTATTGATGTTGGCACCACCCGTGTACCGGATAAAACGCGTAAAAACGGTTTCCGATTAAATGGAGACGTAAAATTTGATGAGGTGGCCCCTAAATGTAGTTTTATTACGCCAGTACCAGGCGGAGTCGGTCCTATGACCATTTGCATGCTTATGAAAAATACATTGGCTGCAGGGAAAAAAGAAATTTATCCATAAATTACAAACCAAGAAAACAGAGTCTGCTTTTCAAATGCACAGAAAGCAGACTCTGTTTTTTTATATCACAAGATACTTGGCCCAAAAAATTAAGATTAAGGATAAAAAAAGCCGCAAAATCTTTGGATTTTCAGAAAAAAGTAGTACCTTTGCAATCGCAATCGGGAAACATCTCGAGAGAATTTTTAAATGGTGGCTGTAGTTCAGTTGGTTAGAGCGTCAGATTGTGGTTCTGAATGTCGTGGGTTCGAGTCCCATCTGCCACCCATCTTTCGGATGGGAAATTCTCAAATATTTTAAATGGTGGCTGTAGTTCAGTTGGTTAGAGCGTCAGATTGTGGTTCTGAATGTCGTGGGTTCGAGTCCCATCTGCCACCCACAAAAGAGGAAATTCAGCAATGGATTTCCTCTTTTCATATATAAAAACACAAGATACAACCGCAACAAAAAATTCAGGACCCCACCCGTTACTTGACTCTATTATAAAAAAACAGAACAGAATCCAGCCGAAATGAATCTGTAACCGAATTCTATCCTGCTCTAATTTCTACGTCTTATATTATCCTATCGATTTACTTCAATAAAGACTCTAAAACTTTCCCGGTTTCCGGATTTGAAGGACGGGTCATATCACTAGAGATAATCTTACCAGCCTCATCCAACAAGATGAAACGTGGAATCCCACTTATCGCATAAGCCTGCATGAATGAACGGTCCGTACCGATATGCAATTGAATGCCCTTCAATTCTTTTTCCTTCACCATGGTTTCCCACTTCGTTTTGTCCTGGTCACAGGAAATGCTCACAAAATGCATTTTCTCGCCATACTTTTCCTCCAGTTCCTTTAATGCGGGAAGTTCGGCACGGCACGGAGGGCACCAAGTAGCCCAAACATCAATATAAACAATCTTACCCTTTAAACTTTCTAACGTAACTGTCTTACCATTGATATCCTTATATGAAAAGGATGGAGAAGCGTCACCTTTCTTCAAATCTCCCTGCGACAATACAGATTCCGGAGCAGAAGCGTAAACCACTGAAGAATAAGACAGACCCAAACCTAAAACAAGGGCTACGCCCAAAATCATTTTCTTCATATCCTAAAATTATATTGGTTATGAAACAAAGATATACAAAAAAAGACATCCGCATAGCAGATGTCTTCTTTTATAACCTTTTTTAAACAGCCTTATATGAAATATCAATCTGGAACCCCAGACAGCTAACACCTCAAAGATTATTGAGCAGGCTGACTGGCAGGCTGAGCCGGTTGTGTTGCAGGCTGAGCTGGTGTAGCTCCTTGCTGTGCCGGCTGCTGACTGGCACCAAATCCCTGAATGTTGTTTGCATTTGTTGCGCTCTGCTCTTTAGCCTGATTCATGATGACAGATTCAGTTGCAGTAGTTTTAGGAATAAAGAACACAGTAAGCACACTTAACACTACCAATGCGATAGCCAATGCCCAAGTGGTCTTCTCTACTACATCTGTTGTTTTTCTCACACCCATAATCTGGTTTGAAGATGAAAAGCTTGAAGCCAGACCTCCACCTTTTGATTCTTGAATCAACACGATCAGACACATCAAGACAGAAATAACGATCGTTAAAATTAAAAGAATTGTGTACATTGATTAATTATTTGTTTTTGTTATTAATAATCAGTTTCTCTAAGAAACGTATTTGATCTGCAAAGTAACAATTTTTTTTTGGATTTTTCAAACTTAATTTACGTATAATTTCAATGGCTTTTTCATATCTCCCCTGTTTAATATAGATTTTTGCCAAAGTTTCCGTAAAACAGTCACCCTCTCCCATGCTCTGTTCCTCAATCTCAGGATGAGAAACAGTCTCTTCCTGAGACAAGACAATACGTTTGTCTCCCTGACCGATAAAATCATCGATCAAATCCTGATGATTCAATCGGGGCACAGACTCCGTTGACGAAGAAGTGGAAGAAGTATCCGTCTGCTGTTCTTCCATTTGCAACAGATACCCGATATAATCCGTACGGACATCGGCCACTCGGCCGCGCGTACGAGCGGGACGTTCCGAGACCTGATTTCCGGTCAGAAAAGAATCTATCAGATTATCCGCACGATTTACGGGAGAAACAGATGTTGCTACAGGCGGTTTCCGCACCTCAGGCTTCAAGACATAAGCATCAGGATCCAAAAAGGCAAACAGCCGGTCACGGGCAGGAACATATAAAGCGGCTTTTCCCAAGGCTGTTTCAAAAGAACGATGATGCAGATTCTTCAGATTACGTACATACAAACATTGGGCAACAGCAAAATAAGGGTAACGGTTGACCAGATCCTCCAAATACGCAAGAGAATCGTTATCCAGTTTATCCGGTTGCTGAATATATTCCCAAACAGTCATCTTATCCATGACAATAGCATTAAATCATCCACACATCACCTTACCAGTTCGCCACAGTAGCATTAAAGATCTGGTCTACAATATCTCTTACCATCTGAGTAACCAGCTCCTCCTGAACGGCAGTAAGCTGCTGCGTAGCGTCATACTCAGCTGTTGCCGTAAACTGGCGCTCGAAATCTTCCGTATGATTTTTATTATTAACGAAACGCACATTTACAGTCATCTTTAACTGCACCTGAGAAGACATACCGTCCGCCGAGATGGCCTTATTGTATTGTTCGTATCCTGTGATCTCACCGGCAATCTGCAAGTCTCCATTTCTCGGTACCTGTATCAAACGGGTCTGAGACGCAAAAACATCGGTCAGACGGTTATTAAAGATAGATTGCATAGGAGCCCAAACATAAGCCGACCGCAAGGGGAAAGGAGTAATCTGAATCGTCTTTGTCTTCTGATAGTCAATTGAAGCTCCGTTAAATTTATAGGTCACCGTACAAGAGGCAAGCAAGATGACCATCACTGCCAGCCAGCCCCAACGGATTTGTTTGCTTTTATTTTTCAAGTCCATATTCCTTGATTTTTCGATAAAGTGTTCTTTCTGAAATATTGAGATCATGTGCTGCGCCTTTTCTCCGGCCGCCGTTCTTCTCAAGCGCCTTGATGATCATCTGGCGCTCCCAATCGTCCAGCGACAAAGATTCCTCGACGTACTCCTCGGGAGTCTGGATATCTTCATCCTCATGTACCGGTTTTCCAGCCGAAACCACCTTGACCTGCGCCGGAACTACGGAAGAGGCCGGATGATCTTGCGGATAAGCGACACCGGTTCCGTAATACGGAGCAGGATTCTGCATCGGTACCGCCGGAACCGAAGAATTTGTAACGACAGAGGAATTTGCAGACTGCTGACTGTGTACCAGTTTTTTCAACTCAGTTACATCGTTTCGCAAATCAAAAAGGATCTTATAAAGAATTTCACGCTCATTTTCAAAGGAATGCTGTTCCTTTCCCGAAGCGTTCAACTGAATAAGATCATGCGAAACCGGCTGTTCGGGCACATATTCTGCCAGAATCTCAGGAGTTATGTATCTTTCCCGAGACAGAATGGAAATCTGCTCGGTAACATTTTTCAACTGACGCACATTTCCGGGCCAAGGATAAGCTTTCATTCTAATTTTTGCTTCTTCGCTCAATTCCACAGGTTCCGGCATATTATACTTTTCGGCCGTATCCATGGCAAACTTCTTAAACAGAAGAACGATATCATCGGGACGCTCGCGCAATGCCGGCATCTTGATGGGAATGGTATTCAAGCGATAGTACAAATCTTCACGAAATTTGCCTTCTTTAATAGCCTGCGCCATATTTACATTGGTAGCGGCAACAATACGCACATCTGTTTTACGCACTTCGCTGGATCCCACACGGATATACTCACCTGTTTCCAGAACACGTAACAAACGTGCCTGAGTGGACAACGGCAACTCACCTACCTCATCCAAAAACAAAGTGCCTCCATTGGCCGCGCCAAAATATCCTTCACGCTCGCCGACGGCACCGGTAAAAGCACCCTTTTCGTGTCCGAACAATTCAGAATCGATAGTACCCTCCGGAATTGAACCGCAGTTTACTGCAAAATATTTTTTGTTTTTACGCAGACTGTTATCGTGAATCAATCGGGGTATAGCTTCCTTTCCCACACCGCTTTCCCCTGTTATCAGCACAGAAAGATCAGTTTTGGCCACCTGCAAGGCAATATCCAACGCATGGTTTAATCCGTCGGAATTGCCGACTATACCATATTTTTTCTTTTGCAACTGTACTTCAGGCGTATTCATATAAAACCTCGTTTTTATTCATGTTCTGACAAAATTACATAAAAAAATTCAGGGTCTGCAATTATGACAGCACTATTTTTGAAATTTGTAGTCATCACTTGCATATCTCACTTTTTTTTGCGAATATTGCATCGTTTTTAAAGAGCATTCTGTCCTAGCACAATGCTCACATTTATTCGTTTTACAGACTAGATTTATTAGAAATATGAAATTCTGTGATTTAGAGGAAAGAGTGCGCGCCACCATGAAATCAGAAGATACAGAAGGTAAGTTTGAGCTATATGTCACACGCACTCCCGGATACCTTTGGGCGTTGCTGTTCCAAAAATTAAACGTGCATCCCATCGCTGTCACATTACTGTCTATCGTTATCGGCGCGGCAGCCGGTTATTTCTTTTGGTTTGACGACATAAAAATGAATCTGATCGGTATGTTTCTGCTCATCTGGGCAAACTGGTACGACTGCGCCGACGGACAACTGGCCAGAATGACCGGAAAAAAAACATTGATTGGACGAATTCTGGATGGATTTGCCGGTGATGTATGGTTCTTTTCCATTTACTTTTTCATCTGTCTCCGTCTGAACGCTGAATGGGGATACTGGATATGGATCATTGCGGCTTACTCGGGTTTCCACTGCCACTCACGCCAATGCGCTCTGGCGGATTATTACCGGAATATTCATTTGCTTTTTCTGAAAGGAGAAAATGGCAGCGAGCTGGATCACTATCGCCAACAGCGTGATTTAATGTATTCGCTACCTTGGAATAAAAAAGAATGGTTTCATAAAATATATCTGTATTTTTACAGTAACTATACCCGGAGTCAGGAAAAAATGACTCCGAAATTCCAGAAATTCTATAAAGCATTGCGTAATAAATATCCGGATGCCCTTCCTCAGGATTTGCGCAACCGCTTTCGTCAGGCCAGTCTGCCTCTGATGAAATATACGAATATCCTGACATTCGACACCCGTGTAGGCGTACTTTTTCTCTCTCTACTGGTTGGAGAACCATGGATATTTTTCTGCTTTGAAATTATTGTACTCGAAGCTGTTCGATTCTATACACAGAGAACTCACGAGAGATTCTGTGAAAGATTTACAGAAGAACTACAAGAAGAACAATGAGAAGAAACAGACACATCGCTCTATTGCTGGCAGGTGGAAAAGGTTGCAGAATGCACCAGCAAAAACCGAAACAATTTATAGAGATAGCCGGAAAGCCACTCATAGCCTATACTCTGAAAGCTTTTGAAATTCATCCTGGCATTGATGACATATTTGTGGTTTGTGATCACGCATGGGAAGAAACCGTACAAATAATCTCAAAACAGGAAGGTATTCAGAAATTCCGAGATTGCATCCCTTCCGGAGACACCAGTATGCAATCACTTTACAACGGAATTATCGGTCTGGAGGAACGGGGCTACAAAGATAACGATCTGATTCTGACACACGATTCTGTACGTCCTCTAATTTCTGAAACGGTCATTTCCCATAACCTCGAAATATGCACTACATTTGGAAATGCCATAACAGGAATACAGAGCAATGAAGCTTATATGATCAGCAAAGACCAGTTGCACTCTGAAGGACTGATCGAAAGAGAAAAACTTTTTCGGGCGCAGACACCTCAGACATTTTATATGAAAGATCTTCTTCCCGTACTGAAACAACGGAGCCAGCAGGACCTGCAAAGCGCACAATCGCTGTATACCCTAATGACAAAATGGGGAAATACACCCTTACATATATCCCGGGGAGATAATTATAATTTTAAGGTAACAGTCCCGGCAGACATAGATATGGCAGAAGCCATTCTATGCTGGCGTAGAGAACAAAAATAACCGTCTCATACAAAATAGTATCTGATAAAAATATCATTATAAAAAAAGTGATCACCATCAAAGGGGATCACTTTTTTGTATCTCTAAAGTCCAAAACGAGAACAAGTGTTTCTCTTTCCGACTGAAATCAAGATTTCCGGATTTTATTTCCTACTTTCATTAAAGCTATACCGATAACTATCCAAACAATCTCACGCAGACGTACAATCAAACTGGTATATACCCCAAAAGCCTTTGTCATAGCCAGCCCGCCGGTCGCCAAGGCAAAACCGCCTTCCCGCGCTCCCATCTGCATCGGCATAAAGAAAAACAGATTGGCAAATAAAGACGTAAACGCCTGTATCAGGATACAGTCCCAAAAGGAAACCTGATCAGTCATAATATAAAGGATGAACAGAATCTCCAGACATCCCACAATCCGGGCAAAAAACTCCAAAGACAAAGAAAGATAGAACACTCTCCTGCTTTGTGCATGCAAGGCTGCTATCTGCTGATCCACCCGTTCGATAGCAGGAAGATTACGTTCGATAAAGCCATTGATTTTTTTCCTGCAAAAGGGAATACGCGCAAAAAAATGCAGCACATTCAGTGCGAGTCCGTTTCGGTAACCTTTCATAAAGAAGTAAATGCCCAAAACGCAGAAGGCCGCAATCAGCAACATCATGATTCCCATTCCCCAGCCCATCTGCTCTCCATAAAGCAACAGATAAAGCACTATGGAAAAAGCCCAAAAGCAAAAATGCGAAAAGATGTGCATCATTGCATGCAGTATCACACTCGAAGTAGCACGCTCTTTACCCACATAGGCACTGACCTCCATAATACGGTAAGGCTCACCACCCAACAATCCGACCGGAGTGACATAATTGAGTGAGAAGCCTGTCACCGTATATTTATATACTTTCCAGAAAGGAACCCTTGCCTGAGTCTGAGTGTCGCCGGCATTGAGGATTACCTGCCAGGCACAAGTGTTCATAAAATAAATGATACCCCACAGAAGCAACACGGCCGGAAACCATATTCCGGCACGCTGTACATTCTGCAGCACCTGATCATAAGGCATCTCGAATTTCCAGAGCATAACGGCCACCGCCACTACACCGATCAGGAAAAAGAGATTTCTCAGTTTGTTCTTCATGCGTTCTCTTCCTCAGGAGCATCCAGTTTCAAAGAATCACTGTCATCACGTTTCTCGTAATACATTTTCCGGAGCGGATGAGCATATGCCTCATCATAACGCATTCTGTTGCGATACACATCTATTGCCGTATAGATTGCCTCGCGCAGCGAAGTAGGATCGGCAAGTCCTTTGCCGGCAATGTCATATGCCGTACCGTGATCGGGCGAAGTGCGCACCACGGGCAACCCGGCAGTATAATTAATGCCATCATTCATTGCCAAGGCCTTGAACGGCGCCAGTCCCTGATCGTGATACATGGCCAGCACACCGTCATACGCCTCATAGGCACGCGATCCGAAAAAGCCGTCGGCCGCAAAAGGTCCGAAGCAGAAGATTCCCTCACTCATGGCCTGCTCCATTGCCGGCTTGATAACAGTCTGCTCCTCTTCTCCCAGCAATCCCTGATCACCGGCATGCGGATTCAGTCCAAGCACAGCAATACGAGGCGATTCAAATCCCAAGTCACGCTTCAGCGCCTTGTTGAAGATACGCAGTTTCTGCACAATGGCTTCCTGAGTAATGGCATCAGCCACCTTACGTATCGGAAGATGGGTCGTTACCAAGGCCACACGCAAAGTACGGTTCATCAGTACCATCAGCGCCTCCTGCCCGTCACCCAAACAAGCCTGAATATATTCTGTATGCCCGGGGAACTGGAACTCCTGACTTTGGATGGTATACTTGTTGATCGGCCCGGTTACCAATACATCAATCAGTCCCGAACGATAATCAATGATGGAACGCTCTAATGCGGCCAAAGCAGCCTGACCGCTTTCTTTCGTCGGCTTTCCCAAATCAATCTTGACCTCTTCTTCGATACAAGACACCAGATTTACTTTTCCGTCAACCGCATCTTCAGCCTGATCTACAGTCAGGAAATTGGTATTCAGCTCAAGAGCCTTACGGTGAAAAGACGCGATCTTAGGTGAGCCGTAGATAATCGGAGTACAGAGTTCCAGCATTCCAGCCTCCTGAAACACTTTCAAAATAACCTCATATCCCACTCCATTTATATCTCCTTGTGTGATACCCACACGAATCTTTCTATTTTCCATATTCAAATAACATTCAAAATATTAGTTTTGCTTTTTAGCGGATATTTCGATCTCGGGAATACCCAGTTCCAGTTCTTCCTCTTTTTCCTTGGGCAGATTCAAAGTGTACAAAGCTCCCTCCACACGCCGGATCAGTCCACGTTTCATTTTTTCAGGAGCAAAAACGAATCCCTCCACTACAATTACTTTATTATTTACCGTATCTACACGTGAATGACTCACAAACGGTCCGCCCATGCCATCATTTTCCATATACCACAGACCTCGGGTTTCATAGGCATAATTTCCTTTAACGGAAATCGGACGGCAGAAAGTAGCCATCGTATCCGTAGCCATGTACATATTAGGCTGTGATCCCGGAATATTCTTTTTCATTACCGAATCCCGCTTGTTCAGGACATATTGTTTCGTAAAGGTCTGCGGTCCTTCGTAAGGATAAGAATACATACAGATGTTCACCATGGCTGTGGCCGAATTGGAAGAAGTCCAGAAGAAATCCTTTCCTTTCTTATAACTCTGAATTTCCTCGGGTGCCATAAATTCGCAGTCAAACATATTCTTTGCCAGATCGGAAACCATAACCGAATGCTTGTCCTTGAGCTGCTTGATCAGACGGTTCATCTCTACCCGCACAAAGAAATCGATAATCTGCTGGGAATGGGATGATACAAACTGCCGGAACTCCTCCTCGGTCGGACTTTGAATATGAAGAATAATCTGTGAACGTGCATACTCGTCACGCACAAAGCGCATCTTGGTCTGCGTATATTCCTTTTTGTTGATGTCCACCAGAATAATATTGCGGAATATATTCAGAATCTGGTTGAATCGTGAAGGGTCTGTCTGCGAAATGCGGAATGACCGCTCCGGCTGGGGCAAACCGGGAATATCGGTATCCAGCACATCAAACAAAGCTCTTCCGGCGGGACGCTGCCAAAGAGAATCGCCCACAACCACCAACATCTCATAAGGCCGTCCGCTGGCTGTCGGCTTGGTAAGACTGCTCTCGCACGAAGCGAGAAAAGACAGGGAACATACCCCCAATATAAAATATTTCAGTTTTTTCATCGCTCTTTATCCTTTTGTTTTGTTCTCTTCCAGTTCCAGTTGTTTGGCGGTACTCAACAGACCGCACGCGGCAAAGATATCTTCTCCGCGCGATGCCCGGATGGTGGTAAACACTCCGTGTTTGGTGAGATAATCGCGGAAGCGCACCATCACATCCTCCGGAGCGCCGTCCAGTTCATCCACTCCCGGTATCTTGTGAAAACGGATCAGATTGATCCGGCACTCCAGTCCGCGTAATAAAGAAACCAACTCACGGGCATGCTCCATGGAATCATTTACCCCATGAAACACAATGTATTCAAATGAGAGACGGCGTTGATGGGTAAAATCATACGTTTTCAGCAAATCAACGATCTCACGGATCGAGTAAGCCTTTTCTGCCGGCATAATCTGACCGCGTTGTTGCGGGAAAGGATTATGCAGACTGATGGCCAGATGGCAGTCGCTTTCATCCAAGAAGCGCTTCAGTCCTTTCTTCAGACCTACGGAAGAAACCGTAATACGCTTCGGACTCCAACCATAGCCATAAGGTACCGTCAGCAGATGTGTTGCCTTCAAGACCTCGTCCAGATTATCGAACGGCTCCCCTTGTCCCATAAAAACCACATTGGTCAGATTGTCTTTCTCGGGCAAGGAATAAAGCTGGTTCAGGATGTCAGTCACCGAAAGATTTCCGGAGAATCCCTGTTTTCCGGTCATACAGAACCGGCAGTTCATCTTGCATCCCACCTGCGAAGACACGCACAGTGTGGCACGGTCGCCATCGGGAATATACACCGTTTCAATAAATCCGCCGGCCAGTGTCATATACAAATATTTTACAGTACCATCAACCGAGCGCTGGCAAGATACCGGTTCGGAACATCCTATCTGATAATTCTCATTCAGTTTTTCTCTGTTCTTTAAAGATATGGAAGTCATCTCATCAATGGACCGCACCTTTTTTACATAGATCCATTCGGCGATCTGTTTGGCGGTAAAGGCTGGCATGCCTAATCCTGCAACAACGCCCTTGAGTTGCTCCATATTCATTCCCAACAAGGGTTGCTTCGATTCATTCATATCAAAAAATATTCTCGTTCGTAGGCAAAGTTACGGAAAAAACAGAAAACTTTCATAGCAATCCGTGGCTTATTATTATATTTGCATTTATTATTTATATTGAATACTAAAATCATTTACACATGAAACACCTGGTTGACTGTTTTTTTCCTTACCTTTCTGCAGAACAGGCCCAAGCCATGCTCCGCACATTCGGAAAACATCCCCTCATACATCAAATCCACCTGTTCTGCCCGCAAGAATCCACAAAACCGGAATGGTCCGGAATCAAGACACTGAATGTCTCTGACGGAATTTTCTCATCAGACAGCATACGTAAAATGGCTCAGGAAGCCACAGCCGAATACTGTCTGCTTTATACCAAGACTACCCCAGTTGAGCTTGAGCCCTACTCCCTGGAACGGATGGTCCGGGTGGCAGACGACGCCCATGCCGTTTTGCTTTATTCCGATTATCGGGAAATCAAGAACGGGGAACTCCTGCCTCATCCGGTAAACGATTATCAGGAAGGCAGCGTACGCGATGATTTTCAGATGGGTTCCTTGCTGCTGTTCCGCACCGAAGCACTAAAAGCTTATCTGAAAGAAGCGGCAGGCAACGACTATCTGTTTGCCGGCTTATATGATCTACGCTTATACCTGAGCCGTTACGGCAATATCGTTCATCTGGACGAAATGCTTTATACCGAACAGGAAGAAGACCTGCGCCTCAGCGGCCAAAAGAATTTTGACTATGTTGATCCAAAAAACAGAAAGGCACAGATAGAGATGGAGCAGGCATGCACAGAGCATCTGAAACAGATCAATGCCTACCTTCATCCCTCACAAATCCGAAGAATAGAGCATTCGGGCGATTTTCCGGTAGAAGTCTCGGTCATCATTCCCGTACGGAACCGGGCCCGTACCATCAAGGACGCTATCGAAAGCGCCTTGTCCCAACAGACAGATTTTGAATACAATATCTTTGTCGTTGACAATCATTCAACCGACGGAACAACAGAAATCATACGATCTTTCCACGAAGAAAAGCGCGTGATACACCTGATTCCCGAAGAGGGGCATCTGGGTATCGGAGGATGCTGGTCTCTGGCAGTCCATCATCCTCTGTGCGGACGTTTTTCCGTTCAACTCGATTCCGATGATCTGTACAGCAGTCCCAATACCCTGCAAGCCATTGCAGACATTTTCCACCGCGAACAGGCAGCGATGGTAATCGGCTCTTACCGAATGACCGATTTCCAACTCAACACCTTGCCTCCCGGACGGATCGACCACAAGGAATGGACTCCGGAAAACGGACATAACAACGCCCTGCGCATAAACGGACTGGGAGCTCCCAGAGCGTTTTTCACACCATTATTACGCGAACTCCAGATACCCAACACTAGTTATGGCGAGGACTACGCGTTGGGACTCATGTTTTCCAGAAACTATCACATAGCCCGTATCTATGACGAGCTCTATCTGTGCCGCCGTTGGGAAGGAAACTCGGACGCGGCGCTCAACATTGAGCAAATAAACCGTAACAACCACTACAAAGACAAATTACGCACTCTGGAAATCAAAGCGCGCCAGAACAGGAACAAACAATGAACAATACCAGATTCGATACGGAGTGCATCTCTTTTTTTCAAAAACAGATGCATGAATGGCCGGCCGTAAACCAACGCTTTACGGCTCTGCAGCAGCAATGCAAAACCAAAAATCTATCGGTAAATGAGTGCCGCATTTCCGTGCAGTATAATCCGGCACGCGTACAATCGGCCAAAGCAAAAACCGACAAGGCGTCCATCCGGCAACGCCCTTGCTTTCTTTGTGAAGCCAATCGTCCGGCAGAACAGACCAGTCTGCCTATTCTCGAAGGCTATCAGCTTTTGGTAAACCCCTTTCCCATCCTTCCGGTCCATTTCACCATTGTCTCTACCCGGCATCGTCCTCAGGAGATCCTCCGCGAATTTACCGCCTATCAGACTCTTCTGGACAAGCTGTCAGGATTCATCGTATTTTACAACGGACCCAAATGCGGTGCTTCCGCTCCGGACCATCTGCACTTTCAAGCCGGAAGCCGAGGGTATGTTCCCATTGAAGCAGACTGGAAATCTGTTTACGAAAGCAATCTGAAAGTCTCATCTCACGGCATCTTTCTGCTCCGTCAGTTTCCGGTCCCCGTCTTTGTCATCCGGACACACCGAGATAACAATGCCACTCCCATTTTCCGGAATTTATATCAGGCTCTGAATACAGACAAGGCCAACGGAGAAGAACCTATGCTGAACCTGTTGGGATGGCAAGAAGAAAACGGAGAACAGATCATTCTGGTCTTCCCCCGTAAGAAGCACCGGCCCGATGCCTATTTTTACGAAGACGACCGCCAGATCTCCATCAGTCCGGGCGCCATTGATATGGGAGGCCTGCTCATTGCCATCAACGAACAGGACTATCAGAAAGTCACTGCCTCAACTGCCAGTCACATCCTGAAAGAAGTGGGAATCACATTGGAGCAAGCCGATGAGATTTGGCAACAGATTCATAACTCATCGCAAGAGTTGCCATCGGCCGAGCCTGAAATTCAGGTCGGAATTCTGAGCGATCCTACCATCTCCTTTCTATTAAAGGAGCCTTATCTTTTTCATGACGAACCTGTTTCCGGCAAGCAAACCGTAAGTTGTCAAGACAACCGGCTACTTTGGAACGGAAAGTTATATGACCAGATTGAACTGACTCCTGAGGGTGAAGGCTGTTTTTCCTTACCGGAAGTGACCATCGGCATACAATTCCACTGGCAGAAAAAAGAAGAACAGACTTTCAAAGGAGGAATCCGTCTGCTATGCCATCAAGACAAAGTAGTTTTTATCAACAAGGTAAAAGTAGAGACCTATCTAAGCAGCGTCATTTGCAGCGAGATGAATTCGGAATGCCCGTATGAGTTTCTCAAGGCCTCGGCTATTATCAGCCGAAGCTGGGTGCTGTCCCAAATCCTGCAGAAAAATGAAAAGCGCTCCTCTACCGGAATCTGTGGTTACAGCAAGGAACAGGAAATTATCCGATGGTATGAACAAAGCGACCATAAACTGTTTGATGTGTGCGCTGATGACCATTGCCAGCGCTATCAGGGCATAGGCCGGATCAAATCGGGAAAAAGTTTACAGGCTGTAACCGAAACCCAGGGAGAAGTTCTGCTCTTTGACGGAGAAATCTGTGATGCCCGATTCTCCAAATGTTGTGGCGGCATGACCGAGGAATACGCCTATTGCTGGGAGGACCGAAAAATCCCTTATCTGATATCACATAGCGACAGTATTCCCTCCACACGGGGTCAGCTCAGTTCGGAAACGGCAGCGGAACAATGGATTAAAGAAACTCCATCATGTTTCTGCAATACACAAGACGCGACACTGCTGAAACAGATCCTGAATCATTACGACCAGAGTACTCAGGATTTTTTCCGCTGGAAAGTCACCTATACCCAATCGGAAATCAGCCGGTTACTAAAAGAAAAAATGCAGGTGGATTTCGGAACGGTGCTTGATATTGTTCCTATCGAACGAGGCCCCGGAGGACATATCTCACGCCTTAAAATAATAGGAAGCCTATGCACCCGGATTGTGGGCAAAGAACTGGAAATCCGGAAAATGCTTAGCCAAAGCCACCTGTACAGTTCTGCGTTTATTGTGGAAAAAGGAGAAAATAAAGATGGTGCCCCACAGCACTTCACCTTATATGGTGCCGGTTGGGGACACGGAGTGGGTATGTGTCAGATAGGAGCCGCAGTTATGGGTAAGAAAGGCTATGACTACAGACAGATTCTGGCGCACTACTACCCCCATGCCATCATCAAAAAACTCTATTAATCATCAAAAATATCATGAAAATCAGAAAAACCAATCCATGGCAATGGATACCTACACTTTATATCACCGAAGCTCTACCCTATGTCACGGTAATGAGTATTTCAGTGGTGATGTATAAAAGGCTGGAGCTTTCCAATGCGGAAATCGCCCTTTATACCAGCTGGCTTTATCTGCCTTGGGTCATCAAACCATTTTGGAGCCCGGTTGTGGACCTGCTCCGCAACAAGCGCTGGTGGATTATCATCACCCAGATTCTTTTGGGAGCCGGACTGGCCGGTGTGGCATTCACCATACCGACTTCGCATTTCATACAAAGCACACTTGCATTCTTTTGGCTGGTGGCCTTTAGCAGTGCCACACACGACATTGCCGCCGACAGCTATTACATGAGTGTGCTTAAAGAACATGAACAGGCGCTCTATGTCGGTGTTCGCAGTACCTTTTACCGCATCGGCACTATTGCCGGACAGGGGCTGCTGATTATGCTGGCAGGCACATTGGAAGTATATACCGGCAACATTGCCCGGTCCTGGAGCCTGATGTTCTATATCCTGGCAGCACTGCTTCTGCTGATGGCCTTATATCATCAGATTATCCTGCCTAAGAACGAAAAGACGGTGGTTTCAGAAAAAGTCTCCGACCGGCATTTTCTGAGAAACTTCATGGAAGCATTCGTCAGTTTTTTCCGAAAACGCCAGTTTATAGCCGGGGTACTTTTTATGCTTTTGTTCCGATTTCCGGAAGCACTGCTTATAAAAGTCGCGAACATGTACCTCATTGATCCCATAAATAAAGGCGGATTAGGGCTAAGCACTCAGGAAGTCGGGCTGGTGCAAGGAACCATCGGCGTGCTGGGACTGACTGTAGGAGGCATCATTGGCGGTATTGCCATCGCCCATGGAGGTCTGCGCAAATGGTTATGGCCCATGACCTGGAGCATCACCTTGCCCAATCTGGTCTACGTATACATGAGTTACTGCTATCCGGATTCGCTTCTGCTTATCAGCAGCTGCATCTTCCTGGAACAGTTCGGCTACGGATTCGGATTCTCGGCTTATATGCTTTATCTGATCTATTATTGCCGCGGCAAATATCAGGCCGCGCATTATGCCATCTGTACGGCTTTCATGGCATTGTCCATGATGATTCCCGGCATGTTTGCCGGCTGGATACAGGAACAGATCGGGTATTTTTACTTTTTCCTGTTTGTCATGGCCTGCTGTCCGCTTACCATCTGGGTATCTTCACTTTTAAAGATTGATCCTCAATTTGGGAAAAAATAAAGAAATCTTTTTTTAAAGAAACTAAAAAAACAAAGAAATATTCGCTTTTAGAAGTTCTATCTTTGGAATAATTAAATCATTACTCTATCTTTGTTGCTCGAAGAAATAAACAACACCCTAATTAAACAAAATTCACATGAAAAAAATGAATTATTTATTGGCTGGTGCTTTTGCTATGATGCTTACTTGGTGTCCGGTACAGAGTACTTCTGCAGCCAGTAAAGGCAATGAAACTGCCTTGAATTACCATTTTACAACTAAGTGGAAACGTGGAAAAGACGGTGTTATCCGTACAGTTGTTCCACAGCGCGAAAAAGGACAGGAAAATGTTCTGGAATTGAAGACTCCAGCCCTGAAGACCGTACGCGTAGGATTCGTTGGTTTGGGTATGCGTGGTCCTGGTGCCGTAGAGCGTTTCACCCACATGAAAGATGTAGGTCTGAATGTACAGATCGTAGCACTTTGTGACCACGAAGAAGCACGCGCAAAAGGTGTAAACGAAAATATCGTGAAGAAAGCCGGTTTGCCAGCTGCAGACATCTACAGCGGTCCGGAAGGTTACAAGCAGCTGTGCGAGCGCAATGATATCGACTTGGTTTACATTGCAACAGACTGGAACCACCACGTACCTGTAGCTCTCTATGCTATGGAGCACGGCAAACATGCTGCTATCGAGGTGCCTTCTGCAATGAGCTTGAAAGACTGCTGGGATCTGATCAATATGTCAGAGAAGACTCGCAAGCACTGCATCCAGTTGGAGAACTGCTGCTATGACTTCTTCGAGTTGAACACTTTGAACATGGCTAAGAAAGGTCTGTTCGGTGAAGTAATCCGCGGTGAAGGTGCTTACATCCACGATTTGAGCGACTTCTGGGCTTACTACTGGAAGAAGGATGCAAACGACAAGTTAGGATGGCGTTTGGAATACAACAAGTTGCACAGAGGTGACGTATACGCTACTCACGGCCTTGGCCCTGTAGCACAGGCTATGGATATTCACCGTGGCGACCGTCTGACAACTTTGGTTGCTATGGATACTAAGTCTGTTATCGGTAAGGGTCTGGTTGAGAAGGCAACCGGTAAAGAGTGCAATGATTTCCAGAACGGTGACCACACAACTACTTTGTTGCGTACTGCAAAGGGTAAGGTTATCGAAATCCAGCACAACGTAATGACTCCTCAGCCATACAACCGTAAGTATCAGCTGACTGGTACTAAAGGTTTTGCCAACAAGTATCCGGTAGAGGGTTATGCTTTGCAGGGTAAGGAAGTAAAATTGGAAGGTGTACCTAACCACGAGAACTTGTCAGCTCACGGCTTCTTGCCAGCTGAAGCTCAGCAGGCATTGGTTAAGCAGTATCAGCACCCATTGATCACTGAGGTCGGTGAAAAGGCTAAGAACGTAGGTGGTCACGGCGGTATGGACTTCATCATGGACTATCGTATGATTTATTGCTTGCAGAACGGTTTGCCAATGGATATGGACGTTTACGACTTGGCTGAATGGTGCTGCTTGGCAGAGTTGGGTTACCTGTCAATGTCTAACGGATGTGCTCCAGTTGAAATTCCTGACTTCACTCGTGGATACTGGAACAAGATTGACGGTTTCAAGATGTACAAGACTGCAAACACTTGGTATTAATCATCTGACCATATAAATAAAAAACTGCATCGTGCTTTACGATGCAGTTTTTTTTATTGCCTTCTTATTATCACAGGCTCATACAAATCTCCCTATATTCAGATTTCAATTCTTACATATAAGATCTGAATACAGGGAGCTTATTATATCAGAGTTTATATTATTCACTCCAGTAGCATTATAACTATCAAGTTCTGAAAATATCCGCCAGGCATACAGAATTTGATGGAATTTCAGAGACTGAACATGACATGGAGATCAAGCCATGACCATGTCCGAAAAATAAAGTAAAGCAGAAACCTTTTTATAATATGTAAAGTAAATCAGTCAAAAAAGATCTGAGACAGACACGGACACAGCCTATATGTAAATAAAAATCCAATAAAATCCGTCAGACATAGACAAACAAAAAAATCGTCCTGACGAATTCATCAATTCATCAGGACGATTTGATTAAATTGTCGGGACGATTTTCCAAAAAGTTCAGGAAGAAAAAAATCTTGCGTCTAACTTGCTATTTTTCAAACCATTAACAAAATCTAATCCATTTATTGGACAAAAAATAATTTGTCAGAATATTTTTCTATTATTTTTTGTCGTTTTCCCGTTCCAAAGCCTTGGCCTCGTTCCAATAAACATCCATCTGCTCCAGAGTCAGATCCTTGAAATCCTTTCCGCTCTCCTTGACTTTCTGTTCCAGATAGTTGAAGCGACGAATAAACTTCTGGTTGGTATGCTCCAGCGCATTGTCGGGATTTATATGATACAGGCGGGCCGCATTGATCAGACTGAACAGGAAATCGCCAAATTCCTCGGTTGACTTTTCCTTGTCTTCTTTCTCCAACTCCACCTGAAGCTCTCCCAGTTCTTCGCGAACCTTGTCCCAAACATCGGCACGCTCCTGCCAGTCGAAACCAACATTGCGCGCCTTGTCCTGAATACGATAGGCCTTGATGAGCGAAGGCAGAGCATTGGGCACTCCGGAAAGCACGGTCTTGTTTCCGTCCTTCTCCTTCTGCTTGATCTGTTCCCAGTTGCGGCTCACCTCATCGGCCGTCTGCGCCTGCACATCTCCGTAAATATGCGGATGACGGAACCTGAGTTTCTCCACTAGGCGGTCACATACATCGGCTATGTCAAACTGCTCTTTCTCGCTGGCAATGCGGGCATAGAACGCCACATGAAGGAGTACATCGCCCAGTTCCTTGCAGATGTCCTTTGTATCGTCCTTCATCAGGGCATCGCACAGCTCAAAGGTTTCCTCTATCGTGTTAGGGCGCAGGCTTTCGTTGGTCTGCTTCTTGTCCCACGGGCACTGTTCGCGCAGCGTGTCGAGCACATCCAGAAAACGCCCGAATGCCGCCATTTGTTCTTCTCTTGTATGCATGATTCTTGTCTTTTTCGTTTATTAAAAAATCACGACAGGGAAACAAGCCCCTGCCGTGATTGTCCGTATTTTCTTGCTATAAAGTCATTATCCCAGCTGAGCCAGACTCTCCTTGATAGAGGCGATCTTGCTCTCGGCATCGGCCTGTTTCTTGCGCTCCATCTCCACAACAGCCTGAGGCGCATTGGCCACGAACTTCTCGTTCGACAGCTTTTTCTGTACTCCTGTCAGGAAGCCCTGCAGATACTTCAGCTCGGCTTCGAGTTTTGCCTTCTCGGCCTCAACATCGATCAGGTCGCCCAAAATTACGGCATACTCGGTAGTACCGACCATGAATGAAGCGGCTCCGCTACCCTTCTGCTCTACGGTGTCGATGCTCTTCAAGTTGGCCATCTTCATGATGACACTGTTCAGAGCGGTAACCGGATTGCTTCCTACCACCTCAAGGGCGAGCAGTTCCTTCGGAGAGATATTCTTCTGGTTGCGTACGGTACGCACACCGGCTACGATTTCCTTAGCCTGCTCGATAGCGGCTACCAGAGCCTCATCCTGTTCTGTCGGTGCGACAAAGTCAAGAACATCAACCATGATGCTCTCACCGGCCTTGCGGTCGTACAGATGCTGCCACAACTCCTCGGTGATGAATGGCATGAACGGATGCAGCAACTTGAGCAGTGAGTTGAAGAAAGACAGGGTCTTGGCATAAGTCTGCCCGTCGATCGGCTCACCGTATGCCGGCTTGATCATTTCCAGATACCAGCTTGAGAACTCGTCCCAGAAGAGTTTGTAAACCACCATCAGGGCCTCGCTCAGACGATATTTCTTGAACAGGTCGGCCACTTCGGCAGCGGTCTTCTTCAACATGGCGTCGAACCACTCCACAGCAATCTTCGCGCTCTCCGGCTGTTCCACGGCAGCAGTGTTCCAGCCCTGTACCAGACGGAAGGCATTCCAGATCTTGTTGTTGAAGTTACGTCCCTGCTCGCACAGTGCCTCGTCGAAAAGAATATCGTTACCGGCCGGTGCAGAAAGCATCATACCCATACGCACACCGTCAGCACCGAAACGCTCGATCAGATCCAGAGGATCCGGACTGTTACCCAGTGACTTACTCATCTTACGTCCCAACTTATCGCGCACGATACCGGTGAAGTAAACGTTCTTGAACGGCATCTTGCCTTCGTACTCATAACCCGCCATAATCATTCGGGCCACCCAGAAGAAGATAATATCCGGACCGGTTACGAGGTCGGCAGTCGGATAATAGTAGCTGATTTCCTCGTTGCCCGGATTGTTGATACCGTCAAACAGAGAAATAGGCCACAACCAAGAAGAGAACCAGGTGTCGAGCGCATCCTCGTCCTGACGCAGATCGGCCAGAGTCAGATCGGCATTACCGGTCTTCTCCTTAGCCAGTTCCAAAGCCTGCTCCGGAGTCTCGGCTACTACGAAACCGCCCTGCGGCAGGAAGTAAGCCGGAATGCGGTGTCCCCACCACAGCTGACGGCTGATGCACCAGTCCTTGATGTTATCCATCCAGTGCTTGTAGGTGTTCTTGTATTTGGCCGGATAGAACTTGATCTCATCGTTCATCACCGGTCCCAAAGCGATCTTGGCCAGGTGTTCCATCTTGAGGAACCACTGCATAGACAACTTCGGCTCGATAGGCACGTTGGTACGCTCAGAGAAACCTACCTTATTATTATAGTCTTCGATCTTCTCCAACAGACCGGCCTTCTCCAGATCGATGGCAATCTGCTTACGCACATCGAAACGGTCCATGCCAACGTACATACCGGCAGCCTCACTGATGGTACCGTTGTCGTTGAAGATATCAATAGTTTCCAGATTGTATTTCTCACCGAGCATGTGGTCATTGATGTCGTGCGCCGGAGTTACCTTCAGACATCCAGTACCGAACTCGATATCTACATAAGTATCCTCGATGACCGGAATGCAACGGCCCACCAGAGGAACAATCACACGCTTGCCCTTCAACCAGGTGTTCTTCGGGTCCTCCGGATTGATACACATAGCGGTATCACCCATAATGGTTTCAGGACGTGTGGTAGCTACCACAGCATAACGTCCGCTTCCATCCGGCTGACCGTTCTCGTCAGCTACCATATATTTCAGATAATACAGTTTGCTATTCTCTTCCTTATAGATAACCTCCTCATCAGAAAGGGCAGTCAATGCCTTCGGGTCCCAGTTCACCATGCGCACGCCGCGGTAGATGAGTCCCTTGTTATACAGGTCGCAGAACACCTTGATGACGCTCTTGCTGCGGATCTCATCCATAGTAAAACCGGTGCGGTCCCAGTCGCAGCTGGCACCCAACTTGCGCAACTGCTTCAGAATGATACCTCCGTGCTCCTCGGTCCATGCCCAGGCATGCTTCAGGAACTCCTCACGGGTCAGGTCAGTTTTCTTGATGCCCTGTGCAGCCAGACGATTCACCACCTTGGCCTCAGTGGCAATAGAAGCGTGGTCGGTACCCGGCACCCAGCAGGCATTCTTGCCTTCCATACGGGCGCGACGCACCAGAATATCTTGAATGGTATTGTTCAGAACGTGTCCCATATGCAACACACCGGTTACGTTTGGCGGCGGGATCACCACGGTATATGGCTCGCGGCCATCGGGCTTAGAACTGAACAACTTGTTGTCAAGCCAATACTGATACCATTTTTCCTCTACATCTGCAGGATTGTACTTACTTGCTAATTCCATATAAATTTGTTGTTTATCTATTCATATTTTGTTGCAAATTTACACAAAATCGGGTAAACTACCACAGAATATAGTAGGATAAATCTATAGAAAACCGCATTTCTTATCCTAATCCCGATTCCGAATTACAACTCTGCCGTAAAAGATTAATCGGGGAATTCATATAACAAAATAGTCTTTTTACTATTTTTGCAATAAAAGCCAAAAAACAAAAGACCATGATACTGATTACAGACAGCGGTTCCAGCAAATGTACCTGGTGCTTTGCTCAAGGAACCGAAAAACAAATACGAATCACAACAACAGGAATCAATCCTTCAACACAGGAACGTGAAGTCATTCTGCAGATTATCCGGCAGGAACTGTTTCCGGCACTTCAGAAACAGGAAAGCATCTTTTCTGCCGCAAAACCGGAAAAAATATTCTTCTACGGTGCCGGCTGCACGGAAGCCAGAAAAAACTTTATGGCTGAAATCCTGCAAGAGTGTTTCGGAACAGAAATCATAGAAGTGTATAGCGATATGTTGGGAGCAGCTCGCAGTATGTTTCAACGAAACACCGGAATAGCCTGCATTTTGGGAACCGGAGCCAACTCTTGCCTGTACAACGGAGAAGACATCATAGCTCAAACTCCAGCCATGGGATATATATTAGGAGACGAAGGCAGCGGAGCTTACCTGGGAAAAATGCTGGTGAGAGCTCTGTTCAAGGGAAGAATGCCGGCACATCTTCTGCAAGCCTTTCAGAAAGAGTACCAACTGGACTTGCCTACTGTCATCGAGCGCACTTATCGCACTCCGATGGCCAATCGTTTTTTAGCGTCGCTCACTCCTTTTCTGCATCAGTATCGGACGGAAAAAGAGATTCATGAACTGCTTTGCAACGCCTTTGATGATTTTATATTCTTTAATCTGGAATCCTATCGAACAAAAAGCAATAAAGTTTCTTTTATTGGAAGCATCGCTTTTTATTTTCAGGAAGAATTAGACAGTTGTCTGAAAAACAGAGGTTTTCAAATGGAACGTGTCATTCGGGATCCGATGGACGGATTGCTGGAATATTACTTGATAAAGTAAAAATGTTAAAGGCATTTCAGGGGTTTTTACAGAATAAAACACAAATATGTTTTATAACATAATTTTTTATTTGTTATGTTAGAAAAATACAATTACCTTTGCATCGTTATCCTGAAAACAATCTTTTTACCTTAAAACGAAACTAATACCTAAAAACGAAATAAAGAGGGTGTGTCAAAATACCCTCTTTATAACAGAAGATCGCTATATAGCCGAACTTTCTTATAAAGTGGCCATAT
>CALUIU010000022.1 GCA_944320795.1 Candidatus Paraprevotella stercoravium | reverse complement strand
TTGCAGATTTATCAAAACTTTCTATAGATTAAATTATTGAATATCAGCGAATAAAGATATTTTTAAAGGACGACTAATTAGCCCTAAATTCTGTGGTTGAGACAATAAAAAAAGCGTGGGCCTTAACTTCATTTTTCATTCATTGGTATCGCCAAACACCATACAGCCAAAAATGAAGAAAAGCCCACGCCATATTAGAGGCGTGAGCATTAACTTCTATTCTAGACTGTTTCATGTTAATTTGGCGATTTTATGAATGCAGAATATCCGTTAACACTTTAGTTATTATATGTCTTTATTTCTTTTGTTACATAGGCAAAGATTTTTATTTAAATGCAAAAATACTTTTTTTTTATAAGCGAAAAAAGATTTTTCTATAATTATTCTTTAATTTTTTTATTACAGTGTTATACTGTTTATAAATATTGCTAGCCTTTTGATGAAAAATGTCTTCTAAAATATGATACAAACTTAAAATTTTCTGTAATCTTGGTATGTATTTTACTTCTTCAGCTCATAGAATTTCACCCAGTCCACCTCCATACGTACGGGGTATTCTGCCGGATTGGCCTTGCCCACCCAGCTGCCTTCAATCTGCATGTCGATGAGCAGATAGTAAGGAGTGCCGAAAGGATATTGGCCCTTTTTGTCCGTTTCAATACGCGGATAGGTGAATGTGTGGTTACCGTTGATGGAGAACACGATACTGTCCGGCAGGATTTCCACGGCATATACGTTGTGGCCATCCGGATCGATCCGGCCGATGCCTCCTGGACGTGGGTTCTTTTTCTCGTTCAGAACAAAAGTATAATAGGAATGTACGGTCTGATAGGCGATGCTGTCGTGATTCAGCCGCTCCATGATGTCAATTTCTCCGCCGTCGGGCCATTTGCCGTTTTCCGGAAGCATCCAGATGGCAGGCCATGCTCCCTGTGCTCCCTGAAGACGAGCTTTGACTTCAACTTTACCATATGTAAGTGTCTTTTTGTTTTTGGTAAAGATACCTCCGGTGATGTAGCGTGCCGTGTCTTCGGGGGCAATGCCCTCGTTTACTCTGCCATAAAGGCGGGCGGTTCCTCGGCGCACTTCATACAGGCTGGGGTGTGCCGACATGTGGCGGTTCCAGTCGGAGCCTCCTCTCGGAATTTTGCTCCAGTATTTTTCGTTGATGTTTCGTCCGCGGAAGTTTTCTTTCCATACGAGTTTGTAGTCGTTTTTTTGTGCGCTTAACGGACTGTATGAAAGGAAGCAGAGGGCTAAGATAGAGATGGTTTCAAGCAATTTCATGGTCAGTAAGTTTTAGTTTATAGAAATGAGAAATGCAACCTGAAGAGCGACAACAGGTTGCATTTACGATGAGCGGTAGACGGGATTCGAACCCGCGACTTTTGGCTTGGGAAGCCAACGCTCTACCACTGAGTTACTACCGCATTGCATTGCAAATGTAGCGATTTCTTTTTTGAATTGACCATTTTTTCTGAGAAAAGTTTTCTTTTCCCCAAAAATGGTCAATTCAGATTGATGATGAATGATTTTTGCTCTGACTTTTTATTTTCCTGCATTAGCATCCCATTACTTCGCGATAGAAATCAAGCATCTGGAAGATGTCTTCTTTTTCGGCAGTCTGGTTGATTCGTATATCACCGATTTCTTCCAATAGGGTGAAATTGATTGTTCCAGAGGTATTTTTCTTGTCGTGGGTCATCAGTTCATAAATCTGGTCATATTCTTTACAGGTAAAGGTAAAAGTGCCGTAATACTCCTTGATATAATAAATGGCCTGACGCATCTTTTCTTTCGGGAATCCGGTTTTGAGGGTGCTCAGATAAAGTTCGCAAACCAGTCCCCAAGCCACAGCATAACCGTGGAGCACCGTGCGTCCTTCCTTCATGGCCAGGCTTTCCAAAGCGTGTCCCGCAGTATGTCCTAGATTAAGGGCTTTTCGAATACCTTGTTCAAACGGGTCTTCTTCTACGACACGTTCTTTGATGGCCACACTGGTAGCCACCATGTCTTGCAACTTTTTATAATCAACGTTGTCCAAGTCAAAACTCAATAGTTCATTCCAGTTTTTTTCGTTACTGATCAGTCCGTGTTTGAGCATTTCGGCATAGCCGGAGCAAAGGTTGGCACGGTCGAGTGTTTTCAGGAATTCAGTATCCAGAATGACTGTTGCCGCCGGATTGAACACACCGATCTCATTTTTCAGGCCATTGAAATTGATACCGGTCTTTCCTCCGACAGAGGCATCTACCATGGCCAGTAAAGTCGTCGGGATATTGATATAGGAAATACCCCTCTTGAATGTAGAAGCGGCAAAACCGCCTAAGTCGGTAACCATTCCTCCGCCGAGGTTGATCAGCAAAGAATGGCGTGTTCCTCCTAGTCGGCCCAGCTCGCTCCATACGTGAGCCAGACTTTCCAGGTTCTTATGATCATCGGTAGAACGGATTATGATATGTTGGGCTTCCTGCAGACAGGTGAAGTTGCTGATTACGGGCCAGCATTGTGTTTGTGTGGTTTCATCTGTTAAGATAAACAGACGGTCGTGCGGGCACTGGGCAATGGCCTGTTTCAGACTTTGCTCCAGATTCTCGGAAATGATAACTTCTTGCTTTTTCATATTGACTGATTCAAAATGGTTTGTGTAAGCAAAGATAAACATTATTGTTAGGGAAGCAGGATGTTTTATTTTACTAAGTTCGTTTTTTTTTGTTAAATGATCCTCTCTCCTTTAAACTTTATACTTTTACTGATGTCATAACGTGCAAAGAATAGAACTAAAAATAACGAATAAAAAATGATGAAGAAACTGGGTATGTTTCTCCTTCTGGCATGGATGGCCATTCAGGTTTCCGCGCAAAAGATTGCGGTGAACGGAAGTGTTATAGATGGGGAACTGAATGAACCGATGGCTTCGGCTGCGGTGGCATTGTTGAAAGCAGACAGTACTTTGGCTGCAGGTGCAAGTACAGATTTTAATGGAAAGTTCAAATTATCGGCGAAGAGTGGTTCGTACATCTTGCGTGTATCTTTTATGGGATACAGAACCGTTTATAAGAATCTGACCTTAACCAAGCAGAAGCCGACAGTGACATTGGATCAGATCACTTTGAATGTAAATCCTGTCATGTTGAAAGGAGCAGAAGTGACCGCTCGATTGTCCAAAGTGGAAATGAAGGAGGATACTTTTGTTTATAATAGTTCAGCCTATCGTGTGCCCGAAGGTTCAGCTTTGGAAGAACTGGTGAAGAAGTTGCCCGGTGCTGAAGTTGACGAGGATGGTACCATCAAGATTAATGGAAAAGAGGTTAAGAAAATCATGGTAGACGGAAAAGAATTTTTCGATAACGATACCAAGATGGCTATGAAGAACTTACCTACCAATATCATTGACAAGATTAAGGCTTATGACAAGCAAAGTGACTATGCCAAAATGACTGGTATTGACGATGGTGAGGAAGAAACCGTTTTGGATCTTTCTATCAAGAAAGGAATGAATAAGGGCTGGATGACTAATGTTGATTTGGGATATGGTACAGAAGAACGATATACCGGAAGGGTTATGGTGAACCGTTTTACCGACCGCCTTCAAATGTCACTGATCGGATCTATGAACAATACGAATGACCAAGGATTCCCGGGCGGTGGATTCCGTGGTTTCGGTGGAGGTGGCAGCGGTCAGGTCACCAGCAAAATGGTGGGTTTGAATTTTTCCTGGGAAAATGGTAAGAAAGATCGTGAAGCCGGTGCTTTGGAGTTGAACGGTAATGTGCGTTATTCTTATAGAAGTACAGATAACTGGTCAAAGGTCAACTCTGAGAGATTCCTTTCTTCCGGCAGTTCAAGTTCTTTTGGAAACAGTGAAGACCGTTCTTTAAGTGGTGCCACAAGCGTCAATGCCAATTTCCGTTTGCAGTGGAGTCCGGATTCTATGACACGAATCATGTTCCGGCCTAACTTCTCTTATTCTAAGAACAATAGCAACAGCAATGGTCTGTCTTTGACCTTTAATCAGGATCCTTATGCGTTTGTATCCAATCCGTTGACGGATGATCTGACTCAGCTTTTTGCTGATTCTGCGGTGGTGAATAAAAATGATAATGAGAGTACTTCTGATTCAGAGAGCAAATCGTTTGACGGAATGTTGATGATCAACCGTCGTTTGAACAGTACGGGCCGAAACATTACTTTGAGACTTCGTGGCGGTTATTCTGACTCAGAAAGCACATCTTTCAGCAAGTCTATGACCAATTATTATTTGCAGGATGCCCGGAAAGACTATAATCATCAGTATAATCTGAATCCTTCCCAATCTTATAATTATAGTGCGGATTTGAGTTATAGCGAACCGATCTTTACCGGAGCCAATCTGCAGTTCAGCTATAAGTTCCAGTATCGCTACTCGGATTCCGACCGGTCGATGTATTCTTTGGATTCTTTGCTGGCCAAGGCTGCCGACGGTGATGAGCAGTTTGAACAGTTTCTGAAATATCAGGCCGACGGCTTCCCGTTGACCTTCTTGCCGGGAGAGGATTTTCTGGAGTTGTGTAAGAACTACCGTAACAGTCAGTATGCCACTTATACCGAATATAATCAGGAAGCTAATGTCATGTTCCGTTATCGGTTGGGCGACTTCCGCTTGAATGCCGGTGTTTCTTTCCAACCTCAGAAAACCTATATGGATTATCAGAAGGGTGATCTGGATACCAGTGTCGTACGCCAAGTCTTTAATTGGGCGCCACGAGTGGATTTGAGATATAAGATATCCAAGACCAGTATGTTGCGTTTCCGTTATTCAGGACGTGCCGGTCAGCCTTCCATGACCAATCTGTTGGATGTGGTTGATGATTCCAATCCACTGTCAATCTCACGTGGTAACCCGGGTTTGAAACCATCCTGGACGAATACCTTCTTTATGTTCTATAACAATTACATTCCGGAGTTACAGCGCGGATGGGTATTCCACCTTAATGCGAATATGATGAACAATAACATCAGCACAGCCGTGTTGTATGATGAGGCTACCGGTAAGACTTTGTCTATGCCACTGAATATAAACGGCAACTGGAATACGAGTGGTATGGTCATGTTCAACTCAGCCTTAGGTGAGAAGAAATATTTCAATATCAGTACCTTTACGAATGTGCGTTACAACAATGAGGTGGGTTATGTCAGCTCAAATGCCGACTTTAAGGATGTGTATGCAACCATTACAGCCGACGAGATCCTGAAACAGACTCAGAAGAGTACCACAC
Organism: Candidatus Paraprevotella stercoravium; assembly: GCA_944320795.1. Lineage (GTDB taxonomy): Bacteria > Bacteroidota > Bacteroidia > Bacteroidales > Bacteroidaceae > Paraprevotella > Paraprevotella stercoravium. Next base: position 49,346 of record CALUIU010000022.1, on the reverse strand, counting down.
GTACCTGGAATATGGGTGAGCGTTTGAACCTGAATTTCCGTAATGACCTTTTGGATTTGGGCGTGAACGGAAATATCAACTATCAACACGCGCGTAACGATATTCAGGAGAATGCCAACCTGGATACCTATACCTTCTCTTATGGAGCAAGTGCCATTGTCAACATGCCTTGGAACATGAGTCTGTCTACAGACTTGACAGAGGAGAGCCGCCGCGGTTACAATGACGCTTCCATGAATACCAACGAGCTGATCTGGAATGCCCAGCTTTCTCAGAGTTTCCTGAAAGGCAATGCCGCAACGGTAAGTGTGCAGTGGTATGACATCCTGCGCCAGAGAAGCAATATCAGCCGTACCCTGTCTGCTTTGGAGCGTAGAGATTCCTGGACCAATGCCATTAACAGCTATGTGATGGTTCACTTCATTTACCGTCTGAATCTGATGGGTGGTAAGGAAGGACGTGTCGGTATGCCAATGGGACCTGGTGGAGGTCCTGGAGGACATGCAGCACCGATGCGTATCGGTTTCGGTGGTCCCCGATAATTATTGATTTAAATATGAATAATCCCCAAAAAATCCGAATCTGGTTTAGATCGGATTTTTTGGGGATTATCTTTCTTTCCTAATGCTTTTTTTGTAAGTTTGCTTTTTATCGATAAAAATACAAACTTATGGAGTTGGCTACATTCCTATATATAACTTTTGCTGTTATTTATTTACTGATTGTATGCAGTACTGTTTTGGTGATTGTTTTAGATAATCGTCAACCCGTCAAGACTGTAGCATGGATTCTGGTTGTGTCTTCGATGCCTGTCCTGGGATTGGTCATTTATTTCTTCTTTGGGCGTAATCACAAGAAGAATATACTGATTAGCCGAACCTGTTCCATACAGTTGGCTCGTCGTTCGGCTTACCGTTATTTCAGAATGCAGATTCCTGATATTCCCGAGGAGCATCGTCAGCTCATCAATCTTTTCCGGCGCCAGAGTATGTCTTTCCCTTATCCTGAGAATCAGCTTCATCTGTTTGTTCGGGGGGAGGATATGTTGTCTGCATTGATTGGAGATATTCGTGCCGCACGTCATCATATTCATCTGGAGTTCTATATTTGGGAAGATGACCGTGTGGGTAATCTGGTTCTGGATGAGTTGGCACGTAAGGTGGCTGAAGGAGTACAGGTCAGAGTCGTCTACGATGATGTGGGATGCTGGAAGGTACGCAATGCTTTTTTTGAACGTATGCAGGCCAAGGGTATTGAGGTAGCTGTTTTTATGCCGGTACGTTTCCCAAAATTTACCAGTAAGGTGAATTTCCGGAATCATAGAAAGATTGTCGTTATTGACGGGGGAGTAGGATATGTTGGGGGAATGAATCTGGCAGACCGGTATTTTTATGATCAGGGAGAAAAACGAGCCTGGAGAGACAGCCATCTTCGCATAGAAGGCAGTGCCGTGTGTGGACTGCAACGGGCTTTCCTCGCAGACTGGTATGTGGCGCAGGAAGAATTGATTACCGATGCCTGTTATTATCCAACAGAACTTCAGACAACGGGGTATGTGGGTAATATGACGATGAAATCAGGCAAAGCGGCCGTGGTTCAGATTGTCACTTCCATGCCCTTGAATACGTGGCAGGATATCATGCAGGGGATGGTACTGGCTTTGCTAAAGGCAAAAAAATATTGTTTTATTCAGAGTCCGTATTTTATGCCTACTGACCGTTTGCTTTATGCTATGCAAACAGCTGCTTTATCGGGGGTGGATGTGCGCCTGATGATTCCTGAGCAGGCGGATACCAGACTGCTCACCTGGGCTTCCCGTTCCTATCTGATGGATGTGATGCGTGCAGGAGTGCGTGTTTATCTGTATCAGGATACTTTTTTGCATGCCAAGACTTGGGTCAGTGACGATTCGTTGAGTTCTTGTGGATCAACGAATATGGATTTTCGTAGTCTGGAGCATAATTTTGAAGTAAATGCATTTATTTTTGACCGGAAGATGGCCTTGGTGATGAAAAGAATCTTTTTGGAGGATCAAAACAAATGCCGCCTTCTGAATCTACATTCTTGGGAAGAACGTTCCAGATGGCGGCACTTGGGTGAGTCGTTTATTCGTCTGCTTTCTCCTTTGCTTTAAAGAAAGAAAAATTTACACTTCCATAACTGCGATGTTCTATAAAGCAAGGATGTGTCTGGAAGTCTTTATCTTTTCCATGCTCCAGAACAAAAAGACCGTCTGGAGTCAGAAGTTGTTTCTCAAAAATAATATCCGGGAGTTTGTCCAGTTCCTTTAGTGCATAGGGAGGATCTGCAAAGATAAAGTCAAAAGACTCTTTGCAAAGATTCAAATAACGGAAGACATCCAGGCAGCAAGGTTGACTGTTTTCCGCTTTCAGATCTTTCAGAACTTTTAGGATAAACTTATAATGCATCGGATCTTTTTCTATGGAAGTAACATGCTGGCATCCTCTGGAAAGGAGCTCATAAGTAATACTTCCGGTTCCGGCAAACAGATCCAGCGCACGTTCCGTTTCTTCAAAGTCCAAGTATCCGTTTAGGACATTGAAAAGATTTTCTTTGGCAAAGTCTGTAGTTGGGCGTGCCTTAAAATTTCTAGGCACATCAAAATGTCTTCCTTTATATTTTCCTGTTATGATTCTCATTGCTAGAAACCGTTTAATAGTAATGATAATATGTCGAAAGGTATATCCTTAATCCTGCTTAATGGGGCTTGCCCAAACCATTCCTTCATATCGGCAACAGTAATGTGCCGCAGATATTGTGAGAGTTGTGTTGTTATGTTTTCTGGCGCATTCTCCGGTTGTATCAGAATACATCTGTCGTTTTCCTGATTCAGTTCTAGCCTTTTCCATACATTTAATATATAGTAAAGTGCGTCAGAAACAGTGACAATGGCGAATTCATTGGCAAACCTTACCTTTTTGTTCTGATAATGGAAAATAAAGACTCTTTGGGCGTAAAAATATACATAAAGTGTCTGAACGTTATCAGAAGGGCATTGTTGTACTGTACGTTCCAAAACCATCGCATTTTGTGCATAAAAATGTATGGCGGGAAATTGTTTCAGCAGTATTTGCTCAATGTTTTGCGGAATGGTAAACAATTCTGCTATCTCTAAATGAGGAAGAATATTATAGTGTACACGATGTTCCGGTAAAAGCCGGCAAGGTAGTTCATAAAGCATTTTTCTGTGGTCTTTATGGAAGAACTCCAAAGGGACACGGCTTACGGGACTGTTGAAAAGAGCAGATACTATAGTATATTTCCGTTCTTGTAATGGCGGATATTCTTTGATTGCCTGAGATAGCGTAGAATGTAATGTATTGGAAGTTGTTACCGGAAAGTCTTTTCTTATGAAATTTTTTTCCGATTGGGGATTACAGATAAAAAAAGAAAATCCATCCGTATAGAAACGGATGGATAGGCTATATGGATTATTTGATTTATTCCCAGTTTCCTGCATTGTTGTTTGCTGTGTAAAGGTCACCAATCTTCAAGCCCGGATAACGCTCTGTTTTTTCAGCCATATCTTTCAGGTTGCTAACTTCGCGAGAACTCAAACCTTGCAGATAGTCATCATAAGTGGCACGGCATTCCATAACATTCTGCACGACACCTGATTTGTTGGTAACAACACTCTTCTCCAATTCAAAGACTTTTCCGTTGCTATAAGGGATGTACTGAATTGAATCGGCAACAAAGCCCTTTCCAAAAAGAGTGTCGGCCAAAGCAACCCAAACAGTATCACGGCGGAAATTCTGTAAGCCGTTTGCTGCGATTGCTGCGGCATCTCCGCTGTTAACAATAGCGGCAGCCTTAGCTTCGGTCATTCCCTTGTCCATCTGTTCGTCGGTCAGTTCACCTACTTTGTTGATGAAAGGAACCTTACCGTCTTTGATGAATGCGATTAATTCAGGAAAGCTGTCACAGAATTCGCCTTTCTGCAGACGATATTGCTCTTCTGCATCTCTGATTTGGATAAGACGCTCTTTTACAGCTGCTTCACGCATCTCTTTCGCTTTGTTAAAGTTTATTGGCTCCATAATGCTGCTATAGCAAAGATAAAGCAGTGCGAGCGCGCAAAGGCCTAAAACAAGATTAATTACTTTTTTCATGATTATTTATACTTTTATTTATTACATTCGCATCGCAAAAATAGAATAAATAAATTTAATATTCGACTTTTCTCTCATTTTTTTATGTTGAAATATGATAAATAAGGATTTGGAACATTACATTGCAGATAAAATATCATTCCCGTTAACAGCCGAGCAGAATGAAACCTTGAGGGCATTGGTTGCTTTTTTTCAACAGACAGAGCCACAAACAGCTTTTTTATTAAAAGGATATGCCGGAACAGGAAAGACCACCTTGGTGGGAGCTGTTATTCAATCCTTGATTCAGTTCAGGCATAAAGTGGTTTTACTCGCTCCTACAGGGCGCGCGGCAAAGGTTTTTTCAAGGGCTGCCGGTGCGCCGGCTTATACCATTCATCGAAAAATTTATCGGCAGAAGGTTTTCGATGGAACCATTGGGGTTTTTGGCTTGAATGATAATCTTTATCAGAATACGTTGTTTTTTATTGACGAATCTTCTATGATTTCCAATATTTCTTCCGGAGATCAGGCTGCATTTGGCGGTAGATGTCTGTTGGATGATCTGGTGCGTTATGTCTATGCGGGAAAAGGATGTAGAATGGTTTTGATTGGAGATGACGCGCAGCTACCTCCTGTAGGTACTCAGGAAAGTCCGGCATTGTCAAAATCCCGTTTGGAAAGTTATGGCTTGAAAGTTTATGCTGCGACTTTGACAGGGGTACATCGGCAAATGGCAGAATCCGGTATTCTGTGGAATGCCAGTGCGCTGCGCCAATTCCTTAATACGCAAGGTGATACTCAACTTCCCTGTATGAAGACAATCGGATTTCCCGATATCGTTTCGGTTTCGGGCGATACGTTGATTGAGGAATTGGAGCAGGCCTATTCTAAAAGTGGGATGGATGAAACAATAGTTATTACCCGTTCGAATAAAAGAGCTAATATTTATAATCAGGGAATCCGTGGGCGTATTCTAGGACGTGAGGAGTTGCTGACCAGTGGTGACTGGCTGGTGGTTGCAAAAAACAATTATTTCTGGATGGATGAAGAAATCCGGAAAATGTCCGGAATGGATTTTATTGCCAATGGTGATATGGCCCGGGTCCGTAAGGTAAGACATCACCGTTGTATTTATGGTTTTGATTTTGCCGACGCGGTTTTGGAGTTTCCTGATTATGATTCGCTAGAGATTGAAGCCACACTTGTATTGAACACACTCACCAGCGAGGCGGCTTCTCTGACACGTGCGGAATCTGAACATCTGTTTCAATCTGTTTGGGAAGATTATCCTGAAGTGACGAATAAAAGAGAACGACTGAAAAAAATAAAAACAGATGCGTTGTATAATGCTCTTCAGGTAAAATTTGCCTATGCGGTGACTTGTCATAAAGCGCAAGGAGGACAATGGGAGCGTGTGTTTATAGATCAGGGATATGTAGGCGAAGATCAGTCCGTTGATGAATTTGCCAGATGGTTGTATACAGCGGTTACCCGTGCAAGAAAATGTGTTTATCTTGTAAACTGGCCGAGTTCACAGTTACTATAGATAATTTGTGTATACATTATGTCATCATTTTCTGTTTTCTCTGCAAAAACTAGTATCTTTGTATTCCTTATTTTGAGGACTTTTTATATACAGTTATGATTCTCAAAACATAATGAGCTGATGGCATATTTTTATCATACAATTAATAATGATTTTGCAATAGCGGACAATGTGGAACGGAACTATGCGGATCAGTGGAACAAACTTAGCAGAATGACTTCAACCCGGGATATGTATTGTGTGCATATCGTGTCTGGTACATGCCATCTTGATCTTAATGGCCATATAGTGGAACTACATGAAAAGGATTTTGTTGTTTTGATGCAAGGTTGCTTTATTCGCACAATCGACCATTCGGCGGATCTGACTTTTTTTTGTTTGGTTGCCAGAGATCAGGTGTTGCGGCATCTGTTTGATGAGGTTGGCTTTTATTTGGACACCCGTGAAAGAATAAATAAATTTTATAAGACATCTTGTTCTGATGAACATCATCTGGCGCAGAAAGCACATTATCTGGCTGTTAAACGCAGGGTCCTTTCCGGATCTTCTTTTGATCGGAGCATTGTGTTGCGTATATTGGAGATGATGTTGCTCAAAGATATGGAGTTGTATTGGGGATGTCATCCCAAGGCTTTAATGTTGCCGACACGTAAGGAACAGGTCTTTTATGACTTTATGAAACTGGTAGAGATTCATTTCCTTACAGAAAGAAATTTACTGTTTTATGCCACTGCTTTGGATTTGACTCCCAAATATCTATCTGCAGTAATCAAGGAGATAAGTGGCTATCATTTTACTTATTGGATTGACGAACCTTTGATTACAGAAGCAAAAAAGATGCTTTATTATTCAAACAAGACCATCAAACAGATCAGTCAGGAACTAGGTTTTTTGGATCAGAGTAAATTTGGCCGTTTTTTCAAGAATATAACGGGTATGTCTCCCAAACTGTTCCGGATGATTGAGGAAGAAGAATAAAAAAAGAGCCGTATCAAACGGCTCTTCTTATTTTTAATGGCTATCTGTTACCTTTCAAGGTGATTATTTTGCTTTTGACACACTTCCGGTTTATTGGCAGGCCAATTCGATCAGTTTGTCTACAGCGGCACTTAAACCATCCGGATTCTTACCGCCGGCTGTCGCAAAGTGAGGCTGACCGCCACCGCCACCTTGAATCAGTTTGGCTGCTTCGCGGATTGCCTTGCCTACATGAACACCCTGTTCTTTAACCAAAGAGTCAGAGGCTGCGGCTGTAAGCATCGGTTTGTTGTCGAATATACTTCCGATAACTACCAGGGCGTTTTCCTGTTCGGCACGCAATTGGAAGGCAATATCCTTGATGGCATCTGCCGGCAATGGCAACACACCTTTGAAGATATGAATACCGTTGGCAATAGTTGCATTCTGGATCAATTGTTGTTTGGCTTGTGCTGCTTTCTCACGTACCATGTCTTCCATCTGCTTCTTCAAGGCACTGTTCTCATCAATAGCCTTGATGACAGCTGCTTTCACATCAGGAGCATTGTTGAACATGGCCTTCAGTTCGCTCAGAGTATCTTCGATGGTGTAGAGCATATTCTCCACCTTTTCTCCGGTAATGGCTTCAATGCGTCGTATGCCTGCTGCCACAGAACTTTCGCTCATGATTTTTACCATACCGATCTTACCTGTAGCGCTCACGTGGCAACCGCCGCAGAATTCCACACTGTCGGCAAACTGAACAACGCGCACTTTATCACCATATTTCTCGCCGAACAATGCGATAGCTCCCAATTCCTTGGCTTCTTCGATCGGCATGTCGCGGTGATCCTGCAACGGGATGTTGGCACGGATCTTGGCGTTTACCTTTCTTTCTACTTCACGCAGCTCCTCGTCGGTAACTTTCTGGAAGTGTGAGAAGTCGAAGCGCAGATATTCCGGAGTAACCAAAGAACCCTTTTGCTCAACATGAGTTCCCAATACTTCGCGTAAAGCCTGATCGAGCAAGTGGGTTGCAGTGTGGTTGGCAGCGCTGGCGTTGCGCAGGTCAACATCTACACAAGCCATGAACGGAGCTTCCGGATGCTGAGGCAACTGCTTGCACAGATGGATCGGCAAGTTGTTCTCACGCTTGGTATCGATGATTTCAATAGTTTCGAATTCAGAGCAAAGTACACCGCGGTCGCCTACCTGTCCACCCATTTCGGCATAGAACGGAGTCTTGTCAAGTACAATCTGGAACAGGGTCTGTTTCTTCTGAGTCACCTGACGGTATTTCAGAATCTGACATTCGTATTCGGTGTAATCCCAGCCTACGAATTCGGTTTCGCCTTCTTTCAGAACTACCCAATCGCCGGTCTCTACAGAAGCGGCATTACGGGCACGCTCTTTCTGTTTCTGCATTTCAGCGTTGAAAGCTTCTTCGTCAACGCTCATGCCGTTCTCGCGGCAGATCAGTTCGGTAAGGTCAAGCGGGAATCCGTAAGTGTCGAACAGGGTAAATGCCTGCACACCGTTGATGGTCGTGCTTCCGGCAGCCTTGGTTTCTTCCATCACGCGGTCCAACAAACGGATACCGGTTTCCAGAGTACGGAGGAAAGAATCCTCTTCTTCTTTGATGACTTTGGAGATCAGAACTTTCTGAGCCTCCAGTTCCGGATAGGTGCCTCCCATTTCCTGAATCAGAACCGGGAGCAGTTTATACATGAAGGCTTCCTTCTGTCCGAGGAAGGTATATGCATAGCGCACGGCGCGGCGCAGAATACGACGGATCACATAACCGGCCTTGGCATTACCTGGCAGCTGACCGTCGGCAATAGAGAAGGCGATGGTACGCAGATGGTCGGCAACAACGCGCATGGCAACATCTTTCTTTGGATCTTCGCCATATTTGCAGCCAGACAGATCTCCGATTACTTTGATGATTGGCTGGAACACGTCGGTGTCGTAGTTGGAACGCTTACCCTGCATTACGGCGCAAAGACGCTCAAATCCCATACCAGTATCGATTACCTTGGCAGGCAGTGGCTCAAGTGACTGATCGGCCTTGCGGTTGTACTGCATGAATACCAGGTTCCAGATCTCGATGACCAACGGATTGTCTTTGTTGACGAGTTCTCTTCCCGGAACCTTTGCCTTTTCTTCTTCCGGACGCAGGTCGATGTGGATCTCAGAGCAAGGACCGCAAGGACCGGTTGCTCCCATTTCCCAGAAGTTATCGTGCTTGTTTCCGTTCAGGATATGATCTTCCGGCAGGAACTGTGCCCAGATGGCTGCTGCCTCATTATCTCTTTCCAATCCTTCTTCCGGGGCACCTTCAAATACGGTGGCATAAAGATTGGTCTTGTCAATTTTCAGAACATCAACCAAGTATTCCCAAGCCCATTCGATTGCTTCTTTCTTGAAATAATCGCCGAAGCTCCAGTTACCCAGCATCTCGAACATGGTGTGGTGATAGGTATCATGACCTACCTCTTCCAGGTCGTTGTGTTTTCCGCTCACGCGCAAGCATTTCTGTGAGTCTGTGCAGCGCTTGCTCACTGCCGGGCGGTTACCCAAAATGATATCTTTAAACTGGTTCATACCAGCGTTGGTAAACATCAGTGTCGGGTCGTCCTTAATGACCATCGGTGCTGATGGGACAATGAGGTGTCCTTTTGACTCGAAGAATTTCTTGAACGAGTCGCGAATTTCATTTGCAGTCATCTTATTTTTGTCTTAAAGTGTTTATATTCTTATACATTCTGTTGCAAAGATAGCTTGTTTTGCTTATTTTTGCAAGGAAAAGAAATGAAAACGACTGATAGGAGCAAGGATAATTATGGCATTGAATCCCAATAAAAAACTAAAGCTTTATTATTCGATCAGCGAAGTGGCGGAAATGTTTGATGTTTCGGAAACTTTGTTGCGATATTGGGAGAAAGAGTTTCCGACAATCGCTCCCAAAAAGGCGGGAAGAAATATCCGGCAATATACACAGGAAGATATTGAGGCCGTTCGTCTGGTGCATAATCTGGTGAAGGTACGCGGACTGAAAATAGCTGCAGCACGTGATATCCTGAAGAAAAATAAAGAGGGTACTCAGAATGTGGCCGAGGTTATTGACCGCTTGCAACAGTTGCGTGAAGAATTGGTGGCCATTCGTCGTGAATTGGATTCTTTGGTTTGATTCATATCACTTTTTTGGATAAAAGCTCAAAAGCCGCTTTAGCATGATTTTATTTGCTAAGCGGCTTTTGTTATTCTGTAAGCGAGTGATTTTATTAACTGATTCGGTTTACCTCTTCAATAGCTTCAAACTGTTTTAGCGTGTTGCAGATCATTTTCAGATCTTCTACATCATGTACTCCAAATTCCAGTTCTCCGTCAAAAATCCCGTCTTTACAAGTCATTTCAATATGTGATATATTCAGATGTAATTGTTCTGACAGAAGTTGAGTCACTTTTGTCAGGATGCCTACATGATCTATACCCCGGATATGAATCGTTACCGGAAAGAACATGGTTTTGTGCGTATCCCACTTGGTTGCCAGGATATGGTTACCATCGCTGGTTTTTAATTTGGCAGCAATAGGGCACTGTCGTTTGTGAATGACAATGTTGTTGCTTTCGTCCAAATATCCCAATACATCATCTCCCGGAATCGGATGGCAGCAGTCGGCCAAAATAAATCGTTTGATATTCTCTTCATTCAGAATGACCGGCTTCTTTTTGTCAATTTTCTGTTCCAGTTCTCCTCCCTTTTTCTTATCACTCTTGTTTTGGGTGCTTTCATCGTGATTGTTCGTAAAATTCAGGAAAGGAATGTATTTGGTCCAGCTGCGTGATCCATTGATTTTGGTACGCAAAACATTGATATCATCGTCCCCTAGAATTACTTTTCCGGTACCGATGGCAATGTACAGTTCTTCACGCAGTTTGATATTATGCAAATCACATAATTTGTCCACATTCATGCTGTTGGCTTCCAAATCATGTTCCGTCAGGAACTTGATAAGGGTTTCTTCTCCGCTTTTCTGGTTTTCTCTGTCTTCGCGACGCAGAATAGCCTGTATTTTCCCCTTTGCTTTAGCTGTTGTGGCAAAATTGATCCATTCTTTTTGTACATGCTGCGATTTGGAAGTCAGAATCTCCACCTGATCTCCACTTTTCAGTTTATAGCTGATTGGAACCAGTTTATGGTTTACTTTGGCGCCAATGCAGTGACTGCCCAAGAAGGTATGGATACTGAAGGCAAAATCCAAAGCGGTGCAGTCTGCCGGCATGGTTTTGAATTCTCCCTTCGGAGTAACAACAAAGATTTCCGAGGCGTACAGATTTAGTTTGATGGCATCCAGAAAATCAAGTGCGTTGGGTTGTGGATCGTCCAGAATCTCCTTGATGGTCTTAAGCCATTTTTCCAATTCGTTTTCACTGTCGGAACTTGTCTTGCTACCTTCTTTGTATTTCCAATGGGCAGCAAATCCCTGTTCTGCCATTTCGTTCATACGCGTAGAGCGGATCTGTACTTCGATCCATTGTCCGGTATTGCTCATCAGAGTGACATGAAGTGCCTGATAGCCATTGGCTTTCGGATGGTTTAACCAGTCTCTTAAGCGTTCTGGATGTGGCCGATAGATCTTGCTGGCATAGACATAAATCTGGAAGCATTCGTTGATCTCATCTTCAATGGATTTTGGTTCAAAAATGATACGTACCGCCAGTATATCATAAATCTCCTCGAACGAAATATGCTTGTTCTGCATCTTGCACCAGATGGAATATGGGGTTTTGATGCGGGCTTTGATTTCATATTTGATTCCCATGCGGTCCAGTTCTTTCCGGATGGGGCGTGTAAATTCCTCAAAAACCGTGTCGCGGTGTGCTTGAGTTTGAGCGAGTTTTTCCTTGATGGAAGCATATTCTTCCGGATGCTCATACTTAAAGCTCAGATCTTCCAGCTCTTCCTTGATCTTGTTCAGTCCCAGTCTGTTGGCCAGTGGTGCATAGATATACAATGTCTCTCCGGCAATCTTATACTGTTTGTTGGGAAGTTGTGAACCCAGGGTACGCATGTTGTGCAGGCGGTCGGATATTTTGATCAGGATGACCCGGATGTCATCACTCATGGTGATCAGAAGTTTTTTGAACGATTCGGCTTGTGCAGATGCCTGGCTGCCGAAAATACCTCCTGATATTTTGGTAAGTCCGTCAACGATCATCGCAATTTTGGGACCGAATATATTTGAGATATCCTCAACTGTGTAGTCGGTATCTTCCACAACATCGTGCAGCAGGGCTGCACAGATAGAAGTAGAACCTAAGCCGATTTCTTCGCAGGCGATCTGTGCTACGGCTATCGGATGCATGATATAGGGTTCTCCGGAAAGACGGCGCACACCTTTATGAGCCTGTTTGGCGAAGTTAAAGGCTTTGGTAATGATTTCTATTTTTTTTCTGTGGCGGGATGACAGATAAGTATCCACCAAATGTTGGAATGCATCTTGGACGAGTTTTTCCTCGTCTATTTCTTTGTTTTTGCTTTCGTCCATCTTGACCTCCTTTGTTTTCAAGTTATCTTACTCGAATTTTCTTGCCGGCACGAATACTGTTGCCCTTTATTCCGTTCAGCTGACGCAATTTTTTTACCGTTGTATGATTCCGTTCGGCAATTTCAGATAAAGTATCTCCTTTGCGGATGGTTGCGTACTTGGTTCTGGAAGTTTTTTTCTTGCTTCGTGAATAAGTTGTTTTAGGTTTGGTCGGAGCAACTTTTTTCACTTCGGTTTCCTTACGGTTGGTAAACAATTCGTCAGAGTTGTAGTGATAGATTGAATCACCGGCACTGATAAAAGCGCTGACGCTGTGCGTTGGGAGGCGCAGGATTTGTTCTTCATGGTCATTGCCGGGAATCAGTCCCGTACGATATTGAGGGTTAAGTGCCTTTACTTCATCCATAGATACGTTGCACATGGCTACAATTTGTTCAAAATGTAGGGGCTGACTGATTTGCAAAGTATCTGAACTGGCCGGCAGTTTGCTGCTTACCGGACAAATATTATGTTCGCAGTAATAGTTCATTACATAATTGGCGGCAATGAAGGCCGGTACATATCCGCGGGTTTCCTGAGGCAGGAATGGATATATTTCCCAATAGTCTTTAGAATCTCCTGCGCGTTTGATCGCTTTGTTTACATTTCCCGGTCCACAATTATATGCGGCAATAGCCAAGGGCCAGTCATTATAGATATTATATAAGTCGCGCAGATAACGTGCTGCGGCATAAGAAGACTTGATCGGATCTTTTCGTTCGTCAATGAGACTGTTTATTTCCAGACCATATCTTTTTCCGGTTGTAATCATAAATTGCCATAACCCGACGGCACCGGCTTTGGACACGGCCTGTGGGTTAAGTGCGGATTCGATAACCGGAAGGTATTTTAATTCAAGGGGAAGCTGATAGCTTTCCAAGGCTTCCTCGAATATTGGTGTATAGAAATTGGATGCTCCCAGCATATAAGAAACAGACCGACGCAATCGGGTGCAGTAATGGTCAATAAATTTCCGGACCACTTCATTGTATGGCATCTCGATGACATTGGGTAAGCGGCTCAGTCGGTTGATGTAAGTCTCTTTGGAATATTCCGGGTTCTCGTTGCTTGATTCGCAGCCTTCGTCAGGGGTGAGGTAATTTTTGACATTCCATTCATGAAGCAGACTGTCGATGTCTGAGGTCATACCTTCCGGAAGGTCTATTATCTCATCTTGGTTTGTCTCTTCATCATGTACGGTTATCTTATTCTGTCCATACACCGATACGGCAGCAAGGCACAACGAGAGGCATAAAGTTCCTATTCTTTTCTTCATATTCAAATTAAAAGTTTAAACGGCACTGCAGTCCCACACTTGTTTGGTTTCTCCATGTGGTGTTGCCGTTGTTTATGATTGCAGGTTCAATCCTGAGTCCTAAGTCTTTAGAGATGTCGAATGACGAAAGCTCGGCATCTACATAAGCATCGATAACAGATAGCAGATATACGCCGACCATACAGAAAATACTCAGGTCGCGATATTTCCGGTAATAGTTCTTTTTATTTTTGAAAATATCCTTGAATCGCTCTTCTTTACCCGTGATGTCATAATTGATCGGCAGCATATCAAGATAGCTGTTGGTGTTGGGATCGTTGTCCATGATATCCAGATAAGCCTGTGAGTAGTCTTTATACATCTGTCCGTTCCAGCTTAGGGCATAAACGCATCCTAGAAAGCCTCCGTAAACGATAGGTATTTTCCAATATTTTCGGTTATATACCTGCCCGGCTCCGGGAATGATAAGCGACAGCCAAAGGGCTCGGGTCGGATTCGGGATAAATCTGGTCGTCAATTTCTTGGAAGCGATAGAGTCGCTTTTGTGGGTAAGCAAGAGTGTGTCGGTAGCCTGATCCAATTTCTTCATATTCTTCAGATTTTCCTGCGCGATGGAGTCGGCAATTACCGAATCTGTTGCGATGGAGTCATTCGTCAGAATTTTTTCAGGGATAGAATCCGGGATGTTTTCGATGCGTGTTTTTATCGAATCCGTCTCTTGTGCAGCAAGCGAACAAATCCCATTGTGCCCGTAAAACAGGCACAACAGGATAAAGACCAATTTATATGCTGTATTTCTTGTTTTCAACTTTTTAAGCGATCAAACAGTTCAATAATGCGTTCAAGTTCCTCTTCATTGGAAAATGGAATACTGATTTTCCCTTTTCCTTTGTCTGAGCAAGTCAGTTGTACTTTTGTTTGAAAGAACTGGCTCAGACTGTCTTTCAATAAGTGGAATTCTTCGGGTAAGGCAGCTTTGCTGGCAGGTTGTGGTTTGGTAACGGTTTCTGTTCCATATTGTATGTCCCGCACCAGTTCTTCCACTTTCCTTACCGACAGATGTTCGTTTTCGATTTGTTTGAAGATACGTATCTGATCAGCTGTATTGTCCAATGCAAGCAATGCCCTGGCGTGTCCCATGTCAATGGTCTTGTTTTGGAGCGCCATTTGGATGGGAGCAGGCAGTTTGAGTAATCGCAAATAGTTGGTAATGGTACTGCGGTTTTTGCCGATACGCTCGCTCAACCGCTCCTGTGTCAGGCCATAAGTATCCAACAGATGTTGATAAGCCAGAGCAACTTCTACGGCATTCAAATCTTCTCGCTGTATGTTTTCAATCAGGGCCATTTCCATCATATTCTCGTCATCAGCGGTACGGATATAAGCCGGGATTGTTGTTCTTCCGGCCATTGCTGACGCTTTGCAGCGGCGTTCTCCCGCAATGATCTCATAGCTGTCTTCTCCGGTTTGTCTGACCGTAATAGGCTGTATGACTCCAATTTCAGCAATAGAATCAGCCAGTTCTCTCAGGCTGTCTTCATTGAATTCCTTTCTAGGTTGATTGGGGTTGGCTTTTATTTTATCCAGCTCTATTTCGTTGATGGACGACGATCCGTCGGTCTGTACCTCTCGTGTAGAGATCAGGGCATCGAGTCCGCGTCCCAGTGCCGGATATTTTTTATGTACTGCCATGTGTCTTTTTCAGTTTTAGTTTTTTTCGATGATTTCTTTGGCGAGCGCCAGGTGGTTTTTGGCTCCCGTGGATTCGGCATCATACAGAATAGCCGGAACGCCGTGGCTTGGGGCTTCGCTAAGTTTTACATTGCGTTGGATAACGGTTTTGAATACAAGTTCCTGAAAGTGGCGTTTTACCTCATCATAAATCTGGTTGGCCAATCTCAGTCGGCTGTCATACATGGTGAGCAGGAATCCTTCGATTTCCAATGCCGGATTCAGCTTTGACTTGATGATCTTGATGGTATTCAGCAGTTTGCTGATACCCTCCAACGCAAAGTATTCACACTGTACGGGGATAATCACGGAGTCGGCCGCAGTCAACGCGTTTACGGTGATAAGTCCCAGTGAAGGTGAACAGTCAATCAATATATAGTCGTATTCCGACTTCAGGGGTTGCAACAAGTGCATCAGCACTTTTTCCCGATTGTTCAGGTTGAGCATTTCGATTTCCGCACCTACCAGGTCAATGTGTGATGGGATGATATCAAGACCGTCAATATCGGTCGTGTAGATAGCCTCGCGCACATCTGCCTGTTCAATGATGCATTCGTAGATGGAGCAGTCTATCTCCGAAACATCTACGCCGAGGCCTGATGAAGCATTGGCCTGCGGATCGGCATCAACCAAAAGAACTTTCTTTTCCAAAGTAGCCAAAGAAGCTGCTAAATTCATAGAGGTAGTGGTTTTGCCTACACCACCTTTCTGATTTGCTAAAGCGATAATCTTTCCCATTTCTTAGTATCTTTGTTGGTACAAAGTAACGGATAATCTTACTCTTCTCCTAATAATCGTGAATGAGTTTCTGAAAATTGTTGATAACTCACACTTATTGTTGATAACTTAAGCTACATGAATAAATGCAAATATATGCATTATTTCTTTGATAAAGAGCCTTTTTAAACCTTTTTTCGTATTTTTGTACCATATAATTTTATGACAACAATAATGAAACCTTTGATTTTTATATCGAATGATGATGGCGTAAATGCCAAGGGATTGAATGAGCTGATTGCCTTGTTGAAAGATGAGGCGGACCTGATTGTGATGGCTCCCGACGGGCCCCGTTCGGGTGCTTCCGCCGCCATTACTTCGGTTGTTCCCGTGGGATATAAAAAGATTTCCGAGGAACCCGGACTATCAGTGTACTCTTGCAGCGGAACTCCGGTTGACTGTGTCAAACTGGCTTTTGAAACGGTTCTGAGCCGTAAGCCCGACTTGGTGTTGAGCGGAATCAATCACGGGGATAACGCTTCGGTAAATGTGCATTATTCCGGTACAATGGGAGTGGCTTTTGAAGGTTGTCTCAAGGGAATCCCATCCATAGGATTGTCTTTGGCAGATGCACGGGCAGATGCGGATTTTACACCGTTTTATGATAGTATCAGGATGCTGGTACATAAGGTTTTGGCAGATGGACTTCCCGTGGGGGTGTGTCTGAATGTGAATTTCCCGTCGGTGTCTTCCCTGCGCGGAATGCGTGTCTGCCGAATGGGGTGGGGATGCTGGAACTGCGAGTGGAAGTCGGCTTCTCATCCTGCCGGTAAGGCCAGCTATTGGCTTACCGGGAAATATGAGAATCTGGAACCGGAGGCTCAGGATACGGATGTATGGGCTTTGTCGCAGGGATACGCGTCCGTGGTACCTATTCGTCTGGATGTTACGGCCTATGATTGTCTGGAAAAATTTAAAACAGAATTGGAGGATTTTTCATGAAATATTATCTGATAGCCGGAGAAGCCAGCGGCGATTTGCATGCAGGACAGTTGATGAAAGCCTTGAAAGAGCATGATTCTGCCGCCGAATTCCGTTATTTTGGAGGAGATGAGATGCAAGGGCAGGGAGGAACGCTCGTGCGCCATTATAAGGACACGGCTTATATGGGTTTCATCCCCGTGTTGTTGCATTTACGTCAGATCTTTCAGAATATGGATCTGTGTAAACAGGATATAGTAAAGTGGCAGCCCGATGTGGTGATTCTTATTGATTATCCCGGCTTTAATCTGTCTGTCGCAGAGTATTTGAAGAAAAATACTGCGATTCCGGTTTACTATTACATTGCCCCGAAGATATGGGCCTGGAAAGAGCATCGTATCAAGAATATCCGTCGCGATGTGGACGAACTTTTCTCCATTCTGCCTTTTGAGATTGAATTTTTTGAGCAGAAGCATCATTATCCCATTCACTATGTGGGAAACCCGTCGTTGGACGAAGTGCATGAATTTCTGACGCAGCATCCGGATGACCCGGAAGGATTTCGTAAGGAATACGGATTGGATGACCGTCCGATTATCGCTCTTTTGGCGGGAAGCCGCAAGCAGGAAATCAAAGACAACCTGCCGATGATGGCGCAGGTGGCTTTGGAGCATGCCGCCGATTACCAAATTGTACTGGCCGGTGCTCCTAATATAGACTTGTCTTATTATCACCAATATATAAATGAGGGACAGATCCGTATCCTTACAGGTTGTACTTATCGCATTTTGCAGCACTCTGCCGCAGCTTTGGTCACCTCCGGAACGGCGACTCTGGAAACGGCTTTGTTCCGTGTGCCTCAGGTTGTCTGCTACTATACTGCTTGCGGAAAACTCGTTTCGCAGTTGCGGAAGCTTTTTTTGAAGGTACCCTTTGTGTCATTGGTGAACCTGATTACCGGTGATGAAGTGGTGCCCGAACTGGTTGCCGATCAGATGAACCCCGAGCGTCTGCGTCGCGAACTTCAAGGGATTCTGCCCGGGGGAGCACAGCGAGATGCACAACTGGAGGGTTATCAGCGTATGCTGTCCCGCTTAGGAGAACCGGGAGCTCCCGATCGTGCGGCCCGTGAGATGATACGACTCCTGAGAAAAGAATAGTCTATACATAATATAAAACCGAAAGAAAGCTCATATCCATACTTATAAAGAGTAAAGATATGAGCTTTCTTTCGGTTTTTATTCTTGTAATAATGTTTAGAACAAGGTAATGGTATACAGATAGATTACCGCTGCCGGAATGGCCAGCAGTGAACTGTCGAAACGGTCGAGCATACCGCCGTGACCCGGCAGAATGTTACCGCTATCCTTGATACCCAACTGTCTTTTCAGCAAACTTTCTACCAGATCGCCCCAGGTTCCGAAGATGACGACTACGAGCGACAGGCCTAACCATTCCCAGCGGTTCAGGCTGGTATCCATGGCCAATAGCTGAGAACAGCCTACGGCTACGAGCAGACCTCCGAAGAAACCTTCCCAGGATTTCTTGGGAGAGATGCTGGGGAACAGTCTGTTTTTTCCGAACAGGGAACCGAAACAATAAGCGCCGGTGTCACTGAGCCAGAGGAATATGAAGATCGAGAGCGGCAGAAAACCGTTGTAGTTGATGCTTTCCGTGGCCAATGTGTCCGGTTGGGTAGTGAAGGCCAGAACACTCAGCAGGGAGAAGGGCAGTGCCACATACATTTGTCCCAGCATGGTGAAGGCCCAGTTGCTGATCGGAGATTTGCGCTTCAGATACAGTTCGCTGATGAGCAGATAAATGATAGACAGCAGATAGGGGATAAATACGGCCGGCGGAGTGATGTTGCTGCAATAACCGAAGAAGGCTAAGAACAGATAAGCTGCCGCGGCGGTGCTGATAAATGTGTTTACGGTTACATGCTCCTGTTTGTTTACAATGTGCGTATATTCCCATACCGAGAGGGCGGTTATGATACAAAACAGCAGGCAGAAAGTGAGTGGCCCGTAAAGGAAGCCACCTACGATGACGGCCACGAAGATGATACCCGTCAGTGTGCGCAATATTAGATTCTTAATTTTATCCGTCATGATGGTTTAAATTTTATGCTCCACGCTGCCCGCAGGCGGCGTGGAGCTGTAACCTTTATTTATTTTCTTTATGGTCGGCGGTATCGTTGCTGCCGTCAGTGTTTTCTGCCGGAGTGTTTTCCTGGGTGGTCTGGCCTGGCAGGTCAGCCGGTAATGCCGGAGCTGTTTCAGCTGTTTCCGGTGCAGCATCTAATGCGGCTTTTTCTTCAGACTGCTGCTGTTCTGCGTTCAGCGTGAGCAGTTCCTCGGTGCGGCTGGTCCATGGGCGTTTGCCGAAAATCTTTTCTACATCCTCGGCAAAGATCACTTCCTTCTCTACCAGCTGCTGAGCCAGTTGGGCATGTCCTTCCTTGTGCTCCAGCAATAGCGCCTTGGCGCGCTCATACTGTTCGGCAATCATACGCTTCACTTCCTCGTCGATCAGCTGGGCTGTTTTGTCAGAGTACGGCTTGCTGAAACTGTATTCGTCATTACTGTAGTAGCACAAGTTCGGCAGGCGGTCGCTCATACCCATATAGGCAATCATACCGTAAGCCTGCTTGGTGACACGTTCCAGGTCGTTCAGCGCTCCTGATGAGATATGACCTACGAAAACCTCCTCGGCAGCACGTCCACCCAATGTGGCGCACATCTCGTCCAGCATCTGTTCCTTGGTGGTAATCTGTCTTTCTTCCGGCAGATACCAGGCGGCGCCTAAAGCACGTCCGCGCGGCACGATGGTTACCTTGATCAGCGGATTGGCATATTGCAGGAACCATGAGATGGTGGCATGTCCTGCTTCGTGCAGGGCAATGGTGCGCTTCTCGTCGTTGGTCATGACCTTGGTCTTCTTCTCCAAACCGCCGATGATACGGTCAACGGCGCTCAGGAAGTCGTCCTTGCTTACTGATTTCTTGTTATGGCGTGCAGCGATCAGAGCTGCCTCGTTACATACGTTTGCGATGTCGGCACCCGAGAATCCCGGAGTCTGGCGAGCCAGCAGGTCTATGTCTACAGTGTCGTCAATCTTCACTGGTTTGAGGTGTACCTGGAATACTTCCTTACGTTCGTTCAGATCCGGCAGGTCAACATGAATCTGACGGTCGAATCGTCCGGCACGCAACAGGGCCTTGTCCAGAATGTCCACACGGTTGGTAGCGGCCAGAATGATCACACCGCTGTTGGTTCCGAAACCGTCCATCTCGGTGAGCAACTGGTTCAAGGTATTTTCGCGTTCGTCGTTACCACCCATGGCCGGATTCTTTCCGCGGGCTCTACCCACGGCGTCGATCTCGTCGATAAAGATGATACACGGTGATTTTTCTTTTGCCTGACGGAACAGGTCACGCACACGGCTGGCACCCACACCGACAAACATTTCCACAAAGTCAGAACCCGACATAGAGAAGAACGGTACGTCAGCCTCGCCGGCAACAGCCTTGGCCAGAAGAGTCTTACCTGTTCCCGGAGGGCCTACCAGCAGGGCACCCTTTGGAATCTTACCTCCCAATTCGGTAAACTTGCCCGGATTTTTCAGGAATTC
This sequence comes from Candidatus Paraprevotella stercoravium, assembly GCA_944320795.1. Lineage (GTDB taxonomy): Bacteria > Bacteroidota > Bacteroidia > Bacteroidales > Bacteroidaceae > Paraprevotella > Paraprevotella stercoravium. The sequence goes on along the minus strand of CALUIU010000022.1, from coordinate 28,799 downwards.
CACGATTTCCTGTACTTCCTGTTTGGCGCTGGCCTGTCCGGCCACGTCCTTGAATGTAATGCGGGTTCCTTCGCCTTTTTCCACCAACTTAGCTTTACTTTTGCCCACATTGAATACGTTTCCGGCACCGCTGCCAGCTCCTCCGCCCAAACGGCGCATCAGCAGGAACCATACTCCGAAGATCAGAATAAATGGAAGCAGGTTAAAGAGCAGGCCACTAACCCAGCCACTGGAGTGCTCGTAAGCCAACTTGCCGGTAAAGTTACCGCTTTGCTGCTGCTGGTCGATAAATTCTTCCAGTTTGTCATCCGACGGATAAGTGATGTCCAGATACGGATTTTTTCCGGTCTGTTTTACTCCAGTCTTGAATATATCGCGGATAAATTCCGGTTTCACATACATGCGCAGCACGCCTTCGTCCTTATTGGCGATGATTTTGGATGCGTATCCGCGCGTTACATATTCCTTGAATTCGGTATAAGTGGCATTCTTTGATGCGCTGCTGTCGTTACCCATAATAAACAGGTAAGCCAGAATGAGTATGATAATGCCGTAAATCCAGCTGATGTTGAACTTGGGCATATTTTTCTTTTTGTTGTCTTCTTTCATAAACGTGAGTGTGTTATTATTGAATGTCTTCGATTTTTGTGATGTCTGCGTCAGTCCATAGGTTCTCCAGATCGTAGAACTCATGCGCGTCGGGAGTGAAGATGTGGACAATTACATCCGTATAGTCCATAGCTACCCATTGTGCATTGCGCAAACCATCCACGGCCGACGGTTTGGCACCGGCCTGCTCGCGGGCAAATTTTGCCACGGATTCAGTAATGGCTGTTACATGAGACGGTGAGTTACCCTGACAGATGATAAAATAATTGCAGATTGTTTCTTCGATGTTTTCCAGATTGACAACTGCTATGTCATATCCTTTTTTTTCTTGTATTCCCTCAATGATTTTTTCTACCAGAATGTTTTGTGATCTATACATGTTTCGTTATTAATTACCTATTTATAAAATAGAACAGGACAAAGATACGAGATAAAGTTGCAAAAGGCTATATATTCCCCCTAAAATATCTCAGCTTTTGGATTTTTTTGCAAAAAAAAATCATGAATATCGTTTTCTTGAAAAAAAAACTTGGAAAAAAGTTCCTCAAAAATTTGCTGTTCCAAAAAATAGTCGTACCTTTGCATCCAGAAACAGATAATGGGCTATGGTGTAACGGTAACACAACAGATTCTGGTCCTGTTTTTCTTGGTTCGAATCCAGGTAGCCCAACTTTTTTCTACTATTATTATTTTGTTTATTGGGCTATGGTGTAATGGTAACACAACAGATTCTGGTCCTGTTTTTCTTGGTTCGAATCCAGGTAGCCCAACAGAGAAGATCGCTCAGGCGATCTTTTTTTGTCTCCATTCGCTTCTCGGTTCGTATATCTGAAATTATTTCCCTGTCAGTAATTGAAAATTCTTTTGTCGATAATCAAAAACTCTCCCGTCAGTAATTTGTCTGGATAAGGAGGAGAAATCTTGATGGTGATGATTGATAAAAAAAGGAGACACCGTATCCGATGTCTCCTTTATCGTGGAAATAAGATAATTTATTTGTTCTTTTCTTCGTCAATAGCCTTTATTTTTTCTTTCAGAATGCTCAATTCTTCTTTTAGTTTTTCAACTTTCTTATTGAGCTCGTTAACCAGGCTGTTTCCTTTTTTAGAGCTGAAGGACAAGAAACCCAAATTGTTTTCATAGGTCTTGATCTCATTCTTCATGTTCTCGTAAGCGCGTACCAGTCTCTCACGTTCGCGGTTCAGACTATTACCACCCTTTTCAGCAGAAGATTTCAGATTGCTTCTGAAATTGTTGATTCTGCGCTTGGCATTGCTTTTGTTGATCGCGTCAAACAGTTTGTCTGCCAGCTCACGATATTCGGCATATATCTTATCTTTTTCTTTAAACGGTACGTGGCCGGTTTCGTTCCATTCTTTAGCCAGATTGCGTACAGTGTCGGCAAATTCGTCGATTTCTTCAACGGCAATGTTTTTCAGTTGCTCAATGATGCCTTTCTTTTTCTCCAGATTCTCGTGTTCCTGAGTCTGTACTGATGAAGTGGCTTTACCTTTTTGTTCAAAGAAATAGTCACAAGCGCCGATAAAGCGTTTCCACAATGTCTCAGAATACTTTTTAGGTACCGGACCGATAGTCTTCCATTCTTTCTGCAGCTTGGTCAGGATATCACCGGTTGCTTTCCAGTCTGTACTTTCTTTCAGAGCTTCTGCTTTCTCGCAAAGTGCTTTTTTGAGTTCCAGATTCTTATTCTGGTTTTCTTTCAGATATTTGAAGAAAGCGGCTTTTTGTTCAAAGAATTTGTCACAGGCTGCTCTGAAACGTTCAAAGATCTTGACGTTCATTTTTTGTGGCGCAAATCCGATTTCTTTCCATTCGGCCTGTATCTTGATGATGTCCTGAGTAGCTTGTTCCCAGTCGGCGAAAGTCTTCAGCTCATCCAGATTGATTGCTTCGATTTTGCTGCAAAGTTCTGCTTTTTTGTTGAGGTTTTCCTCTTCTTTCTGTTTGATATCCTCAAAATGTTGCTGATGCTTCTTGTTGATGACTGTAGAAGCATTCTTGAAGCGATTCCAGATTTCTTCGCGCAGTTCCTTGGCAACCGGGCCGGTTTCCTTATATTCCTGATGCAAGGCCTGTAACTGTTGGAAGGCAGAGATTACATCCTCTTCCTCTGCCAGTTTTTCTGCCGTTTCACACAGGCGGGTCTTGATTTCAAGGTTCTTCTTGAAGTCATATTCCCGGAATTCATGATTCAATTTGAGCAGGTCGTAGAACTGTTCTGTATATAACTGATAGTTTTTCCAAAGTTCGTTTACCTTGTCTGCAGGTACGTTGGTGATGGTTTTCCACTCGGCTTGCAGGTCTTTGAACTCGTTATAGTGTTGGTTCGCTTCTTCCGGAGAAGAGATCATGGCTTTGATCTTGTCCAGAATGTCGAATTTCTTTTGCAGGTTTTCTGATTTGATGCGCTCCTGCTCAGCCATGATTTCAGCTCGCTTTTCTTTAATGATGCGCATCCATTCCTTGAAGGTCTGCTCGTCTGCGTCTACTTCCGGAACAAATTCATCCGGGTTTCCTCCGGCCTCTACAAAAGCGGCTTTCTTTTCGTTGAGTTCGGCTTTATGTATGCGGTAGAAATTTTGTTTCAGGCTGTCCAATTCCTGTTTTCCGGGAATTTCTGTGCTTTGCGCCAGTTTCTTTATATAATCCAATATTTCGCCTTTTGATTGCAGAGTGTTGCTTTTTACAGTTTCTGCGGCTGCTTCGTCATTGGTCGAAATACATACGTTTTCTAATTCTTCCATAGAAGTTGTTGCTTGAGAGTCCATCATTTTACTTACTTTTAGTATCTGATTCGGTTTTCCAATCTCTATATTTTTTACAAATTAAAACAAAAAAGAAATTAAGTCCTAAGATTTTTCTGTTTTTTTCTCTTTATATCCATGTTTTTCTTCTGAAGAACCACATGAACAGAGCTGTAACGATTACCGTGATGCCTATAGCTAACGGAAATCCCCAGGGCGACTGCTCCATGCCGTTTACCAGATTCATGCCAAATAAACTGGCTACCAATGTGGGGAACATGAGAATAATGGAGATAGAAGTAAGCATCTTCATGACGCTGTTCATGTTGTTGTTGATCAGATTGGCATAGGTATCCATTGTAGAGTCAAGGATGTTGGCATAGATGGATGTGGTTTCACGGGCCTGGCTCATCTCAATATTTACGTCTTCAATCAGATCGGCGTCAAGTTCGTCAATGGGAAGCTTGAATTTCAGTTTTGACAAAAGAGTTTCATTGCCTCGGATGGAGGTGATGAAATAAGTCAGACTGTCCTGAAGCCGTGAGAGATTGATCAGATCGGCATTATCCACATTGCGGTCCAGATTCTGTTTGGCTTTTTCAATCAGTGTGTTGATTTGCTTCAGCCGTTTCAGATACCATACGGCCGAAGAAAGGAAGAGACGGAATACCAGATCCACAGAGTCGGTAAAACCTACGCCGCGTTTTTGCTGGTAACTTACAAAGTCGATCATCATGTTTGTTTCAAAATTACAAACGGTGATACATACTTCCTTATTCATGATAATACCTAGAGGGATTGTGGTATAAGGGGTACGGGAACGTACTTCCTTGACGTAAGGAATACGTAAAATAATCAAAATCCAGCCTTCGTCAAACTCATAGCGGGCACGCTCGTCCGTATCGGCGATGTCCATTAGGAAATAATCGGGGATTTTCAGGTCCTTTTCCAGAAAATCCAAATCATCCTGCGTCGGGCAGGTCACTTGAACCCAGCAGTTAGGCTCCCATTTTTCCATAGTTTTCAGGCCGTTGGCCGTATTCCAGTATGTTCGCATGCGTCGTCCTCCAATAATAAAATTCTTATCGGAGTCCAAAAGTACACTCCGATAGGTCTAAAAGTTTAAAAAAGTCGCGTAATAATCGTCCATATATGATGATCCATATTTTTCCGTTTGCAAAAATACAAAAAGAATCCTTATTTTCTAAAGAAATGCCTTGATTTATCAGGACAATTCTTGAGATACATCATTGGTGAGCCTGATAAAATCCGCTACGGAAAGCTGTTCCGGACGCTTGTTGAAAATTTCATTTTGCAGAAAACTGCTGTGATCTTTTACAGCGTCTCCTTTTTGCTGTCTGCGCTGGTCTGCTTCGGCAAAAATAGGTTTTATGGAATTGCGTAGCGTTTTCCGGCGCTGATTAAAGCAGGTTTTGACAATTTTCTTGAACAGGGTTTCGTCACATCCCAATGACTGGGTGTTGTTGCGTGTCATTCTGATTACAGCGCTTTTGACTTTTGGAGGTGGATTGAACACGTGTTCGTGTACGGTAAACAGATAGTCTACATGATACCATGCCTGAATGAGTACACTCAGAATGCCGTAGGTCTTACTGCCCGGTCCGGCTGCAATCCGTTCGGCTACCTCTTTTTGAATCATACCGGTACAACAAGGAATCAACTCTTTGTAATCAAGCATCTTGAAAAAAATCTGGCTTGAAATATTGTAGGGATAGTTTCCGGTAAGTACAAACGGAGCTCCTCCGAAGACTTTCTGAAGATCCATTTTCAGGAAATCCTGTTCCAGTATGTTTCCTTGCAGCGCAGGAAAGGCTTCTTTTAGGTAAGCAACAGATTCGTAGTCGATTTCCACCACTTTGACCGCTCTGTCCTTTTGGATGAGAAACTGGGTCATGACACCCATACCCGGTCCTACTTCAAGTACCGGAATCTGAGGGCATGCATCTACTGTATCGGCAATGTCCTGGGCTATTTTCAAATCCTTTAAAAAGTGTTGGCCCAAAAATTTTTTAGGTTTTACAGACTTCATTGTTGCTTTTTTATACTACTTTTGTGTATGCAAAGATAGTATAATCCCGTACAAAAAGAGCAAATCCAAGGATTTTATTTTTATCTTGGGTGATAAATAATCGGGGATATAACGGATATTAATTAAGGAGAACGACATTGAAAGAGAATAAACTGATCAACTATATCTTCCAAATTGTGGCCCCTTTGGTTCTGTCTGGCTTGATTCTGTGGTGGATGTATCGTGGTTTTGATTGGGAAGAATTTTTTGAGGTCTTAAATTATCAGACAGACTGGATGTGGATGCTTCTGTCCATGCCGTTTGGAATAACGGCGCAGATTTTTCGTGCCTTACGCTGGAAACAGACTTTGGAACCGGTACAAGAGCATCCGCGCACGACAGTCTGTATCAATTCTGTATATTTGTCATATGCTTCCAGTCTGGTAATTCCCCGCATCGGTGAGGTTTTACGTTGTGGTGTACTGTCCCGATATGACGGCACATCGTTTTCCAAAGCCTTGGGTACGGTTGTGACCGAGCGTATTGTCGATTCCATTTTCGTCGTGTTGTTGGCCGGGTTGACCATTTTATTCCAATTGCCGGTGTTCATAACCTTTTTCCGTCAGACGGGTATCAGTGTGGTCGGAGTATTGCAGGGATTTTCAGCGACAGGTTATATGGTAACTTTAGTATGTGCGTTGGCATTGGTTCTGTTGCTGGTTTGGCTGATGAGGAGGCTTTCTGTATTTAAGAAAACCAGAAATGCCTTTTTGGGATTACGTGATGGTCTGGTCTCCCTGCGCAATATAAAAAGTGTTCCCGTATTTTTGCTGTATACGTTCGGAATTTGGTTGTCCTATTATTTGCATTTTTATTTTACGATCTTTTGCTTTGAGGGGACTTCTTTCTTGAGTATGTCTGCTGTACTGGTTGCTTTTGTCGTCGGATGCTTTGCCGTGCTGGTTCCAACTCCCAACGGAGCGGGTCCTTGGCATTTTGCCGTAAAAACCGTATTGTTGCTTTATGGAGTCCAGGCTGATGACGGAGTGATGTTTGTTTTGGCGGTTCATACCTTGCAGACTTTGCTGGTGTTGGTACTGGGGTTATATGCGTTGGTGCGTTTACAGTTTACCAGTCGTGCCTTAAAGCAGAGTCCTGGCCGTAAGAACTGATTTTTTAAACCCTATAAAAAATAAAACTATGTGTGAAATTAAGAATCTGGAACCGAAAATTGTTTGGAAGAATTTTCATGCTTTGACTCAGGTACCTCGTCCTTCCGGACATTTGGCTAAAGTGCAGGCTTTTCTGTTGGATTGGGCTGCAGAGCATCATATAGAGGCATTTAAAGACGGTGGTGAAAATATTATTTTCAAGAAACCGGCAACTCCAGGTATGGAGAACCGTAAAAAAGTTGTGTTGCAGGCACATATGGATATGGTTCCTCAGAAGTTGGCGATTTCCGAACATGATTTTGAGAATGATCCGATCCAGACATATATAGATGGAGACTGGGTGCGCGCCAAGGGAACTACATTGGGTGCGGACGATGGAATTGGTGTTGCTGCTATTATGGCTGTTTTTGAGGATGAAACTCTGGAACATGGTCCTTTGGAGGCTTTGATTACCGCCGATGAAGAAACCTGTATGTATGGTGTGAACCATTTGGCTGATAATGTAATCAGTGGCGATATCTTACTGAATATCGACAATGAAACAATGGGTGAGTTTGTTGTAGGTAGTGCCGGAGGAGTAAATATTACAGCCGCTTTACAATATAAAGAAGTAGAGACCGATGTTGAGGATATTGCTGTCAAAGTTTCTCTTGGAGCTTTACGTGGAGGACATTCCGGACTGGAGATCAAGGATGAGCGTGCGAATGCCAATAAGTTGATGGCACGTTTTGTCAAACAGGCTATAGCTGATGATGATGCCCGGTTGGCATCCTGGAATGGAGGTAACATGCGTAATGCCATTCCAAGAGAATGCGAAGTGATTCTGACTCTTCCTAAAGAGAATCTGGAAGATTTACAGGATCTTGTTGCATACTGCGAGCGCTTGTTCCAGGCTGAATACGAGGGAGTAGAGACTGCAATCGTCATGGCTGTTGAGGAAGTGGCTCTGCCAAAATATGAAGTGCCCGAAGAAATTCAGGATAACCTGATCTCTGCGCTTTTGGCATGTCATAACGGAGTGTTGCGTTTTATCCCTTCAATTCCTCATATTGTGGAGACTTCTTCTAATCTGGCTATCGTGAAGATTGGCGGAGGTAATGCGGAATTCCTGATTCTGGCCAGAAGTTCGAACGAAGGAATGATGGAATACATCACGACCATGTTGGAGAGCTGCTTCGGTATGGCAGGAATGAAAGTGACTACAGATGGTCATTATGGAGCATGGCAGCCTAATTTTAATGCTCAGATTACCAAAGTGATGAGCGATGTATATGAAAAAATATTTGGAGAGCATCCTGTTGTACAGGTCGTTCATGCTGGTTTGGAATGTAGTCTGATCGGACAGGTTTATCCGAATATGGAGTTAATCAGTTTTGGTCCGACCTTACGTTCTCCGCATACACCGGACGAGCGTTGCAATATTCCTTCTGTCGCTCAGTTCTGGATCTTCTTGCGCACCTTGTTGCAAGAGATTCCGGTAAAAGAATAATTGCTTGGTGTATTTATTGAAAACGGCAATCCTGTAGATCTTTCGGGGTCAGGGATTGCCGTTTTTTTTGCGCTGTTATAACATAATTTGAGAGGGAGTATGTTACGAATGTGTTACAATTTAATTCTTTCCAGGTGCAGGAACAGGGAAAATAGATAGAAAAAATGGCGATTAACATCTTTGTAACAGGATTGAAATGTATAAATGAAAATCTGTTTTTATTTTCGCAACCGTTGAAAGCAAAAATTAATAATCAATTATAATTTATGGAAACAATTTACTTGGGATTAATTCTTTTCCTTTTTGTGCTGGCCATATTCGATTTGGTTGTCGGGGTCAGTAACGATGCCGTAAACTTTTTGAATTCAGCCATTGGTTCTAAGGTGGCACGCTTTCGTACGGTTATGATTGTGGCAGCAGCCGGTGTACTGATCGGAGCGGTGGTAAGCAATGGTATGATGGATATTGCCCGTCATGGTATTTTCCAGCCGCAGATGTTCTCTTTCAATGACTTGATGTGCATCTTCCTGGCGGTCATGGTAACCGACGTGGTATTGCTTGACATCTTTAACTCATTGGGAATGCCGACTTCGACGACCGTATCCATGGTTTTTGAGTTACTTGGAGGTACATTTATTCTGGCTTTGCTGAAAATTGCGTTTGACGAAACCGGAACCTTGGGCTTTGCTGAGTTGATGAATACCGAAAAGGCCTTGTCTGTTATTTTAGGTATTTTCTTGTCTGTTGCCATTGCCTTTGTGGTCGGTGTTATTGTGCAGTGGATTTCCCGATTGATTTTTACTTTCAACTATCGTAAGAATTTGAATTATACAGCCGGTATTTTCGGTGGTATTGCCGTAACCGCTATTCTTTATTTTACTTTGGTTAAAGGTTTGAAAGGTTCAACTTTGGCTGATGCTCCTTGGTTGACATACATTAATGAAAACCTGCTGATGGCACTGGCGGGCTGTTTTGTCGGATGTACCGTGCTGATGCAGATTTTGCATTTCCTGAAAGTGAATGTTTTCAAGATTATCATTCTTATGGGTACATTTGCCTTGGCGATGGCATTTTCTGGAAACGACTTGGTAAACTTTATCGGTGTGCCTTTGGCTGCTTATTCTGCTTTTCAGGATTTCGTGGCAAACGGTGCCGGAAATGCGGATACTTTCATGATGTCTTCCTTGAACGAAAGTGCCAAGACTCCCTTTGTTTTCCTTTTGATAGCCGGTATTGTTATGGTATTGGCTCTGGTATTCTCCAAGAAAGCACATAATGTGATCAAGACTTCTGTGGATTTGTCCCGTCAGGATGAAGGTGAAGAGATGTTCGGTTCTTCACGAGTGGCCCGAAGCATTGTGCGTGGTTCGAATACGATCGGTGAGTTTCTGTCCAGTTATACTCCAAAAGCATTGACTTCTTGGTGTGACAAGCGTTTTAACAAGAATGAAGTGATTCTGGAAAATGGAGCCGCTTTTGACTTGGTTCGTGCTTCTGTCAATCTGGTGGTTGCCGGTTTGCTGATCATCATGGGTACTTCCTTGAAATTGCCTTTGTCAACAACTTACGTAACCTTTATTGTTGCGATGGGTTCTTCTTTGGCCGATAGAGCGTGGAGCCGTGAAAGTGCTGTATTCCGTATTACCGGTGTGCTGAATGTTATTGGTGGATGGTTCCTTACTGCAGCTATTGCTTTCATATCCTGTGCTCTCGTAACCATTCTGATGTACTACGGTGGTATGATCGTGATGTTTGCTTTCGTGATTCTTTCAATCTACATTCTGTTGAAAAACAATATTGGAGTTGGCAAGAAGGAAGAGCGTGGTACTCGTGATGTGGTATTCCAGGAAATGATGGCAACCCGCGACAAGGCTGAGTGCTGGGGATACCTCAAGAAGCATGTGTCTATCACTCAGAAAGAAGTTCTTGATTTTGTGGCATCTTCTTATGAACGGGTTATTGATGGATTCACCGGTGAAAATCTGAAAACACTGCGAAAGGTTTCCCGTAAGTTGGATCAGGAAAAACGTATGATCAAGAAACTCCGTCAGAGAGAACTGGTCGGTATGAGAAGAATCGATACACAGTTGTCTTTGGAGAAGAACACCTGGTTCCATTTGAGTACCAACAGCGATCAGCAGATGATCTACTGTTTGAAACGTATGAATGATCCGTGTCAGGAGCATGTTGACAATAACTTCAATCCGCTGAACGAGGAATGTGTAGCCGAGCTGCAGCAGGTGAAGCAGCAGGTGCTTGAGTTTATTGCCCGTGGCGGTGCCATTATCGAGGAGCAGAATCTGGAGATTGTTGAGGCCTTCCTGCTTGAGACGGAGAATTATAAGGATAAGTTGTCTGTAATCCGTAAAAAGCAGTTCGATCGCTTGCAGACCGAAAACAGTCAGTATCTGAAAGTTGCTTTGGTTTATTTGAACATTCTGCAAGAAAGTCAGGAGTTGATCAGCTGTCTGCGTCATGATCTCCGTGCCTTTAAGAAGTTTGTTCAATAATGGGGGTTAAATATAGGAACTAAGTTTGGTAAATTCCTCTGCCTTGCCGGGTAGAGGAATTTTTTTATCAGTCACCGTAATCCGTAATTAGCGGTGACTTTATATTTACGATATGATAAAAAGTAATTAAAAAGCGTCTTTTGTCCGATATTTTAAATACCTTTGTTTACGACCTGTATTTGTCTAATTATCTTGAAAAAATCTGGCTTATGAAAACATTCGGTAATATAGGACTATATTCTTGTGCAAGCGCTTTGCTGGCATCTTTTCTAATATTTCAGCCGGTGCAGGCGCGTCGTTACGACCGTTTATGGAAACAGGTTTTTCGCTATCAGGAGCAGGGATTTCCGGCTTCTGCCGGAAATGTTGTGGCTAAAATCCAGGCCAAGGCAAAGCGTGCGAACAACCGGAATCAGGAAATGGCTGCTTTTCTGGCAGCGGCTTCCTTGCGTCAGCAGATCAGTCCGGACAGTTTTTATATGGATTTTCCGGAGTTGGAGCGTCGGGTTGCCGAGGCGCAGACTCCGGCCGAGCGTGCGGTTTACGCTTCATTTGCCGCCGAGATCTGTCTGAATAATGAATATCGCGGTCCGTGGATTTCCTGGGCTGAAGCCGATAGTCTGCCCTTGGAATATTGGAGCCGCAAGGATTATCGGAAAAGAGCTCTTTATTATTATACACTTTCTTTGGCCGATCCGCAGGCTTTGAGTAGCGTTCGTCTGAATGATTACCTGCCTTTGGTAAAACCCGGGACGGCCGACCGTTTCCTGGGACAGGATCTGCTTCATCTGATCGGACGGAGAGCCTTGGCGGGGATGAACCGTTTGGGGGCGGATAGAGCACTCCGTCAGGAAACTGTCTGCAAGATACTTTCTGTTTATCGCCAGAAGCAGAATCGCGAAGCCGAACTGTATTTTGTACTGGATTCCATTCAGAACCTTTCGCAGACAAACATTAGCTGGCAAGAGAAGAATCGTGATTCTTTGCTCTTCCAGAGCGCAGAATATCAGGCTTATGCTGACGTAATGCAACGATTTGCTGATCAACCTTCTGTGGCTGAGGCCTATTTGCGCGCTTCGCAGATGGACTTCAGTAATCCGGAGAAAGTGCGCCTTCTGCAAACAGCCTTGGAGCGTTATCCTCGTTATCGGCGTATTTCTGCCCTGAAAAATGAACTGAAAAGCCTGAGTCAGCCTTATCTGAGTTGGGTTGTTGATGAAACTGGTTATCCCGGTGATACCATTTCCTGGACTTTGGCGCATCGTAACATCCGTGATGTGGAGTGCCGGATTTATCGGATTCCCCAAAGTTTGCAGGATACTTTGACCCGCCAACCGTTTGAAAAGGTTGGGAAAATGCTGCAAAAACAGGGGGAATTGTTGGAAACCCGCAAGCTGTCTTTGAAAGAAGAACCTTCGCCTTATGAATATATGCGCGATACGCTTTCCTGGACAGTACCTGAAATCGGTCACTATGCCTTATATTTTACGGTCCGTTCTCCGGAAGGTACCCAGCAGGAATGCCGTTTCTTCCAGTCTTCCGCATTGCGTGTTTTTTCTTTGGCTGAGCCCGATGGTCGAATGTTGGATGTTGTGGTAACCGATGCGCGTAGCGGTGCCCCCCGTTCGGGTGCAAAGGTAGAAGTACTGTCCCCGTCACTCGAGGAAGACAAGCAGCTCCGCATGGAAGCTTATACCGATGAGTGCGGACGGGCATCTATGGATATTTCCAATTTCAAACAATATAAGATCTATGCCAATTGGCAAGGAGATACCACGTGGTTGGATCCAATGAGCAAGGGGCGGTTTACTGTGCCTCAGACCACAGAGTTTTGGGGAGAGATATATACGGATCGTTCCTTGTATCGTCCGGGACAGACCGTTCATCTAGCCGGAGTTGTCAACAAACGTCGTGATTCCGCCTGTATGGTTGTGCCTGATACGCTGTTGCCTTTGTCGGTTTATGATGTCTCCGGCAAGGAAGTGCATCGTGACAGCGTGCGTACCGATGCCTGGGGATCATGGCGTATGGATTATCAACTTCCTTTGCAGGGGGCAAACGGCAGTTATCGTGTTCGGGTGGGAGAGGTTTCAGAAACCTTCTCTGTGGAAGAATACACCCGTCCGCATTTTGAAATCGTTTTGGATCAGACCAACCTGTCCCCCAAAGCCTGGGGAGATACGCTTCATGTATCCGGTACCGTGCGCAATTACAACGGATCACCGGCAGCCAATACCCGCGTTACGGCACAGTTCCGGATGAGCAATCCCCATAAACCGGGCTGGGAAGAAACGCTGCCGCAAAATGATACTCTTCAGACTGATGCCTCCGGCCGTTTCTGTTTTTCTTTCCCGGTGGGTGTTTCGCCCGATCCGGACAAACCGGAATATTCCTATCCGGCCAGCATAACTTGTACGGCTCTGCATCCGTCGGGCGAACAGGCCGAACAGACCGCTTATCTTCAGTTGGTTACGCTTCGCAATACACTTTCGATTCAAGTGCCCGAGGTGCTGAACCGTGATTCTGCAGAGTTGGTGTGTTTCCATCTGGAGAATACCCGTCGTGAATTGTTGCCAGGTACAGTCTTTTATCATCTCGAGCCGGCAGAAGGTGCTTCTTCCGCTACTATGGTGCAGGCCACCGGCAAATACATTGCCAATAAGGAATTCCCGTTAGAAGGATTGCAGGGGCTTCCGTCCGGACGATATATCCTGAAGGCCAATTCGGTCATTGAAAACGATACGCTGAAGGCATCCAGTCCGGTTCTTGTATATTCTCCAAAGGACACTCGTGTGCCGGTAGATACTGCATTCTGGTTCCGCACGGTGCAGCCCGATTTTACGGAAAGCAATCCTTTTAAATGTGAGATTGGTTCTTCGGAACGGGATGTCACCTTATATTATACATTATGTTATAACGGTAAGATACAGGAACGTAACGTGATGGAATTCAGTGATTCACTCTTTACGTTGCAGCTTCCATATCAGTCGGTTTATGGTCAAGGGGCCACTTTGCATCTGGCTTTTGTCAAGGATAATGAGGTCTATACCCGTGATATACGTATCAACCGTCGCATTGAAAACTCGCGATTGCAATACAAATGGCATACTTTCCGGGATAAACTTACACCCGGTGCCCGTGAGGAATGGACGCTGCAACTGACCGATTCCAAAGGTGAACCCGTGTCGGCCCGTTGCTTCTTTACGCTCTATGATGCCTCGCTCGATGCCATCCGCAGACATTATTGGAGACTTTCACTCCCGACGGTTCCTTATCTGGCCATGCCTTACTGGAGCAGTCGTTACTTGTCTGTAACCAGCTTCGGCATCAATTTCCCGTGGAAACATGAATTACAGCCTGTGGAAAGCTGGTCTGATCTGAATCTCAGACTCTTGGGATTTGCTACCGGTGGAGGTATGGTTAAGAATGCGAAGATGCTTTATCAGACTAATGGTGCTGTGTCTACCTGCCGTATGGCCAGTCCGAAAATGTTGGCTGAGGCTGTAGTCGCAGAAAATGAAGTCGCTATGGATATGGCGGCCGCACCTTCGTTGGAAACACATCCGGCAGTCCGTAAGAATCTGCAGGAAACAGCCTATTTCAATGCCGAACTGAATACGGACGAAGAAGGAAAGGTCCGTCTGTCGTTTGTCGTTCCCGAGGCTTTGACCCGTTGGCGTCTGTTAGGAGTAGCCTATACGAAGGATATGACTTATTGCCAATTGGATACTACTGTGGTAACGCAGCAGAAACTGATGGCTCAGCTCTTCCGTCCGGCTTATCTGAATGTCGGTGATCAGGCCCGTTTGCAGACCACGCTGACTAATCTGTCCGAGGAGGAAGACCGGGGACAGCTGACTTTGGAAATCCGTGACGCGGAAACCGATTCTGTGGTCTTTCGTCAGGAACAGCCGTTCCGTGTGGCTGGAGGAGAATCGGCACAATATGCCTTTACCTTTAGTCCGCAGGAAGGTGGCCGCAAATTGATTTGTCGTATTTTGGCTGACGGACAGCATCATGCCGATGGCGAGCAGCAGGAACTTTATGTGCTCCCGCAAACCGTTCCGGTGACTTATGCCCGTCCGTTCGTCTTGGAAGGCAGTGGTAATCATCGCATCACTTTGTCTGGACAGGATATGTACAGCCGCCAGGGAATCGCGCCGTCTTCCTGGTTCCTGGAATATTATACCGATCCGCTTTTTGCGGCTGTTCAGGTATTGCCTTTGTTACAGAGCTCAGAAGGTCGGGGGGCCGAGGAGACTGCTGCCGCCTATTATGCCGCGGTTTGTTCTGCCCATCTGTTGAAAACTCGTCCGCAAATACAGCAATGGCTGAACCGATGGAGCGATCCGCAATATATCCGTCAGGAAGATGAATGGTGGAAGTGGATGCGCCGTCTGAATTCCCGCTTGTGGGAAGAAACTCCGTGGAGCAAGGATTATGAAGAGTCTGGTGCCCGTCTGGAGGGACTGTATGCCGCATCCGGTTCGCCGGAGAAGGTAAACGCGCAGCGCCGTCAATTGCTCGACCGTCTTTTATCTTGCCAACAAGTTGACGGATCATTCTCCTGGATGCCCGGTTTGCGTGGGCGTTATTCGGTAACCGTACGGATTTTGAATCTGTTGGAAACTCTGCGCCCATACAGCACGGCTTTGTCTGATCAGGAACTGGACCGCAAGGAACAACTGTTGCGCGACCGTGCCTTCCTTTATCTGCAGAAGAATTTCCGCAATGGCGCTGTTGTTCCCGAACCTTTGCGCCTGACTCCGACACCCGACGAAACCGATTTCTTGTGGTTGGTCGCCTGTCATTTAGGAGCTGATAAGGCATTGGAAGATCCTTCGGTGAAAGACGCTGTGGACGGACTGGCCCGGCAGAGCGCCACTTTGCCTTATATGCGGAAGATTGCTGCCGCTCGCACGCTATATGCCTACGGACGCGACAAGGAAGCCCTTGCCTGCATGAATTCTGTTGCCGAGCATCTGGTTACTGATTCTTTGGGTTGCCGTTATTTCGACACCGCCTTTTGGGGATCTGCTGCGGGTGAACAGCGCCTGCTGCTACATCTGGCGGCATTGGGTATGTTCCGCGCCTTACAGCCCGAACAGATAGAGCGGATACAGGGCATGCAGCAGTGGGTGCTGTTGCAGAAGCGTATTCAAGGTTGGGACAATAACTATCTGTCCGCATGTGCTGTACAGGCCCTGTTGCAGGACAAATCTTCTGAGAATATCGCTTCTGTATCCGATTCTTTGGTGCTGCATACCGCTTCCACAACGCAGCCGGTTGACGCTTCGTCTGCAGATCTGCCGGTGATGCGCTATATACTGCCGTTGGATAAAACAACTTCCACTCCGGAGGCTCTTACCGTGAAGAAGCAGGACGACCATCTGACCTGGGGTACCGCTTATACGCAATACGAACTGTCGCCCGATCAGATTGTGCGGGAGCAGAAAGAGTGGGGCGCCTTGTCGGTAGAGATCAGTCGCCTGCCCGATACTCTGACCGTGGGAGAAGAGATGAAGGCGGTTTACATGATCCGGGCTGACCGTGACTACGACTATATGCTGCTTCATATCAATTCGGCGGCTTGCTGTCAGCCAGTTTGGGTTACTTCGGGTTATCGTTCCATGCAGGGAGCGGGATACTATCTGTCTTTGGAGGAAGATGGGATGCTGCTCTACTTTGATCATCTGCAGAAAGGCAATTATGTTCTGGAAGTTCCCTACCGCGTACAGTTCAGCGGAACTTATCTGCATGGAGGTGCCGAATTACAGAGTTATTATGCGCCGGAGTTCAGAACCTATCTGCCCGGCAAGAGAATACATGTAAATGAATAAAAGAAAATATACGATTCGTTTTTTGCTGTCGTTTCTGTTTTTTGCGGGATTCAGTGGCACAGCCGGGGCCGTTTCCGGAAAAGCGGCTTGGGCCGGAACATACAATCTGGCCCGCTGGAACATTCCGTCCGGCGATTACAGCGGAATCACGGCCTTGGGCAATGGGCTTTATGCGGTAGTCAATGACAAACAGAACGCTTTTGTCCTGTGGCGCATCCGGCAGGACTCACTCACCGGAAAGGTGTTGCAGGTGGAGCAGGTGCGGCGGGTAGTTTTACAGGACTGCGGCGATCGTCCTCGTCTTGATCTGGAGGCCGTAAGCTGGTGGCCCGAAAAGAACTGTCTGCTGCTGGCCTCGGAGCAAGAACAGGTCATTCGAGATTATGATTTGTCCGGTCGTCCGTTACATGATTCCTGGACATTTGATGGAGAAGCCTCTCCACAGCAGATCCATGCCAATTACGGTTTTGAGTCCCTGACCGCAGATACGGCAAACGCCTGTATCTGGACCTGTACGGAAAATGTGCTGCGTACCGACGGAGATCCTGCGGGATTTACCAGACGTGAATCGGTTCTGCTACCGGTCTATCGTCTGAATACCGAGGGGGGGCACCGTCTGGCTGGCCGTTACCGCACGGATAAACCTCAGGCGCGCAGTGCCGGTCGCACTTATTGCTTTGGTGTGTCGGAAATGCTTTCGCTTCCCGATTACGGTCTGTTGGTTTTGGAACGGGAGTTTTTTGTCAGTAAGAACTATCTGCGCAGCTGGGTAAACCATAAAATCTATCGTGTAGATCCACAAAGTCTGTTAGAGGCCGAGGGAGGAGAAGTAGAAAAAACTCTCGTGGTATCGTTTCGCACCCGCCTGAATCCTTTTTCCTACCGTCTGGCCAATTATGAGGGAATGGCTGCCGGTATCCGTTTGCCGGACGGCCGACAGACTGTATTGCTTCTGTGCGATGCTCAAAGTGGTGCCGGTAACCGCCTGTTTCATTTGAAGGACTATTTGCGTGTGCTGGTTCTTCCCTCTGTTACCGAATGATTCCAAACCTTAAAAACTTCAAGAATATGAAAAAATATAAGATAACCAGTCAGTCATTCCTTGGCTTGCTGATGTTGGTTCTCTTGGGCAGTTGTCGTGAAGAAAAGAAAAAAGCGGTGTTGCCCGAGTCAAAGGGTGTTCCTTATGAACTGTTGTTAGTGGTGGACCGCAATGTGTGGAACAGTCCTATGGGAGATTCTTTGCAGGCTGTTCTGAAAGGAAGTGTGCCCGGACTGCCGCAGCACGAACCCCTGTTCAAGATGCTTCGGGTGTATCCCGAAAATTATGTGCAGATGTATACCACCATGCGCAACACCATGTTTGTCGAATTGGATTCTACTCTTGAGAAGCCCCGTTTGGCGGTGGCTTATAACGTAAAGGCCCAACCACAGGTATATGTAGAACTTAAGTCCCCAGATCTGAAGGGTCTGGAACATGTGCTGATGAAGCATCGTCAGGAGATCGTAGATTACTTTGTGGAGTCTGAACTGAATCTGGAAGCTTCGCGCTTGAAGAAGCGTTATCACCGTGATACGGAGCAGGCGGCTCTCAAAACCTTCGGTTACCGCATTTGTGTACCCGATGAGATGCGCTCCATGAAACAGCGGGAGCAATTCCTTTGGGCGTCTACCGATCTGAATGAAAAGGACCTGAATCTGGTGATGTATACCTTCCCATACGATCCGAAGGCCGCTTTCTCGGATGTGGTATATTGGGTGGAAAAGCGTGATTCGGTGATGAAAAAGAACATTCCCGGCAGTCGTCCCGATCAGTGGATGGCTACCACTTGGGAAGAGGATATGCCTATTGTGTCGCTGCGGGAGCGTATGATCGATAACCGTCAGGCCTGGGAGTTGCGCGGTCTTTGGGAACTGCGACATGGAGGTATCGGAGGTCCGTTTGTATCTTTGGCCCGTGTGGATACGGCTGAAGGGAAGGTGATTGTATCAGAGGGATTTGTGTACTCGCCTCGTACGGACAAACGCAATCTGATGCGTCGCATGGAAGCGGCTCTACGTACGTTAGAGAAGATTAAGGAGTGAGAAAATAGAATGTATTTCTTGTAATCTGTCTCAAAATCTTTATCTTTGCCGTAAATAAAAGAAAAAAGATGATTTTGAAAAGAATATACATGTGGGGGCTGGCCTGTATGGCGGCAGGCGCGCTTTGGGCACAACCGGAACTGAAAATTGACCGAGAAGTGGCCAATATGGGTGAGCTGATGTTCAAAATGCCCGGTAAGGCGGAATTCTCGATTGAAAATACAGGTACGTCCGATTTGCTGATCACTGATATCAATCCTTCCTGTGGTTGCACGACGGTAGACTGGACTCAAACCCCTATAGCGCCGGGCGAAACCGGAAAGATAGAGGTTGTTTACGATGCCAAGATGCTAGGTGTTTTTCAGAAGGATGTGGAAGTATATACCAATGCTTCAGAGGAACCGTTCTATTTGCATGTGCAAGGACGTGTCGTTTCCAAACTGGCCAATTATGAAGGATTGTTTCCCATAGATTTAGGTAATATTCGCTTGAATACCAATAATATTGAATTTGATAATGTCAATAAGGGAGACCGTCCGGTGGCGGAGATTGCCGTGGTTAATACCTCGCGCAGCAGTTATGTGCCTCAATTGATGCATCTTCCCCCTTATTTGGAAGCCCGTTATTTGCCGGAGAAACTTTCCGGAGGACGTATCGGAAAGATACAGCTGACATTGGACAGCAAGCGTTTGCAGCAGATGGGACTGAATCAGACCAATATTTATCTGGCGCGCGAAATGGGAGATCGGATTGGCGAAGATAATGAGATTGTTGTTTCAGCTGTATTGCTTCCTGATTTCTCCAAACTGACAAAAACCGAACTGGAACGTGCTCCGAAAATGGTGCTTTCTGCCGACTCTCTGGATCTGGGTGAAATGAGTTGGAGAAAGAAAAAGACCGGTGTAATAACTATTGAGAATCAGGGTAAGTCTCCTTTGGAAATCCGGACTATTCAGGTATTTAATAAGGCGGTCAATGTCAGTCTGGGCAATCGTAAGATTGAGGCCGGTGGTAAAACCAAGTTGAAAATTACGGTTTTGGATAAATATCTGGTCAAGGCCAAGAATAAACCGAGGGTATTGCTGATAACCAATGATCCGGCTCTTCCGAAGGTTATGATTCCAGTCAAGATTCGTACGGAAATAAAGTCGGAAGAAAAGAAATAATAACGATAAAAAAAATCGCGGGCTCCTGTCATGTGTAATCAATGACAGGAGCCCGCGATTTTTTTGTCCCGATCATATTCAAATTTTGTCAGGACGAAATCGGAATTTTGTCCCGATGAAATTTGAACAGTGCGCTGTGCCGTGATTATTCCGACGGCGTCAAGGCTGACTCAATATAGCTTTTGCATTCTTCCATCAGCCATTTTGGGGTGGAAGTGGCACCGCAGATTCCTACCGAATGGCAGCTGTCGAACCATCGCAGATCGATCTCCTGAGCCGCGTCGATCAAATGACTGTTCGGATTTACCGCACAGCATTCGTTGTAGAGTACGCGTCCGTTAGAACTTTTTTTGCCGCATACAAAAAGGATGACATCATGACGGGCGGCAAATTTACGAATGTTGGGCATGCGATTCGCCACTTGTCTGCAAATCGTATCATAATATTTGAATGTAGCGTTTGGAGCTATATGAGTCTCAATATATTCTACTATTTTTCGAAATCCGTCCAACGGTTTGGTCGTTTGTGAATAGAGAGAGATATCCTGATTGAAGTCCAGTTTGTTTACTTCTTCAGGACTTTCCAGAACAATAGCTGTGCCGTCGGTTTGTCCGACGAGGCCCAAAACTTCCGCATGACCGTTTTTTCCGAAAATTACAATCTGTCTTTGTGCTTTATTGTTTTGGTACTCCTTTTTGATTCTTTCCTGAAGATGAAGTACAACCGGACAAGTGGCATCAATGATATTTATCTGATTCTCAGTGGCCTTTATATATGTAGCCGGTGGCTCTCCATGTGCGCGCAGCAGAACTTTGGCTCCTTTGAGCTGTTCATACTTTTCATGGTCAATGGTAATGAGCCCCATTTTTTTCAATCGGTCACATTCTTTTCCGTTATGTACAATATCTCCGAGGCAATATAGTACCTGCCCTTTTTGTAATTCTTCCTCGGCTTTCCTGATTGCGCGGGTTACTCCGAAGCAGAATCCCGATTCCTGATCAATCTCGATAATCATAGGCTGGCGATTACACGGTTGAATTGTTCCATAAGCCATTCCTTCTGCTCCTCAGGAGTTAGATGGCTGTTGTCCAGCTCGATAGCGTCGTCTGCTTTTCGTAGTGGACTTACGGCACGCGTCGTATCAATCCGGTCTCGTTCTTGGACATTGTTTAAAATATCTTCATATTGTACTTTTTCTCCTTTGGCCGTCAGTTCGTCATATCTTCTTTGGGCACGGATCTCTGCAGATGCCACTACAAATATTTTAAGCTCGGCATTTGGGAAAACGCAAGTACCAATATCTCGTCCGTCCATAATGATTCCTTTTTCCTGTCCCATAAGCTGTTGCTGGCGCACCAGTTCGGAGCGGACAAAATCAAGGGCGGCTATGCGACTGACGTGTGAGGAGACTTCCAGACCACGGATTTCTTTTTCGACATTTTCGCCATTGAGACAGGTTTCCGGCCGGCCTTCGCTGTTCAGTGTAAAGGTTATACGGATATTCGGCAGTATGGTCCGAAGTTTTTCTGTATCCACCTGTCCGTCTGGCAGGAACAAGTTACGCCGCAAGGCCAGGAGAGTTACGGCGCGATACATCGCACCACTGTCAATATAGATGTAACCAATAGCTTTGGCCAGATCCTTGGCCATGGTGCTTTTGCCACAAGAAGAGAAACCGTCTACGGCAATGACTATTTTTTTTGTATTTCTATCCATGATTATCTTTAGTTAAATTGATAAGACACATTAAAAACGAAAGTAGGTGTAGATACATGATATTGCGCATAGGCCGCACCGAGCTTGAATCTTTGTAACTGTACGCCACCGCCGAAAGAGAGTCCGGCTCCGTGGGATTTGCCTGCTTCTTTCATTTCCGACGCTCTCCGAAAATTGTATCCGGCCGATAAGTAAAACGATTGTGACGGCAGAATATCCACACCCAGACTGAAATGGTTTAAGAACATGGTGCTGAATTTCTCTTTCCCTTCCGGATTATAATAATATTTATAGTTCCACCGTGTCAGATCATTCATGGTGACTGTAACCCGGATAGGGGCATGTTCCATTCCTTTGCTGAATCCTATGGACAGATCAAAAGGGATGCGTTCAAACCGATCATTGTATGCTTTTACCTGCCCTCCTGCATTACTGGCCACCGCCGAGAGGGATAAATCGGTTTCTTCGTTGTAGTAGTTCACTCCCAGATCTACAGCAAGTCCCATAGATTGGTATCCGGCCAATCCTGAATAAATGAATTTTCCGGTTACTCCGCCTGCCCAGTAATCGTTAAACAGGTATGAATAGGTACCTCCCAACATCATATCCAAAGAAGACAAAGTGCCAGATTCTATGCCTTCTTCATTGGTTTCCACAATATTTCCGTAATTGCAGAATTGTGCTACGAGTCCCCATGTATTACGCTCGCCTGCAGTATGGATATAAGAGGCGCTTCCGGTTTTTGATCCCTGCATATAAGTCATGAAGTTCAGGTTTAGTGTATTTCCTGATACAGAGGAAGATAATGCGGGATTCAGAAAAATAAGCGAAGCGTCGTCTTCAATCACAGATATAGCCTTACCTCCGAGAGCTGTAGCATGTGCGGATGCCGGTTGCTTTAGGAAATTGAAGACGGTGGAAGCCTCTTGCGCCCGGGCCGAGAGGGAGAGGAGGATTCCAAGAAGTAAACAGCCTGTTTTTTTCATTATGGTTACTATTTTGTGGTCAAAGATACATCTTTTTTAATTTATAACGTATAAAAAAGCCGTTTAGGGTGTCAGATTACGGAAAAAATAAAAAAGAATGCTTTTGCGGAAAAAAAAAAGAGAATTTCAGTGTCTTAAAATAAAAAAATGTGCTACATTTGCCACGTTAAGACGAATAAGTAAAAATAAAATATATTATGGAAATAAAAAAATCGCAGAAAGCAGATCTTGAAGGTAAGAAAAGCACCGGCATGCTGATTGGCTACGTGATTGTTCTTGCTGCTATTTTCGTTGCGTTCGAATGGACGCAGCGCGAGAAGAAAGTTGTTGAGTTGGAACCCGTATTCACGGCTACTGTTGAAGAAGACATGATTCCTATCTCAAAACAGCCGGAAGTAGCAGCTCCACCACCAGCAGCTGCACCTAAGATCGCTGAAATCCTGAACATTGTGGATAACGAGACCGAACTGGTAGAAGAAGAAGTGGAGAGTTCTGAGGAAATGAATCAGGCAATCGCTCCTGTAACCGGTACCGGTGGTGTTGCTTCTACAGGTCCTACAGGTCCGGTTGGTCCGGTAGTTGAGGCCGTAGAGGATGAGACAATCCATACTGTTGTAGAAGAGAATCCGGAATTCCCGGGTGGTGAAGCGGCTTGTATGAAATGGTTGCAGGAGAACATCAAGTATCCGCCAATCTGTGTGGAGCAGAACATTCAGGGTCGTGTAATCGCAACCTTCGTGGTAAATAGGGACGGTTCTATTGTAGATATTGAGATCGTAAGAAGTCCGGATCCTTACTTGTCAAAAGAAGCAGAGCGTGTGCTGAAGATTATGCCACGTTGGAAGCCGGGTCGTCAGAGAGGAAAACCGGTACGTGTGAAATTCTCTTTGCCAGTGACATTCCGTTTACAGTAATATAGGAAATTTAAAGGCTGCCTTGTGCAGCCTTTTTTTAATCAAGAATGTTTTGTTTATGTATACTTCAGAAGAAATAGTAGCTTTTGTAAAAGCGCAGGTTGAGAATATGAATATTAAGGCTACGCCGGCCGGACTCTATGATCCTATCCGTTATGTGCTTTCTATGGGAGGCAAGCGTATCCGTCCGGTTCTGATGCTGATGGCCTATAACCTTTATCGTGAAGATTTGGAGCGTATCGTTCCCTTGGCTTTGGGCCTGGAGACCTATCATAATTACACGTTGTTGCATGATGATTTGATGGATCATGCGGATCTGCGCCGTGGAAAGCCTACGGTACATAAGAAGTGGAATGAAAACACGGCTATTCTCAGTGGTGATTCCATGCTTGTTTGGGCATATTCTCTGATGCAACAGGCTCCGGCAGAATATTTGTCGGCTGTATTAGACCTTTTTACCCGAACCGCTTTGGAAATCGGAGAGGGACAGCAGTACGATATTGATTTTGAAGAGCGTCAGGATGTTACTGAGGCTGAATATATAGAAATGATCCGTCTGAAGACTTCTGTATTGTTGGCATGTGCCCTGAAAATCGGAGCTTTGGTCGGAGGAGCGGAAGCGCGTGACGCCGAGTTGTTGTATCAGTTTGGCGAGAAAATAGGACTGGCTTTTCAGTTGCAGGATGATTATCTGGATGTGTATGGCCAGTCTGAAAAGTTCGGAAAGAAAATAGGTGGAGATATATTGTGTAATAAGAAAACCTATTTGCTGATCAAAGCCTTTGAATTGTCAAATGAAGAACAGCGCCGTATTCTGAAAAGCTGGCTTGATTGTAAGAGCTATGTCGCTGAGGAAAAAATTAATTCGGTACGTGCTATTTATAATGAAGTAGGAGTCCCGGCCTGTTGCAATGAAAAGATCCAGGCTTATTTTGAGGAAGGGTTGGAACTTCTTGAAGAAGTGGCTTTGTCCGAGACTAAGAAAGAAAATCTGAAACGCTTTGTATTGTCCCTATTGAATCGTGATCTGTAATTATGTACATTATTGATACGCATGCCCATCTTTACGGAGATGAGTTTACAGAAGATATTGATCTTGTTTTGGAGCGGGCCCGGCAGAATGGGGTGGGAAAGATTTTTTTGCCCAACATCGATAAGGCCAGTATTTCTGCATTAAATGCTTTAGCGGAGCGTAATCCCGGTTTCCTTTATCCAATGATGGGGCTTCATCCTACAGATTTGGACCAGGATTATCAGCAGGTACTCCGGTATATGGAAACTTTGGTGGCTACTCCCGGACATCCCTATATAGGTATCGGAGAGGTTGGACTGGATTATTATTGGGATGACAGTATGAAGCGGGAACAGTTGGCGGCTTTTGATTTTCAGGTGCAATTGTCCTTGAAATATGGCCTCCCTTTGATGATTCACAGTCGTTCAGCTCATGACGATTTGGTACATGTGTTGCGGGAATATCGTGAAGAGCCTCTTCGTGGAGTGTTTCACAGTTTTGTGGGAACTCCTGATGAAGCGGCCGAGCTGCTTGATTTTAAGGGCTTTGTCTTGGGTGTTAATGGCATCGTTACTTTTAAAAAGTCAGATTTGCCAGAAACACTGCTCGCTGCGGTTCCATTAGAGCGCTTGGTCTTGGAAACTGATGCTCCGTATCTGGCTCCTGTGCCTTATCGTGGCAAACGTAATGAGAGCGCCTATCTGCCCTATGTCGTACAGAAATTAAGCCAGATTTATGAGGTCGCAGAGTCAGAAGTCATTCGGTGTACAACAGAAGCGGCATTGGAGATTTTTGATCGGGTAGAAGCATAAAAGGGAGCAAAAAGAAATATTTCATAAGTTAACGCAATTTTTTCTTTGTGGAATAGTGGCTAAGAAGAAAAAAAAGAATATTTTTGCACCTGATTTCGCTTGCATATCACATTTTTTTTGTAATTTGCACCCGTTTTGAGAATGTAGCATTTTTTTGTACGTTTTCAAGGATGAAAGGAGAGATGCTCGAGTGGCTGAAGAGGCACGCCTGGAAAGCGTGTATACGTCAAAAGCGTATCGGGGGTTCGAATCCCCCTCTCTCCGCGATAAATAATAAAACAATTAATAATCTTAAAAAATTAGACACACAATGAAAAAGTTATTTGCAATTATTGCGATGATGGGAGTCTTTGCATTTGGCGCGACTCAGTCGATGATGGCTCAGGCCGACTCTGCAGCCGTGGATTCAGCTGCCGTTGACACAACTGTTGTTGATTCAGCTGCTGTTGATACAGCTGCCGCTGCTGTTACTGAAGATATCGCTCAGGAGCCAATCGTTGAGGAAGGTGGTATTCACAAAGAATTGAAGACTAAGTTTATCGAAGGAGATGCAGGCTTCATGTCATTGGTAGCCATCGCATTGGTCTTGGGTCTTGCTTTCTGTATCGAGCGTATCATTTACTTGAGCTTGGCTGAGATTAACGTGAAGAAACTGTTGAACTCATTGGAAGAGAAATTGTCTGCAGGTGATGTAGAAGGTGCAAAGGAAATTTGCCGTAATACTCGTGGTCCTGTTGCTTCTATCTGCTATCAGGGTCTGATGCGTATTGACGAGGGTATCGAAAACGTAGAGCGTTCAGTTGTTGCTTACGGAAGCGTACAGTCAAGCTATCTGGAGCAGGGTTGCTCATGGATCACTTTGTTCATCGCTATGGCTCCGTCTTTGGGATTCTTGGGAACTGTGATCGGTATGGTTATGGCGTTCGACGAGATCCAGCGGGCTGGTGATATCTCTCCGACAATTGTTGCCGGTGGTATGAAGGTGGCCTTGATTACTACTATCTTCGGTATCGTGGTTGCTTTGATTCTGCAGATTTTCTACAACTATATCCTGTCAAAGATCGAGACTATTACCGCTCATATGGAAGAGGCTACAATCTCTCTGTTGGATATGTGTATGAAGTATAACTTGAAAAAATAATAATCATGATAAAGACCGAAAAATTGTCTAAGAGCATGTTGAACGTCTGCATTGCAGTCATTCTGATTGTATTTGCGTGCTTCTTCATGATCGGATATGACAACCCGATGGGGGATTATAATGCGCCTCAGTGTACCGACGCTGTTATTTACCTCATGTACGTGCTGACCGGTATTACAGCTCTGTTGGCCGTATGGAGTGCAATCAAGAGCATTAAGGACGGTATGGGAGCCTCTGGTGAGAACCTGAGTGGCGTTCCTGGAGGTAAAATTAGTCTTATTTCCGTAGTTCTGTTGATCGCTTCTTTGGCTATTGGTTTGTTGACAAACTTGAATGAGCCTGATTTTACTGCTGCTGATGGTAATGTTACCAGTGGAGCAATGGTTTCAGTTGTGGATATGTTCATCATTTCAACTTATATCCTGATGGCTGTAGCCGCAATTGCAGTTGTAGTTAATATGTCTGGCATTATCAAAAAGAGCGCACAGAAGAAATAAAAACATCGTTTTCAATTTATAAAACTAAAAATTAAATGGCAAAGAAAAAAAGAACAGTACCTGGTTTGAACGCAAGTTCTACTGCGGACATTTCTTTCATTTTGCTGATTTTCTTCCTGGTGACCACTTCTATGGATACTGACATGGGTTTGGTTCGCCGCCTTCCGCCTCCACCAGAGGATGAACAGAGTGAAGCTGAAATCGATGTAAAGGAAAGAAACGTACTGAACGTAAAAATCAACTCTGCCGGTAATTTGATGGTAAATGGTGACTATATCGGTTTGGATCAACTTTGCGAACGTGCAAAGGAATTTGTTCAGAATCCGAACAATTCACCGTCATTGCCAGAAAAGCATGCCAAGAACATTCCATTGTTGGGTATGTGTGCGGTAACCGACAAACATGTGATTTCTGTTCAGACCGACCGTGGAACAAGCTATAATGTGTACTTCCAGGTTCAGAATGAATTGGTACGTGCTTATAATGAACTGCGTGACGAATTGGCTAAGGCTAGATTTGGCAAAGTTTATGCAAATTGTACCGATGAGCAGCAGGAAGCTATCCGTGGCTATTACCCACAGAAGATTTCTGAAGCAGAACCTAAAAATTATGGAGGAGAAAAGTAATGAGCAGATTTAATAAAAAGGGTAGTAGAGAGATGCCCGAAATGAATACATCTTCACTTCCTGACTTGATCTTTACCATTCTGTTCTTCTTTATGATTGTAACCACTATGCGTGAGGTTACCTTGAAAGTGAAGTTTACTGTTCCGGCTGGTACTGAATTGGAAAAGCTGGAGAAAAAATCAGCGGTATCATTCATTTATGTAGGTCCTCCAACCGATCAGTTGCGTGCAACAATGGGTTCAGGAACTCGTATTCAGTTGAATGACCGTTTTGCTGAGCCAGCTGAGATTATGGATTTCGTAGCACAGGAACGTGCTAGTATGTCTGATCAGGCTGCACAGCAGATTTCATTAAAGGTAGACCAGAAGACCAAGATGGGTATCGTTACTGATATCAAGCAGGTATTGCGTAAATCATGGGCTCTGAAGATCAACTATTCAGCAAGTAAACGAAATTAAGCTGATAGCAGATTATTCAAATAATTATAAAAATAGGCATTTCCTTAATTGGAAATGCCTATTTTTTGTGTTTGTATTACTAAAATTGCTATTTTTGTAGTAATCTATAAAATATAACACAATATGAAAGCTTTAAACTTAGACAGTTTGGATGAGCAGATTCTTCAGATGATTGCGTCAAATGCGCGTATTCCTTTTCTCGAAGTTGCTCGTGCATGCCGGGTTTCAGGTGCGGCTATCCACCAGAGAATTCAGAAGTTAGTGAAGTTAGGAGTTCTGAAGGGTTCTCAGTATATTTTGGATCCTGAAAAGATTGGTTATGATACTTGTGCCTATATGGGCTTATTCCTAAAGGATCCTTCGGATTTTGATCGTGTGGTAGCAGCGTTGGAGCAGATTCCTGAGGTGGTGGAATGCCATTACACAACCGGTGATTATGATATGTTCATCAAGATTTATGCTCGTAACAACAATCATATGTTGAGCATCATACATGATAAATTGCAACCATTGGGCCTTCAGCGTACGGAAACCATAATTTCCTTCCATGAGGCCTTTTCGCGTCAGATGCCTATTACAGATATTGCGGCACGTGATACGGATCGGAGGGCTGATGGGGATGATGACGAGGATGAGGATCTGTCAGAATAATTAAAAAGGGATACCAAAATGGTATCCCTTTTTAATTATTAATAATAGATATTATATAATGTGAATGGATTTACAAATATTAATATAATTGCTCTTTCTGGTTTTCTTGAAATTGCATCAAATGTTTTAGTTTTAGTTGTTTTTTCTCTCTGTTCTAACTTGCTGACTTTTAATATGCTTTTTTCTTTGTTTCTTTATTGTTTTTTATATTTAATTTCGGTTCATACACTTGTGTATGAAGTGAAAATAAATAAATAAATAAATAAATAAATAAATAAATAAATAAATAAATAAATAAATAAATAAATAAATAAATAAATA
>CALUIU010000021.1 GCA_944320795.1 Candidatus Paraprevotella stercoravium | reverse complement strand
TAATCGAGTAGGAGGAAAACGAAGTAGTTTTCTTCCTACTTTCGTTTTCTTTTTCACTATTCTCATGCGTCCGTGAGACCTCCTCGGATAAGGGTATTAACTTTCAATCTTAGGTCTGCTTCATTTACATCAACCGTTCCGAATAGCTATAGGGCTTTGGTTTGCTTTGCAACCTTACCCACGGTTATATGCCTTATATGAAGTTTCTGTTCGTCAGACCAGATGTTTGCCGCCAGCTTCTTTCAGATTCCAACTCGCGATGGACACCCTTGCTATTGGCTGTATGATTCCCGCTATTAGGGCTCATTGGGGACTTGCACCCGTTAGCTAATACTCATGCCGAGCATACAAAGCAACGCCCCCTGAAAGTCTTGATCATACTTTCAGGGGGCGTTTCGTTTTACACGATTTTATATTACATTCAATTCTCTTCGTGAATTTAGAACTGGTAAATCAGACCAAAAGAGGTTCCACTCTTAAAATCAAAACCAAAGCCAGAAGGTCCCATTTCTCCAATACCATCATCATTAGCCACAAATCCCAGGAATCCCAAGTGAGCTTCCAAACTCCAATGCTCGCTCAACTCAACATCAATACCTGGACGCAAGCCAATATTAAAAGCAGTATTATGATGTTTTCTGGTAGCTACACCAAAACCTCCCTCTCCGAACATGGAAAACATTCCGGCTCTCAGGAATGTATAACGGGCAAATGGAGCTAACTTAAAATCCAGACCTTCCTGATCAGAATTTCCACTGAAACCAATATGAGTACCTACTTCCCATTTATCATTCAGTTTATATCCGATTTCAGGCATAAACATATAAGATGTGTTTTCTGCATCACTATTATACCACACAGAGAATTCACCACCGAGTCTTACCTGCGCCTGAGCAGATACAGCTCCCAAAACAGCCATTACGGCAATCAATAAAAACTTTTTCATTTGAAAACTTATTTTAAAAATTGCGCAAATTTACAAAGAATATCCTAAACTTTGGTTGTTTTTCCTGATTTTTTAATTGGCTCCCCTTTCTTGCCCTGTTCTGAAATATCAATTGGAGTACCGCAATATTTACAGTAACGGGCATCAATATCCAATGGACGTCCACAATTAGGACAAGTGCCCCCGGCTTTTTTCTGCTCGTCCATCAAGGTTACGGAAACAATACCGGTAGGCACGGCTATAATGGTATAACCCAACAGCATCACCACACCGGAAATAAAACGTCCCACGGCCGTGAGCGGAGTAATATCGCCATAACCTACCGTGGTCAGTGTCACAGTAGCCCAATAAATGCTGGTCGGAATATCCGTGAAGCCGGACTCGGGATGCTCCCCCTCTACCATATACATAATCGTACCTATCGAAATGACCAGAATCAGTACAAAGAGAAAAAATACTAGAATTTTGCGCATGCTCTTCTGCACCGAACGCAACAAGAGGTTTCCTTCAGTCCAGAAACTGAAAAGCTTGAACACACGGAATACACGGATCAAACGAAAAACACGAATGATCAGCACATAGCGCACAGAAGGAAAAAAGAAAGCCAGATAAAGAGGCAAAGTGGCCAACAGATCCACGATACCGAAAAAGCTGAAGATGTATTTTCTCGGTTTGTCGGACACATAGATACGCAACACGTATTCCACTGTAAAGAAAAAAGTGGATACGTACTCAAATATCTGCAAAACCAGACGCCAACCATCACTGACAAACGGCAGACTTTCGATAATGGCCGCCAAAACACTGAGCAGAATGGTAATAATAAGCACCGTGTCGAACATGCGTCCGGCATAAGTATCCGACTCAAATATAATCTGATAAAGTTTTTCGCGATTCAGATAGCGTTTCACTTTCTCTAATGTAATCATATCCTTTCCTATTCTAAAATATCCCATAAAAAGGGTATTGCCTGCCCAAGGCTTTCCCCTTACCTTTGCAAAGTAACCATAAAATGCTCAGATTATGAAAAGAATATACAGACAACTTACAGACCTTGTAGGGAATACTCCTTTAGTACAATTACAGAATCTGCCTCAGGAGGAACAGGCAAAAGCCAACATCATGACCAAACTGGAATATCTGAATCCGGGTGGCAGTGTAAAAGACCGCATTGCGCTGGGAATGATTGAAGACGCTGAAGAACGAGGCATTCTGCGCCCCGGAAGCATTATCGTGGAACCGACAAGCGGCAATACCGGCATCGGACTGGCCTGGATAGCACGTGCCAAAGGATACCGTGCCATACTGACCATGCCTGAAACCATGAGTATCGAGCGGCGCAATCTGTTGCGTGCCCGAGGAGCCGAACTGGTGCTCACTCCCGGAACACAGGGAATGAAGGGAGCCATAGCCAAGGCACAGGAACTGGCTTCCACCTTGGAAAACGCCGTTTTGCTGCAACAGTTTGAAAATCCGGCCAACCCACAGAAACATTACCGTACCACTGCCGAAGAGATCTGGCGCGACACGGAAGGACAGGTGGACGTGTTTGTAGCCGGTGTGGGCACCGGAGGAACCATTACCGGAGTGGGCCGCCGACTGAAAGAACTGAATCCGGATATTGAAATCATTGCCGTAGAACCGGATGCTTCTGCAGTCCTTTCCGGAGAACAACCCGGTCCGCACAAGATTCAGGGTATCGGTGCCGGATTCATCCCCAGTATTCTGGAACGCAATATCATTGACCGGATTATCCGTGTTACAGACGAGGATGCCTTACGCATGGGACGCCGTCTGTCACTTCGTGAAGGACTGCTTACGGGCATCTCATCGGGAGCAGCCACCTTTGCCGCCCTACAGATAGCCAGGGAATCAAAATATGAAAACAAGAATATCGTGGTACTCCTTCCGGATACCGGAGAACGCTATCTCTCTACCCCACTCTTTGATTTTGAGAATTTTCCACTGGAAACAACACGTTCATAATAACGTAATTAAAATATAAAAACCTATTCATTAGCCTGAAAAGTCACTTGGGAGCTGACTTTTCAGGCTTTATCATCTTTCACCTCTTATTTCTTCCGAACACACCTTATATTTGTCCTGAACAAAAACAATTAGCTTATGAACTACAGACTCTCTCTATGCCTGGTGGCCTTAACTTCTTTCTGCCATTCCTGTCAAAAAGAACCGGACTGGACAGAACAAAGCAATGAATATCTTGTCTACACCCAAAGAGACGCCTCATTTGATGCCAACCAGCACCACAACTATTTCATTGCCGACAGCATTTTGCTGATCGATGATACAGCAGAACCCAAATACCTGAAAAGTCAGGAAGCAGAAAAAATAATCTCCAAAGTGGCCCAAAACATGGACCGTTCAGGATATCATCGGGTCAACGATAAAGAAAATGCCGATTTGGGACTGCAATTGAGCTATATCTTCGATACATACTATTTTACCAGTTATCCATCTTACCCTCCTTACTGGTGGTGGGGATATCCCGGCTATTGGGATCCGTATTATTGGGGAAGCTATTGGAATGGCTGGGGATACAGTTTCCCCATCAGTTACAGTTATTCGGAAAACTCTCTGCTGGGAGAACTGGTAGACTTGACTGTTCCTAAAGAAGAAGGGAGTCATCTGCCTGTTGCCTGGAATATGTATATCAATGGGGAACCTTCCGGCTACCGGCATTTTGACAGTAACCGTATGCAACGTGGTATAGATCAGGCTTTCCGGCAAAGCAGTTATCTGAAAAAGGAAAACCGATAAAACAAAAACATTAAAAAAGAATTATCATGAAATCAAAAATATATCAGATATTGCTGGCCTCATCATGCTGCCTGCTTCCATTACCCGGCCATGCACAAAAGCAAATCAATAAAGCTTCATTCTGGAAATCCTCGTATTTTAATATAGACTGGCAAGCCAACGGACTGATCGGCAGTGACTTTGTAGATAAGATCAGCGGATGGGGAGCTCATTTCGAGATGGGGCATTATCAAACAGCCAATTTTGCGATAGGTGGTTTTATATCCTACCATACCAACAATGAATATCTCCCTTATCAAACCTTCATTTGGGAAAATTCCGCTTTGAGTACCGAACAACAACACTCCCTTTTCCAAATCCCTTTCGGAATATCTGCCCGCTACCGACTGTCTGGCCAATATGCCATACCCTATATAGGAGCCAAAATAGGAGCGCAATATACACAAAGCGAAGATTACATCCATCGTACGTGTGTGTATCAGAACAACTGGGGCTTTTACATCTCTCCGGAAATCGGAGTGGAGATCTATCCTTTTGCCCAAAAACGCTTCGGTCTTCATCTGGCCTGTTATTACAGTTTTGCCACCAATGAACATGGTGTATTATGGTATCATAACAAGCATACACAAAACTACGGATTCCGCACCGGTATCACTTTCTAACTCTTCATATAACGCTTCAATCAATTGCAAAAAGCGGGCTCTCCGAAATTCAGAGAGCCCGCTTTCATTTCATATTTCGGCACAGATTACAGCTGACGGTATGCCTCCAGCTGAGTGGCATCGAACTTGCGGATGAAATTGAAGTGCTTCTCCACTTCCGACTCGGCATAGTTTACATATACCTTGAGACTCTTCTCGAAGAGCTCCGGACAGCGGGTAGCATCCTGCAACAACAGGTGTGACATGACACATACAGCAGCCATCTCCATCAGGCGACGGGCTACAAAGTCGTGCAGCTCCTGATCGGCAGCTTCCTTCACGGCATTGGTGCAAGCCTCGAACTTGCGGGTCATGTTCTTGATACGGTCCTTCAGATCCTCGTACTCGGCAGCGCAAGGAATCAGTTCATAGTCATGCAACGTAGCGGCATACGATCCGTTGGTTACATAACGAATAGCGGCAACAGTTTGCAACTGGGTGGTTCCCTCGTAGATTGAAGTGATGCGGGCATCACGATAGATGCGCTGACAAGCGTACTCCATCATGAAACCGGAACCGCCGTGAATCTGAATACAGTCGTAGGCATTCTGGTTGGCATACTCGGAGTTCATACCCTTGGCCAGCGGAGTGAAGCTGTCGGCCAGCTTGGCATATTTCTTCTGCTCCTGACGTTCTTCCGGAGTGAGCTTGCGCTCGCGGGCAATATCATCCAGTGCCTTATAGATGTCTACATAGCGTGAAGTCTGATACAACAGCGCACGGCCGGCATCCAGTTTGGCCTTCATGATAGAAAGCATGTCGTACACAGCCGGGAAGTTGATAATCGCCTTACCGAACTGCTCACGGTCCTTGGCATAAGCCAATCCTTCGTTATAAGCGGCCTGGCTCAATCCGACAGACTGGGCCGCGATACCCAGACGGGCACCGTTCATCAATGCCATCACATATTTGATCAATCCCAGCTTGCGGTCACCGCAAAGCTCGGCCTTGGCATTCTTGTAAACCAGCTCACAGGTTGGTGAACCATGAATACCCATCTTGTTTTCGATACGGCGCACGTCTACACCGCCATCGTTCTTGTCATAGATAAACATAGACAGTCCGCGGCCATCCTTGGTTCCTTCCTCTGAACGGGCCAGGACCAGATGCAGCTGAGCATCTCCGTTGGTGATGAATCGCTTCACACCATTCAATCGCCAGCACTGGTTTTCCTCATCATAGGTGGCCTTCAGCATCACGCTCTGCAAGTCGGAACCGGCATCCGGCTCGGTCAGGTCCATAGACATGGTCTCTCCGGCGCAGATACGCGGGATGAAACGGCTGTGCTGGTCCTCGTTACCGAACTCATACAAAGTTTCGATACAGTCCTGCAAAGACCAGATGTTACCGAAACCGGCATCGGCAGCAGCCACGATCTCAGCACACATGGTATACGGAGTGATCGGAAAGTTCAGTCCACCGAAACGGCGCGGCATAGTCATACCGTTGAGTCCGGCCTTTACCATGGTTTCCAGATTCTGCTTGGTGCCCTGAGCATATTCCACACGTCCGTTGGCACAGTGCGGTCCTTCCTCGTCCACGCTTTCGGCATTGGCGGCAATCACGTCTGCAGTAATCTCGCCGGTGATCTCCAATACCTTGTCATATGAATCCATCGCATCGGCAAAGTCGCTCGGTGCATAGTCAAATTCGTCCTTGTCACGGTAGTCGCGCTCTTTCAACTGACAGATGCGCTCCATCATCGGATTGTTCAAGTGATACTTGAGTTCCGGAATATCTGAATAATAATTAGCCATAATTATTTTTTCCGTATTTTAAAGTTTAAAAGTTATAGGTAATGCAAAACGTACTCTCTGAGGCTTGTTATCCATTCGCATGGCATCCCATTCATAATTATCAGCAAGAAGGTGGGCCACACGCAAAGCTTCGGCATCCAACAAAGGATGGACCTTGTTCAACAAACGGATCTTGGTCACGCAACCGTTTTCATCCACCGTAAGCTCCACTCGTACCTGCCCTTCGATTTTCTTTTTGGCGGCTTCTTCAGGATATTTCAACAAACGAAGACATAGCTCTGAAAAAGG
This sequence comes from Candidatus Paraprevotella stercoravium, assembly GCA_944320795.1. GTDB lineage: Bacteria > Bacteroidota > Bacteroidia > Bacteroidales > Bacteroidaceae > Paraprevotella > Paraprevotella stercoravium. The sequence continues at coordinate 50,730 of CALUIU010000021.1, read as the reverse complement.
CTCTTGAGCGCGGATCTTTGCCGGAACATAATAAGGAGTGATACCGAAAATCTCTGTTCCCTTCTCGTCAAAATATTCCGCAACCTCACATTCTCCACCATCTCCAATATAGAGCTCTTTCCGAAAGACACGGCCGTTCGGGTGATACTGAATTACGTCACCATCCAGACGTCCCTTCTGATAAGGACACTCCCGGAATACCGAGCCGTCGGGATAAAAAACAGTCTGCTTTCCCTGAAGCCTTCCTTGATGATAATACTCCACCAGGCTGTCCTTTCCATTACTGTAATATACCGTATGGCGTCCCTCCTTCGTGCGCTCATGTTTTTGAGCGCCGAAACGGGAGTAACTGGTTTCAGCGGTCTTACGACCATCCAAAGTAAACCGGCTCACCAGTACCGAGGTATCTTTCTTTCCGACAATCAGATAAGCACAAGCTTCATTCTGTTGTACAGGACGCTCCCGACTGTCTACCCAAATTTTTTCCTGAGCACCAACTGAAAAGGTACTCATCATCAGAAATAATCCCAAGCTGAAAATCGAAATACGTTTTTTCATACCTAAATCTTACTTGCTGTTTTGTTTGTAGTATTTGATCAGTTTCGGAACCACCTCTTCTACAGTACCGTTAATCACATAATCGGCAATGGCGTTGATCGGTGCGTTCGGATCGCTGTTTACGGAGATGATGATACCGCTCTCCTTCATTCCGGCAATGTGCTGGATAGCTCCGGAAATACCGCAGGCGATATATACCTTCGGACGTACCGTCACACCGGTCTGACCGATCTGCAGATCGTGGTCGCAGAATCCGGCATCCACAGCCGCACGGCTGCCTCCTACCTCTGCATGCAATTCCTTGGCCAGTTCGAACAGCATATCGAAACCTTCCTTGCTACCCATACCATAACCGCCGGCAATCACAATCGGAGCGCCCTTCAGGTTATTCTTGGCCTTCTCCACATGACGGTCGAGCACCTTAACCACATAATCCGTTTCCGGAACAAATTTGGCCACATCGTGTACAATCACTTCACCCTTATAGTCCGGATCCAGAATCTCGGCCTTCATCACACCGCTACGCACGGTAGCCATCTGCGGACGGTTTTCCGGATTGATGATGGTTGCTACAATGTTACCGCCGAAAGCCGGACGGATCTGATACAACAGATTCTCATAAGTCTTTCCGGCACGCTTGTCCTCATGCGGACCGATTTCCAATGCGGTACAGTCGGCTGTCAGACCGGAATGCAGGGCTGAAGATACGCGCGGACCCAAATCACGGCCCACCACATCGGCACCCATCAGGCAGATCTGGGGTTGCTCGACCTTGAACAGATTCACTAAAATAGAAGTATGAGGTAATGAAGTGTAAGGAGCCAGTCCCGGAGCATCAAAGAGATGCAGTTTATCTACTCCATAAGGCAGGATCTGTGCCTCTACCTTACCTACAATACCACTGCCGGCAGCAACAGCTTCGAGCTGAACGCCCAGCGTATTGGCCAACTTACGTCCCTTGGTCAACAGTTCCTGACTTACCTCGGCAACAGTTGTGCCTTCCAGTTCACAATATACAAATACGTTATTCATGTTTCTTTATCCAATGGTATGGTTAGCCAATAATTCCTGAATCAAACTCTCTACATCGGCATCGCTAGCAGTGAGCACCTTACTCTCCTTAGCCTTGAACACGATGTTCTCAATAGCCTTCACCTTGGTCGGTGAGCCGCTCAAACCGCACTGTGCCAGATCGGCCTCTACATCGGCGGCACTGAGCTGACCTAAGGTCAGGTATGGCTTCTTCTCATATTCCTCGGCATAAGGCAGACCCTCGGCCGGCATCTCCATCGGAGCCATGGCACGCTTGTATTTCATCACTAACTTGGCATTGCGCGGACGACATGAAGCGGCGCTTCCGTTTACGGTAAGCACTACCGGAAGCGGAGCCTCAACAGTTTCCACACCACCGTCGATATGACGCTTCACGACGATTTTTCCGTCGGCACAGCTCAGCACATCTTCTACATAAGTCACCTGTGGCATATTCAGTTTCTGAGCCACCTGCGGACCGACCTGTGCGGTATCTCCATCAATAGCCTGACGACCGCCAATGACCAAATCAGGCACACCAATCTTCTCAATGGTGCGGGCCAAAGCATAAGATGTAGCCAAAGTGTCGGCACCGGCAAAGGCACGGTCGCTCAACAGGTAACCGTTATCGGCACCACGATACAGACCTTCACGGATGATCTCTGCGGCACGCGGAGGTCCCATGGTCACGATAGTTACGGTAGAACCCGGATTCTGGTCTTTCAGGCGAAGAGCCTGTTCCAGGGCATTCAAGTCTTCGGGGTTGAACACAGCCGGCAGCGCAGAACGGTTGATGGTACCCTCCGGGGTCATCGCATCCGGTCCCACATTGCGTGTGTCGGGAACTTGCTTGGCAAGTACAACGATTTTCAAACTCATAATTTAGTTTTTTCTATATAATGGTAAAAGATTAGTAATGCATAAGATTTCACCTGCACGCAGGCATCCTACATCCCACAAATGTAGAAATATAAATTCAGAAAACAAAAGATTCGGGCTTATTCTTCTGTAAATGGAGCCTCTATAAATGGATTTTTCCTTGAATAAAAGTGAAGATATAGAGATGTCTGCTCCTATAAAAAAGATACAAGAAAAAATATAAGTACCGGACTTTTCTTTTAAGCTCCCTTGTTGTCCCCACAATTATTCTTAAATAATGAAAAACGTCAAAATATAAATACCGACCTGATAAAGCCGTTTTCTGACCCAGAAAAGCAATATTGGCAGCCCAAAAACAAAATGGAAACGTAAAATTAAGCATTTGGAAACCTTATTTTTTCCAAATACTCAATGTACCTATTACTTTTTGAACATCTTTTATGGTTAATTATTGTAAAAATGGGGGGGGTGATTTTTTTTCGTTAATTTTGAGAAAATAAAATCTATAAAAAATATAAAGCATATGAATTTTATAAAAACGAAGGAAACCAACATACATTCAATAATCATTTGTTTATTTACATTCTTAATATGCCTTCCACTCCATGCTCAAAAGACCAAAAAAGCCATGATTTGGGGAGAACTTCTTGATAACTTTACTCGTGAATCATTAATTGGAGCGAAAGTTACACTCCTCACGGAAGACAGTATAGCAGTGGACTCAATAATAACAAATAAGAGTAGTTGCGTTAACAATATTTGGGGAGCTTGGTGTTTCGAAGTACCTTTTAAACTGGAGAAAAGTATTGTAAAGTTCGAATATGACGGTTACGAAACATGTTATCTTGAAATACCTGCTCATACCTTCAAAGGTCGCAATGATATGAAACGCTTCGATGCCTATACACGTAGAATTCCACGTTCACGAATGGATCGTAACCTAAAAGAAGTTACAGTGGTAGCTACTAAAGTAAAGTTTTACATGAGAAAAGACACGCTCGTATTTAATGCTGACGCATTCCAATTGGCAGAAGGTTCCATGTTGGATGCACTCATAAAGCAGCTCCCAGGAGCCGAATTAAAGGATGACGGACGCATTCTGGTGAACGGACGTCAGGTGGAAAGCCTTTTGCTTAACGGCGAAGATTTCTTTAGGGGTAATAACCGTATCATGCTCGACAACCTACCTTCATACACAGTTAAGAATATACAGGTATATGAAAAACAAGGTGACATAGGTCAGATGATGGGCAAGAAGGTAGGCGACGAACAATATGTGATGGACGTTAAATTAAAAAAGCAATATAGCATAGGATGGATAGCCAATGCTGAGGCTGGATACAGTACAGAGAATCACTACATGGGACGCCTCTTTGCCTTACGCTTCACTCCTCAGTCGCGATTAACCGTTTTGGGTAATATCAATAATGTAAACGATACCCGCAAACCGGGGCAGAATAGCGAATGGACACCAGAAAACATGCCAAGTGGCAAACTGACCACGCGGATGTTGGCTGCCGACTATTTGGTGAAAGATAAGTTTCGCCGTTATGAATTATCTGGCAACGCCGATGTGAACCACTCCGACGCGTCCAATCTGACACGTACGGCCAGCGAGACCTTCCTGCCTGCCGGTAATACGTTCGAACGGAGCGAGAATCAAACGAAGAATCACAATGTGAGCATTAGTTCTAACCATAAATTCACATTCACGCCTTGTGAAGAATACAGACTCGTGCTTTCTCCTACATTCAGCTACAGAAATCGGGAGAACAAAGGTTACTATGCTGGTGCTACGTTCATGGCGGATCCCGGAGCATATTCAACGGAATCCCTCATCGACAGCATACGTAACCCACAGGCCGGAAACTTGTTACGTCGCCTTGCAGTGAATCGCACGTTAACCGAAAGCCTCAGTAATAGCAGACGATATCAGGGAGGACTTTCTTTCTCCAATATGATCAAGTGTGGAGTCGACATGATCGAAGTAAACGGAGCAATCAATGGATATGACAACCGCCGTAATATATTTGACCACTACCAACTGGACTATCCTTCCAATCCACTATACTCAACCGACTTCCGTAACAGATGGTCAAAAGGCCGACCCGACCGTTCTCTGAATTATAAAATACGTGCGGCTTACAACTATTGGCCTGCCGGCCAGTGGCTGATACAACCAAGCTACACATTCGGACAAATCTATACGCACAAGGATAACACCATTTATCGGTTGGAACGGTTGGCCGGCTGGGGAATTGGCACAGATAAACCACTTGGTATGCTTCCGTCAGAACAAGAGCAACTGACTGCAGCTATTGATGGACAAAACAGCTATGAACGAAGAGAAATCGAAACCTGGCATGAGGTGGGAATCTTCATCAAAGACGACTATTGGGCAGAGAAGACAAATAACTACTTCCATTTCGATATAAAACTCCCTTTGACCATGACAAACAATCGCTTCGATTATATGCGAGCTAATTACGATGACGTGACGACACGCAACACGATACTCTTCCAACCATCGGCCAAAGTAGAATATAAATGGCACAATTCCAAACGTAGTGTTTCATTCAACTACAACATGCATCAATCCACTCCTGACATGCTTGACCTGCTGAACATAGTTGACAATGAGGATCCGCTCAACATATATCATGGCAATCCTGATTTAAAAAACACTACCGTACACACCTTTCGTTTTGACCATAGTAATAATAGCCCACTCAAGCAACGCACGTTTGGGGCATACGCCGCCTACAGCATAACACAAAATGCCAAAGCTATGAGCTATGTTTATGACCGCTCAACCGGTATCAGAAATTATAGTCCTGAAAATGTGAATGGAAACTATTATGTCTATGGAGGGATAAACTATTCCATGCCTCTTGATTCTAAAAAGAGATTGACTTTCACCACCTATACTTTTGCCCAACTCTACCATGGTGTGGACCTTATCTCTACTGAAACCGACGTGTCTCCATCGCGTTCCACAGTAAATACCTATTGGGCAACAGAAACGATGAAGTTGGATTACCGCATGGGGCAGTTCACGTTTGGAGCCAAGGCTTATTGTTCCTGGAACCGTGCTACAAGCGAACGTGAAGGCTTCGTCCCATTTACTGTGTGGGATTTCAATTATGGACCTACCGTTCAGATAGAACTGCCCTGGAACATGCAGTTTGTAAGCGACCTGACGCTTTACAGCCGTCGTGGATATGATGATCCTGCTGCTAATACGAACGATGTTGTGTGGAACGCTCGTCTATCCAAACGGATTCTGAAGGGAGGACTCACATTCTCTGTAGATGCTTTTGACATATTGGGACAGCTTTCCAACCTCACACAAACGGTTAACTCTCAAGGCCGCTTCGAAACTTTCCGCGACGTAACCCCAAGATACGTAATGTTCCATGCCATCTATCGCTTAAACATAAAGCCAAAAACACAAAACAGATGATCCTCCTAAATCTCTATAGTAAATTAGGCTTTACTAAATAAATCTATCCAACATCCTCCTCAGATTGCACATGGTTTCACCCGATAGCCACCATTACCAATAGTATTGTGAATTTGCTGCAATCGGAGGATTTTTTCCAAAAGAAGACAAAGAAGTCCCATCAAGAACTTCTTCAAATTCTTGACAAAGAAGCAGGCAGCAATCCATGTCCGAGCCGTTTCCCTTAGCTTGGCTCTTATATTGTTTGCCCTGTAGACGCGTTTGGCAGTACCGAACGTTGCTTCTACACCGTTGCGCTCACCTGAAGCTTTGCGCCTTAGCTTTTCTTCTTCCAGACCAGGATTCTTCTTTGGACGTCCCAATGACAGACAATGACATGCAATGCCCAATTTCTTGAATAGCTTACGTTTTTCCTTGTTCAGGTATATTTTGTCCGCCTGAACCTCCTGTGGGTAGTATCCAAATCACTCCTTGTAAGTCATGATTTGAAGCATCAGGTCTGAACCTTCGTTGTAGGTATTCCTGCTGAGATGGTCAATGTAGGTAAAACCATTCACCAAGCTGACACCGATTTTAGCACTATACTCGGTCTTGCGACCTGCCTTACCTCCATCCAGCAGTTTCAACCGGAATGATCAGTCATTGGAGCTCAAAAAACAATAAAGGTTATGTATTTATAAGGAATCTTTTCCTATTCTATTCCACAAAACAAACGTTTATAAAATATCCAATTCTTTCCAATCTTTGCAAAATTGGAAAGAATTGGATACTTTTGCGATGTATTGAAATGAACAAAACGCAACAGAATATGGAACAGACTCCCTACATCACACCGGAACAATTATTCGAAGCACTACAGCAACCATTACCGGAAACATTGAAATCCATTGTAGAAGGAATTAACGACAACTACGAATATTGGAATACGGTAAAGTACAAACAAGTACCAGCCCCCTATTCCCCCAAACTACTCTGGACATATGTTGTTTTGGAAAGACTTAAACATCAGACCACAGCATGGAATAAATACGGAATCCATTTCGGACTTACCAACAAGATGCAACGTCTGTGTCATGAAATGGACATGAATTTTGGCGGTTCCTGGGGAGCTAATTCCATACTGCAAGATAAATACCGGGAACAGTATCTGGTCAGCTCTCTAATGGAAGAAGCCATTTCTTCCAGTCAGATGGAAGGAGCCTCAACCACTCGAAAAGTAGCCAAGGAAATGCTCCGTAAGAAAATTACTCCCAAGGACAAGTCGCAACAGATGATTTACAATAATTATCAAACCATCCGCTTTATTGTGGAACATAAAAATGAGCCGCTGACTCGGGAGATGCTCCAGAAAGTGCATGCCTTAATGACAGAAAAGACGCTTGAACGGGAAGAGGACGCCGGACGATTCCGTACAAACAATGAAGTGGTCGTAGAAGACGGTATCACACACGAAATCGTTCATACTCCCCCTTCTTTCGAGGAGATTCCGGAATTTGTAGATGAACTTTGCCGATTCTTCAATGAAACGCGGACCATTGTTTTTATTCATCCTATTATTCGAGGCATCATTATTCATTTCATGCTGGCTTATATGCATCCGTTTGTAGACGGTAACGGGCGCACAGCCCGAGCCTTGTTCTACTGGTATATGCTCCGGCAGGGATATTGGCTCATGGAATATCTTTCCATATCCCGAATCATCTATAAAGGGAAAAAATCATATGAAAAATCATTTCTCTATACAGAACAGGACCATAATGATATGGGATATTTCATTACCTACAATCTGAGAGTTCTGGAATTATCTTTCAAAGAACTGCAACAATATATCAAACGGAAATGCGAAGAAAAGAGAGCATCATCCCGTTTCCTGAAAATCGGAAACCTGAATTCCCGACAGGCCGAAATCATCCAATTATTGGAGAAAGCCCCACAAGAAGTCCTCACAGTCAAAGACCTGCAAATACGACTTCAGGTAACCCCTACTACCATAAAATCGGATTTAATAGGATTGATGGAAAGAGGAATTATTGCAGAAATCTCATTAAATAAAGTAAAAAAGGGATATATCACTGGGCCAGAATTCAATAAAGTAATCCAGTTATAAGAAGAAGTCTCCAATTCTTTCCAATTTTGCAAAGATTGGAAAGAATTAGAGAACTATAAAATGAAGATTTTGGAACTATCCTTCAAAAAGCTACAACAATATATCAAAACGAAAATACGAAGAAAAGAAAGCATCATCCATTTCTTGAAAAACAGTAATACAGTATTTAAACAATAATCTTGAAGATGAAAACAATAAAACTCTTTTGGGAGAGCAATACACCTTGGAAAAGGTGAGAAATCTCCCATATTTTCTATAGGAAAATGTGAAATATAGAGGATTTATTATACGGATTATGTGAAATAAGAAGCAAAAACAAGTGCGGATTATGTGAAAAAATGATTATGAGATGCACTCATGAACTTTAAGGAATTTCTTTGGGCCAAAGGATATTCTGAGGATTTCATAAAGGGTTTTTACAAGTACATGCTCCGTATAGTACCAGAGCAACAGCATCACTGAACAAACTGTTAAAAGAGGACAAATATCCAGACGTAAAATATGGCATTAAGTTGTGTTATAAAAATATTGGTTTTAATGGTCAATTCTATACTTTCCCATATTTTCTAACCTTCTTATTGAAAAGATTTGTGGCGGAACGGAAAATGCTCATCCAATGAATCTGTTTTTACAAACTACTGTACGATTTATGTTCAAGGAAGCATATCTGCTTGATTTTATAAAAAAGAATGTACATCGCAGAAAAAGAGATTTACCATTGTTAGAAAATTTATTCCTGAAGAAACATGATTTCTCTTCCGTTGGAATATAAGCGCATAAAAAATGAGTGGGCACGACTGTAATATTGAGTTGTTGTTCCATACATCTGATTTCGAATGGTTTGTTACTATTAAGCTGGAAGACGGTAATTACACCCAAAATGTGGCCTCATTTTCTACCAGACAGTTGTTTTGCAGCCGGAAATGGATAAGTCTGCCACCAGACTGCTTTTGATAAAAATAAATTGGAAACGATCATCTGATAGATGGTCTGATAGATACGTCAATAAATCCGTAGACGTGGCTTTAAGAGTGACCCAATCAGAAAAAGATGTCTGACAAATAAGAATTTGCTTCGACTACCGTTAAAGAAAAAGAATGCAAAAGACAATAAAGAAAGAAACTTACAATAGCGAAATTACATTATAATACTTTATTCGTGCAGTCTTTTTGTCCTTGTAAGTATCTATATTAATAATAGGGAAGTAATATGTCACTTTCTAAAATATATGGACTTAAAAACGCTGGTAAAAAGGGCGAAGACAAAAGATTCACACGCTCTTGAAACATTATACAATATGTACTATCCTAAAATGTTAGGGCTGTGTATTAAAATAACAAAAGAAGATGAGGAAACAGCAAAAGACCTCGTCCATGATGCTTTTATACTTGCCTTTTCCTCCTTGCAGAATCTCAATACTCCAGAACGATTCAGCGAGTGGCTAACCAGTATTGTCAGAAATGTGGCATTGAAATATATGGAGAGAAAGAACAGAATATGTTTCGGCCCAATAATTAATGAAGGAGAAAAAATAGTTGATACGAACGTCTCGGCAGATTCAATTGTAAATATACAAGACATTCTTAATCTCGTAAACGAATTACCGAATGGATATGGAAAGATTTTAAGATTATATGCCATAGAAGGTTTTTCACACAAGGAAATTGCAGAAATTTTGGGAATAGAACCGCATAGTTCTTCGTCCCAATTGTCAAGAGCCAAAGCAATGCTCCAAAAAATAGCAAAAGGACAACTTTTGGCTATCGTCTTGCTTATTATTATGGCTATACCTCTTTGCTATTTTATTTTAAGAAAAAAAACGTTGCAACCACAGCACTCTTCAATTATTGTAAAAGACGATAAAGAACGAAAAAACATCACAAATAAGGAAAATATTTCAATCGTAAAAGAAAAAACTTATGCTCAGATATCTGCACATAAAAATGTAAATCCTTCCAATGCCAACAAAAAAGAAGAAAAAAACGCCACGCAGCTGTTAGACACTACCATAGTTGAAACGCCCATATCTGACATGGAAATTGTGGAATACAAGCAGGACAGCACAGAATATGTAGATAGCATAAAACCACAGTTTATACTATCCGATAATGAATTTGCATTCAATGATACCAAGAAGAAGTCGGCAGAATGGCATATACTTACCACAGGTTCCGTCGGTCCAACATTGGCTCAGAATATTTACCAACTTATTGCCATCGATAAATTTATCCCAGATATTGACGGTCCGACGTTCCCTGAGAATATAAATACTTGGGAAGACTACAGCCGCTATCTGCACATGACCGTTCATGACCAAACTCCACAAGATAAACTCACCCTGATGGAGATTGCCGACCACAACCAAGGCGAAATCATAGAAAAAGAGCAGCATGATCGTCCTATTACGTTTAATCTATCTTTAAATAAATCCATTGCTGAAAGATGGAGTATTGAGATTGGTCTGCAATACTCTCTCTTGAAGTCGAAAAGCACAATGGGTAACGGATCTTATTATATAGGTAAGCAACAGAAGATACATTACCTCGGCATACCTCTCGGAATCTCTTATCGTATAGCAGATTATAAACACCTGTCGACATATAGTTCTATTGCCATGTCTCTACAGATTCCTATATACGGGAAAGTGAACTGCGACTATATTGTAAACAATATGTCTGCCTATACGGACAGCTGGAATATAACACCTTCTGTGCAATGGACAACCGATTTCAGCATCGGAATACAATACAAATTTTTATCAAAATGGGCGTTATATGTTGAACCGACATTATATTGGCATATCCCTAACGGTAGCAGTACACATACTATCTGGACAGAGCATCCTATAATGTTCTCTATACCATTTGGTATCAGGTTTACATGGTAATTAAATAAATTCTCACGCAGTCTATCGGATGAATATTGAATCTATATAAATATAGAACAAAAATCCGATTAAGATGTATAAAGTAAAAGATTATCTATTTAATGGGGTACTGTTTGTAAACAATATGCTACGTCCTCATCATAAAAAATTAAGTCAGTTAATGATTTATGCAACTACCCAGTGCCAGTCACGCTGCAAGCATTGTTCAATTTGGAAAAAGCCAGAAGAACATCTTTCATTGGAAGACATAAAGGCTATAGTGCAGAGCAAATGTGTAACAAAGAATACTGTTATTGGCTTGGAAGGCGGAGAATTTCTGCTTCACCCGGAAGCCGATACCATCATGGAATGGTTAAAGGAGAACCACCCCTGCTATACACTGTTGTCCAACTGCCTTGCACCCAAAAAAGTCGTCCATGCAGTGAAGGCTTACAGTCCCAAACACTTGTATGTATCACTTGATGGGAATAAGGAGACCTATCAACACATGCGAGGCTGTAATGGCTATGACAAAGTAATTGAAGTAGTGGAAACTTTGAAAGACGAGGTGCCCATATCACTAATGTTTTGCCTATCTCCTTGGAATTCTTTCAAAGATATGGAATATGTAATAAATGTGGCAAAACAATATGACATAGATATCAGAATAGGTATTTACGGCACAATGGACTTCTTCGACACTACCGCAGACCTGCTGGCTGTGGAGATGGAGAATTACATAGAACAAATACCGGTAAACATCCATGATACAGATGAAAATTATGATTTTGTGGCCCTCTATAACGAATGGCGTAAGGGGGATCTGCACTTGCGCTGCCAAAGCATACTCAGCGAACTGGTCATTCATTCCAATGGTAATGTACCGCTATGCCAAAACTTAAGTGTTGTGTTGGGCAATATTCATAAGCAATCTTTGGATGAAATATTCAATGCCAGAAAATCAGTAAAGTTACAATGCCAATATTCCCATCAATGCAATAAATGCTGGATAAACTTCCATAGAAAATACGACATTATCCTGCTTCGCAACTTTGAGAAAGTGCTACCCAAGAGACTGATTGAATGGACTTATGGAAAATATCAATGGTCGGCAAACAAAAAGTGTACTTACAAACAATTTTTCAGAAAATGAAACGAATCATAGAACAATATAAACGACTGCGCAATCTCCATCAACTAAAACATACTTACGATGGTAAATTTGCTTTTGTAGGCATCGGTAATCACAGTACAAACAACCTATATCCTGTGCTTGACTATCTTCATGTTCATCTGAAATATATCTGCTGCAAATCGGAAAGCAAACTGCCATTGGTGAAAGAAACATGGAGAGGAGTTCAAATTACAACATCTCTTGATGAAATACTTGCAGACGAGGAAGTAACAGGCGTTTTTATCTCTATCAATCCTTCTGCTCATTTTTCCAATGCTAAAAAGGTACTGAAAAGTAGAAAAGCCCTCTTTATAGAAAAGCCTCCTTGCTCATTCTTAACAGAGTTGCAACAGCTAATGGATTTGGAACAAAGTTTTGTTGTGACAGGGATGCAAAAGCGCTATGCACCGGCAACTAAAATTCTGATTAAACGACTTAAAAAAGAAACATTACTTACCTACAACATGAGATATCTGACAGGTGGCTATCCAGAAGGAAACCCTTTGATAGATCTATTTATCCATCCTCTGGACTATGTATGCTATATCTTCGGCAAAGCAGAAATTCGCAGTTGTGAATATATCCATAGTAAAAACGGAGAAAGTCTATTGTTGACATTAAAACATGAATCCGTAACAGGGATATTGGAACTTTCCACCGCCTATTCTTGGCAGAATGCCAACGAGACATTGACCGTTAATACTGAAAGAGGCATATACGAGTTGAACCAAATGGAAACATTGACGTTTATCCCCAAGCAGGGACAAGCCTTTGGCATTCCATTAGAAAAGGTGATGCGAAAAAGAGCTCTAACAGAAACCCTCTTCTCCCGAAATAACTTTGTACCCACAAACGTCAACAATCAAATATACACTCAAGGATATTTTGATGAAATAAAGTTCTTTGTGGAAGTCGCGCAAAGAGGAAGCCTATTCGCTCCAAATAGCGGTTTTCACTCAATGTATAATACTTATATTTTAATAGACGAGATCAATAAATGTATCAAGAAATGAAGAAGATAATGATATTAGCGATAATGCTGTTTTTCTCAACGGAAAATATTCTCAGCCAAAAGGTGTATCAATCTGTACTGACTGAAGGAAGGATGTGGAAACTATCCTTATCATATAGGGATTCAAGACAAGATATACCGGATGCTTATATGACCATAACAGTGAACGGTGACTCCATTGTAAATGGAAAGGTTTGTAAAAAGTTGCTTGTTGATTATCGGAACATAGCAGAAGTTATTTATCCCCAATATATTGTAGCATACGAAAATAATGGCAAAGTGTATCGGATAGATGAGGACGGAGAAGAAGATCTTGTCATGGACATGAATCTTCACAAAGGAGATGCATTTGACGATATAAATGTCGTATTAAAAGAAGATTACATCGTGATTGACAGAACAATACGCAAGTGGCTGATGATTGATTCCGGAATTGACCACCCCCATGGTGAATACATTTATTATATTGTGGAAGGTATCGGCCTGAGCAAGGATGAGTTCGTGAACACGGGTTTGATAGACAAAAATATTTATTTTCACCGTTTAATAGCCTGCTACGACTACGGTAAATGTATATTCTCGGCAGCTGACTTTCCTAAGGAGGAAACAAACGGACTAACCATACCTCAAATAGTTATCCTAAAAGATAACACCTTGTATGACCTGCAAGGAAGAAAACAGAGTAACATCATGAAAGGAGAAATCTTCATACAAAACGGGAAAAAGTACATAAAACGTTAATGTAAATAGACTCTTTACATATATTTAAACCAATCGCTTGCCCAAAAGGAACTATTAGAAAACATTATTGGATGTCGGTCCATTTCTTATCTGCGTATCTATGCAAAGTCTCCAATTCTTTCCAATTTTGCAAAGATTGGAAAGAATTGGAGACTTTTTTCTACCTTTCGTTTTTTCAATCAGAAAGGCTCCTGAAAGAGAAAAATTTCTTTTAATATTCCTATTTCCAGTGTGTTACGCACTTTTCATCATACAAAAAACTTCGGGATATTATTTGCCGGTGAGCAGCTGGAACAACTTTTCGGTAGAATCCAGATTGCGAGGGTCTACCTTGACATCGAGCACCCGGCCCTCCGGATCAATCACCTTATAAGTAGGAAACGAGGAAACCTCGAGATAGCTTTCAACAGCTTGTTGCTGCTCCGGAGGGAGATTAAAGTGAACCACGTTATCCCCCGCCACGTTGTACTCTTTGATCACATTCTCCCAAGTGTCTTTTGGACTGTGATTGGCAAGATACATATACTGGATATCGTACTTGGTCCCCCAGATGCTGCTCCAGAATAGCTTCTACTTCTTCAGCCGAAGGATGAATGGCCGCAATTTTCCCTTCAGGATCCACCAGGAACAGGCAACCACCGGAATTTCCGATGCCATGTCTTAACCAGATACAGAACTCGTCGCGCAGATCAATCAACTGCGTCCAGGGATAGCCGTCCTCACGGATTGCCTCCAACGCATCAGAGACATTCTGTTCGCGGGCAATGCCTACCACTGTAAAACCTTTACCGGCATACTTCCGGTAAACGGGAATCATATCCTTCGAATGCTGACGGCACGGACCGCACCAGGAAGCCCACAAGTCAATCAACGCCCATTTCCCTTTGATCAGTCCATTCACAGAAACCTGTTTTCCGTCCAAATCTCTGGCCTCAAAAAGCGGATACTGCTCCCCTACTTTCATCTGTATTCCGGCCTGCGTCATATATTCAAGATGCTTTCCCAAAGGATGTTCGCTCCAAAGAGGGGCAAAGCTCCTTTGATAAATCTGATAGTAAGGCCGCAGTTCCGGCGAATTTTCATCTATAGCCTCGGCGATCAACTGATATAACCGGTAAAGTGCCGGCAGCGAAGGAGACTTGGCCATCTGAGTGACCATCGTCCGATTAATCAGTGACCAGATACCGTCTACGTTTTCACGAAGCTGGGTATATTCGGGTGAATACATTTTCTGTGCCTCCTTCAACTGAGCGCGTTGCTTATAAATCTGATCGATACTGTCGTCCAAAGCTTGATCTTCTCCCTGCTTCTCTTTTTGGGCATAAAGAGCCTGCAACCGCTCATGCAAGGCGAACGCTTCAGGAGTCAGTTTCTGCTTCGGTGACATTTCTCTCATGGTTTTGTAATACTCGTCCAACCGACATTCGTCTCCCCTTCGATCCGTTTCCAGTCTGATTCGCTTCCATTCCTGATTCGCAGCCGTGGTACGACATAACTCCAGATCCGTTCCCTTAGGAAGGATGGTAATTTCATTTTCTCCCTGCTCCACAAAGAAAGGAATCACATACCAGCTGCCCTCCATATACTCATTCCATTTCGTCAGCATTTTCACCTCCGGCTTGTCCGTGTAATAAGTATAGTCAAAGCGATTACCACGCACCGGTATGGACAAAGGTGGCCGCACACGATTATCCTGGTCAAAATCATAAAACAACAGACGCACACAAGGGCGTTCGCCTGCAACCGTCCCCTTGATGCGACAGGCGAACATCTCTTTGGAACGAGAAACCGGGCGCACATTCAACGCTGTAAACAATGTATCATTTTTCCGATCTATCCAATGCACAGTCCGGTCCCGGGCATCAATAGGCTCAAAGTAACATTTGAAATCACGGCAACCCGAATCGGGCATGACCACCTGCTTATCCAGTTCAAAACCTTCTGCCTTAACCATACGGTAGGTCTTGCCGGTCTGGCATCCGCGCAACACTCCGGCAGAGGACAACTGAATCCAATAGCCGGGCCGATTATATACGGTAACATCAAAAACCGTTTGCTTATGGTCCGTCGCTGTACGATAAACCTCGATATAGTCTTCGTGATTCTGACTGTCGGGATAGTCCACCACAGTCTGCGCCGCTGCATTTGTCATAAAAAGAACGGCTATACCCACGGCAAGGGTATTTTTTGTAAAAAAAGAAACATGTATCATCTGGTATCAATTTAGGTGTAAATATTCTACAATCATCTTTATTTCTTGACATCTTCATCTATTGCCCGAAGAATGGTTTCCACCATTTCATCTTCATGGAATGCTGTCTTCTTATAAATAAGATGACCGTTCTTGTCTATAATCAGATAGGAAGGCCATCCGGTCAGTCCATATTGGGAAAAGATTTCATTTGACAGGGTTTCTTCTATCCGATAATGCACTCCGGGTATCCCCGTAGCCATATTCTTCCAAACAGCTTCCGGCGAAAGCTCATCCGTTACATATATGGTTACCAATCCTTTTTGAGACAATTTCTCATGATTCTCTTTAAAATCCTTGATTGCCTGACGACACGGTCCGCACCAGGTACCCCAAAAATCAATCAGAATCACTTGGCCCGCATATTTTTTCGTGATTTCAACCAAAAATTTTTCACTTTCCTTGGCTGTCGTTTCCTGAAAAACGAATTGTTTGTTCCTTTTGCGTTCTTCAAGGGTCTGTTTGAGCCTTTCATTCTTCTTCTGGAAATAATTCCGGATAGAAGCATTCTCCAGCTGCGACAACGATTTCAGTTCTTTCTCTGTAAGCGGTGTATCCTGGCTCAGAATTACGGAATAATAGTTACCCCTAATGGCATCCTGAACCACTCCCTGCTCTCCTCCAAGCAAAGAAAAAATATACCGCCATCTCATTTGATTCGTAGAATCCGTAATGACATCGCTATTATATCCCCGGGCAGCAAGGTCATCACACTTTCGTCTTATCTGATCGACGAACAGAGAATCGCCCAAAAAGGCATACTCATAACGATTCACCACAGTCGGTAACTGAGCCGAATAAGCCTGCATCAAAGTATTTCCTCCAACCTCTGAAGTAACCCGACGCAAAAAGTCTGCTCCCAAATTTTCCGTATTCACCAATTTTTCGGGAAGCAGCAGGACATTAACCATATCAGATTGAAAATGCAACTTT
Source organism: Candidatus Paraprevotella stercoravium (assembly GCA_944320795.1). GTDB lineage: Bacteria > Bacteroidota > Bacteroidia > Bacteroidales > Bacteroidaceae > Paraprevotella > Paraprevotella stercoravium. The sequence continues at coordinate 33,714 of CALUIU010000021.1, read as the reverse complement.
AGCCATTCTTTGGTTATGGGCTTCAGATCCATCGAATCCGCCTGAAGCGCTAGCTCACGATAGTATTTACGCACCGAATCATAAAAATCGGCAGGCGACATCGGACTGACTTTATTATGTACATTTCTATAAGACTTCCATATGTCAAGCGTAGAGCATCTTACCAATTCATTATTCAGTTCAGCCAACGGTCCACGGCATTCCAACGAATATTCCACTCCGGGCATTCCGGATTTCAAATCCAACGTAACGGATACAGAATCACCGGCTGTGAGTATCAGAATACCATACCACGGACCAATCCGGAAATAATATCCCTGGCGAGTGGCATACATGGGAACTTCCATACGAAAAGAACCATCCTCATGGATTTCTGCAGTAATGGTTCCGAGGTCATCATAAGGCATATAAGCAAAAGTTTGCACCCTCATCTCCGGAGCGTTCTTCTCATAACCGATAATTTGTCCTTTAAGAATAGCCGGAGTATTCGTCCACTCGGGAACAGGAAGCAAAGATTGTGCCCCAACGGAAAGCACAGTCATCATCAACAAAAATAATATCCAAATTTTTTTCATACAATATAATATGGTTTATAAGTCAGATCATAACTTGAGAGCTTCAGCAGTTTTCCTTTCTTATTCATAATCAAGGTAAATGGAATGCCCGAGAACTGGAAATGAGCCTCCAAATAGGCCCAGTCTTCCGGATGGATAAAGATATGCTCACCCTGAATCTTATTCTCTTTCAACCAAGCCTCGGCAGATTCACGGGGAGAGGCCGCCTCGTTACAGATATACAGGAACTTTACCGGCTTGCCTTTCAGGGCTTCTACGATTTCGCGCTGTTGCAGCATTCCGGCACGGCAAGGGCCGCAACCCAATCCCCAAAAGTCGATATAAAGCACATTGCCCGCATAGGGACGGATGATACGCTGGAACACACTGTCGTTCTCCAACGCTTTCTCCACCTCAACCGCCTGCTCCCGAACGCACTGACGATAGAACTGCAACAGATGGAAACGCACCTGAGGATAAGTGATATAGGGCATAATGGCAAGAAGCCGTTCGGTCAGACGGTCTATATTGAACGCATCCAGATTCTTGTACGCATTTCTGAAATGTTGGCAGAGCGCAACCTGAAAGGAGAAATTATTGTCCATACCCGTACGTTTCTGATACTTCTGGAATTGCTCCTCAACAAAGTCACTATATGTATAAAGCGCACCATCCCGTAACGCTTTGGCCTGCTTCAGAAAACCGGAATCATAATGCTGGGGCAAAAGGTAATCGTTGTCATACCCAACCAGATCCTGGCTCGGATTATCGAAATCTATCAGACATTCTCTGGCCACTCCGCCAAAAGGCAGAAAAAGGGCATAGTAATAAGTCATTCTGTTCTGAGGTATCATGGCATTATCGCCCATGATAGAATAAGAGTTGTCCAAAAAATCATCTTTATACTTTCTTAAAAAATGAAAGAGTTTCTTATTATCCAGCGAAGGTTTCTCTTCACTCACCATCCTCCAAGAGTAGGCATAACTTTTTGATAAAGCATCAAGTCTAAAATATCAGAAACCGGCTTGTTCAGCAAAGAAGCTCGGAGTATTTTGCGAGTCAGCGGCAGACAGTCCGCAGGAAGCGACCGTTCTATCTCCTTTCTGATTTTCTCGAATACCTGAATTTTAAAGTCTATATAATCTTCATAGACCTTTTTGGAATCGTTCTCTCCGGGGGAAGTTCTGTATTCCGACAAGAACTTTTCTCTCAGAGCGGGATAGTAACGATTGACCTGTGCGGTAACATTATTCCCCATAAATTCCACTCCCTTCTCGGCATCATAAACCATATCAATCGTATCGTCCGCCATTAAGAAAAAGTGTCCGTTCAATCCGCTCCAATAAGCAAACTGACTGTGAGGCAAAGGAATGTTTTCCTGAATGCTGCCATCCGGACGAACCTGCACCAGATAATTGGCATCTTGGTTTAAAAACAAATTCCTGAGATGAAGGGTAAGATGCTTGGGCATCCAGCCCATATTCTTTATCTGCCCCCTAAGTACACACGTACCGCTCCGGAATTCATAGCCGTCATCGGCCCAAAGCAAGGAAGTCTGCCCCCAAAGGCAGAGCAACAACAGCGTAAAAAGTCTGCATAGCGTTTTCATGGTCTTGTCTTCTGTGAGTTCTATTCATGGATTTTCACGTGCCGGACAGCAGAACCCTTTATCTGTCCGAAACAAGGATTTCTATTCTACAAATATAAAAAAATAATATTTTCTTCACCTACTTTATATAGATGAATTATTATATTTCAAAAGTAGATGAAAACAAAAAAGAATTGCAAAGATCCATACAGACACCTGTTTGGCTAATATAACAATAAAAATGAAGCACATAATGTAATCTGCGTTTTCGCAATTTATATGTACTTAAACGCATACATCGCACAAAATATCGCTTCCCTAAAAACAGATACTCCATCACACAGCAACCAATCCCAGTTACCCGAAAATATCCCGTAATTCTTTATTACTCAACTTACCAATCCAACTTTCACCACTGGAAACGGTCAAATCTGCCAAAGCCTTCTTCTTCTGAATCATATCGTTGATACGTTCCTCAAAAGTATCTTTCGTAATAAAACGATGCACCAGAACATTTTTCTTCTGTCCGATACGATAGGCCCGGTCCGTTGCCTGAGCCTCTACAGCCGGATTCCACCACAAGTCATAATGAATAACATGGGAAGCGGCTGTCAGGTTCAATCCGGTACCAGCCGCTTTCAAAGACAGCACAAAAACCGCATCCTGACGTACGGTCTGAAAACGATCTACCATTTCCTGACGTTCAGCGATACTGCATGCTCCGTGATAGAATAATGGTTTGCGGCCAGTCCTGTCTGCAATAAAACCGACCAACATTTTTCCCATCTCGGTAAACTGAGTAAAAATCAGAACTTTCTCTCCATTAGCCACTATACTTTCCACCCGATCCAGAAGCATCTCTACTTTACCGGAGAGTTCCGGACGACAATCTCCATTTTTCAAGAATTGAGCCGGATGATTGCAAATCTGTTTTAATGCCAGAATCATTTGCAAAATCAGTCCCTGACGTTTAAACAAGGACTCATGGTCGGTTTCCGTAATTTCTTCAATTTCGGCCATAGCTGCTTCCAGCGTTGAATCATACAACGCTGCCTGCTCCGGCTTCAAGGAAGCATAATCATCAAATTCTATTTTATCCGGAAGATCGGATATGATACTCTTATCCGTCTTCATACGGCGCATCATAAAGGGAGCTGTTACCTTACGGAAACGCTCAGCACAGTCAAGGTCATTAAACAACTGTATCGGATTGGCATAGTGTTCCTTAAAGACTTTCAATGTATCCAGATAACCCCTGTTGGCATAATCCATGATACACCAAAACTCCGTAAGATGATTTTCAACCGGAGTGCCACTCAATGCAATATGCGTTGCAGCCGGAATGCCCCGCACAGCCTTGCTTTGTGCCGTATCCTGATTTTTGATGTTTTGCGCCTCATCAATCAGCATAACCAGCCATTTGCGACGTTTCAATTTAATCTGATCCGAACGGAGTATACCATAAGTAGTGAGCAAGATATCCGCATCAAAATGTTTCAATTCACGGCTCGCACCATGATAAACAAACACGGAAAGTGAAGGGGCAAAACGGCTGATCTCAGCCTGCCAGTTGGTCAACAGACCGGTTGGAACCACAATCAGAACCTTTTCTTGTTCCAATCGCCCCTCCTCTTTCAGTTTCAAAATCAGCGTTATGGACTGTAAAGTCTTTCCCAATCCCATATCGTCCGCAAGAATTGAACCGAAGCCGACGCGCATATTCCGGTACATCCAAGAGAATCCCCGTTCCTGATAAGGTCGAAGCTGAGCCTGAAGACCTTTGGGCAATTCTATCTTTTCCTGTAAAGTAAGCTCTCGAATCAGTTCACGCACTTCATCCGAGAGACGTACCGGTACCGAATTATACTCTTCCGTCAGGGCTGTCTGAAGCATTTGTGCCGGTGATAGCGTGTCCATTTTGGAAAATGCTTCCTGCAAACGATTCAGCGTATCCGCATCAGTATAGATGTATTTCTGTTTGAAGCGAATCAACCCACAGGCTTTCTGTTGCAATGCTATAAATTCATCGAGTGAAACAAACTCATCGCCTAAAGACACTTCCCAATCAAAGGCAAACAGATCGGCCAGACTGAAAAAGCCTTTTTCACTGCCGGATTTGCGTTTCAGAGTAAACGATGCTTTCGGACGGATCAAGTCTTTCAGGGATTTAGGCATAAAGACCTTTATATCAAGCATACGAATTGCGGGAATTACTTGAAGCAAAAAAGGTAGAAAAGTAACATCCGTATAATGAATCGGCGTTTGGGCACCTTCGGAAATGTAGGAGTTCACTTCCTGAATCAAACTGGTCAGAAGCGTAAAACTTCGCAGAATACGGAAACGATCTGCTTCAAAATCTGACAGGGAAAGAACATCTGCCAAAGCAATAACCCGCAAATCAGCCTGCCGCCTGTCTTCCACCCCGAGAGTCAGATCAAACCCATCCGTCTTGCCTTCTTCTACATAAAGCACCGGACGATAATCAGACTGGGTTAATGTGTAGGAAGCTATCCAGGATTTAATGCCACCGGGAATTTCTTTCTCTCCTGCTTCATGGAATGGCTCATGTGCTCCCTTGAAAAACAATCTTTCCAAAGAAGTACAATTGCTATCTAAGGTGAAACGCCTCATCAGCTTTTCCAGAAAATACGAAACAATCCACTCTCCCTTATCAAAAATATACTTCGGTAGTTTTTTTCCGGAAGGCACCCATTCGATTAATGTATCCGGAATGATTTTTTCCAGCATGTCCATAATTTCGCGTACCCTCTGATCCATATAAGCCGGAAGCCAACGGACAACATATTGATCATTTTCCAACAACAGGATTTGGGGGGCCACCATACCTTTGGAAAGCAGGTGCAGAGCGCACATCAATCCCTGATGCAAGGCAATGACTGTGGGATGATAATCCGGCAGAAAATCGGGGTGGATTTGTAATAAAGCAAAAGGAAGCGCGTCTGAGGTGATATAAGCCAGTTTCATATGGCTCATTCCCCGGGAAACTTGAGACAACGACCACTCGAAACTTCCGTTGAAACGCAAGCGGAATTCATGTTCTGTAGTAATCATATTTCCCGTACCGAAAGAAACATATATTTCCGAAAACATTTGACCGGCATTCAATTTCCCTGAGAAAAAGCGCTGTGCACCTTTTTGGGCACGACGCAGTTCGGCCACATAGCGTTCCTTAAAATCACCTCTTTCCGAAAAAGGCGGATTGGCTGGAAGTAATTTAAACAAAGCCTCGGAACAGTCTTCCAATTTTGAAAAATCAATTCTATAGAATTCCGGTACATCATAACATATCTCCTTATTGGACTTGTAACGCACCACATCCTGAATAAGTGATACCGTACCCTCATGCAACTTTTCTTCCAAAAATATTCCACGTTTTTTCAACTCTTCCAACAGATCTATGCCGTGCATTTGAAAAACAATAAAAGGATTGTTATCGATTTCTCGGCTAAACATGTAAACCACAGCAGCCAGATGCTTACAGGGTACAGCCCAATCCGGACAGTTACAATGCATCTGCAAATCAGACCAACGCTCCGGAAAAATCTTAAGACCACTCATACGGGCTACCGAAATAATTTCGGGAGCCAATTCTCTGTTCAACAGACGTGAGATGATTCCCGGACACTTCACCAGTTCATCCACAAAACGGTTTACCTGATCCGGAAGAAAAGAGGGAATCGCAATCTTAACTTTATAGGGAACTGGCCGGCTACCGGAAACCTTCGCCGTTATTACACGCTCCTTCAGATTAATCTCTTCAACATTCCCTTTACGGGCATATACCGCTCCTCTTGGGAGACGATTCTCATAGTCTATATGGGATAGGGAACGTAACCATTCACGCCCCCACCATGTCTTTCCAAATTGCTCTGCCATATTCAATACTCTTTTGTGGATAGAAATAATCTTTTTCTCTTATAAACCTTTATATCCAACAAAGATAATCAAACTGACTTATAATCCTTTGCCCCAAATAAATAGAATTTGACAAATATTATTTAGCCGTTCCTTAAAAAGTCTATTTCTGAGATATGCTATTCCCCCATAGTATCTCGCAGATTTTTTAAAGTATGCACCAAGCGGTAATTTTCATTACATCCATTAATCACAGAAAAATCAAACCTGCATCAAACTGGTTCATGTTTGATACAGGTTTGTTTTTTATACATAATTCAAAATCTTCAACAATAGATTTCTTATATAACTTTAATCAGCAATACCTCTTACATAAAGAGTTCCATTATTGTCTACTATAGTATTACGGTTCTTAATCGCATACATAGGTTCTCCAGCGTAATAAATTGTATCACCCCAAATAGTATATTCTATCCCAGAATAACTATTTGTATAAGTATTAGTCCAATAAACTGTTTTTCTATCAGAAGCATAGATACTCCTTAAAGTCTGTTGGTTAGCAAATGCCCGAGTTTCCAAGATTATCTCTTTTTGCTGACCGCTTTTATTAAAATGAATACCCCAACATCTAAAATAGCCATAGCTAGGATTATTAAAATATGAACTGCTCGGTGCATTCATTCTTTCCAATCGATTCATTTCTTCATTATACATCTCATAAGGATAATCTGCCATCCAAAATCCACTCATTTCATCCCAAGTATAAGAAGTAACAGCACCACTTCCAACTCCATCTCCATATTTACTCAAATTCCATATTTGGTCCTCATTGGCATCTATCAGCTTGTTTCCTGAAATTTGCAATTCGCTAGAATATCCACCATCAACATTTGTCAAAAGAATCGTACTTCCTGATACCGAGTACTCATAAAACTGATATCTTGTACCACTATAAGATTTATATTCATTTTCTCCTGTCGAACAATTAAATTCCCATCCGCGACCACTATATTCTGTTGTTTTCCTTGCTTGGGTAGAGGATATAAAATCAAGGACCTCATTTCCTGACTCCATACTACCATTATCTTCAATCCATTCATAAGATGAAGTCCATTGACTACCTACTATTTCTGACATTTCAATAGAATTATCACTTTCTTCAGTCTGACAACTTAAAAGTGAAAACAAACAACAGCATACAATAAATAGGATTGTACCATTAAATGAAATTAACTGCTTCATAATTTATATATTCTAAAGAATAACACATGTACGACAAATTATCAATATTTAAACATGGAAGAAATAATAAAATAAACTATTTCTTTATCATGCTCAAATACCCAAATTTGTAAACTCTTTAATTATTGAAAGCAAGGTTATATATTTTTTTGTATAAAAGATTATTTCTGTAAGTTTTTTTTATGCGACTATAAAAATGTGAAACCCATTGGCAGAGTTAAATATGAGCTTATTTAATTTCGCCAACGGGTCTGGTACAAATAATATTTATTTCCGGATGTCAGAGAGTACATGCCTCACCATCCTTTCTTTCGTACAGACTGACAAGTCTTATAATACAGTAGACATCTACCTGCTTTATATTTATGATAGGGACACTATTAAAAATATTTCTTAGATCCAAAGGTTATTCAGATAGTCACAAAGATGTCATTCTTTGACAAATCACAGGTCTAGAATCTGATCAATCTAATTTGTTCCGTTCGTGTGCATAGCTGGAAAAGATTCCTGACATCTCCTTGTCCATACAACTTTCCGCCAGCTTGTCAAAACGGTGTCTGGAATCCATAGAACCTCTGGCCATGGCTGCAATCTCCACCAGATGGGCTGTTTTCTGACCGCTTCTGAAAGGTACACTGACTCCATTAGTCATTCTGGAGAGTTCCTTATACCATTTGTTATTACTTATGGTTACCGTATCAATCTTAATTTTCTTGCTTGCTGCCTTTTCCGCTTCTTTTCGCCAGTCTATCTGATTATTTGTCACATATGTCCCATAGGTATAACCCAACGGATGGGGATTTGCATCGGAAATGAGCAGAATAGTGCGGGTTGCATTCTCGCGCCACGGTGTTTCATCTACAATTTTCCGGATAACCAGTTCATAGAACTCATCTCCGTCTCCACCACTGGTGTCTTTTGAGTTACGGATAAATCTGATGATTTCATTCTCATTGTCCGTAGGCATCAGACATTGATAAGCATCTCCAAACTCCTGCGCATTCTTCATGTCACAATAGTCTCCAAAAGCTACAATACCGATACGAAGTTCCTTGTTCTCATGAAGCAGGCGGGGAACCATCTCGGCAACTTCTTGCCGCACGGCATCTATATAGGCTGCCATGGAACCTGTCGTATCAAAAGCAATGACCATATCCAGCATGCCCACAGCCTTGGAAGTTACCTCCTGCCAGTTCTTTCCATTATTTTCTTCCTTTTTCGGTTCATCCAGAGGTTTCTCTACCGCATCAGTCAGATAAACCGGATAATATGGGTCCCCCATCCAATAAGCCATTGGATGCAAATCTTCCGTCAACTTATTATAATTGGAATCCAAAGGCTTCATGTCCTTCAAAACAGACAGCTTGCGGTCAAGTTCAAAAATACTCGTTGCAAAAACAAAATTCCAATATGAACGGTTTTCAGAAGCATAATCAGAACTGTCAAAACAAGGATACCGCTCAGAATCGCAACCCACATAAATTCCATGTTTGGCTTTTTTCTCCAAAGCACACTGAATGATTTCCTCAACTCCGATAAATGTTACTCCCAAAACGGTTATTTTCTCGTTACTCTTGAATGTTTTCATAATCAAAATCCTTTCTCTTTTTATAGTGCTTTATAATAAGGAGGGGTAAATTACCCAAAACCTATCTGCACACTATAAAAATATCAGACATTTTGAATATGCGGTATATTTTCCTTTAAGTAGAAATACTCCGTAACGGAGTACTCAGAGCGAGGCAAACAATTTGCAGGCAATACAGGCGCAGGCCTCCGCATCGGCCAAAGCATGATGATGGTTTGTCAGATCATAACCACACAATGCAGCCACCGTATGCAACTGATGATTGGGGGCTTTCGGGAAAGCCCTGCGCGCCACATACAGCGTATCATAAAACACATAATCGGGATAGTCCATCTGATAGCAACGGAACACAGCCTTGAGACAGCCCTCGTCAAAAGACTTGTTATGGGCCACCAGAGGCAGCCCTTCAATCATAGGAGCTACCTGAGCCCAAACTTCAGGAAAAAGCGGAGCATCATCCGTATCGGCACATGTCAGTCCGTGCACCTGAGTGCAACGATAAGTATAATAATTCGGTTCGGGTTGAATGAGGGAGTAGAAGGAATCTACCATATCACCGTCGCGCACAATCACCACACCCACACTGCATACACTGGTGCGTTCAAAATTAGCGGTCTCAAAATCTATTGCTGCAAAATCTTTCATCACTTAATTTTCTTGATACATTACTTCTCCGGCCTATAATTCTACTCTCCTTACGTAGAGGACTTGATTCAGATATTCCGACCGGACTTTTAAATCCGTATTCTGATTCTAAAACCTAGATTTAAAGTACTCCGGCTACTGGATCCTGCTTTTCGGTAAGCAGTTCCTTCAATCTGCGGTGCATCTTCAGCACACGCTTACTCTGCTTTTCTGCCAGATTCTCCATCTGTGCCGGATCCTTCTTACGGTCATACAAATGACGCTCGGTAATCACACCGTCTTTGAATCGTACTGCATAGGTATAACGGGCATCACGCAAGCCACGGGCACCGGTGGTAAGATGCTTACCCTTCTTGTTCACCTCACTGTAAAGCATATAGAGCTGTTCGTGTGGCATCTTCTTACGGCTACCGCGGATCTGCTCGCTCAGATCACGCGTCTGCACCGTGGCCGGAATCTTTTCCTTCAGTCCCATCAGGGAAAGGATTGTAGGACAGAAATCCTCGAGCGAGATCAGAAGGTCATCATCCATACGAGGCTTGAGATGTCCTTTCCAGGATACCATAAAGGGCACTCGCATCGCTTCCTCATAAAAAATATTCTTTCCGATATTTTCGTGCATCCCCATACTATCACCGTGATCGGATACAAACACCACTATGGTATTCTCCAATAGGCCGTTTTCCTTCAGACTCATCATGATGCGCCCGAACTGTTCGTCCACTCCGGCGATGCAGGCATAATAATCGGGCAGGCTACGCTTGAAATACTCCACAAACTTAGGGTCTGCATCACGCAACTGAGGCATGGTCTGCACGATGGAATCTACATTGAGATGCTTATAACGCTTATATTTTTCGGGAACAAGCTCGTAGCCGGTATGTGGAGGATTCATGGACACCATCAACGCAAAAGGCTCTTCGCTGTGCGCCATACTGTCGATATAGTCAATGGCAAGATCGGCCTCATATTCCGGTCCCCACTGGTCTACATAATAGAAATCCTGCCGCCCGCCATCCGTATTCCAGTACATGGGGCGCAAATGATAGTCATAAGTGCCATAAGATACCCAATAATCAAAACCGTGACGCCGATGTGGCGGACACCACTCATTCCAGGCTACGGCCCCACGGTTATTGTAACAGTCGATGAATGGTTCTACCGGTTTGTCCAGATGCCATTTGCCGATATAGGCGGTGTGATAGCCTTCGGATTTCAATACGTCCGACCAACAGGTCATATCCTCACGCAGTTCCACATCCTGAGCAGCCGATTGCGACTGGCAGTTGGTAAGCACGCCATTACGGTGAGGGTAAGCACCCGAAAGGAACATACCTCGCGCCGGCGAAGATACCGGATAACCGCTCACCGCCTGATTCAACACAACCGCGTTCCGGGCAAAATCATCGAAAGAAGGTGTCTGAACCATTTCACGACCACGGAATCCGAAAGCATCACCACGAAATTGATCGGCCATCACAACCAGAAGATTCGGACGACCGCCCTGTTCTGCCCGAGTCTGTACCCAAGGCAAAGCAGAACAAAACAGAAGGAAAGAAGGTAAAGAAACAATTCTCATAAACGTTGTTTTAATATTCAACAGAAATTCCAGAATCTATAATTTCTTCTGATAGCCTGAAGGAAAAACTCCAAAATGCAAGCGGATCTGTACAAAGCTCTCAATGATAAAAAATTAAATTGCCCCGTATTCCAATCTCCAGAAAAAATATTTATCTTTGATTCCAAAGATACTGCTTTTAGGAATCCCTTACAAGAATCAAAGGCTGCTTTTACCTGATAAATGGCAGGAAAGAGTATTCATAAGGCTAAAAACGTGGTCTTACATTCCAGGAGATACAGCCTATCGGCAAGCAACCAATAATACCATCATGCTTCACCAACTGTATCTTCACTGAAAATAAGAGCTATCCTGAAAGTAACTGTATTCTATCTCCTTTTTAATGAAACATTTAATTTAAAAATAAAAGTAGTTTTGATCAAGATTTACCTTTTGGGTATAGTAAAACCTTTTTCTGCATAGGCATTACCATAAGATATGAACGCCTTATACTCACCCGCTTTCAGATCTGAAACATCAATCATCATTGGTGATACATAATGAACAGCCTTAATGAGTTTCTTACCCTTACTATCAAAAATAGCCACTTTTGCCGGTGTCGCATCAGGTAAAGTTATACGAATACCCTCATAGCCAGGAGTGTGAGTCACTCTGGCATTTTTCAAAGCAATCTCATGATTTACCGGTAGTTCCGAATAATCGGAAGGATTAAACTCTACATCCATTTTTAAAGCATTGCCCTTAACATTTGTCGGTCTAACATAGAATGTTTGCACAGACTGTGGCTCGCATTGAGACAGATCTACACTTACATGAAACTCTGTAGAATTTCCGGACAGAGCCATAGCCGTGTTGTCAATATTAAAGGTCACTTCAACTGAATCGGTGGCAGCCACATTATTAATTCCCATAATATACCCTTTTCTAGCTTCTAGATAAGGTGTCTTCAGTCTTTTCCAACTAGACGCAGACGGATTCTCTGCTCTGTTCTTTCCGTCATATTCCAAAATATAATATGACGGCTTACCCAAAGGAGCGTTCAGCTCATAACCCAAATCGCGTAAATTACTTACTTCATCAATATTCACGTTAGACGGAAATGAAACAAAATTCCATTCTGAAGGCTTGAATTTGCATTTATATATTATTTTTTTAACCTGAGGAAGTCCTTTTACATTTACCTCGCCAGTCTTCACTCCATTACCATACACGATCAACTCATCCAGAACATCCCCGGTAGACAATTCAACCGTACTTCCTGCATCAACCTTAGAACCACTATAGATTTTGAACACAGAGGTTTTAAACGGTGCAGACTCCCACTCTTCGTTTCCAGCCTGATAGGCCTCAACAACAATATCCGAACTGAATTTATTGATTCTCAACACCGAGCCATCAACAATCTCAGCATTAGATTTTCCTTGGGCAATTCGGTAATATACCGGCAAACCAGAAGAAGACGTTGCATTAAGGTCTATTGTAACCGGGCGATAAGCATAAATTTCCTGACTTTGGTTCCAATGAATACTCTGCGCTTTCCTTGAGTGAGGAGTCAAATAGAGCCGGGCTCCTCCCAAGCATGAGTGTGCCTCTCCATTACCATAACTGGCCTTGAAAAAGTCTACAATTACTGCCTTGATATTAACTGGTAACTCATAATCCCAACTTACTTTCTTATTTTGAGTGACTTCAGTAAAATAGCTGACAACCTCTTCTTTTGCAACACCCTCCATACTAAACTTCAATTGGGCATCCGCACGTCCACTATAATTCTTCTGGATAGCTGCATCAGATACAAAACGATGATATTTACCCGTATCAAAAGCAAACATAATCCATCCCTGAGAATGCAAACCGATACCTTTTGCATAAGTCTGTCCCAACAAGTTAATCACAAGATTATCAGGAGAACAGTCTATTTTGATATCACCCCAACCAGCTTTTCCTTCATAAGGCATATCAGAAACGTATTCAAAAGCATGCTCCTTGCCATTTTCTATTTCATAATAATATGACTTCAAGACTTCAGACGAAGCATCTTCATTTTTCAGCTCTGCATTTATACGATAAACCGAAGATTCAGCAATCGGAGCCGAATAAATAGATATGCCGGTGTCTGAAGATGTACTCAAAAGGAGCATATCAGTCAATTCTACAGTTTCTTTCTTATTCAGAGTCAAAACATTATCATACCCTGTTATTGACAGGGACTTGATTTCCTTATCGGCAGCATTGACTGATATATAGGCATAATACTTTCCGTCAGCCGATTTCTCCCCTCCCAAAAGTTTCAATCTGGCATCGGTAAACCAATCAGACTGCGCCTTTGAAGATTCATTTACATTCTGGGCTTCCAATTTAAGGAAACCCAGAATTGTAAATACAACAGTTAAAACAAAAGATATTTTTTTCATTTCATAGAAATCTTAGTTACAAACTCTTTGCCGTTCTCTTTTATTCTGACCAAATAGTATCCGTCATTCAAACGAACGGAATATTCGGCATCCGAAGTATGCTCGGTCACAACCATACGGCCAGACATATCGAAGATTTTAATATCAGCATTTCCTTTTAATCCAGAAATAATACACTCACCATCGCGCACCGTTACAGGATAGCCCATAGTGGTTTCTGCAATTCCGGTAGTTTCTCTTACAAAACGTATGCTGAAACGAGAATCCATAACACCCTTCCGATCCAAATCAAACTCATATTCCGTATCATCGTCAAGTTCAATGCTACGACCTTTGAGTTTGTCTACAAGCAATATTCGATCAGAACCGGTAAAACCAGTCATTTTCTTTACTTTCAAGGTCATCTTGCCTGTATGTCCGGCAGATATTGCTAAGGGTGCTTCAACAGTTGACAATGGCAACGTAGTTACAGCCATTGCTTTCTTTGCCTTATCATAAGAATAAACCTGTATCGCATCTTGAGATAAACTCCACATTTTCAAGGCATCCTCATTAAAGACGCAATCAGTTGACGCACCGTTCTCCCACATATACTTAAGTTCATCAAGAGGTTTGCCGTTTTCACATAACTGCATTGTCAAGGCAACCTGCTCGGCAGCAACATCATAATCCAAGACCTTTCTGTTTATGGCTCTTGACTTGGATATCGGAGTCAGTTCAAAGTGAGCATCCGAAGCCATCGTCTGAATAAAATACGACGAGAATGGATTAATTAATTTCTCCGGCTCAAAGGTCATCATATCTGAAACTACATAATTACGCGTAATGTTATCATAATGATATACATATCGTGCGATATTTGTAGCATTGTAGTTCTGGCTCTTGGTGATATTCACAGAGGCAAGATAAGGATTACCGATAAGGTTCCATCCATCATCCAATTGATTCTCTACACCAAAGAAGTTCAAATCGGAATATTTGACATTGGTGTTGTTAAACATAACACCAGCCATTCCATTCACCACACCCGGTACCTCTGATACAACTTCTAATTTCACATCCTCATCCAGAATACCCTGTACCAACTCAACCTTTACCGGATACGTAGGAACCAAAGATGTAGCACTATGAAGTGCTCTCTCTGCACCATCCACAGAAAGTCTGACTTTAGGCTCAAAAGCAACCTGAAGCTCTATCGGCTCAGAATCTACGCCCAAAAGATTTACTGTTACCGGATTCCACGCCAACTTATTCATCAGATTGTAATCCAGAACTACTGTTACTCTAGGATTCTTCACAGAAAGATCTACCGAGTCTGTGAGTGCTTTTGCGTAAGAAGTTTCCTTAATATATACAGGAACCTTTACTGACGGGTTTCCAGAACGCAATGTGACATCAAAATGAATTTCTTTCTCTTCATCATGAAGAACAAAGGCATTTGCCGGACGATGCTCCTTATCGTACAAGGACAGACTGGCCTTCACTGGACGCTCCGATACACTTTGTGTTGAGAAGAACATCACTTCAACAGCTCTTTGTATGCTTTGTGCCGGAATCTCAAAAGATACGTGACCGTCAGTATCTGCAGCATTCGCATAAAACATACTATAAGGCTCTAAAGAACCCAACGGACGTATGGCCAGTTTAACAGAATCACCAGACACCAAAATCGTACTTGTATAATCTAATTTTAAGATATCTGATTCTCCATAGGCAACATTATTCAATGGTACTAACGAATAGCTTTCCTTTGTTAACGGAAGTTCCAAAGACCGTGCATTCTGAATATAATTGTAAGAATATTCCTGAAACACATTCAACGCATAATCAACAGGATTACCATTCGAAGAAACATGTATGCATGCCTTATTGTCAACCGAAGTAT
Organism: Candidatus Paraprevotella stercoravium; assembly: GCA_944320795.1. Lineage (GTDB taxonomy): Bacteria > Bacteroidota > Bacteroidia > Bacteroidales > Bacteroidaceae > Paraprevotella > Paraprevotella stercoravium. The sequence continues at coordinate 18,343 of CALUIU010000021.1, read as the reverse complement.
GAGATACTGAATGGACAGGATTATATGGAAATTCCGATAAAACCGTTAATTCCGTTCCACCATTTGTTCTAAATGATTTACCGGAAACCAATTCAATCGGCATACCATTGGAATCCTTCATATCCATGTTGGCATATGCAATCAATCCGCTATTGCCCAACTCTGCCGGATGATGCATATAATGTAATACCTCATCTTGCGTCAGGGAACGGTTCCAAACCATCATCTGATCAAAAGAACCTTTAAAATACTTCTCTCCTGAAGAGGTCATACCCAACATCATCTCAGAAGCTATCCTGGTTCGGCTTATGCTACGGGCTATTGTAAATTTACGTCCATTGAGATAGTAATCCATACCATCCGGACGGGCCACCATAGCGATATGCATCCATCTGCCAAGGTCTGACGCCGTAATGTTAAGATCTGACGCCGTACTCCAGCTCCAGGATTCCTCATTCCAATGACACCGTACATTTCCTCTGTCAATATGTAAACCTGTTGCACCGCTACTGCTACGGAACATCATCAGACCAACCATTCTTTCCAAAACGGATTTGTCTTCTATACGTACCCAAGTCATGAATGTCATCGTATTCGATGAGTTCAACGAGCTGAACGTAGAAGCATCACCTACATAGAATCCTCCCCAATTTCCTCTTACAGCATTTCGCTCATCTTTTGATATACGCTGATCGCTGATTGCAAATGAGAACGGAACGACCGGTGCATCATCTGACGATATACTAACCATATTGGAAGTCAAATTATCCAGTTTGTCAGAATCGATAATGATCTTGCCAGTAGCCTTTCCTTGAACAAAGTTCAACGGACCATCAAATCTCACAGCCGCAGAAGAAGCCTTCAGTTTGCATTCGTCTTCCGGTTCATTTCCACCACGGAGATAAGCGGTAAACGGAACCTCCGTATATCCGCTTTCAGTTACGGTTACCTTACCGGCCTTCATATTGCTTCCTTCATCCGGAATAATCTCAATACCGTTGTCCAGACTGACAATAATCAGCTTGTTATTCAGAATCTGCTGAAGTGTCAGACCTTCTGCCATATAGTTTCCATCATTATTGAGCTTTAATTTTGCAATCTCGGCCCAATAAGATGAAGGCATGTCGGCTGCAGCCGCATACAAACGATATTCTGCCGAGTTCATATGATCATTCTTTCTGAAAATGATATTTACCTTTTGAGACAAGTCTGTTGCAGTAAAGTCTCTTAGGATATAGGCATACGGCGCAACGGTGTAATATTTTGGATTCAGATTCGACAATGTATCCTCCAGGAAATTATGTCTGAACGAATAGGCATATAAATCAGAGTTTACAAAAACCTGATCATTCACACCACTCAGAGATACTTTGGCTGAAGCCTCATCACCAATCCATCCTCCAGAGACAGGAATCCCATGATCTACCGTTTCAGCCTTACCTGCAACAGGAGACAACATCGCCTTAGTACGTGCCAAAATTCTGGAATGCGGAGCCACTTGTGAAAATGCTTCTCTGTTATCTTCCAGTTTGTCCGCATCGAATGAATGATAATATACCAGAGCATTTGTATTCGATGTAATCTGCGAATTCATAGCCTTTCTTACATCAACTTCATTCATCGAATATTTCCAGATCTTGAGTTCGTCTACAGTACCGGCAAGAGGAGCCTGCTCATATCCATCAGCAAACAAAGAAAGATACAGGGCATTGTTCAAAGAATGCTTTGGAAGTATTCTTTCACCGGTTACTTTCTTGACTCCGTTTACATAGATGGAAATGGAACCGCTTCTTTCCTGGGTCAATACGACATGACTCCACTTCTTCAACGGTAAGGTTCCTGCCTGAAGCGTTCTTTCCTGATCCACTCTGGTTTCGTAAGTCGGCTGATCAAATTTATTGGTCGGCACGTAATTAAACTTCAGTGTTCCGTTATCCAGACCTAACCACCAGCCTCTTCCATCTCTGGTCTGTACTTTCTGGCCATTAGCCAATATAACTCCGGTTGATGATTCCGGACAAACCCACAGATCTATACTAAAGTCATTCAGGAACAAGTCGACATATCCCAGATCCACACGTCCGTTTCCATCAGAATACAAGGCCTTCGGACGGCTGCCTGCCGCTTTGCTCTGTTTTGTTGCAGACGACCCGTTTAAATCTGAATCTTTCACCACATAAACTTCGGACAATGTCGATACATCCGGCGACTCTCTAAGAGTCAGCTTAAGCTGCACTTTATCTCCAGCCTTCAGAGAATGCGTCAGATACTGATAAGGATTGTTCACATCCACTCCATTTACAGTCCAAACATAGTTATAATAGAATGGTATGGTCCAATGAGTATTGATACCTAAAGTAAGTCTGCCGGAATGGCAAGACAATACCTTCAGCTGAAATCCATCATCAAAATAGCGGTCAGACGGGTTCTCCAGGTCTGCCACATAAATGCCACGACCATAATCATGAAGCACCATCTCCTGTGTTGTATAGTTAATGATCACACTTCCTGATTTAGCCGCATTATACCCCTTCATCCAGAATTTCCATTCCGTAGAACCGTTCTCCAGAATAAAGATACCGGTTGAGCTATTGTAAAAATACAAATCTCCGCTACCTTCATGCAAGAAGAGTGTATTGCAAGTCATATTCTTAGGCAGATTGTATGTCAGATCCTGCAATATGGTTTTCTTCACCATATCACACAAATATATTTTTGAATCAGATCCAGACTTCGCCACAATATACAGCTTTGTCCAATCATTCGGATCAGCGGCAAAAGTCTGTACATTATTCAAATTAGCCACCTGATAGGCATAAGTAAAGGTATTTCCGTTGTCATGCGAATATCTGAACCAGCTTCCTCCGGTTCTTACCCAGACTGTAGAGCCATCATTAGAAGGGTTGTTTCGGGAAAGCACATATGAGTTCACGTTCTGGTCCTCACCAGCTGCACTCTGAATCTTCACTCGGCGTGACTTCTTTCCGAAATCCTCTATGATAAACAGTTTTTCATTCTGCTGCACATACCAGTTGCCGGTACAAACATCAGCTTTAACATCATGACCAACCCAGCTGCCATAGTCAAGACCGTCAATTCCTCCACCACCTGACGGATAATAGCCCATGTTACTGTAAGGATTAATAAAGGCAGTGCTTCCTTCATATCCTCGCCAATTTCCCCATCTTCCTTCACGATAAGTCTGTACATCAATATCCTGGGTATTTCCGTGCATCATTTGATCGCCGAATTCATTCACGCGGATACAATAGAACAGCATCTGTCCCATATCACCTCCGATATTGGTCCACTCGTGATTATTGATATTCTTGTCTTTCATCAGAATACCGCTATCTGAGGCCCTGAACACTCGGCCGGATGCATGCGATACAATAGCATGATTATCCGCATTGTGACGTGAATTCGTTACATGGTAATAATTGCCGTCAGCCTGCAATGACTTAAGACGGTTACCCCATGCATACTCTCTAAAATTCACACCTCCGTCTTCGCTATATCCAGAACTCATGGAACATCCATAGAGATATCTTGTATCTGCATAGTTTACGCCAAAGCCTCCAAGCCATCCCCAAGGACATTCATTTCCGTAGATTCTTCCGCTACCGATTCCATGATAGGGCTCCTGCAAAGTAATCCAGGTCTTTCCTCCGTCTCTTGTTCGGTATAAAGCCGAATAGCTTCCAAAACTGACGTTACGCGAACCTGTTGCAAACCACATTTCATTCGGATTGTTCGGATTGATATTCAGGAAAGCCTGAGTAGTTGCCTCAAACGGGAAATTATATCCCTCACTGCGCAATTGTGTACTGTCTGCATTATACACCTTAAAATGCAGCTTCTTCAGAACATATTTCTTTACTCCATTGACTACCTCGGGTCTGCCACCATTGTCAAAGTAATAAATTGCTCTGGAAGTCGGGAAGAATATCAGATCACGGTTTTTAGGATGAAAGGCCGTTTCCTGGAACCAGGCACCCTTTACGTTATTCTCCGGGCGGACATCAATCAAAGAATCCGGAATCTGCACGCGACTCCATGTTACTCCCTTATTTTCACTGATCCATAATTCACTTGACCAGTAATTGTTTCCACCATTCTGTACCGCGCCGATGAACTTAAGCGTCCCCTCGCTGTCTCTGAAAGCATGTCCACGCTTAAATCCCTTATGGGTAGCTCCCTCTACTCTTGTCCATGTCTTACCGCCATCCATGGTCTCATAGACGGGATTTCCATTGGACATAAAGGCAAACAGATGATTCCAGTCATCCGGATCAACCGGTATGGCAGAATGAGTCGCCGTGTTTCGATGATATCTCTCCGGAATACGATCAGTAATCAACTCCCAATGTTTTCCGCCGTCATCAGTACGACATATACCGGAACCGTCGGGAATTACCATAAGTTTATCCGGATCTGTCGGATGTACCTGAATCCAATGGATTCTACCGGATGACGGCTTTGGCTTTGCCGGTCTGAACACTCCCGGTTGGCGCTCTCCACGTAATCTTGGCTCTGGAGAATATTCTTCCGACAAATAATAATCGTTAAAATCATTGCCATCTTTTGTCAAGGCAAAAGATTTTACCGCACGCATCATATTTTCGTTGTAGGCAGTGTCCGCAAATTGATATATAGTATCTCCGCCTGGAATATAGCCGTAGGTCGGCAACCATTGCTTTGCATATCTGCCATATTCCAATGATCCTCTGACCTTACTTCTGTTACGCTTCAGGTAATCCCCAAAGATTGACTTGATTTCATTCTGACTCCACCCGTCACGTGCCAACTTCATATATACTTCATCTGCTAACAAGTCTTCCTTTTTCACAGATGAAAACATGGAATCAGGAATGGAGTTCAATTTATTTTTGATCGCAGTAAGGTGATCATCACTCAAATTTCCAGCTATAGACCACGCAACTGCCGGAATCAGTAAAAATAAAGGTATAGCTTTCTTTCTCATTACTTTTGTTATCCGATATTTCGGTATTCCTTACCGAAAGAATAAAAGTTAAACAATCAAATCGGCCAAAGCCAGTTTTTCAATCACTTAAAAATTCAGTCACACTTTGTCCAAACAAATCCAATATGCCCCAAATGTTATAACACAAGAGAAACAGTCACACACGGTTGCTGTATGCTAAATCTGTTTACTAACAGTATCAGCATACACATTGACATAAAGAACTGACAAAATTTTCAGCAACTCATGATATAAGTTGCCACGGCTGGTCAAAATAAACGATTCATCAAAAACAAGATTTTTCCCTACACATGATTAATTTGCATTTGGTTTAGTTTAGTTCGGCTTAGTTTATCTCTGCAGTTGGTTATACTGCCTAATATTTTTCTTTTGCAAAAATACAAAAATGAAATGAATACACAACTATAACAATGACGCAAAACAACAGTTTATAGAAGATTAACCCATTACTAAAAATATGTTCTTGCAAACAGCTTCATAACCCTGTAATATTAAAGCATTTAATTTCCCAAAATCCATATCTACTGGAAATAAAAACAAATGCTTCAATATCTTTATTTCCATAAACAAACTCAAGAGAAATATTCAAACGCAATAGAGGGTATGTCCACTGACACACCCTCTATTGCGTTTAAATAAAAATTCTATATCTGTTCCGTTTATTGCAATTTCCAAACATTACCGTCATAGATCATGGGAACTGATATTTCTTCTGTTGAGCCATCTTTAAACTTCAATTGCAGGAATACATTGGCCCGCGTTCCTATTATTGTATCAGAATTAACCGTTACATTGGAAAACCCTCCACGCTCGGTTATTTCCTTCCGGACATACTGAGCCAACAAGGCTTTCAGTTCCTCGCGGTATGATGCCGGCATGTGTTCATAATCCACCATTGCCTGAAGATAAGCATCATACTCCTCTGCTATCAAATGCTGATAGCATGTCAAAGCCATTTGTGCCGCAGCATCTTCCGGTGCTTCTTTTTTGCAAGACAACACACCCAAACACACACACAACACAACCGATATTGCAACAAACAGCCGACTGATTTTCATTACTTCTGACGAATAAATATATTTATCGGAGTTCCAGAGAAATTCCAGCGTTCGCGGATCTTGTTCTCCAGGAAGCGCTTATACGGTTCCTTGACATACTGAGGCAGGTTGGCATAGAATACGAAAGAAGGAATCTGTGTATTCGGCAACTGCATACAATATTTGATCTTAATATACTTACCTTTGATTGATGGTGGCGGATAAGCCTCAATCAGCGGAAGCATCTCTTCGTTCAGTTTTGCTGTAGACACACGGGTCTTACGGCTCAAGAATACATCTTTGGCAGTTTCCAGCACTTTGAAGATACGTTGCTTGGTCAATGCAGAAGCAAAGATAATCGGGAAATCGTCAAACGGTGCCATACGATTACGGATAGCCAGTTCGAACTCTTTCATTACCATAGTGGTTTTCTCTTCCACCAGATCCCACTTGTTCACCACAACCACCAGACTCTTGTTGTTACGCTGAATAAGCTGGAAAATATTCAGGTCCTGGGCCTCTATTCCTCTGGTAGCATCGATCATCAGAATACAAACATCCGAATTTTCGATGGAACGGATAGAACGCATCACGGAATAATACTCCAAATCCTCGGTCACCTTATTCTTACGACGAATACCGGCTGTATCCACCAGATAGAAATCAAAACCGAACTTATTATAACGAGTATAGATAGAGTCGCGGGTTGTTCCGGCTATATCGGTCACAATATTACGCTCCTCACCGATAAACGCATTGACCAGACTGGACTTTCCGGCATTCGGACGACCTACGACAGCAAAACGGGGAATATTTTCATCAGCCTCTTCCTTAGCTTCCTTCGGGAATCTGGAAACTACATAGTCCAACAAATCACCGGTACCACTTCCAGTAGCGGCAGAAATACAATACGGGTCTCCTAATCCCAACGCATAGAATTCGGCTGCACTGTATATCAAATCATTAGTATCCGTCTTATTGGCAACCAGAATTACCGGTTTCTTGGTGCGGCGCAGAATACCGGCAACAGCCTCATCCAAATCGGTCACACCATTATGCACATCCACAACAAACAGAATTACATCAGCCTCCTCGGTAGCCAAAGTAACCTGCTTTCTGATCTCTTCTTCAAAAATATCATCTGAATTGACAACCCATCCTCCGGTATCCACAACAGAGAACTCACGGCCAACCCATTCCGACTTGCCATACTGACGGTCGCGTGTGGTTCCGGCCTCATCGCTGACTATCGCATGGCGCGTCTTGGTCAGACGATTAAACAAAGTAGATTTCCCGACATTGGGGCGTCCTACAATAGCAACTAAATTTCCCAAATTTTATTTTGTTTTGGCTTCACAGCCTATTAATCAATCTAAGTTATAACCAAAGTTCTTCAAAGCCTTGTCCGAGCTTCTCCAATCCTTATCCACCTTGACAAAGGTTTCCAGATAGATGCTCTTGCCAAAGAAACGTTCCAATTCCTTACGGGCTTCCGAAGCAACTTTCTTCAAAGCCACGCCTTGATGCCCGATAATGATTCCCTTCTGTGACTCACGCTCCACGTAAATGACAGCATGAATATGAATGGATTTTTTGTCTTCCTTGAAAGATTCCACCACTACTTCTACCGAATAAGGTATTTCCTTGTCATAATAAAGCAGAATCTTCTCCCGGATAATCTCTGTGACGAAGAATCGGGCCGGCTTGTCGGTCCACTGGTCTTTTCCGAAATATGGAGGCGAATCCGGCAACAGTTCCTTGATACGTTTCAGAACCACATCCACATTAAACTTGCACTTGGCCGAAATCGGAATGATTTCCGCCTGTGGCAGCACCTCATGCCATACCGCTACTTTATCGCCCAAAGAGTTCTGGTCTGCCAGATCAATCTTATTGATCAGCACCAGCACCGGAACATTCATCTTGGATACCTGTTCCAGAAAAGATTCGTTCTTGTCTGGAGTCTCTACCATATCGGTCACATAAAGCAGAACATCGGCATCCTGCAAAGCGGACTCCGAGAAATTCAACATGGATTCTTGCAACTTGTAGTTCGGTTTCAGCACTCCAGGCGTATCTGAAAAACAAATCTGCATGTCCTCTGTATTCAGGATACCCATAATACGATGACGCGTAGTCTGGGCTTTGAACGTGGCAATGGATATGCGCTCTCCCACCAACAGGTTCATCAGCGTGGATTTTCCGACATTCGGATTTCCCACAATATTTACAAATCCGGCTTTATGTGTCATAATCATGATTTTATTGAATAAAAAAACGCACCTTGAAAACGATGCGTTTTTCTGTTATTTAAAATGGTATCGAACAGACATTTCTTTATTTGGAACCGTCGTATCCCCACTTCATGTAGGCTGCTCCCCAGGTAAATCCTGCTCCGAAAGCGGTAAAGATCAGATTATCTCCCTTCTTCAACTGCTTTTCATAATCCCAAAGAGCCAACGGAAGTGTTGCCGCACTGGTATTTCCATAGCGCTGAATGTTCATCATCATCTTATCCATCGGAAGTTCCAGACGGTTAGCCACAGCCTCGATGATGCGCACATTTGCCTGATGAGGGATTACCCATGCGATATTATCCTTGGTCAGTCCGTTACGCTCGGCGATCAGAGCACAGGTATCGCTCATATTGGTTACAGCGAACTTGAACACGGTTCTTCCTTCCTGATGCAGATAGTGCATACGGTTGTCCAAAGAGAAATAAGAAGGAGGGCAAACAGAACCACCTGCCTTCATACACAGGAAAGGCAATCCCTTTCCGTCTGTACGCAGATAAGAATCTTTCCATCCCAAATCTTCTGTGGTCGGCTCAACGAATACAGCAGCGGCACCGTCACCAAAGATAGGACAGGTGGCACGGTCTGTATAGTCAACCATGGAAGACATCTTGTCGGCACCGATCACCATGATTCTCTTGTATCGTCCGCTGGTGATTAAAGCTGAAGCCGTATCCATGGCAAACAGGAAACCGCTACATGCGGCCTGCAAGTCATAAGCAAAGGCATTCTCCATTCCCAGTTTACCGATCACAATAGAAGCAGTTGACGGGAAGTGATAGTCAGGAGTGGTCGTAGCAACGATGACACAATCCACATCCAACGGACTCACACCGGTCTTCTGAAGCAGCTGCTTGGCAGCCTTACGTGCCAGATAACTGGTACCCAGACCTTCTTCGTTCAAGATTCTTCTTTCCTTGATACCGATACGTGTCATGATCCACTCGTCGTTGGTATCCACCATACGAGACAATTCCTCATTGTTCAGTACATAATCAGGAACGTATCCTCCGACACCGGTAATAATTGCATTTATCTTTTCCATTTCACAGAAGTTTCTAAAAAAAAGTAGCAGGAGAGTCTGCTGACTCTCTGGCTATTACTCTTCTATTCGCTAATTAGACAGTTGCTTCTTTTTCAACAGCTAACTTGCCTCTGTAATAACCACAGGCAGAGCATACTGTATGATAGATGTAATACTCACCACAATTTGGACATACGGCCAAAGTAGGAGCTACTGCCTTATCATGAGTTCTTCTTTTAAGAGTTCTCGTTTTTGATTGTCTTCTTTTAGGATGTGCCATTTTTACTTAATCTTTAATTATTATCTAATATTTTTCTCAATTCATTCCACCTAGGATCAATCGGTCGGTCCGCATCGTTTTCTTCGGCTTGTGAATCGTCTCCTTCGGGGTCCCCAAGCGTTGCACAGTGAGTCTCTAATGCGCTAATCATGGACTCATTACATGCTCCAGGTTCGTGCACATGCTGAAGGGGTATCTCCAAGGCAATGATTTCATAAAGCAACCAGGAAACATCGAACACATCGTCTTCTTCAGGAATGGTGATCCATTCGCCGTCATCATCGTATTCTTCGCCCAGACGGACCTTAATCAAGGTTTCGGTCTGAACCGGCAAGTTCATCATATCCAGGCAGCGGTCACACTGTATCTGTATCGAACCCTCCACATCAATATGGAATTCAAAGGCTCCACTCGTTTTGCGGACGAGCAGATGTGCTTTCAAATCACCGCTTTTTATTTCGGGTCCGTCAACAGTCTGAAAAAAGACATCATCAAGATGAAACCAGAAGTCTTGTTTTTCTGATTTCATATTCTTCAAATCAATCCTATAGCTGTTTAATGTACTCATTTGGGTTGCAAATTTATAAAAAATGAAGGATAAAGACAAAGAAATGAATCAAAAAAAATTTTTTTAATACTTTTTCAACTCAATCCGGAATGTTGTACCCTGTCCTATCTCAGATTTTCTTACATAAATCTTACCCTTATGATATTCCTCAACAATGCGTTTCGCCAATGACAGTCCAAGCCCCCATCCTCTTTTTTTCGTAGTGAATCCAGGCCGGAACACCGCCTTAAAGTCCTTTTTGGGGATTCCCTTTCCGGTGTCCGACACATCAATATAATATCCTCCCTCGACATCAGTCACCAATATCCGTATTTCTCCTTCGCGCTCTATGGCATCTACCGCATTCTTGCAGAGATTTTCCACCACCCACTCAAAAAGCGGAGCACACAAGGCTACCGGACAAGGACCGGAAGGCATTTCCGTACGCATCACAATCTTTGAAGAGATGCGTATACTCATATAATCTTCTACATTACGGACTATTTGTGTCAGATCCTCTTCTTTCAATTCGGGTACCGATCCCACCTTGGAAAAGCGTTCGGCAATCATCTCCAGACGCTTCACGTCTTTATCCATTTCGGGTATCAGATCGTCCTGAGGATAGTTTTCCTTCAGAATCTGAACCCACGCCATCAGTGAAGAGATAGGAGTCCCCAGCTGGTGGGCCGTTTCTTTCGAAAGACCGACCCATACTTTATTTTGTTCCGCCTTCTTGGAACTTAGCAGAGCCAGCAGCACAACCACAAAAAAGACACAGACTACCGCCAGTTGTACATAAGGATAAGCTGCCAGACGTTTCAATAGAATCGAGTCGTCATAACAGATCTCTATAAAATTATCACGACCTTCAGTTTTGTCTATATCCAGATTGATCCGTATAAGATGACCTTGTTGCTTCATATTCTCAGCCAACACCTTTATTTCTGTAATGCTGTCTGACTCAGTAGAGGATTTTAAGGTCAGATTCCGGCTTGTCTGCACATTTCCATAAGCATCCAGCACAATCACCGGAATGGAAGAATTACTGTTGATCACTTTCAGTACCAAAGACAGATCGGTATTCTCGTCGGCATGGTTCAGGGTGCGCATAGCCTCGGCCCAAATAGACATATTGGTTCGCTCCTGCTCGGAAAGATCGCGCACCAATGCTTGTGAAGAGATCAGAAAAACCGACGAGATGGCAATAGCCAGCAATATCAGCAGTATTTTAGTTCTTGAGATTTGATTAATCCAATACATTTTTTATTTTTTCTAACGGATAAACATCCTTTTTATTGTATCTGCAAAAACGCTGAATGTAGAAAAACATATATAAAAAGGCCATGCCTTCCGCAGACATGGCCTCTATCATGATCTAAAACTTGTACTCCACCCCAATATTGAGTCCCAGTGTTTCAGAGAAACGATTCTGATACATCCAGAAGTTTTCATTCAGCCTGCCGAAACGGAACAGATTCTGCGGCTCTACATACAAGCCCCATTGAGGCAGAAAACGGTATCCAGCCCGTACTGCCAGTTTGATACCGGGAACTCCGGTTACCGGCTTGTAGTCTCCGTTCAGAGCATCTTTCGAGAAAGAATAGGTCAAACCGGCAATCGCCTCCAGTTGCCATTTGCTCTCAGGACTATACCCGCAGAACCAGTTTTTCAGCGAGAAAAGATAGTCTGCCGAAAGCGTTGTCACCGGAGTCTTGACTCCTGCATCATACTGTCCGTAATCCAGAACCAGACGGGCACCGGAAAGCGGAGTAAACCGACGTCCGACTCCCACCCCAAAGCGATGGTCCAAACCGGCTCTGTTCTGTAACTTGAAAGGAAGAGATACAGAATACTCACCCTGCACAAAATTTTCCGGGATGAAATGTTCTCGGGTTTGGCGGTAGTTGTCCATTCCGCGGTTCTGGAATTCTACTCCGGCTTCCAGTTCAAACATGTTATTCTTGTAACGCACGGTATGTACAGCATGTGACTGTTCGGTAAACTGTTTGTCATAATGATAGAACAGCTGCTGGAATCTTGGCTCGACAAAAATCCCCCAATGCGGATTAATGTTCCACTTCACTTGTGTACTGAATGCGTAACCGTTCATTCCTGTAATATTCTTCAGATTATAAGAGCTGTTGTTACGAACCACTCCGGTAACCCAACCACCAATCAGGTTCACATCAACCGGAGCCACCTCTTCCGTTTTCCAGAAGTCAGCCAGCGCCAGCATTCCTTCCAGACGTGCTCCTACATACTGTGTATGTTCTTTCTGTGGATCTGCCTGTTTCGGATACTCACGCCCGTCGAAGGTATAGGTACCAAATCCGGTCAGGCGTAGTCCGAGGAAATTAAACCATTTACCCAAAGACAGCGAGGCTGTGGCTCCCGGCCGGACAGAAACAGGAGCAGAAATCTTGTTCATGCCTGCGGCTGCACGGACAAAGAGTCCATCGGCGAAGTCCTTACGCGCAGACTCACCGAAAGTTCCGTTGAATTCCTCAAAACGGTAACGCAAACCTAAATGCGCATCAGCTATGGCTCTCAGATTACGGATTTGCTTGGCTCCGGCAAACACATCGTCCCGATAGATTTTCATACCGGGTTCCAAAACAAGGTCTACGTGCCGCCCCAGCTTCACACCTGTCTGCAAAGCCAGATGCCCGCCAATCGCATCCGCTTCATACATGGCGTTATGCAGATAATTGGCACCCAAAAGCAAGCTGAAGTCCATCTTTCTTTCAGGATTATATCCCATCAAGGTATTCAACAGATCCAGTTGATAGTCCAAGCCCACAAAAACCGGATAAGCTGCAGTCGTACCGTTGTTTGACTTGAGTTTGCTGGTTCCTAAAGAAAAACGCAATGCCGACTGTGGTGTGAACTGACGTCCGAAAGTCCATTGTCCGCTTGCACCAATGTTATTGGAGATAACAGACGGAGTAAAGGCCTGCAGACCTTCAGTAACTCCACCGGAAAGTTCTGTAAACCAATAAGGACGGAAATCTTTTCCATATTGTTCCTTTAATGCACGGAAGTCCGTTTCCCGTCGTCTGATTTCCAGACCAAGAGCTACAGATATATTGTTTTGCGTGATCCGCTGTTCCGCACCATTGTTTAATGTGCGATCAAATTGAGGACGGTGATAGCGTGCTTCCAGAAGCAAACCGACCTGAGGCTTCGGATAATAAACCAGATTTCCTCCGACAGTCGGTCCCTGAAACCAGTTGATACGATCCTTGTAGGCCGGATTGGAACGATAACCAACCGCTCCCATTTCCCATCCCAGAAAACCATTCACCTCTACACGCGGCTGAAAGTTCAACGGATTAAACAAACGGTTCAGATTCAGCATAAGATCTGCCCGACCTCCCAGATAACCGTAAACACGGTCATATTTGTTCTCATCGTTATGCCAGGCTTGCGTAAACAAACCTAATCTTCCTCCAAGTATGCCATACCATTTGCCCAGATTGACAAAAGCTGTTCCCCCTTTCGCAGGAGAGCCGTTTCCTTTGAGAAACGATGCCTGAAGCCCGGCTCCTATACCTCCCTGGATAAAAACCTGATCCATCCAGTTCTGATTTTTGTATCCCTGCTTAAACAAAGGATGAGCGGTAAAATTATAGAGAGCTCCGATTTCCAAACGAGGGGACCAGGCCAACATACTGTTTCTTAAGGACGTTTTGTTATCCGCAGAAGGATAAAGCATCATGGTGGGCTCGGCATACAAAGACAAGCGTTCGCCTGCACGATAACGCAGATGTAACCCCGTTTGAAAATGAGGCATATAACGATGCACGCCATTTGGAATATACGTCAGTCCCAAACCGGCTACCGTATGCACGCTTCCCAATCTTCCGGGATGATACCCCATCAGATAGGAAGTGATATCAAACAGATAGTCCGCTTTTGCGTCCAACCGGCTGTTGACCATCATACCCGGTCCAGCTTGAGAAATTCCTCTAAAATAAGCCAGAGAAAGACGCAGGCTGTTAAACTTGTCGAACTGTTTTCCGATACTGAATCCACCGCCCGGAGAAATATTGTGATATGACGACAAGCTTTTCACTCTTGGAGTCTCCAATGCTCCATACACAGAAAAATAAATATTGTTCACAAACGATGTATCCACAAAAGCGGAATCCGCCGGTCGATACCGTTTTACACGGATGTAATCCAATACATTTCCATAATCCGGACGGTCAGCGAGCTGTCCGGAATTCTGTGCCGCCATTTCCTGAAGGCAGCCGGCAAGCAGCATGCCTGCAATTATACTTTTCTTGATCATATTTAAGCCAGCTCCTTCTTTATTGTTGTTTTTGTGTTTCATATTCTGCGATCGCTTCATCTACTGTTGCCTCCTTCAAACTGCCGTCACGCAAGGCAATATTCAGGAATTTCTCATCCATACGGAAACAGGTTACCAGACATTTCACCGCCTCCGGCAGGTCAAAGGACATACTCTGTCCCTGATCCTGACGGTCGGCCAACACCGCCTTCAAATACCAGTAAAGCGGATTCTTGTCAGAAACCTTCTCCAAAGCGTTCTGCGCATAGGCATTGTTCCGGTTGGTTCCCATCATCAGATTCAGAATCACGTCATTGACCGGCGAAGTTGCCGCTACACGTTTGAACACGTCCGGACGGTTATAAAAAGAGCCGCGCATGCAAAGCGCAAAAGCGATCAGATCCGCATATTTATCGTTATGTGCCTCTGCCAGAATCTGGGCTGCCACGCTGGCCGACTCATAATCGCGGGCCTTCATACACATGATCAGATAATTGGCAACAACAGCTTCCGGATTGACCAGAGTCTCATATCCGTTAAAGTCTCTCTTTACGTAATTCAGTTTCGGGCGCTTGTCTGATACTGATATCGGTGTACGGTCAACCAATGGAGCCAGCAAATCTACGTCAAAAGTATCCCGATTGATATAGGAAGCTGCCAGCAGACATTCCGGCAACACCCACGCACGTCCGTTCTCATAGGCTTTGGCAGTTGCGGCACCCCGTTTGTAAAGATCCTCCAGACGCGCCGTATCCTTCACCATCTGGAAGAGATTCCAGTATTCATAAGGCAAGAAAGTATCATGCGCGTTTGCCTGATATTTCAAAAGAATCTCCGTAGGAGAAAGCGGACGGTTTACAACATACACACAAGTATAGGTCACCTTTCTCATTTTTTCCAGATAAGGTGCCAGTTCTTCCATCAATCCGCTTTTCTTTACGGCTACAGAATTGGCGTTATGATTTCTGTCTTCCTTCAAAACCTGATTCAGGCGCTGGGCCAGAATTGTATCATAAGCCATCACCGTATCGGCCAATTCCTTCCAGGAAGTAACACGGGCACCGGATTTCCGCTCATATCCACGCACATTCAGGCGCTGGGCAATGAAGCTCTGCAAAAAGTCCGTTCGTCTTTGTGCCAGTTTCAGGTTCGAATCATAACTTCCATCGGGAGAAGCCACACCCTCAATAGAAAGTGATTTCAGAACCGCCCCGGAAGAAATATCACTCAACAGACGGACCAGATTGTCCAACTGATAGACTGTGGAAGAATCCGTCATATCGGGTTCTGCCTTATTGATCAGAAAATTAATCTGTATCTCTCCGGGCACCGGACGTTCCTTACGCTCGGCTATCTTTTTATAATCTTCAAAATTCAGATAATAGGGTTTGAACCGGGGCATCTCCATGAAATCCATCAACAGGATATTCCGGCAGGTATTCACCATAGCAGTCTTGGAATAATAGATGTTATTGTAATCCATGAAAGCAAAGGAACCGAATACTGCATAATTGCGGTCCGTGTGTTTTAATTTTATCGTATCGGCATAATTCAGGACAAAAGCGTCCTTACTTAACTTTTTGGCAGGATCTACAAAGATCTGCAAAGTATCTCTGGACAGATCATATCCCATTCTCCGGTCCTGAGTATGATGATATTCATTTCCCTCCAATACGTAAGGGCGCCCGAATGCCTCGATGGAATCCGTCGTACAGTCCACCACAAACGGTTGGTAAACGAAACGGGCATTGGTCTTACCATAATGCTCGCCAATGGGGAGGGTCAGTGTAAGCGGAAGCACATTTCCAAAACGTGCCGTTGCAACCGGAATCACCCGAAGCTCATTGGGAGTTGTGTTAGTGGCCTGCACCACCACTTGTTCCAAAGCCACCGCCCCACGAATATTGAAATTAATCTGCAGTTGGTTTTTCACTTCACGCAATTCCGACGAGAGACCCACTTTTACCAGAAGCCACCCGTTGGCATATGCCTTTATCTCATAATAGCCGGTATAGGGATCGGCCTCCACAATATCTATTTCTTTCAAACCATGATAGGTCAGTCCCTGTTTTGCCTGTTCTTCCATCAATTTCAGGGAAGTTTCCGCATCCGATTTGCTGGCGTATGAAAACACTTCCACCAATTCATCCGTAAAGGGCAGATTGCGTTTGCCCTCCTTATTTGCTTCTACATTCAGAATCTTACCGGAAACCGTTATCTGGTTCTGGGCCTGGACGGTATTGACCAATCCAATGACCAGCAACAAAAACATAAAAATCTTTTTCATAGCTTATTTGATAATATATCCTAAGGTTATTCCTAAATTTACAGGGATCACACTTAATTTTAAAGGTTCAAATGTATCCGGTTCCTCGGCCCCCATCTCATAAACCTTCCGATGCGCCACGGTCAGTCCCACTCCGGCAGACAATTCCAGATTCCATCTTTTACCGAGATAAAAAGAATAACCTCCCGTTGCGGCCAGACCGGCATAACTGCCCCTTTGCTCTTTTCCCTTGATGATAAAACCTTCCTGATCCTGATAGTTTCCTCCCAAAGCGGCCACACCCAGATAGGTGCGCACCAAGGGACGGCCACTAAGCCAGAAACGGTATTCCGGCATCAGCATCCAGCCGCTAAAAGACTTCTTGTAAAAGCCCGGAAGATAAGAACCGGAGACCACAAAAGAGTGACGCTCACCGGTAACCAGTTCAAAAGACAGATTGGGCGCACAGACTCCCCAATTCAATAAATTAGTTTTAACGGATAACAATTGTGCCTGCATCCGAACACCAAAAACCGCGAACAAGCACAATACTCCCAATATTCTTCTTTTCATTATTTTTTCTTTTGCTTCTTGATTCGTAAACTTTCTTTAGCACGTAAAACAGAATCTTGCCGAATACTGTCCTGATATTTTTTCTCCAAACGCAACTTCTCTTTTAACAGACGTTCTGTGTGGCGTCTCAATATCTTTTCTTCATTCTGCACGACATATTTCTTACGGACAGAACGCCACCGGTAAACCAGTCCGATGCGCAAATCCGTCAACATAGGGTAAGGCAAGATACGGGATATCTGTGTACACGTCTTATCATCCTGTTTTACATGGTCTACATAAAGAGCCCCCACACTTAAACCCAAGTCCAGATCAATGGCCCGTCCTTTAGGCGTTTCATACAACGGAATATTATATCCTCCCGTTACACCCAGGCTCAAGGCTTTTCCTTCAAATGAAGGACCCAAAAACTGAAAGGCATATTTGGAATAACTCAAGTAAGGTCCTACATAATAAGCCCGCCACCACGCACTGTTTTTTTGAGTTCGAGAACGATTGGAAAAAATCTGATATGCCCGAAAATACCGGCGTGCTTCCAGTCTGACATCTGCGGTCTTATAAGTAAATCTAGATGTAAAATCAGTATTCAAAGGAATATAATTAAACTTAAGTCCCACCCCCAATGACCAGCGATTATACACAGAATCAGAAACATCAAACTCTACCGCCAAGTTTGGAACAGTAGTCAACCAATCAAAAGTATTGGTACGCAAGCTCCAACGGTCTGAAAATGCGATTGTTTTTTCCTTTGCCTTTTTTTGTTTCCTGGTCGTATATATTTCCTGAGCCTTGACAGGAATACCAGATAGCAGAAACCCTAATAACAGAAACCCTAAAATTCTCATATTTTATATATCACTATAATTTCTGCAAATATAATATCTTTATGATGAGGAAAAATGCAAAATATGGAAAAACCTTAAAATCGATGTCATTTTTCCTTCTTAATACAAAAAAGAATCCCTCCGGAGATTGCTCTCTGAAGGGATTCATCTGTAAAAGTGGCGGCTACCTACTCTCCCA
>CALUIU010000020.1 GCA_944320795.1 Candidatus Paraprevotella stercoravium | reverse complement strand
GGAGAGTAGGTAGCCGCCACTTTTACAGATGAATCCCTTCAGAGAGCAATCTCCGGAGGGATTCTTTTTTGTATACTTCTCTAAGACTATTCCCAAATTGGGATTCGCTGGAAAATGGGCCTACCTGATATTTTAGTACGAAGAAGAAATAAAAAGACTGGTCTTTGCATCATTTTCTAATAAAAGAATTACCATTAGTAATCAACCTTGCTATAAGTGTCACTCAAGTCAGTATTTTGATGACATTTATATTTTCTTCAAAGAAATATTTTAACGGGAATTTCTATTTTATTTTAAGGATATTAAAAAGCCAACCAATTCACCACAAAGTATTGTGAATTGGTTGGCTTTATGTTTCTTTAGGTATTTCCCAAAAGAATAAGATCTGGTAGTCAAAACGAAGGAGTTTCCTAAATTTGGATATGGTTAAGATGCAACATATCTCAAAATATATTCATGCACGAAAAATATACTTTTATATAGTAAATTTCCAGATACAACCACCATACGCAGGAATTTCCAGGTTTATGTGTGCATCAGGCAAGATGTTTATTTTCTCTTTATTTCCGCTGATTAATTCTTTTCCAATACAACCCTCTAATGGTTTAATTTCATAGAATTCAAAAACGTGAGCCGGAATACATACACTTAAATTCTGTTTGCTATTGCTAAAGTTGGCAACAACCAATAATAAAGTGTTTTTATATCTGCGTAAGAAGGCATAACAGTTATATACATCAAAATGATGAGGAGCCTGAACGTACATCAAATCATAGAAATCACCTTCACTGAGGGCCTTTTCCTTATTGCAAAGAGTCAGTACCTTTTGATAAAAATCATATAGTTCTTTTTCTTCCGTGGTCATATATTTCATGGAAAGGCTTCCTTTTCTCCATCTGCGAATAGTGTCGACACTCCAGTAATCAAAAATGGTAGTACGACCATCGCGACCACTAAATCCCTCCTGATCCATACCTTTTTCTCCAAATTCCTGTCCAAAGTAGATCATCATCGGATTGCTACGCATGCAGGCTGAAACCAATAAGGGAGCTTTACCTTTCCGGGCATTTCCGGCAAAGAAATCAGATGCAATGCGCTGTTCATCGTGATTCTCCAGGAAGTTAAGCATGTGCGCCTGAATATCATTTACCTGCTGCCAGCATGAAGTGATATTTCCAGCTGATGTATAACCACAGCTTACAGCACGCAAGGTATCGTAAAGTCCTACCTTATCATATAAATAGTCAAAATGTCCCTTATGAATATAATTTCTATATTCTGCAGGATTATAAACTTCTGCTATGAAGATAATAGAAGGGTGAAGAGCCTTTACTTGTGGAATTGCCCATCCCCAGAATTCGACGGGAACCATTTCTGCCATATCGCAACGGAAACCGTCAATACCTTTTGTTGCCCAGAAACAAAGAATATCTAACATTTTTTTCCAGGTATCCGGGATCGGATCAAAACAGCAGGTACGGCCATTACAATAATCAACTCCATAATTTAATTTGATTGTTTCATACCAGTCATTTTGTCCGGGCCAGGCTGAGAATACATCATTTCCGGTTGCTTTGGCCGGATTCTCAAGATAATCTTTTGGTGACACATTCAGATTATCCAAATGCAGCGGTTCGTTAGGAATGTAATAGAAATTGTTCTGTGGATCAAATCCCATGCCTTTGTTGTCTCGTGCACCAAGGTCCTCAACACCTTCTGGCTTCTGATCGGAATGATATTGCCGTGCCACATGATTAGGTACAAAATCAATAATCATTTTCAGTCCGGCCTTATGAGTTCGGTTTACCAGATTCTCAAATTCCTTCATACGGTGTTCCACCTTTACCGCCAAATCGGGGTCAACGTCATAGTAGTCCTTTATGGCGTAAGGAGAGCCCGCTTTTCCCTTGACTACAGCCGGATGGTCAGGGAGAATGCCGTATGAACTGTAATCAGTTTGTGTGGCATGTTCGATAATCCCTGTATACCAAATATGTGTAGCTCCTAAATTTTTGATTTCATTCAGGGCTTTAGCCGTAAAGTCAGCCATTTTGCCACATCCATTTTCCTGGATATTGCCATTGACTTGAAGGCTGACAGTCTTGTTACCGAATAATCGGGTAAAAACCTGATATATAATTATCTTCTGACTCATAGTTGTTTCTTAGGAATAAACGAAAAAAGGCATTTCCCACTTTGCGTAGTGGAAAATGCCCCGATATTAATTTTGATTAAATAATTCCGTGAACGGAAACGTCCTGGCCTTTGGCAATTTTACCGATCATTCCCTGTAAAGCCTTGCCCGGACCACACTCGGTGAAATCTTTTGCTCCAGCTGCAATCATGTTCAGTACCTCCTGGGTCCATTTTACAGAAGCAGTAAGTTGTGCAATCAGATTAGCCTTAATTTCTTCTGGTTCAGTGTGAGCCTGAGCGTCTACATTCTGATAAACGGCACATTTAGGCTTACTGAAAGTTGTAGCTTCGATAGCTGCCTGCAATTCTTCCTTGGCAGGTTGCATCAAAGGAGAATGGAATGCTCCGCTTACCGGAAGTACCAGGGCACGTTTTGCTCCTGCCTCTTTTAATTGGGCGCACGCAGCATTAACCGCATCAATATTTCCGCTGATGACCAGCTGTCCCGGACAATTGTAGTTGGCAGGAACAACCAAATTACCTTCGGTGCTTACTTCGCTACAAACCTTTTCGATTGTAGCATCATCGAGACCCACAATTGCAGCCATTGTAGAAGGAGCCATTTCACAAGCTTTCTGCATGGCAAGCGCACGTGCATAAACCAGTTTCAGACCATCCTCAAAGCTCAGGGCACCGGCAGCAACCAAAGCAGAAAGTTCACCCAAAGAGTGTCCTGCAACCATATCCGGTGCAAAACTGTCGCCCAAACAAAACGCAGAAATAACGGAATGCAGGAATACGGCCGGCTGGGTTACCTTTGTTTGTTTCAGTTCCTCGTCTGTTCCATCGAACATAATATCTGTGATGCGGAAACCTAATATCTCGTTTGCCTTTTCAAAAAGTTCCTTGGCCAATGGATTATTTTCATACAAGTCCTTACCCATTCCTACGAACTGTGCTCCCTGTCCGGGAAAAACAAATGCTTTCATTGTTATTTATTTTTAGTTTATTTAATTTTATGATGCGAAGATACGAAAAAACTATTTCAATATAGCCTTTTGGGGATCAAAAAAATGATTTAAAGGTCCTTGTCCCTGTCCGATACGGATATCCTTTCCTGCCGTTAAAGCTTTGGTCAGATATTTTTTGCCTTCACTTACAGCTTCGGGCAGCATACATCCTCTCGCAATGAAAGTGGCAATAGCAGAAGAAAGAGTACACCCGGTGCCATGCGTATTACGGGTATGTATCTTCTGTTCTGAAAACGAAAGAGGATTATTGACTGTATCTTTGGAAAAAAGCAGATCCTTCATTTCTCCGTCGGAACGGTGCCCTCCCTTTATCAGGACATGCTTGCAACCCATATTCAGCAGTACTTCAGCCGCGCTCCGTACGGATGTTTCATCGTCAATGGTAATGCCGCTGAGCAATTGGGCTTCGGGCAGATTCGGTGTGAGAAGATAACATAAAGGAATCATTTCTGTTTTGATGGATTCCAAAGCCTCTGGTGTTGCTAATGAAAATCCGGAACTGGAAACCAGAACCGGATCAAAGACTACGGGTATATCTGTAATTTCTTTCAGTTCCTTGCAGATGGAACGGATGATGTTTTCGTCGGTTACCATTCCTATTTTGATTGCATCGGGCAATATATCCGTCCGTATGGCATGGATTTGCTGACCGACAATATCGGCGGGTACAGGATATACTGCGGAGACACCGCAAGTATTCTGTACGGTTATCGCAGTAATTACTGATGAAGCATATGCTCCCAAAGCAGAAATCGTTTTGATATCCGCCTGTATGCCAGCGCCGCCGCTGCAATCAGATCCCGCTATTGTCATTATATGTATGTACTTCATATATATACCAGGTCTAGGGAGAATAAAAATCACATATGATACTGGAATCCGGGGATCAGTTGCCAGCGTCCTCGGGTAAAGTCCGGTATTTCTACGGGCTGTCCTCCCAATGCAGCTGATTGAGCGCTTAGTTGCGTGATACAAGACCATTCGGCCGCATCATAAACATCCATGTCCAAAGGCAGACCGTTTTGCAGACAATAAATCAGGCGACGGTCCATGATGTAGTTCATTTCGTTTGTCGCTCCTGCCGCTTTTCCCTCTTCACCTAGAGTTGCAGAAAGCGGGTGACGGTAGGTGCGCAAGAAATAATCAGCATCCAAGTCCTCCGACATGCCGTCCACGCGCACGCAAGGCATTGGATATTTTTGGGTGAATCCTTTGGTTCCGCAAGTTGTTTGCAGACGGCTGTATGGCCGTGGTGTAGAAACATCATATTGCAACAGTATTGAGATTCCTTTTTCCGTACGAATCAGGGTGTTGTTAATCATTGGAGTACCGTTTTCAATTTTCCCCGGCATAGATACCAGATATTTGAGACGATCACCCCGATGAATGTTCAGCAGCTGGGCGATAGGCCCAAGTCCGTGAGTAGGATAGGGATTCCCTTGAAAGCCTTGACAATACTCGGCCATCCAACCATTAAAATACCCACCGTTGGCCGTATCTGCGTGATAGCGTTCCCGCAGGTCATGGATATAAGCCCCTTCACAGTGAGTAAGGTCACCCAAAACTCCCGCTTGTGCCATGCGCAACGTCATCAGTGCAAAAGGATCATAGCAACAGTTCTCCAGCATAAAGCAGTGCCTTTGTGTTTCTTCTGCTTTTTCCACGATATTCCAGCAGTCCTCTACGGTCATGGCCAGCGGAACCTCTACCGCCACATGTTTTCCGCATTCCATAGCCTCCATGGCCATAGCAGCATGCGTGTTCCAGTCGGTACAGATATAAATCAGGTCAATACCGGATGATCTGCAGATTTCGCGCCAGTCGTTCTCACCGGTAAACATGAGGCAGTCCTCATATTTTGAGTGCTTGAGAATATCTTTTGCCTTTTGGATGTTTTCAGGGTTGAGGTCGCAAATGGCAACAATGTTTACTCCATTCTGTATCATGTAACGTTTCAATGTAGCCAAGCCACGGTTGCCCATGCCGATAAAGGCGATGCGCACAACAGGTAGGGCTTCACAACGTAGATTCAATACATGACTTTCGTGATTCATCTTTTTATAATCTTGTTTTTAAACCACACAAAAATAATACAAAATCCTGAACTGAGCAATTTCGGGAAAAGATAAAAGAGTACAATTGATTCTCCGAAACGAATCAATTGTACTCTTTTCACCAGTTCGCTAATTATGAAATTTAAATTTCATCCGGATAAGGGATAACTTTTCCGGTTTCTTTCATCGTCGGACGCTGGGCATCGCGTTTTCTCAGATAGTCAGACAGTTCTTTCGACAGTTTCTTGACGATTTTCGGATATTCTGCCGCCAGATCATGCTGTTCACCGATGTCATTCTTCACATTATATAATCTGCAGGTCTGGGTCTCCCAAGTGTAAATCAAATGATAATCACCGGACAGGATAGCCGAATAAGCGCCATAACCCTCTTCTTTGTTTTGTGTTTCCCCCCAGAGATTCGGGAAGTGCCAAACCACCGGCCGTGAATATTTGGCTTTGTTTGCTTTCAGAGCTTTTACGAAGCTGACTCCATCGATTTTCTGATAGGTCTTATACTTCTTGATGCCCGCCATTTCCAGGATAGTAGGATAGAAATCCTCGATAATAACCCTTTGTTCGTTTATCGTATTTCCTTTGGTCACACCTGGCCAGTAAACCATCATCGGTTCGCGTACACCGCCCATAAAGGCCGATCCTTTGCCGGCTCTTGCCGGATAGTTCTGGTCTCGGTTCTCCTTACCTTGACGGGCGTTGTTCAGTCCTTGTCCGCCATTATCAGACATGAAAAGGATAATCGTATTTTCTGCCACTTCCGGTCGTGCTTCCAGAAAGTCCAGAATATCTCCCAGACTCTTGTCCATACCTTCAACCAAAGCGGCATAACGGGCTTCGTTTTCATTCATAGGAGCATTCAGCTGTTCGTCAAATTTGCCTCGATACTTTCCCGTGAAGCGCTTGTCCTCATCATACGGGCTATGCACGGCATAATGAGACATGTACAGATAAAACGGCCGGTCCATTTCAATGGATCTCTTCATCTCGTCTATGGCCTCGAGTGTAAGAGCTTCGGTCAGGAAGATATCCTGTCCGTGATATTTTTCCAGTCCCTTCACGGCAAAGCGTGATCCTTCGCCGAAATTGCGTGTTCCCAGATAGCTTCCCGGCGCTCCGTTTGCATCACCGGCAATATTGATGTCAAATCCCATATTGTGCGGATTGGCACCAGGGGTTGTTCTGGCTCCGAAATGAGCTTTTCCGCAATGGATGGTATGATATCCGTGGTCCTTCAAAACCTGAGGCAGAGCGGTGATTGTCGTTGAATTGTTGATCTTGCCGGCACAGCTGTCCGGCTGGATTCCGTTATAGTTCCATTCCGGCAGGTTGATGACATTGCTGCTCTGGTCTGTTTTCTGGTTCAGCTCCAGGGTCCAGTTGGTAACCCTGTGCCGCGACGCGTTCATACCCGACATCAGGCTGCATCGCGTGGGCGATGAAATCGCACAGGCATAAGCTTCGGTAAATCGTACGCCTTTTTGTGCCAGACGCTCCATATTCGGCGTATGGAAGCGTTTGTTCAGGCTTGTTTTTTCATTATTGTAAAAAGGGACGGAGGTATCCTGCCAGCCCATATCATCTACCAGAAACATAATGATATTCGGTTGTTTGGCTGTTTGCGCGACTGTTGTGGCTGTCAGCGCCACACTTCCGGTCAGAAAAGCGGTCAGAAATTTATACATTTGTTGAATGGTTAATATTTGCGTATATGTTTATTGGTGGCAAAAGTATGAAAAAACGGGGTAAAATCCAATTTTTACACGGAAACCTGTTTCAGACAAGTTTCATTCTTAAAAATAAATTTATAGACTAAACCGTCTTTATTTTAAATAAATACATTAAATTTGTGGAGCAGTATAAACAAAATAGAGAAAATATGGCTGATCAACATAATCATTTAGTAATTATGGCCGGAGGCATCGGTAGCCGTTTCTGGCCTATGAGTACTCCTGACAGACCTAAGCAGTTTATTGATGTTTTAGGCTGCGGCCGTACTTTGTTGCAATTAACGGTTGACCGTTTTGAAGGAATCTGCAATCCCGAAAACATTTGGGTTGTTACATCGGCCAGCTATGTGGACATCGTCCGTGAGCAGCTCCCCGACATTCCGGAGCAGAATATTCTGAAGGAGCCTTGCCGCCGTAATACGGCACCATGTGTTGCCTATGTCAGCTGGCGCATTAAGGCAAAAGATCCTCAGGCAAATATTGTCGTATCACCGAGTGACCATATCGTCATGAATCCGACCGAGTTTCAGCGTGTTGTCAAATCATGCCTGCAGTTTGTCGGGGAGTCAGACGCCATCATTACTTTAGGTATGAAACCGAACCGTCCGGAAACCGGATATGGTTATATTCAGGCCGACCTGTCAGCTTCTTCGGTGCGTAACAAGGAAGTTTTCCGCGTGGATTTCTTCCGTGAGAAACCGGATTTGCAGACAGCGGAAAGATACATTCAAAGGAATAATTATTTTTGGAATGCCGGTATTTTCATCTGGAATGTAAGTACCATTGTCAATGCGTTCCGCGTTTATCAGCCTGCGATTGCAGAAATTTTTGAGAGCATGCTTCCGTATTACGGAACCGCAGAGGAGCAGGCACAGATCAACGAAAAATTCCCGCAGTGCGAAAATATTTCGGTAGATTATGCCATTATGGAAAAGGTGGAGGAGATATTTGTATTCCCGGCCAGTTTCGGATGGAGTGATCTGGGCACATGGGGATCCCTGCAGGAACATGTGGCGCACGACGCATACGGCAATGCCTGTATCGGCAACAATATAAAAGTATACGACACGCACAACTGCATGATTCATACGACTCAGGAAAAGAAGGTGGTTGTACAGGGCCTTGACGGATATATCGTTGCGGAAAAAGATGATACATTATTAATTTGCAAGCTCTCTGAAGAACAGAGAATCAAGCAATTCAGCGAATAAAAAGATATTTAGACATGGAAAAAAAAGTGGCTTTAATAACCGGAATAACCGGTCAGGATGGTTCTTATCTGGCAGAGTTTCTGCTTTCAAAGGGATATGAGGTGCATGGTGTGTTGCGCCGTTCTTCTTCGTTCAACACAGAGCGTATCGAGCATCTGTATCTGGACGAGTGGGTACGCGACATGAAGAAAGCGCGCCTTATAGAGTTACATTGGGGCGATGTGACCGACACCAGTTCATTGGTGCGCATTATCCGTCAGTGTCAGCCAACGGAAATCTATAATCTGGCAGCCCAAAGCCACGTAAAGGTCAGCTTTGATGTTCCGGAGTTTACGGCAGAAACCGATGCGGTAGGCGTGTTGCGTCTGTTGGAGGCTGTGCGTATCCTGGGTATGGAGAAGAAGTGCCGCATTTATCAGGCCTCTACATCAGAACTGTTCGGGAAGGTTCAGGAAAAGCCTCAGAAGGAAACCACTCCGTTTTATCCCCGTTCACCGTATGCGGTGGCCAAGCAGTATGGTTTCTGGATTGTGAAGAACTATCGCGAAAGCTACGGAATGTATTGCTGCAACGGTATTCTTTTCAATCACGAAAGCGAGCGTCGCGGAGAGAACTTCGTAACCCGTAAGATTACGCTGGCAGCCACACGTATAGTTCAGGGTTATCAGGACAAGCTTTATTTGGGTAATCTGAATGCCATGCGCGACTGGGGATATGCCAAGGACTATGTGGAGTGCATGTGGCTGATGTTGCAGCAGGACGAGCCGGAAGATTTTGTCATCGCTACCGGCGAATATCATTCCGTACGTGAGTTTACCGAATTGGCATTCAAGGCCTGTGGTATTGAACTCCGATGGGAGGGCGAGGGTGTTGAAGAAAAAGGTATCGATGTCGCTACCGGCCGTGTGTTGGTAGAGGTTGATCCGAAATATTTCCGTCCGTGTGAAGTTGAGGAACTGCTTGGCGATCCGACAAAAGCCAAGACTGTTTTGGGATGGAACCCCAGAAAAACCACTTTCGAGGAGCTGGTACGCATCATGGTTGAATCAGACATGAAATATGTCCGCAAACTGCATTTGCAGGACAAGATGGAAAAATAAGCGAAAAACGATGATAGACTTAAACGCAAAAATTTATGTGGCCGGTCATCATGGACTGGTCGGTTCTGCCATCTGGAATAACCTGAAGCAGAGGGGTTATACCAATCTGGTAGGCCGCACCCACCAAGAACTTGATTTGATGGATCCGGTTGCCGTAAAACAGTTTTTTGATCAGGAGAAACCCGAGTATGTTGTTCTGGCGGCAGCACACGTCGGCGGCATTATGGCTAACAGCCTTTATCGTGCCGACTTCATTTATAACAATCTGCAGATCCAGCAGAATGTAATCGGAGAAAGTTTCCGCCATCAGGTCAAGAAACTGCTCTTTTTGGGTAGCACGTGCATTTATCCTGGCAACGCGCCCCAGCCGATGACCGAGGATGTCCTGCTGACTTCTCCTCTGGAATATACCAATGAGCCTTATGCCATTGCGAAGATTGCCGGTTTGAAGATGTGCGAAAGCTTTAATCTTCAGTATGGTACCAACTATATAGCTGTGATGCCTACCAACCTGTATGGTCCGAACGATAACTTCCATCTGGAGAACAGTCATGTGCTTCCGGCCATGATCCGCAAGATCCATCTGGCCAAATGCCTGCATACTCAGGATTGGGAAGCCGTACGCAAGGATCTGAATCTGCGTCCGGTAGAAGGTGTTTCCGGTGAAGCTTCCGACGGGGAGATTCTGCAGATTCTGGACAAATATGGCATTACTCCGGCCGAAGTCCGTTTGTGGGGAACCGGAAAACCGATGCGTGAGTTCCTTTGGAGCGAAGAGATGGCCGATGCCAGTGTGCATGTGCTTCTGAATGTAGATTTCAAGGATACCTACGACCCGTCGGACAAGAACATCCGCAACTGTCACATTAACGTGGGTACCGGCAAGGAAATTTCCATCCGCGAGGTGGCCGAACTGATTGTGCGTACAGTAGGGTATGAGGGAGAACTGCATTGGGATTCTTCAAAACCGGACGGCACCCTGCGCAAGCTTACCGATGTAAGCAAGCTACATCAGTTGGGATGGCATCATACGATTGAAATTGACGAAGGTGTACGCAAGCTCTACGACTGGTATCTGCAAGGCATCTGCATCAATCACCAGACTAAGTAGCAATCCCGGAAAATTCGGTGAATAAAAATAAAGCGGCTGCATCCCATGCTGAAAAGCATGACGGAATGCAGCCGCTTCATTTTGTCTGTATTCTAGTGATGATTACACCTTTTGGTTTCATCAAAGGCAAATCCATCTTCCTGAGGTTTGAACTTGCCTTTCTGTTTCAGAAAGGCGATCAACTCATCGGCGTTCATGTCCTCAGCCGAGCAAGTGTAGAACAAGGTGTCTTCACCGAATTTCTCCAGAATCTCTTTTTTCAGAAGTTCCTCGGTATAGGTTTTTGTTCCCATCATGTCCAGAACCTCGTGTGCGTGCAGTTTTTTCATTGTCGGATTATTACTTACAGTTTGTCATCAGTTTCTTCTTCTATCAGGCTCAATGCTGTTGTCGTGAGCAAAGGCTTGATTTCACTATAAGGTATTACAAAACGCGGCATTCCCATGGCATATGCGGCAATTTCATATTGCTGGTAAACAAAGCCTACTCCGTCTTTCAATAATACCGGAGGCGTTTCCGGAAGCGGAATAAAGCTTGAACCGTCAGAAAGCAGCAGATAATCCCTCACGTCTTCTCCCGGCTTCACCTTGAAATATTCGGCAAGACCTTTCTGGATGATGTCGGTCAGCCTATATTTATTTTCGTCATTGAACATATTATTCCAGCCCAGTTCGCGACCGTCTTCTTTCCGGAAAGTCTGCTGTGAAACTACAGTTCCTCCATGCGCGCCTCCCTCATAACAATAGGAGGTGATGGAAAGCGAGATATATTTCTTGCTTTCTGCCATGACTTTAAACTGTGTGTCCCAGGTACAGTCCGGACTATAGTCACCCAATGACGCGAGCTCCTTGACAACCACGGTTGTAGAATCAACCCATCTTTTCTGGTAAAAATCCAGAATCGCATTACTGTTCAGCGGATCCTCCATTTTATAGACACCGCCCAAACGCTCATTGATCCATTCGTTTATGATCTTTTTCAGCTGTTTGTTGTCCGTATTGGGCAGAGCTCCTTTCATAAAACAACTCAATTCGCTTTTTCCCAAGGTATCCCGATATTCCATTTGTACACTCACGGTATCGGCTGTATTTTCTCCTCCAGCCGGTTTCGTTTCTCCCTTGCGGTCACATGCGGAAGAAACAAACAAGAGCGCTAATATTGCCGCGGAACATAAAAAACTTCTTTTTCTCATATCTTCTTGTTATTAATCAACACGGATAAAGTTAATAAAAAAGCTTCATATTACCATATTGCGGACAGAAAATGAGAAATCTTTTCCATTTATATAAGGAGAAATCCGAAAAGATTAACAGAGTTTCTCAAAAAAGATCCGGGTTTTGCACCCACCTTGTAAAAGGTCGGCGCAAAACCCGGATCTATATTCCGTGAAATACCGGTTCTCCTTATTTTTTTACCGGAATCTTGTCGATACGTGCCTGATGACGGCCTCCTTCGAATTCAGTGTTCAGGAAGGCGTCCATGATCTGGCGTGCCTCTTCGTGGCTCACAAATCTTCCCGGCATAACCAGCACATTGGCATTGTTGTGCTGACGGCAGAGCTTTGCGATTTCCTCTTTCCAGCACAAAGCCGCACGAATACCCTGATGCTTGTTCAGCGTCATGCTGATACCCTCGCCGCTACCGCAGATCGCGATACCCGGATAGCAGGTTCCTGCCTCTACAGCCTCTGCCAAAGGATGGGCAAAGTCCGGATAGTCACAGCTTGCTTCGCTGTACGTACCGAAATCCTGGAATTCGATTCCCTTTTCCTGAAGATAAGTCTTCACAAATTCTTTCAGTTCATAGCCTGCGTGATCAGATGCCAGGCCGATAGTCTTTATTTCCATTAGAACATTGCTTTTACTTGGTTATACACATTTTCAGCGGTGAAGCCCAGTTTCTCGTCCAGCACCTTGTAAGGGGCAGAGAATCCGAAGCTTTCCAGTCCGAATACCTTTCCGTTGTATCCTACAAGACCCTGCAGGGTTACAGGCAGACCGGCAGTCAGACCGAAGATCTTGGCACCGTTCGGCAGAATGCTTTCCTGATATTCGGCACTCTGTGAGCGGAACAGACCCTCTGACGGACAGCTTACGACGCGTACCTTCAGTCCGTCCTTACGCAACAGTTCGGCACCGGCCACCAGAGTAGCCACCTCAGAACCTGAAGCTACCAGGATGACATCCGGATTCTCGTCAGAACCCTTCACGATGTAGGCACCATACTTGGCCTGACTGTAATCGTTGCCTTCCGGCAGCATCGGCACATCCTGACGTGACAGGATCAGACCGGTAGGAGAGTCGTTGTTCTCCATAGCCAGACGCCAGCAAACGGTAGTTTCCTCCACGTCAGCCGGACGGAGTACCAGCATAGAGTTCTTGCCAGAGTGATTCTTCATCTTCTCCAACAGGCGCACCTGAGCTTCCTGTTCCACCGGTTCGTGAGTCGGTCCGTCTTCACCCACGCGGAATGCATCGTGAGTCCAGATGAACTTGATCGGCAATTCCATCAGGGCAGCCATACGGAGCGCCGGTTTCATATAGTCAGAGAATACGAAGAAGGTTCCGCAGCTGGAGATCACACCACCGTGCAACATCATACCCATGCACACACAAGCCATGGTCAGCTCAGCCACACCAGCCTGCAGGAAGGCACCGCTGAAGTCACCCTTCATAAAGATCTGGGTCTTCTTCAGGAAGCCGTCTGTCTTGTCAGAGTTGCACAAGTCAGCAGATGAGCAAGTCATGTTCTTTACGGTCTCAGCCAATACACCCAGTACGACTGCCGATCCGGCACGGGTCGGTCCGTTCGGTTTCTGCTGGATGCTGTCCCAGTCGATTGCCGGAATCTTTCCGTCGAACCAATCCTGCTGCATCTGAGCCTTTTCCGGATTGGCCTCTGCCCAAGCCTTTTCCTCAGCATAGCGTCCGGCCATGATGATTTTCAGTTCCTCGGCACGTTTTGCATACAGTTCCTTAACCTCGTCGAAGATCACGAACGGATTCTCCAGGTCACCGCCCAGATTCAGGATCGTGTTCTTGTACGCGTCACCACCGAGCGGAGCACCGTGAGTCTTGCAGCTGCGCTCGTAAGAAGAGTTGTCCGCCTGACGGGCACCCTTACCCATGATACAACGGCCGATGATCAGGGTCGGGCGTTCGGTTTCAGATTTAGCCTCTTTCAGAGCCGCACGGATCTCATTGCAGTCATTACCGTTGATTTCGATCACATGCCAGCCCCAAGAGCGGTATTTCATTGCGGTATCTTCCGACATCACCTCGGCAGTCTCGGTAGAGAGCTGAATGTCGTTGGCATCGTAGAACATCACCAGGTTGCCCAGACCCAAGTGTCCGGCCAGGCGTCCGCCGCCCTGTGAGATCTCTTCCTGAACGCCACCGTCAGAGATATACGCATAAATAGTTTCCTTTTCGAAAATCGGATTGCCGGTGCGTGCAGCCAGGAATTTGGCGGCGATAGCGGCACCGATCGCATAGACATGTCCCTGTCCCAGAGGACCGGAAGAGTTTTCAATACCACGGGTAATATCCACTTCAGGATGTCCCGGAGTAGGAGAGCCCCACTGGCGCAACTGTTTCAGTTCCTCCATGGTGAACTTGCCGGTAAGCGCCAGTTCTGCATACAGCATAGGCGACATATGTCCCGGATCAAGATAGAACCGGTCACGGCCAGCCCATGTCGGATTTTCCGGATCATATTCCATAAATTCGGAATAGAGCACATTGATGAAGTCGGCACCTCCCATAGCACCGCCGGGATGACCAGACTTAGCTTTCTCGACCATTGCTACAGACAAAATTCTGATATTATCCGCAGCGCGGTTCATAACCTTAATATCGTTCATTTTCAGTTAAAATTATATTAGATGTGATTGTTATTATAGTTTGAAAATAATTCTTGATTTGCGAAAGAGTTCCGCGTTGAACGAGTAGAGATGAGCTCCCCGTTTTGATGACGTCTTGTCTATCAGTTCCGTTTGTTGGATATAATTCATTTCGCAGACTCTTTTTCTGAAATTCCGTTTGTCTACCGGCGCATTCAGAATCAGCTCATATAAGTGCTGTAACTGGCTCAAGGTGAAAAGGGCCGGCAACAGATAAAAGGCAACAGGCTGTGTGCCGATCTTACGGCGCACCCGTTTGAGCGTTGTCTCCACCAGCATTTTCTGTTCACTGTTCAGATTCGCTTCGTTCAGACTTATCCAGTAGTAATCATCCGCCTTACTGTTTTCCGCGTTCAGATTGTCACATTGTGTCAGCACATAATACGTAACAATCAGACTCGGTTCTTCATTCTCAGCCGACATTTCCGAGTCTCCGGCACCTATCTGTTTGATATAGTAATCATTCCGTTCCAGAAGATGTCCGGCCATGCCGCAGGCCGTTTCATACAGCGAATGTCCTGTCTGCAGCTTCTTTTCCGGAAAAAGCAGTTTTCCGGAAGAATCCGCATTCCGGACCAGCAGTTTGAGTTCATTGTCTTTGTACCCAAAGAACAGGCAGCATACAGATACCTGATATAAATTTGAATTGCTAGAAGGCATAGAACCCGTTTTAGTGAATATCAATTGGTTTACTTCTGCAAAGTTACAACTAATATTCATAGAAATGCAAGGTTTTTCTTGCTTTTTTGGGAAAAGTGTAGTCAATACACTAATTTTTTTCTTTTTTTGAGAATTTACCGTCTCAGCACAATGCTTTTGATCTTGAAATCCCCGTTTAGTATCGTTGTCAGCGAGATGTCTACCGAGAGGACACTGTCCTCCTGGTGTTCGGCATAGGTAACTCCCACATGCGCCTCGTAAAGGGTTACCTCATTGATGAACTTTTTGCGGATTGTTGTCTGGCTCATGTTGGTAATCGAGCGATAGTTTTCAAACAGATACTTCATGAGCAGGGAGTCCGAAAGATTCACGCCCTCTTGCCGCAGTTGCGCGTATTCGTCCGTGTAGCCATGATCGATGGCCTCTTTCAGCCGGTTCATGATCCGGTTCACTTCCGCCAGTTCCTCTTCGGTAAGCACCGTGCGTTCTATTTTCTTTTTTTCCTCGGTAGCCTCTTTGACAAACAGGCCGTTCGGGTGCTGTTCCAGATAAGCGACAAAAGCGTCCAGCGAGCGTGTCTCTACCGCCTCACACCAGTCGAGCGAGTCGATTATACGGTCACACTCATAGGCCAGAGGCGACTGGGGATAGCGTTTGGCGAAGTCACGAAAATCCTGAACCTCGCCAAAACTTTTCAGGAATTCCCATTCCTTATGTATGTTCTGGATCTGGGTTTTCCGCAAGTCAAGCATATCGGTGTATTTGCTGTCGGGAAAATCCTTCTGGAAGCGCAGGATCTCCTCTTCGGAGTACGATGTCAGGGCAATCTGATAGCGGTTGTACTCTTCCAGTTTTCCTTTCTGCTCCTCCACATAGGCGGCCGATGCGGCAATGATTCCGGCCATAGACACGACAGCCCAAACCCAGGGCATATATTTTTTTATCATAGTAAAGAGCAATCCTCTGTTTACACATTCTGCCGGAAAGGCACAATATTTGCTTCCGGCAGAATGATGATATCTTATTCTTTATATATATTCTTTTTATTTCTTCAGGTTCATTCCCACTTTGATGCCGTCATAAGATCCCAACAAAGAAGAAATGGTTTTCAGGCTTGTGTTTGAGGTCTTGCTGCTGATCATGTTAACCACATCCAGCAGTTTGTCCGCATCATACAGGATGCTGATGCTTCCGTCACTGTTCTTCATCACATAGCCTTCGGTCTTTACCAGGCCTACAGTTCCGGTAATGATCAGTTTTCCGGTTGTCTGGTCAAACTCATAAGTTCCGGCTATCGCACGTTCGCCCATGGCGTAGCTGCATGTGCCGTCGCTCGCAAAAGTAATGCTTGAAGTTCCTTTCTGGATACCGATTCTGGCAAAAGCGTCATCGATCTTGCCTTCGAGTGAAGAAGCGATAAATTCACCGCCAGCCTGTTTCAGGAGGTTCTCCGATTCAAATTTGCATGAAATACCGTTGTATTTCCAGGTTCCGGCAAGCTGTTCCTTTGAGATCTGGTTGTTCTGGCCCAGGATTGATCCGAGTACCGAACCCAGAATGCCTCCTGCAGCGGAAGCCTGAGCGTTGTTCGTGTTGTTGGTTACTGTGTTTGTTGTACCCGCTCCCGGAATGCCACAGCTGCTGACCATAGCTGAAAGTGCCAGGAACGAAAAAACATGCAAAAAATTCGATTTCATAATTAAAAGTTTTTAAGTCCTATTTTTTCTCTGAAAAGAGATTCATAAATGCAGTAGGGAAAGGAGTTTCAAAATCCATGAACTCTCCCGTGCGCGGATGCGTGAAGTTCAGGCGGAAGGCATGCAGGGCCAGTCGTCCGATCGGATTGCGTCCGTTACCGTATTTCACATCTCCGGCCACCGGATGTCCCAAGTCGCTCATATGCACGCGGATCTGGTTCTTGCGTCCGGTTTCCAGTTTCAGTTCCACCAGTGAAAAATCATCGGTAGTTTTCAGGCGGTGATAATGTGTCACGGCGTATTTGCCACCGTTGTCCGTAGGGCTGGAATAAGTGATGAACGCCTTGTTGTCTTTCAGCCAGGAAGTCACGGTGCCGCCTTCCTGTTCCATCTTGCCGCAGAGCACGGCGATGTATCGGCGGTCGCTCACGATCGAGTGCCAGTGTTCTTCCAGAATCTGCTGGGTTTCTATGTTTTTGGCATAGATCATCAGTCCCGAGGTATCGCGGTCCAGACGGTGCACCACATGGGCCGTGCACTTGAAATGACGCTTCTTGAAATACTCGTCCAAAATGGTCTTCACACAGAACTGATTGGCGGCCGAAGCCATGGACAGGATGCCGATGCTCTTTTCGATGACAATCAGGTCCTTGTCTTCATAAACGATCTTCACGAATTTGCTGTTCAGCTCCGTGCTGCGCTTGTGACGGCTCACACGCACCACCATACCCGGCTTGAGTTCATAATTATATAAAGTAGTCATTTTGCGGTTTACGCTGACTCCGTGTCCGGCCAGAATGGCTTTCACCTTGTTCCGGCTGATTCCCGACATTTCCTTCATCAGGAAATCCATCAGGATGCACGGTTCCTTTACATAAAACTCCATATACTTTGTAGCCGCATAGGCAGCGCCTGTTTTATTTCTCATAACTTGTTTTGCTCTATTTTATATAATTCGTTGCAAAGATAGGAAATTTAATTGAATGTTGCGTATACCTTTCTGAATAATCCTGAATGAAAATATGTTGCTTTTTCAGAGATAACCGACAGGAGAAGAAATATTTTTAATATATTTACCGGGTATCATTGAAATATATCAAGGTCATGAAAGGATTACTTTGTTTGTTACTCTGTTCTTTCTGTGTTTTACCGCAGTTGAAGGCACAGGACATAGATTTTCCGCTTTCCCGGCGGGAAATAGAAAAATACGAATCAAGAGTCAGGCTTTGCCGTCAGTCAGATGTCGCAATCACTCACCCGGATGCCTACTTGCTTCGAGCATCAAAGGCAGTCTATCCCGATACGGTGAAGATAATCAACCTGACCATCATGAACCGTAATGCTCCGCCAACAGAACCCCAGGATCCATGGCTCATGGTCTGGGAGAAAGGAAAGTGGGTCCGTTTTCCATTCAAACCGAATATAAGTTTTGCAGGAATAGGACGCCTGCTGACCGAAGGGAAAAGTTTGCCGGAAGAAATCCATCTGTCCGCATATCAGAATCCGCTTCAGTCCGGAAAACGTTATCAGGCCAATATTTATGTTTCTACCGATTTGGACACCTATTGCATTCTGGACGGGCAAAAAATCCGTCCGGTTTCCGGCACGGAGCACAAAGACGCTTTCACGTTTCGTGTCTTGGAGTCGGAAGAGGATTCGCTCCGCATCCTGTTTGAAAATCACACGAATCTGACA
Organism: Candidatus Paraprevotella stercoravium; assembly: GCA_944320795.1. GTDB lineage: Bacteria > Bacteroidota > Bacteroidia > Bacteroidales > Bacteroidaceae > Paraprevotella > Paraprevotella stercoravium. The sequence goes on along the minus strand of CALUIU010000020.1, from coordinate 42,596 downwards.
GTTATTCCGCTCTTTTTTCCCAGTGTGGGTTCAGACGAAGAATACATGCTGCACCCGTTTGCCCGTTCTGGGTGGAGCGGTGAGGCGGAATACATGCGAAGATTTGCCCGGCTGAAAGGGGGAGAGGCGATGATTTTTACCATTCCGGTTTCGTGGGATGTGAAGCGCATCACCGATCCCAATTATCGCAAAAAATTCAGTAAAGGGCGCCTGCAATCCGGAAAATATAAAATCGGATTGCAGTTGAGAGTCTATCTGAATACGGAGTTTGAAGTAAAGAACAGCCATTCCGGTGTGTCTGCCGGATTATAATAACTCAGGCGTAACAGGCTGCATTCCTAAAATGGTCAAATATCAGAATGTAAGTTCCTGCATAAAATCACCCGCTGAGAATTCATTTTTTGCGTGCGCTCCGTATTCTGGTCCGAAAAATCAAAGTCTCAGGATTTCAGAAAATGTAAAATTCAGAGAAACAAGAATATAGGGGAATAACAGGCTTAAAATATGGCCTCTTTTAAATATTAAATAAGGTTAAATTAGAGATTTTTCGGGAAGCGATTTGAGTATTTTTTCAATTAGTCCCGTCGATTTGTTTCATTCGTTGAGACGATTTGTTCAAATCGACGGGACAAATTTTTGCATAAAAAGCGGATATATCCCGTTTTTCTCTCTCTGTTTCTGCATAAATATGCAATTTTCATGCACTTGAATGAGAAAAATTCAAAAGACCGGAAAACCGCATATTCTTACAGATTGAAAGTAAAACCCGGAAAATAGGAATAAAGTGTTAGAAACGAAGAAAGGACGCCCGAAAGGACGTCCTTTATAAGAACCGCACCGATGATGTGATGAAACTCCGAGTATAATAAGATTTGAGTGCCCACCTCCTTTGTAATCCACCGGCATAAATGCTACCCGAAGGCGTGGCCCGCCATTGGAGAATGAAGCTTTCTCGGTTTTCAGAAATTTTTTGATGAGTATCCCAATCTAACCGATGCGGCAATTTTGATACTACAAAGGTAAATCATTTTAGGATACCTGCCAAATTTTATCGTAAAAATATCGAGATTTATTTTTGAATCTCTTGAAAATACAGATTGATTTTTTATCTTTGCAATAAAAGAAGAAGCCGTGAAGAAAAAACACTTTTGCCGCGGCAGACTAATCCCGAAAATCCAAATAACAGAAAAGCATGAAACTTCATTTTTCAATAGATTACCGCACGCATTGGGGAGAACACATTGAAGTGGTTCTGCGCATGCATTTGCCCCAGGGAAAGGTGAATGAATGCAACATTCCGCTCGACACGGCCGACGGCGTGCAGTGGAAGGGTGACTACATATATACCTATCCGTCGGCATCCTGGTTTGAATACCAGTATGTGGTGCGTGCCGGCGAACAGACCGTACGCCGGGAATGGAAACACGCGTGGCGCCGTCTGCGTGCCGACATGACGCGCGAATACTTTCTGCCGGACAGCTGGCAGGCTATTCCGTCGTGCGACCATCTTTATTCGGCCGCCTTCAGCGCGCAACCGGAAAACGATCCGTCAGGAAACTCGTTGCCCGATTCGTACTACGACCGTACCGTGGCTTTCCGCATACATGTTCCGCAATTAAGCGAGGATGAACTGCCCGCCATCATCGGAAGCATTCCGGCTGTAGGGGCCTGGCAGACGGACAAGGCTCTGCCGCTCACCCGACGCGGACAGAACGAGTGGGGCATTTCGCTTAGTGCCGAAGGCATGCTCTTTCCTTTCGAATACAAATATGTCCTCATCAACCGCCACAGCGGCGAGGTGAAACGCTGGGAGGAAGGCGACAACCGTGTCACCCAATTCAAGGGACTGGAGCGCAACCAGATTCTGGTCTATCACGACGGTATTATCCGCATGGACTATCCGCGCAAGAAAATTGCCGGAGTGGTTATCCCGCTGTTTTCCATCCGCACCGAGAAGAGCTGGGGTGTGGGCGATTTCGGCGACCTGATGCAACTCACCGACTGGGCGGCATCCGTAGACATGAAGGCCGTGCAGCTGTTGCCCATTTACGATACCAACACCACCGGCTCGTGGGCCGATTCCTATCCGTATAACTGCATCTCGGTCTATGCCCTGCACCTGCAATATCTCGATATGAACCGTCTGCCGGCACTGGCCGACAGCGACAGGATGGAAGCCTACCGCAAGCGTGCTGCCGGGCTCAACGCGCTTCCGGCCTTGGATTATGAAGCGGTGTATCACCTCAAGACGGAGTTTCTGGCCGAAAGCTTTGCCCAGGACGGAGTACGGGTATTGGACACGGACGGGTTCCGCCGTTATTTTGACGAGAATTCCTTCTGGCTCATTCCCTATGCGGCCTATGTCTATCTGAGAGAAGTGAAAGGCACCGCCGACTATGAGCAGTGGGGCGAATACGCACGTTATGACGCACACGAGATCTATAAGCTGGTGCACGGGAATCCGGAAGCCGAACAACAGATCCGCCACACCTATTATGCCCAGTTCCTGCTCTACACCCAGATGAAGGAAGCGCACGACTATGCCCGCAGCAAGGGCGTGCTGCTCAAAGGCGACATCCCGATCGGAGTATGCCGCGCGGCGGTGGATGTGTGGATGGAACCGCATTTCTTCAACCGCAACGGTCAGGCCGGAGCGCCACCGGATGCCTTCTCGGCCAACGGACAGAACTGGGGATTCCCCACCTATAACTGGAAAGCGATCCTGCAGGACGGTTGCCGCTGGTGGACCCGCCGTCTGGAAAAAATGTCGGAGTTCTTCGATGCCTACCGTATAGACCACGTATTGGGTTTCTTCCGCATCTGGGAGATTCCGACGCATGCCGTACACGGACTGCTGGGCTATTTCACTCCGGCCCTGCCGCTCACCATCGAAGAGATCCAGAATTTCGGTATGGATTTCCGCAAGGAAGCCTTTACGCGTCCTTACATTGCCGACTGGGTGCTGGAACCCCTCTTCGGCGAAAAGACCGCCTTGGTGAAGCGTGTCTTCCTGAACGCTCTGGGATATGACTGGTATGAAATGAAGCCCCAGTTCGCTACCCAGCGACAGGTGGAAGCCTTCTTCGGCCGTCAGAAATGGAGCGAGGAGCGCAACCGCATGAAGGAAGGAATTTACGAACTCATTTCCAACGTGCTCTTTATCGAGGATCCGCAACAGCCGGAACACTATCATCCGCGCATCTCGGCCATGCAGAGCAGCATATTCCAGACGCTGACCCAGCGCGAGAAGGAGAGTTTTGCCGCCCTGTATGAGGATTTCTATTATCATCGTCACAACTCCTTCTGGTATCAGACCGCCATGCAGAAGCTGCCCCGCATGATCGAGGCAACCCCGATGCTGGCCTGTGCCGAGGACCTGGGTATGGTGCCCGAATGCGTGCAATGGGTGCTGAACGAGCTTCAGATCCTGACGCTCGAGATCCAGTCCATGCCCAAAGGGATGGACGGACGCTTTGCCCATCTGGAGAACAACCCCTATAAGAGTGTGGCCACCATCTTTACCCACGACATGCCGACTCTGCGTCTGTGGTGGCGTGAGGATGCCGACACCACCCGTCAGTATTACCACGAGATTCTGCAAAAGGACGGAGAACCGCCGGCCGATATTCCGGGCTGGCTCTGCGAGGAGATTATCGCCCGCCATCTGTTCTCGCCGTCCATGCTCTGCCTGATCTCCTGGCAGGACTGGATGTCGATGGACGACCGCTTGCGCAATCCCGACGAGGAGAGCGAGCGCATCAACATCCCGGCCAATCCGCGTCATTACTGGCGCTACCGCATGCATCTCACCGTAGAGCAGCTGATGAACGAACACGAATTTAACAACACCGTGCGCGCGCTGATCCAACGCAGCGGTCGCGCCGATGAATTTCTGAAAAAGTAACAGTAAAAACATTTCACGAATAAATAATACATGGTTTCAGTAGAAGGATTAACAGTAGAATTTGGAGGAACAACATTATTCAGCGACATCTCGTTTCAGATCAACGAAAAAGACCGCATCGCCCTGATGGGCAAGAACGGAGCCGGCAAGAGCACCATGCTCAAGATCCTGGCCGGAGTGCGCCAGCCCACCCGTGGCAAGGTAACCACACCGAAAGATTGCGTGGTGGCTTATCTGCCGCAGCACCTGATGACCGAAGACGGACGCACGGTGTTTGAAGAGGCATCGCAGGCCTTTGCCCATCTGAAGGAGATGGAAGCCGAAATCGAAGCGATGAACAAGGAACTGGCGGAGCGCACCGACTATGAGAGCGACTCTTACATGGCCCTGATTGAACAGGTGGCTTCGATGAGCGAAAAATTCTATGCCATCGATCTGACTCACTTTGAGGAGGACGTGGAGAAAGCCCTGCTGGGACTGGGATTCGAGCGTGAGGACTTCAACAAGCAGACTTCGGAATTCAGCGGCGGATGGCGCATGCGTATCGAGCTGGCCAAGCTGTTGTTGCAGAACCCCGACGTGCTGTTGCTCGACGAGCCGACCAACCACCTGGACATCGAAAGTATCCAGTGGCTGGAGCAGTTCCTGATGGAAAGCGCCAAGGCGGTTGTTGTGATCAGTCACGACCGTAAGTTTGTGGACAACATCACCACGCGCACCATCGAGGTGACCATGGGACGCATCTACGACTATAAGGTGAACTATAGCAAGTATCTGGAGTTGCGTCAGGAGCGCCGTGCGCAACAGCTCAAGCAGTACGAGGAGCAGCAGAAGATGATTCAGGAAACGAAGGACTACATCGAGCGCTTCAAAGGTACCTACAGCAAGACGTTGCAGGTGCAGAGCCGTGTGAAGATGCTTGAAAAGCTGGAACTGGTAGAGGTGGACGAGGAAGATACCTCGGCGCTGCGCCTGAAATTCCCGCCTTCGCCACGAAGCGGAAACTATCCGGTCATCATGGACGGAGTAGGGAAGCGCTACGACGAGCATACCGTATTCCAGAATGTGAACCTGACCGTGGAGCGGGGGAATAAGATTGCCTTTGTGGGCCGTAACGGTGAGGGTAAATCAACGCTCGTAAAGTGTATCATGGGTGAAATCCCGTTCGACGGAACACTGACACTGGGGCACAACGTGAAGATCGGTTATTTTGCCCAGAACCAGGCTTCACTGCTGGATGAGAATCTTACGGTGTTCCAGACCATTGACGACATTGCCAAAGGTGAAATCCGCAACAAGATCAAGGATTTGCTGGGTGCCTTTATGTTCGGGGGCGAGGAGAGCACCAAGAAAGTGAAAGTACTTTCGGGAGGCGAGCGCACCCGTCTGGCGCTGTTGCGTTTGTTGCTCGAACCGGTGAACCTGCTTATTCTGGACGAGCCGACCAACCATCTGGACCTCAAGACGAAGGATATTCTGAAACAGGCCCTGATTGCCTACGACGGCACTCTGATTGTCGTAAGCCACGACCGTGACTTCTTAGACGGACTGGCCACCAAGGTTTATGAATTCGGTGGCGGTAAGGTGAAAGAACATCTCTGCGGCATCTATGAGTTCTTAGAAGCCAAGAAGATGGAGCATCTGAATGAGTTGGAGAGGAAGAATGCGTGATGGATTGTTTTGTTAGTTTAGTCAAAATATATAAATCAGCTTTACTGCAATTAATGGATGATCACGACCATGGCTGATGCATGTTGGTGATTAAGAATATAAAGTCCCGTCTCAAAATGAAATTAGATTTTGAGACGGGACTTTCAAAATCTAATGACCAGTTACTTCAATTCCCTATATTCTCTTTCAAAAAAATATCCGAATTCATCTATACCTGATCTCTCGTATATACAATACCAAATACTATCAATGACAATATATTTGCCATGCCTCATAAATAACACCTCCTTTCTGAATTTTGATTATTTTTACAATAGTGATTTCCTTTTAAAAAATACGCGGCAAAAATATATACAATTTTTCGCCTAAACAATATCCTAAGGAGGAAGCTTATATTCGTAATACAAAATTACTTATTGATAAATAAACATACAACAACTTATCATAACTACATTTGAACTTTGCTTTTGCATACTTCAGAAATTGTACGAAGGATGAAGGAACCTATCATAGAAGATGTTTTTTAAGATGGTAAAGAGAGGAGAAGTTATAGTATACGTTGTCTATATAATTATGTTTGCTTGATACTTTCTATATTTATGTGTAAATTTGCACGTAAATGTAGAAATGTTTTCTATGGAAAGAAGGTATCAAAATAGAGATCATATGATGCCATATATGGAAATATTTATACAAACCAATAGTTGGCTTAGAATTAGAGATTAATAATGAAACAAATAACAACAAACTCTTTAATAGGATGTGGTGACTGTTTAAAATTAATTAAGAGTTTACCTGACAAATCCGTAGATTTAATATTAACCGATCCACCATACAATTTAGGCCTTTTTATGCATAAAAGGGGGACGAATATAAAAGGAATGAGGAATAATCATTTTGCATATTCAGGTTGGGATGATATGGAATATGCCCAATGGAGTAGAGTAATGAAAAAGTTTATGAAAGAGTGTGCTAGGGTACTTAAATCAAAAGGCTCACTCATAATGTTTATGTCAATAATGAAGGTTGAAACCATCATTAAACTAGCTACCGATGTCGGTTTATATTATAAAACGGTTGGTGCTTGGCATAAAACTAACCCCATGCCTCGGAATATGAATTTGCATTTTATTAACTCAATAGAACCGTGGTTATATTTCATTAATGATGGACATACAGGAACATTTAATAATAATGGAAGACCCATACATGATTTTATAGAGACTTCAACTATATCTGCTGCAGAACATAAATTGGGGAAACATCCAACACAGAAACCCAAAGTATTATTACAACACTTTATAGAAATATTGTCTAATGAAAAAGATGTTATATTGGATCCTTTTATGGGGAGCGGTAGTACTGGGGTTGTTTGTGAACTATTGAATAGAAACTTTATTGGTTTTGAATTAGATGAAAAGTATTATAATATAGCAACTCAAAGAATATTGGAAAAAAAATGAAAGTCGCTGATTTATTTGCAGGAGCAGGTGGATTGTCTCAAGGTTTTCTCAAAGCAGGTTTTGAGATTGCTATTGCTATAGAATTTGATAAAGAAATTGCAATGTCATATAAAAAAAATCATCCATATACTGATGTATATGCATCTGATATTTGTGATTTAGATTTTAAAGAAATACATAATAAACATCCACAGATTGATGTAGTCGTAGGAGGCCCTCCATGCCAAGGATTCTCTCAGAAAGGAAAACGGTTAAGTATAAATGATCCTCGTAATTTCCTTTTTAAGCAATTTATTCGTTTTGTGGAAGAATTTTCTCCCAAATATTTTGTTTTGGAAAATGTTCCTAACATTATAACTACTGAGAATGGTTTTTTTAAAGATGAAATAATACGCGCCTTTAACAATTTAGGATATGATGTTTGTTGTGATATTCTCAAAGCTATAGATTTTGGTGTTCCACAAGACAGAAGGCGTGCTGTATTTATTGGGCAGAAGGGAAAGCTTGGGGTTACATTTCCCAAGCCAAATGGTATAAGGAATACAGTTAAAGATGCAATCTCAGATTTGCCAATAATATTATCCGGAGAGGGAAAGGAAAAATGTGCATATGATAAAAAACCAGAATCTAAGCTACAGAAAGATTTACGTGGAGATTCTCTGGTTTTGTATAATCATGTTGCTACAAAACATAGTTTAACAGCGTTGAGAAGAATGGCAATGATTCCCATTGGAGAAGGTGGAAAAGTTCTCCCAGAAGAAGAACGTACGAAGTCTATTTATAGCGGAACATATTGCCGCTTGCTTGAAAATGATGTGGCTGCAACCATTACGACTCGTTTTGATACTCCATCGTCTGGTAGGTTTACTCATCCGATATTAAATAGATGTATTACAACTAGAGAAGCCGCAAGAATACAAACATTTCCTGATAGTTTTATTTTTTATGGTTCTAAAACTTCACAAATGAAACAAGTAGGAAATGCTGTTCCACCATATTTAGCGTATGCTATAGCTAAAGAGATAATAAAAAATGAATCAAATATAAATAACTAGGTTTATGGCCATATTACCATCAAAAATAGAACAGAGGAACGACTTAGATTGTCGTTTGGGAATAAAGTCCTCTTTAAATCATATTTCATCTATCGTAGCTCTTTCTTATCTTTTATATTGTGCTAATAATAAAAATAATGAGATTGTATATGCAGATGAAATAAAGCTATCCAATGGAAAAAAGAAACTCGTTCTAAAGAATTCTTATAAACAATGGATTATGGATAATTATACTATTGATGAGGATTCTTTAAATAATAATCCATTATTAACATCACAACTTGAAGCCTTACAAGTAGGTTTAGGATTAATGTTTCATTTAGCTAATGTTTCTTTTGTTGATTTTCCAACTACTGATACTAAAGAAAGAACAGGTGGTGACCGATTTCGAAAGGTCATGAATTTTGCATTAAATATGAAATTATTAGATTTGTATTTAATGGCATGGCCTAATGATTTAATGAAGAATGAAATTATTTCATGGCTTAATTGTTCACCGTCTGACACCGCTATAAGTAAAGGATTAAAACAGATTTTGACAGCTTTTTCAGAAGACACTCAATATAAAATACGTGCTAATGGAGAAGAAGTTGTATTTCAACAAATTGGTATTTATAATAGAATATCCAATGAGGTAGGTGTTATTGCAAAAGATGAACAAGAAGATGTTGGTCCTTTTAGGATCTTTAAATCATTTGTAAGAGAAAATCTTCATCCGTTTCTTAAATTGGAAAACAATGAATTCCATTGCAACAATAATAAAGAGTTAAATGTTTATAAGAATATTGTTGAGACAACTCTTAACCTTTCCCCAAAAAAGACTGTTATATATCAAGAAGTATTAGACAATTTAAACCTCAATAGTTCTGACCCCAATAATACGCATCAAATAATTTATTATGGTGCACCAGGAACTGGAAAATCAAATAAAATAGAAGAGTGTACTAATGATAATAATAGAATTCGTACAACATTCCACCCAGACAGCGATTACTCAACATTTGTAGGAGCATATAAACCTACAATGGAAGGGTATGATGATAAAATATATACCAAAGGGGAGCTCATAAATAAGTTGACTGAATTTAAGAATAGTGGTGTTCCATATTCTGTTCATAAATTTGCAGCAAAATATTGGCGTTCATTAAAGAATTTGAACATACTAGATAAAAAAGATATCTTAGCATCTTGCGCAATATCTGATAGCTATACGGTTGAATTAGATAAAAGTATTGCAATAGGTGAAGAGTATCTAAAACAATCTAAGGAGTCCCATATTTCATACAAATATGTACCTCAAGCATTCTTAAAAGCATATGTAAACTCTTGGAACTTAATTGATAAGTTAGACAATTCCCCATATTATTTGATTATAGAAGAAATAAATCGTGGCAATTGTGCTCAGATATTCGGAGACTTATTCCAACTATTAGACAGAGGAGAAAATGGAGAATCAAAATACGCTATTTGCCCAGATGAAGATATCAGAAGGTATTTAGCAGAACAATTCAATAATGCAACAAATATTCCAGATGCAATAAAGAATGGTAAAGAAATGCGTTTACCATCAAATTTATATATCTGGGCAACAATGAATACCAGTGACCAAAGTTTGTTTCCTATTGACTCAGCATTCAAACGTCGTTGGGATTGGGAATATATCCCAATAGAAAAGGGAAATAAAGACTTTGTCATAGAAATAGGAAATAAAAAATACGACTGGTGGAATTTCATATCTATCATTAATAGTAAGATTGATGAAATTACAGGTTCAGAAGACAAGAAATTGGGCTATTGGTTTGCAAAACCTGCCGGAAATAGTACAACCATAAAATGCGATCAGTTCGTTTCAAAAGTACTTTTCTATTTATGGAATGATGTATACAAGGATTATACAGATGACAATAGGAGTATATTCCGAATCGTAGATGGTAATAGTTCCAAGAAAGTAACTTTCATAGAATTCTTTGGAGCAGGAAGAGAAGAAAAGTTATATTCTTTTATGCAAGCGAATGGTATTAATCCTATTTCTTATAATTCAGAGAATAACCAAGATGAAAATTTCACTGATGATGAAGCTGGTGTCCCCTCTTCACAAAGAGACTATTCGAAATATTCCATTAATGGTAATGGAATGTATGGTAAAGGTGAATTAGTAAGACGTGTGATTGAATTATATTGCGAACAATTATCTAGTTCTAATGCAATCGATATTCGAACTTTTTGGATGGGGCTTAATACCGGAATAGGGCACCTTGTTGAAACCCAAACTGAATTTGATAGTAGAACTATGGGGTCTATAGACGTTAATAAAAGAGCTAAAGAGTTAAAACTTTCAAACGGAGAATCTATATATATATCAACTCAAGTAGGTAGCGGGAATATTCAGACTTTCATTAACGCCGTTAATTCTGCAAATATAGGTTTTAGCATTGTAAAAATATAAGCAATGAGAATACTAATTGAAGGCTATCATTACCAAGCTTCTGAAGTAACTGACGTTCTCAAAGGTCTTGATTTCTTTGAGAACGTCAGCCATGAGGTTGTGATAAATTATGTTGGTTATTTATACAACCCGTATATCAGAGATTGTGTTTTCATATTGCCTAAGGTCATAATAGATAGAAATGGGAAAGCATTCTCTCATTTAAGTCCGGCTGATATCATTCATATAGAAAAAGCAAATGGATTAACTGGGGAGGAGCATAAATTTATCTATGAATTTGCTGTGTGGATATATCGCTCTTTGTACGTATTCAACAAATATAACCCCAAGAACAATATCATCTATCATAAGCAAATGGTGCAAGCTGGTATGAACCATCGACATATGAGTAATACCTATTTGGAGGTTTTGCTTGCCTTGCTTGAGTTCAACCGTAAGAACCAAAACTTTTTTATGACCATTCTGAAAAATATTCATTCAGGTCATAATAAGATAAATTGGACTCGGACAATTGCTCATTGCACAGCTATTGTTCAAAACAATGAACCTATTTATCTTAATCCTATCAATAAGAAGAGACAAATTAATTTTGATGAAGAATTATTGATTATTTTCTTTTCCATTCTACATCATATTAATAGCAAGTATGGTTTTCCTGTATTTATAAATGTGGGATTTGATTTGATCACAGGAGCTAAATTCAATAACTATCTCAATGGATTTGGCAAAGTAAGATTAAGACAAATTAAATATAAGTACTTCTCTGATAAATCATTGGAATTATGGGGATTATGTTATGCATTCTTTGATAAATCGCATAATATATCTATTGCTAGTGAATTGCAGGAGTATCTGATTGCCCAAAATTATAATATTGTATTTGAAGCAATGATTGATGAATTGGTAGGTGATAAAAAGGAAAATCTGCCTACTGGTCTTAAAGATCAAGAAGATGGAAAACGTGTTGACCATATTTATGAAGATATAGGATTGACCAACACAAATGATAAGTCAATATACTACATTGGTGATAGTAAATACTATAAGTTAGGTAACGATATTACAGCAGAATCGGTATATAAACAATACACCTATGCTCGAAATATAATCCAATGGAATATGAATCTTTTTCTAGACAATCACCAGGAAGAGACATGTTATAGAAATAAACTAACTGAAGGATACAATATTGTCCCCAATTTTTTCATTAGTGCACGAATGGATGAAGGTTTGTCATATTCTCAAGATATATATCCAACAGAAAATAAGAAAAAATCTTTTATCTCACGGCATTTTGAGAATAGATTGTTCGATAGAGATACATTGCTTATTAGTCATTATGATGTAAATTTTTTGTACATTGTATCGCTTTATGCACAAGACAACGATAGTTCAAAAAATCAGTGGAAACAGAAGGTGCGCAAAAGGTTTAGAGAAGAAATTCAAGAAATGCTCAAATCTCGCTTTACATTCTATGCTATGACCGCACACTCCGATGTCAATGCTGAAGAGTATATCAAATCTAATTTTCAATCTGTATTAGGAAAACTTTATCAACCTTACCATAGAGATGAATACTTTTCATTGGCATTAGATAAGGATAAAAAGTATAAAGATGAAAATGAAGCTTTACTTAATGAGTTGCGTAAATCATTTTATGTAGAAGAGGTTTGCATAGGTGCTGATCCAGAACGTATTCTAACAGAAGCAACAAATCTGGGTACGTCTGCAGTTGTAAGATCTGATAAGAATGGCGTCCTCTTGGTTATGATGGAGCAGTACGAAACTAAAAGTGCTAAATTTTTAGCTAACGGTCAAATTGCAATCGGTATAAAATATACAAAAGATTCAATGGAAATAGTGGAGCATCTGTCGGAGATTGGTTATATACTATTCCATACGAGAAAGGACGCAGGTCAGCACCTATACAAGGTGCTCTACAAAGTGAAACTCCTTTCAGAAGAAGAGATACCTACCGATATATATAGGAACATCAGTACAGCGAAGATGTATGCAGTCGTAGAATTTGAGACGGACGAGCTAGATTCCTCTTCTCTTCATTCGTCACGCAAAGCATTCACTCCAGAAACAAGATATGATGCACAATATATAACAATGTCACTATTAAAATAATAGGTGAATTTCCTGAACTAGCATGGACAAACTGAACAAAGAATAAAGGCACCGTTGCATGTCAGCAATAAAGGGCAAGAATACAAAGCCCGAATTGCTGGTACGGAAGTTCTTGTTCAGTCGTGGGTTCCGTTACAGACTGAATCATCCACGCCTCCCGGGGCATCCGGATATTGTATTGCGAAAATACAAAACGGTTATTTTTGTAAACGGCTGCTTTTGGCACGGACATCAGGGATGCAAGTATTTTGTTCTTCCTAAATCAAACGTTGAGTTCTGGCAGAATAAAATCGAAAGGAATCGGGTTCGTGACGTGGAAGAACAACGCCAGCTGGCATCTATGGGTTGGCATTGCATTACCATCTGGGAATGCCAGCTAAAGCCGAAAGTCCGCCAACAGACTTTGAAATCACTGGAGTATACACTGAATCATATTTTCTTAAGTGACAGGTGTACAAAACAATATCAGGTAGTTGAGGAATCATGTAAAGTAGCTGAACCTCAATGATGCTTTTGCCGATAACGGCAAGAAATCAATCGACGCTCTTCTATTAACCTTTGATTTTTACTATTTTATCAATATCAAGTTCTGCATAGCAGACAGATTCGATTTCTTCAATAATTTCAATGCAGCGTTTTCGGCTTATACGGATACCTGTTCCGGCAGAAATGATATCTTGAAGACTTGGATTGCCCGAGTATTTGACAGATGTTGCATGTTCGCCTCTGGTGCCTTCCGGAGAGTAAGTAATGTCGTATGCAGGAGCAAGTGTCCATCTGCCGTTTTCGCAGAGAAAACTGAAATTCTTGGCGTGATCGTCCTTGTTGGCGCATACAATATTGAAAACCATCCTGCGAAACATTTGCTCCACCTGTTCTGGATCTTGAGTAAGATAACCGGTTAGGGCAAGAAGATTTACGTAATCTATATTCTGAGCGCGAAAATCCGATTGTAAAAGAGCTGCCGCAGTAAGTGTATGAATACGATGACCTTCGTATATATCGAATCTTTTAATTGAAAAGTAGCGGTCATTAATGAGGCGGATTTCAGGAATGTCAATTCCACATTTCTTGGCTGTCCTCATGTATTGATATTCTGTCTTACCAATATCTGAGGGATCGTATATATGTCTGAATTTTACAATCCATTCCGAACCGTCAGCAGCCTTAAATACCGCCTTTGGCCTTGCTCCGCCAGAATTTCGACTATTGTAGTAAAGAAAGGATGCATCCGCATCGCTTTTCTCGGAGAGTACATTAATAGCTTTACGCTGAAGTTCGTCAAAGTCGTTGTCTGTAATGGTAGTAGGATGTTCTTTGGAAGCTTCTGGCTTATAGCAAAGTGCTCCCATTCCGGAGCTGCCAACCAGAGACAGCCTCTGAAGAGGAGATAGTTCGGCCAAAGAACAGCCTTCACGTCGAAGCATTCTGTCAAGCAGATATAGCCCGTACCCGTCCGGCATACTGTCCTCAAACGCTGCAAATCCGCCACCAAAACTATTTTCTTTTGAGTATATGAGTCCCGTCTGGAGTGGCAATTCCCATGGGGATATCGAGAACCCACTTGCTATCCAATCCTTGTCGTACTCGAACACACTCCGGTCTCTTTCGGGTGTCATCTGCAAAGTGCCGACTGTACGTCCGTTTAATGAAACTATGATTTTCAGTATATCTTTCATCGCCCTTTCTGTCTTCCTTGGTTCTTATTTATTGTCTCAAGTTCCTCTCCCGTGGTGAACTTACTTTTACTCATAATAGCACTCATTTCGTCAAACCAGCCAAATTCAACGACCAATTTCAGAAATGCTTCGAGAGATACCTTTCCTTTGGTTTCAAAGCGCTCGAGCGTCGGTTCCGGGATACCCGTTCTTTCAGAAAGACTGCGTCTGCTCAGACCTTTGTCAAGTCTGCGCTTACGACAGTTTTCTGCCAAGATTGTTGCCAGTCGCTCAGGATTCTTATCGAAAATATCAAAACTATATTCCATAATATATTCTGCCAAAATATAATTATATATATTTATCTCTTAATATAATATGTCAAATATAGTAATTACTACGCTCTTTGACAAATAATTTTGTATGATTCTAGCCTTTTTTAGATTTGTTTTTCTTACTTTTTTCTAATCAAAGAGAACCTATATGACCTATGTCAAATTGTTATAAAACTACTATCTTCATTTGATGATAAGTCTATAAAGGGTATTTACGTTAATCAAAAAGCAAAAAGGCTTTTCTTTCATAAAAAATACCGAAATGAAAGGGAAGAGGGTTTCCAAAGATTTGTCTGTTTAGACAGAAGATAGATCTTTTTCTCTTTTGAATATCAACGACTTACATACGACCAAACAGTGCTATCCCTCAGAATGCTGTATGAGAAGCTGTTAACGATGGGAAAAAAATCTTCTTGACAGGAACAGGTGATTCCATTATCTTTGTGCACATACCTTAATTCAACTAACAATTTTCAATTCAAAATGATTACCCTATGAAACAATGGATGCCTTTTGCAGCTTTATTGCTTTTGGCTGCATGTAACCCGGAAAAGAAACCTGCGCAAGAAACTTCTGATGCTCAAAACCAGATTACCGGAAACTGGATCGAAGTGATGCCGGCCAACCCCAAATTTATTCAGGGAGTGACTCTGAACGAAGACGGTTCTGCCGCTTCAATCGGCATGAAAACTTTGCTCTATGAACAATGGCAACAAACAGGTGATACGCTGATTCTTTCCGGCAAAAGCGTAGGCAACGGACAGACAATCGCTTTTGATGATACGCTGGATATTATCAGGCTGACAGAAGATACGCTGGTTGTAGGAAAACACGGTACCTATCAAAGAGTGTATTATCGCACAGAAAAAGTGGATGCCGTGGATGTGGTAGACTCGCTGAAGCTGGTTCCCGACGGCGGTCCGATAGTGGCACAGACCTATAAAGGAACGCTGCCGGCAGCATCCGGTCCGGGCATTGAATATACCGTTACCATCCATCATCAGGAGCACAGTGGTGACGGAGTGTTTCAGGCTGCCTTGAACTATCTGGAAGCCGAAAACGGAAAGGACCGATGCGACATGATTTACGGACGGCAATACACCCTGCGCGGACATTCCGGAAATAAGAACGCTACGGTTCTGGAACTGATTTCCTTTGATCAGAAAACGAAGATGTTTTTCGAGAAGAAAAAGGATCAGCTCGTGATGCTGGACCAGCAGATGAATCCGATTGACCCCAAACTGAACTATACGTTGAACAGACAGTAAGAATCCTTTTATTTATAAATCTATAGGACGAAGAAGAATGGCTTTATCGGGCTGTTGCAACCCTGTAATTCTACTCTGTTTGATATGGGTAATGACAATGGAATATGATGTCCATAGGCAAAACCGGCAATCTTATACTTAAATAACAAGAAATATGGAACTTATTTATTCTGTGAAGGAATTATTTTCAATATATCTTCCTACAGGAAGACATTTCACAATTCCAGCATATCAACGTGGTTATAAATGGAAAACAACGGATATAGAACTGTTATTGAATGATATTAACTCTTTCCAGACTCATGGGGATAATGAAATCTTTTATTGTCTTCAGAACATAACTTTGGTAAACAATGAAGATAAGAATTATAATGTAGTAGATGGCCAGCAAAGACTTACAACCCTTTCATTGCTCCTTGCATATTTGGGTGAAAGTAATCTGATAAAAGGGAAATTACAATATGAAATCCGCAAAGAATCTATGGATTTCCTTCAAAATTATGTGTTTGATTGGACTCTTTCGGAATTCAAGAACAATTCCGGCATGAAAGAAGAAGACAATTTGCTGGAATGGAATGAGCTAGGTATTGAGGAAACGGACCAATACAATTATCAAGACATATTTTATATGTACAATGCATGCAGAACGATAGAATTATGGTTCAAGGAGCATGGTGAAATAAAGGAGGTCATGAAAGATAAAATCATGAATCATGTAAAATTGATTGTCAATCTTCCCCAGATAAATGCGGATCAAGAGTTTGACCTGTTTGATAATCTTAATGGCAAACGGGTTGCTTTGGATGGAGCGGATCTGATCCGGGCAATGATTATTACCAGAGTTGCCAGAAAGGATATTGAAGAAGTTAATGATTCCATCAGGTATAATGTTATTCTGAATGAAAACCGTGTCAAGAACGGGCTTAAGCTAGATGCAATCAATGCATGGTGGAGCAATGAAGAGAGGCAGAAGTATTTCAGACACTTCACTACAAATATCAACTCAAAAGGAGAACATATCAGGTTTGATGAAAGCAAATATCCGATAGATACCCTTTACAAACTGATAATCCAGACTCCAAAAGGGCAGGAATATCTGGGCATTCATAAAGAAACTCTTTTGAACGGCAGCGGAAAAATCAAGTTGGCGTTTTTTGAACATTCTGACAATTTGTGCCAGATATTTCAGTATATGCAGGATATCCAACGTCTTGTCGAACATTGGTATGATGACTCTGAATTATATCATCTGGTAATGTACTGTGCCATTTATCTAGGAATGCCGTTCAGTGAGCTTACCAATCTATGGTTCTCAAAAAATCACTCATCTTTCATTTCAACTTTAAAAAAGAAGATTAGAGAGACCGATTGGATAGAATCCGTGCTCAAAACCACAAACGTAGATGGAGATGTTATTTCTGAGAGTGACCTCAACTTCAAACAGAATTGGTATGATGATGAAGACATAAATCCTGTGATGGTGCTCCTGGATATAATCCGCATTCAGAATTCTAAGACAACAAGATTTCCGATAGCCAATCTGGATGCAGCACATTTTCGAGCAGTCAAAGAAGACAAAGAGCATATATTTCCACAAACACCGCTCAACATCGGATATGATATGAAAACATTGAAGGATTACATAAGAATAGCTTACAAGTGCGGCTACAAAAAAAAGACCACAGAATGGGCTTTTGGGTTAGTTGACTACTATTGGGAGCGAATCCTGGAAAATGACAAGTTCAGAGAGTGGTTCAACAAGAAACTGACAAGCGAGATTATTCCTCTGAATTCTTTGGGAAACGTATGTCTTCTACAAGATAAAGTCAATAGGAGTTATGGTAATGCTTCATACACGCAAAAGCATTTTGACATTATGAAGAAAGCGGCTTCAGGTGAGTATATCAGACCACATGTTCTTGACGCGTTTTCCAAAATTATGGCTGACGACGAGAAAAGAACGGATTCTTCATACATGCTACAGTGGGACAAGAGCGATATAATGTCGCGAAGAAGATACATTGTAAAACAGATTGATAAATATTTAGACTGACATCACGATGAAAAGACAAACATGTTTGAAAGATGAAAACTTGCTTACGCTGCTCTCTCTTCATGATTTTATCGTACCTGAAATTCAGCGGGAATATGTTTGGGGCAGCCCTGACAATTACGGTAGTGTACTTGTTCCATTCCTGGAAAGTATCAGAGACGAGGCACAAATAAATGAGCATTGTCATTATGCACATGGCAAGGAAAATCATCATATAGGATTCCTTTATTCGTACAAGCCACAATATATAGGTAACCTGTCTAGCAGAATCATTGATGAATATCTGATAGATGGCCAGCAACGGTTTACGTCTTTATTCATCCTTCTTCTCATAAGAGCTGTCAGGGAAGACCGGATGTCGGATTTCTGTAATCTGATACATTGGGAGGACGAATCAATAGCTTTCGATTATAAAGTACGCCAATTGACCCACAGATTTATTTATGATCTGATCGAACATCTGAATGAAAAAGGACTGCAAACTTTAAAGGAAATTACTGACGGAAGTTACCCTAATTGGCTTCTGAAAGACTATCAGAATGATATGACTGTCAGCAACATGATTCAAGCAATAAAATGTATCGAGGAAGTGTTTGCTGACTCTGACGGATTCTATTATGACTATCTTCTTACCAAAATACATTTTTGGCATTTCAAGACAGAGATAACCTCACAAGGAGAGGAACTCTATATTACAATGAACTCACGTGGAGAAGAACTCTCAAATAACGAAATCCAAAAATCAAGACAACTAAAAGGAAAAGAACAATTAAAATGGGGACCATTATGGGAAGAATGGCAAACCTATTTCTGGAGAAATCGTACAAAGGGATGCGGAAACAAGGGAAACTTTGACGCTGACAAGGGCTTTAATAACCTTCTTGCATGCATAAACGCAATGGGGAATAGTTTCAAGACTCAGTTTGAATCCATTGAAGACATCAAGAACTCTGTAGATGCGTTGCAATTCATGCTTGAAACGGATTGGGAGAACGAATTAGTGAAAATATATCCCGAATATTATTCTGGCTGGATTAGCGCTCTCAAATCTGACATCTGGGCAAGAATAAATACAACTGATGCAAAATGGCTGATTGAAAACGATTCAGACACGACTCAAAGAGAAAATGCCGTTTTATTATGGCCATTGTTTTATTACAACTTTCTTCAAGAGTCAACAAGAAAGATGGAAGGGGGCAATAGAATGGCTTTCATCAGACTCATGCATCTTTGTTACCTGAATTTCCACTCAAAGAAAACCAACGCAGCCTCAATAAAGACTTTTGTCGAAGCACTTCATATTCGACAAAGTAACATGACGCAGCTGGACGAATTGGATATTGAAAGTCTGAAATTCATATCTGAAGAACATTCATTCATATCAAGATATATAAATGATCCTGAAATGGAATCTCTCATCTGGGAAATTCAGGACAAACCGTATTTTCTTGACGGTGAAGATGTCGGAGGTGATACCATAATCAATTACCTCAAAGACATTGCCGCTAATAACGTGGATATGAAAAAAGCTCTAAGATGTTTGATATATAACTATGATATCATGTTTCCTACAGAAAAAGGGGTAAGGGCACAAAATGAAATTCTGCTGAAACGAATTCTTCTTCATTATAAAGACAAAAACGGTTATACTTTCTGGAAGAAAACGAGTCCGTATTATGACAGAAACTATGAAACCTCCTCCTGGAAACGTATTGTGCGACACGGTGCTTTCCTGAATTTCTATAAGGAAATCAGCAATAATTATGCAGACACGTTCACACTGGAGAACTTATTGGCCTTTTTAGATAAAAAACAGAAAGAGTTCTTTGCAGAAGAATGTAACAGGCGCTTTAATGATTCAAAATGGACCGACAGACGGCTCGCCATTTTCTTTGATACGATTACGGACGGGCAGCTGTGGAAACTGGAATTGCATGAAGATCTTGGATTCCATGATGATATCGACACGGGCAATCCCGCTTTTCTTAAGCATACTATCGTGGGAAATAGAGTCTGCGGTAAAAAGTACAAATGGCAGTACAAACAATTGCCGGAAAATTGGGAGCATAAGTTGACAAATATGTTTCCTACTTTTGATTTTACTTTTTAGGAACATGAAAACCTTGTTTTAAACAATGGCAAATCTGATTGACTCCAAACAGAAGGATACATGGAACAGATCGTAGAAAAACAGATTGTCCTGCCCCGGAAACGGATTTTCCGTATGCTTTCCGGAGCAGGACCTTTTATTAATGAATGAAAAAAATGATTCGGACTAGTACCATAATATTCTATAATTAAGGTCTCAGAAAAAAGTTGGATATTATTAGCTATAAAAACAAGATTTGTCGTATATTTACACAAAATTCAAGGGAAATGGAGAATCTGAAAAAAGCTACAACCGTCCAGGAACAGATAGAAACTCTTAGAGCAAGAGGAATGTGTATTAATGATGAGAAGAAAGCAATAGAAAACCTTTCAGACATCGGTTATTACCGATTAGGATTTTATTGGTTTCCTTTCGAAAAATCATATCCAAGAAAAAAGAAAAGAGATCACATTTTCCAAGAAGGAACTAATTTTGATTTTGCGATAAAGCTTTATTATTTTGATTTTGACTTAAGGAATCTTTTTTTACGTTATATAGGCCGAATTGAGATAAATTTCAGAACGACTTTAATCTATATGATATCAAACAAATTTAAAGATGATCCTTTTTGGTATATAAATTCTAAAGTGTTGAAAAAGGATTTTATTGACAGCGAGCTTTTTCAGAAATCACTTAAAGATATTAATAGTGAACCTGTAATAAAACAGGATTTAAACATGCACAGAAGACAATATGCCCCTGCTTGGAAAGCCATTGAATATATGAGTTTTGGAGTTGTTATATCAATATATGATAGTTTGCTGGATGGCGGTCTGAAACATGACATTTCTGTTGTTTATGGAATGCAGTCACCCTCACAGTTTTCAAGTTATATAAATACGATTAGAAGACTCAGAAATTATTGTGCACATGGAAAAGTCCTTTTTGATATGACACTTCCAGAAGCAATAAGCAATGGACCTCTAGGCTATTTGGGCAATCAAAAAAATATATTGGTTGGCGCCTATAAGGTATTTTGTTACTTTTTGGGCAAAATATCCCCAAATAGGGTTACAGAGATGAAAGCTGAACTGTTAAAGGCTTTTGATCGTGTTACTTATCAGCCCGTTAAAGATATCATTTACAACAATTCAGGATTTAGACCGAATGATTTATAACGTATTTTTTGGAAGTAAAAGAATTTCTTTCTATATTTGCAATAGAATAAAGTGCACTTGCTAGCTATAGGCTTTCATACTGCACTATAAAAGTAACTGATGAAGGACTGCCTATATGGTGGTCCTTTTTTATTGAAAAGTCTGTTAAATCTGAAATAAAAGCAACTTTCTCCGTTCCGCTTTACAAAAACATTTTCTATATTTAGCCGTCACTAATCTCAAACTCATGAAGCATATTCTTTTGCCCGACTCACGGGAACGAAGATTGGTGTTTTATCTGGCTATGGAGGAATTTCTGGCCCGGGAAAACAATGATGAAGAAGCTTTCTTCATCTGGCAGGTAGCGCCCACCGTGATCTGCGGCCGCAACCAGAATATTGAAGCCGAAGTGAATCTGGACTATTGTCACAAAAACAAAATCAACGTATTCAGAAGAAAGAGCGGGGGAGGCTGCGTCTATTCCGATGAGGGGAATATGATGCTCACCTGGATTACCCGTTCCGAAGGAGTGCAGCAGACATTTGACCGCTATCTGCAACGGATAGCCGAACTGCTGAACGACACCGGAGCGCGGGCCACTGTGTCCGGACGCAATGACATCCTGATTGACGGACGGAAAGTATCGGGCAACGCTTTCTATCAGACTCCCGCCAAAAGTATTGTACACGGTACCTTGCTTTATCAAACGAACTTTGAACATCTGGTGCGGGCCATCACTCCGGCACAGTCCAAAACGGAAAGCAAGGGGGTAGCTTCGGTACGCCAGAGGGTCACAAACCTGACAGAGCATACCAACTGGAGCAAGGAGGACGTAAAACAGCACCTCATTCAGGCACTCTGTGACGAGGAGCGCGTGCTCACACCCGAAGAAATCAAAGCCATAGAGGAAATCGAAGCCACGTATCTTACGGATGATTTTCTTTGGGGGAGAAATTCGGCCTGCCATCTTACTTATGAAGGACGGATCGATGGAGTGGGAGGTTTTACCGTCCGCTTCCGAATGCAGTCGGGAAAGATTGACGGGCTGACACTGGAAGGGGATTTCTTTGTTCTGCAGGATCCCGTTCCGTTGCTTGAGGAGTGTCTGCGTGGGCAGCCCATTCAGGAAGATGCCTTCCGAAAGGCATTGGCGGGCGTGGATCTGGGAGCATATATCTACAGGCTCCGTACAGAAGACTGGATACAGCTGGTTTTTCCAAAACCGGATCAGTAACATGATTATCGTTTACGAAGATTCATCAACCTTATTTAATAGAACAACATCATGGAAGACCTTTTGAAAACCTGTCTTTACGACCGGCACGAGGCGTTAAAGGCACAAATGAGTCCATTCGGCGGTTTTATCATGCCCATTCAGTATTCGAACATCGTGGAGGAGCATCAGGCGGTGCGCCAAAAAGCGGGCATGTTCGATGTTTCGCACATGGGGGAAATCTTTGTCAGCGGAACGGATGCCGAAGCGTTCATCAATCATATTTTCACAAACGATATCCGGATCATGCCGGCCGGAAAGATCCAGTATGGCATGATGCTTTATCCCGACGGCGGGGTGGTTGACGATCTGTTGGTTTACAAGCTTGCAGAACCGGATCATTATCTGCTGGTGGTGAATGCCGCCAACATTGCCAAGGACGAGGAATGGATCCGCAGTCAGAGCTCCGGCTACGAGGTGTGCATCGACAACCAGTCGGACCGGTGGGGAGAGGTTGCCTTGCAGGGACCGGATGCCGAACGGATTGCGGTGGAGGTGCTCGGACTGGAGAACGCCCGGGATCTGGCATTCTATACCTTTACCGAAACAAGCTGGAACGGAGCGCCGATTCTGCTGAGTCGCACGGGATATACCGGCGAGGACGGATTTGAATTCTATGCGGCTCCGGAGGTTATTGTAGCCTTGTGGGACAAACTGATGGAAAACGGTGTAACGCCATGCGGATTAGGCTGCCGGGATACGCTGCGCTTCGAAGTGGGGCTTCCGCTTTACGGACACGAACTGAGCGCGGAGATTTCTCCGATAGAAGCCGGACTGAGTATGTTTGTAAAAACGGACAAGGAGGAGTTTATCGGGCATGACAGCATCCTGCGTCAGAAGACGGAAGGTACGGCCCGTAAGCTGGTCGGCATCGAGCTGACCGAAAAGGCGATTCCCCGGGCCGGATATCCGGTGGAATGTGACGGGGAAGTGATCGGCGAGGTGACCACAGGCTATCAGTCCATCTCTACCGGCAAATATGTCTGCATGGCACTGATCAACCGGGCTTATGCGGAAACAGGACGCCCCGTATCGGTACGGGTGCGTAAGAAAACATTTGCCGGAGTAATCTGCAAGAAACGTTTCTACGACAAGAATTATAAGAAATAAGGACTCTGTCAGATGATTGTCAGAGTAATTCATCCTGCATTTATTATAGACCATCATATATTATAAAAACCCTTAAAACATTAAGAATCATGAAAACAGTAGAAGGATTATATTACAGCGAGTCACACGAGTGGGTAAAAGTTGACGGCGAAGTTGCCATCATTGGTATTACGGATTTTGCCCAAAAGGCAATGGGGGATATTGTTTATGTGGATATGCCTGAGGTGGATGACGAGGTTACTGCCGAAGAGGAATTCGGTGCGGTGGAGAGTGTCAAGGCTGCCAGTGATCTGATCAGTCCGGTTTCGGGTACCGTTACGGAAATAAACGAAGCACTAGAAGATGAATCGGGACTGCTGAATCAGGATCCGTATGATAACTGGATCATTAAGGTGCAGATGAGCGAACCCGAAGAACTGGACCGGCTGATGGATGCCGATGCCTATGCCGCTTTCTGCGCCCAACAATAAGAAGCGTTCTCCAGAAATCTTACAGCTATCACCTAAAAAGAAACAATTATGAGTTTTGCCTATTTTCCACATACCGACGAGGACATCCGGCAAATGCTCGAGCGTATCGGTGTAAAATCGCTCGAAGACCTGTATGCCGATGTTCCGGCGGAGATTCGTTATACACGGGAGTTCGACCTGCCGGACTCCCTGTCGGAAATTGAACTGAGGCGCAAATTTGAGGAACTGGACCGGAAGAACAACCGGCTGACGGTGTTCTGCGGCTGCGGGGCTTATGACCATTATGCGCCGGCGGTCATTCCGGCCCTGATTGCACGCAGTGAGTTTCTGACAGCCTATACTCCTTATCAGGCTGAAATCTCGCAGGGCACGCTGCGCTATATTTTCGAGTATCAGAGTATGATAACCGGACTTACAGGGATGGACTGTACCAACGCATCCATGTATGACGGACCGACCGCCGCTGCCGAAGCCATGCTGATGGCCATGGCGGCCACAAAGAAAAAGAAACGTGTCTTATTGGCTGATACCTTATTGCCACAGGTGCGCGAAGTGGTGAGGACCTACGCGAAATATCACGGCGTGGAGATCGGAAGAATAGCACACAAGGACGGAAATACGGATCTGGAATCTCTGCAACGGGAACTGGAGTCCGGTGATGTGGCCGGAGCCTTGGTTCCTTCGGTAAACCGTTTCGGTATCATTGAAGACCTTACGGGCATGGCCGATGCCCTGCATGCGGTCAAGGCCCTGCTGATGGTATATGCCGATCCTTCGGCCCTGGCTGTGATCAGAACACCGGGGGAATGGGGTGCAGACATCGCTTGCGGAGATGCCCAGACTCTGGGACTTCCGCTGTTGTTCGGAGGGCCTTATGTGGGCTATTTGGCCTGTCGCAAGGAGCTGGTGCGCAAACTGCCGGGACGCATTGTCGGCGCTACGCATGATCTGGACGGCAAACGGGCCTTCGTACTGACACTACAAGCGCGTGAACAGCATATACGGCGTGAGAAAGCGAACAGCAACATCTGTTCCAACCAGTCGCTTATGGCTCTTTACGTAACCATTTATCTGTCGCTGATGGGGCCGGAAGGCTTGCGGCAGGTAAACGCATTGTCTTATGGTGGCGCACATGAACTTCATGACCAGCTGATAGCTACCGGCTTGTTTGAAGAGGTTTTTGACAGACCGTTCCTCAAGGAATTTGTTCTGAAAAGCAAAATCCCGGCTGCCGTTTTACAGCAGGCTCTGCTTCAGGAAGGTTTTCTGGCCGCACTGGAAACGGAAGAGGAATATGTGTCTTTCTGTGTTACCGAAAAAAGAAACCGGGAGGAAATCAACCGGATGTTATCCATCATTAAGCAACTGAAGCCATGAAATATTACGATAAACTGATTTTTGAACTTTCCAAAGAGGGCCGGCAAGGGTTCTCTCTGCCGGAAAACACATGGAGTCAAAGCCTGGACGCGCTGCCGGAGAAACTGAAACGAACGCAACGGCCCGCACTGCCGGAGGTAAGCGAGCTGGATGTGGTGCGCCATTATACCAATCTGTCGAACATGAATTTCGGCGTGGACACGGGCTTTTATCCGCTGGGCAGCTGTACGATGAAGTACAACCCGAAAATCAATGATGAGATTGCTGCCCTGCCCGGGTTTCAGGGGATTCATCCCTTGCAGCCGGTGGAAACAGTGCAGGGCGTTCTCCAGATTTACGATGAGCTGGACCGTGCTTTATCGGCCATTACCGGTATGGCAAAGTTTACGCTGAATCCTTTTGCCGGAGCTCATGGCGAGCTTACCGGACTGATGATCATGCGGCAATATCACCTGCAACGTGGCGACAGCAAACGCACGAAGGTAATCGTGCCCGACAGTGCCCATGGTACCAACCCGGCCAGCGCGGCGGTTTGCGGACTTGAGGTGGTGGAGGTGAAGTCCACACCACAGGGTACTATCGATGTGGAGGATCTGCGTCCGCTGCTGGACGATACGATTGCGGGCATCATGATGACCAATCCGAACACACTGGGACTGTTTGAAACGGAGATTCTTGAAATTGCCAAACTGGTGCACGATTGTGGAGGATTGCTCTATTATGATGGAGCCAACATGAATCCGCTTGTAGGAGTGGCCCGACCGGGAGATATGGGATTTGACATCCTGCATCTGAATCTGCACAAGACTTTCTCCACACCGCATGGTGGCGGTGGCCCGGGTGCCGGACCGGTAGGAGTCGCAGCACATCTGATCGAATATCTGCCGAATCCGAAGGTAGTGCGCCAGGAGGACGGACATTACACCATTGAAGGTAATGATACCGCTGCCGGACGCATCTCTGGATTTATGGGTAACTTCGGCGTGCTGATGCGTGCTTACGCCTATATCCTGAGACTGGGGCGGCAACACGTAAAGAAGGTAGGTCCGCTGGCTACTCTGAATGCCAATTATATCAAAGAGGAACTGAAAGACTGCTTCAAACTTCCGATTGACACCTGCTGCAAGCATGAGTTTGTCTTTGACGGACTGAAAGACCAGTCGACCGGAATCACCACGCTCGATGTGGCCAAACGGTTGCTGGATTACGGTTTCCATGCGCCGACCATTTATTTCCCGCTTCTTTTCCATCAGGCTATCATGATCGAACCGACCGAAACCGAATCCAAGGAAACACTCGACGGTTTTATTGCGGTAATGCGTCGCATTGCCCAAGAGGCTCTGGAGAATCCGGAGAAGTTGCGCGGGGCACCGCATCACACTCCTGTGCGCCGGTTGGATGAAACGACGGCCGCCAAGCAACCTGTACTTACTTTTGCTGATCTGGCTGCTTCCTGAAGCGAAACGAAAAGAAGCGACGGATTGCATAACGCTATTAAAATGATGTGCCTTATGAATACGAATCAAACCGTACATAGCCCCTTGCTGATTATCGGAGCCGGCCCCGGCGGATATGAAACGGCGCTGCTAGCCGCCCGAAGGGGGATTGAAGTGACACTGATAGAAAAAGGACCGGTGGGAGGAACATGTCTGAACGAAGGGTGCATTCCGACCAAGGCTTTTTGCCGTCATGCCCGGATGCTCGATGATTTGCAGGAAGCGGAAACACTGGGCATCAACAACCTGAGTTTCTCATTTGACTATCACACGGTGCTCCGCCGGAAGGAACAGATCATCGGACAGCTCCGTCAAGGAGTGGAGACTTTGCTGCAGAACAAACTGATCCGACGTGTCACGGGCTGCGCCCGTTTTGAGGATGAGCACACGGTGCTGGTCGGTGAGGAAAGATATTCGGCTGATCATATCCTGATTGCCACCGGCTCTGTTTCCCAGATGCTGCCGATACCGGGCCATGATCTGCCCCACGTGATGACTTCTGCAGAAATCCTGAATCTGGACTGCGTACCACGTCATCTTTGTGTGATTGGTGGAGGAGTGATTGGCTTGGAGTTCGCTTCAATTTTCAGGAGCTTTGGCAGTCAGGTCACCGTGCTGGAATATTGCCGGGACATCCTTCCGCATTTTGATACGGATCTGGCCAAACGTCTGAAACAGAGTTTGGGCAAACGCGACATCGAAATACAGACTCAGGCACAGGTGCAGCAAATAGAGCAGACAGAAGAGGGAGTGCTTCGTGTACACTATCTGAAAAAGGAAAAGGAAGTGTGTGTGGATGCCGATTATGTGCTGATGGCTGTAGGACGGCGGGCAAATCTGGAATCGCTGAATCTGGATGACATCGGATTGAGATACACCAAACGGGGAATTGAGGTCAATGAGCAGATGCAGACAAATGTGCCCCACATTTATGCCATAGGGGATATCATCGGCCGGCAGATGCTAGCTCATGCGGCCACATTCCAGGGAATGAGAGCTCTGAACCACATACAGGGACTTACAGATAACTTGCGGCTGGATATTGTGCCGGCTGCGGTATTCACTCATCCGGAAGCGGCTGCCGTGGGACTGACTGAAGAGGAATGCAAGGCAAACGGTATTTCTTACCGTACGCACAAATCCTTTTTCCGTGCCAACGGAAAGGCGGTATGCCTTCAGGAAACGGAGGGTTTCTGCAAACTGTTGAGCCATAAGGAAAGCGGAGCGCTATTGGGCGGACATCTGGTGGGGCCGCATGCGGCTGATCTGATTCAGGAACTGACGGTTCTGATCCAGAACGGAAAATCGGTAGAGGATTTGAGAAACACCATCCATGCCCATCCTACGCTGGGTGAGGTCCTTTTGGACGCAGTGAAGGAAGAATAAAAGGAGAAAAACGGAACTTCGTGTTTTGCCGATATGCAACAAAAGATAAAGGAATGCGTCAAAACAAAAAGTACACGAAAAATTACAGATGGTAGTTATAACACAGGAAAGGGCCATATCAAACTCTGAATTGAGTCGTGATATGGCCCTTTTGCCTCATTATTTAATATTTCTCTTGTTTAACGCTTCGGTGTATTTCTGCGCATTCTGCAGATGTTCCTCATAAGTACGGGCGAAATTGTGGGTTCCCGAGAAATCTTCCTTGGCGCACATATACAGGTAGTCATGATCAACCCGATGCAGCACGGCATCAATGGAAGCGACGGTCGGGATACGGATCGGTCCCGGTGGCAATCCTACATTCTTATAGGTGTTATAAGGACTGTCGATGGTCAGATGCTTGTGATAGATGCGTCGCAGAGAGAAATCCTTCAGGGCATACTTGACTGTAGGATCAGCCTGCAAGGGCATTTCCTGTTTCAGACGGTTGAGATACATACCGGCCACCATCGGTTTCTCGGTATTGTTGGCCGTCTCTTCCTCGACAATGGAAGCGACAGTGATCACCTCGTTGGGAGTCAGTCCCAACTTCTGTGCCAGTTCGGAACGTCCTTCCGCTTTCCAGAAAGCCGCATTCTCTTTCTGCATGCGCTTCATCAGATCCTCCAGACTGACATTCCAATATACCTGATAGGTGTTTGGAATAAAGAGGGCCATGATGGTTGCCGTATCGTATGACAGGGTAGCGCAGAATGCAGAATCCTGTAACGCCTCGCAAATGGCAGTAGAATCAATCATCAGCTTGCGCCCCAAAACTCCTGCCAGCTTGTCGATGGTGCGCACACTGGGAATCGTCAGGTTTACCGGTGACTGGTTTCCGCTGGCCAGTTTGCGGTAAGTGGCCAACTGGCCTTCATTCGGTTCGATGGCATAGCGTCCCGGATGCACCGTCATCGGTTTCAAAGTCTCGATGAGAGAGTATCCCCAAAGACAGGAAGGACGGGCTGCGGTTTCAATCTTTGCCTGAATAGAATCGCTGGTGTCATCATTGTCTATGTAAACATACACCGTTTCACTGATCTTGTAACAAGAACTGAAAAACAGAGCATATACCGCTGCACAAGCGGCAACCAATACAACGGCACCGCTGATAAGAAGTGCCTTTTTCTTTGTTTTCATATCTTTTTCCGTAATTATTTATTCTGTCGGTGTTGCCGGTTTCTGTTCACCTCCTTCAGTCGGTTTGTCTGACTTTTTGCGGCGATGCCGACTCCGTCTTTTCTTGGCCGGTTTCTTTTCCGCCTGATCCGCTTTCACCTCGTTGCCTGTGTTGTCAGTTGCATTTTCGGCTGCAGTCTTGCCTTCCTGTGGCTTTTGTGCCTTCTGAGACTTTGGAGTATCTGACTTTCTGGATTCAGACTTTGGCTTGCCTTCGCCTTGACCGCCTTTACCTTTTTTCTTCGGTCGTCTGCCTTTCTTCTTGAAAGATTCTTCTTTCAACTCTGGTTTGACAAAATCCTCAGGAAGCGTTACGGCCGGAATCTCTATTTCCAATTGTCTTTCCATCCGTTTGAAAGCAGTATACTCTTTTTCGCTGACCAGAGTCAGGGCATTACCATCGTTGTTGGCACGGGCAGTTCGGCCGATACGGTGTACATAGTCCTCCGCATCGTGGGGCAGGTCATAATTGACGACAAGCTGTATGTCGTCAATATCAATTCCTCGGGCAACAATATCGGTTGCCACCAGAATATCAATCTGCTGTGTCTTGAAAGAATACATGACCGCATCACGCTCTTTCTGGTCCAGATCGGAATGCATCTCTCCGACATTGAATCCCTTGCGAAGCAGCGCACGCGCAATATCCTTCACCTTGATTTTAGAAGAAGCAAAGATGATGACACGCTGGGTAGGATAGTGGGTAAAAAGCCATTTCACGGCCTTAAGTTTTTCCACCTCACAGCAGAAAACCACCTCTTGTTTGATCTTCTCTGCCGGCTTGGAAACCGCGATTTTGATCTCGACCGGATCTTTCAGGATCGTGCGGGCCAGCTGCTGGATCTTGGCCGGCATGGTTGCCGAGAACAGAATCGTCTGACGCTCACGAGGCAGCATCTTTTCGATCTGCAGGATGTCATCACTGAACCCCATGTCGAGCATACGGTCTGCCTCGTCGAGAATGAAATATTTCACTCCGGAAAGATCAATATTGCTCAAACTAAGGTGACTGATCAGGCGTCCCGGTGTGGCGATGATAATATCAGCTCCCATTGTCAGGCCGCGTTTCTCCTGCTCATAGCGTATTCCGTCGTTACCGCCATAAACCGCAACACTGGAAATAGGCACGTAATAAGAGAAACCGGCCAAAGACTGGTCAATCTGCTGAGCCAGTTCCCGTGTGGGTGACATGATGATACAGCTGATTTTATTTTCAGGGCCAGGATTATCACACAAACGGCTCAGCACCGGCAAAACATAAGCCGCAGTTTTTCCAGTACCGGTTTGTGCTACACCGATGACGTCACGCCCTTCGAGAATAGCCGGAATAGCATGTTCCTGAATAGGGGTACAATCAATAAAGTTCATATCATCCAGGGCATCGAGCACCTGGTCATTCAAGTCTAGTTCGTAAAAATCCACGTTGTTAAATCTTTATCTTGGTGCTTTCTTATAAAGGAAGAAAGCAATAACAGTAAATATAATATTCGGCAGCCATACGGCCAAGGCTGAAGGCCAGTCGGCGTTTATGGCCAATGTGGCTGAGATTGTCTGGAACAAAATATAAGAGGCACTCAGACCCAAACCAATACCCAAATACATACCCATACCTCCTTTCCGCTTGCGGGCAGAAAGCGACAAACCGATGGTTGTCAGGATAAAGGATGCGAATGGAGTGGCATAGCGCTTGTAATATTCAACCTCAAAAGGCTTGATATTTCCCAAACCACGCCGTTTCTGCTTTTCGATATATTCTTTCAATTCCGGATTCGTCAGGATTTCCTGCTGATCACGTACCTCCAGAAAATCTGCCGGCTCTATCCGGATCAATGAATCAAGTTTCATTCCGGAAGTGATGTGTTCACGCATACCCTTCATTTCGCGAATGGTATAATTGCTGATCTGCCAGTGATATTGCTCGTCGGACAGCGTATCATATTTTATGGTACTGGCTGTAAGATGGGAAACCAGTTTCTTGTTCTCGAATTTATCCAACGAGAAACGGTATCCGGTCTTGGTATCTCCGTCAAAATGCTCGATAAAGGCAATGACGCCGGTATCGACCTGCAACTGTACGTTTTGGGCAAAATTAGCCTTCTGTTTCTTTTTATAGACATTCTCAAAATTCAGTCGCCGCTCACTTCCTCGGGGAATAACATATGCTCCCAGCAGAAATGTCATTAAAGCAATGATGGCCGCCGATACCATATAGGGACGCATCAGGCGCTCGAAACTCATACCAGTAGACATCATAGCGATAATCTCAGAATTCTCAGCTAATTTGGAGGTAAAGAAAATCACTGAAATAAATACGAACAGCGGGCTGAACAGATTCGAATAGTAGGGGACAAAATTGGCATAGTATTCGAATACGATGTCTTTAAGCGGCGCATTGTTTGTTGTAAACTTATCAATGTTCTCATTGTAGTCAAAAACAATGGCAATGGAAATAATCAGGATTATTGAAAAAAAGTATGTACCTAAGAATTTACCAATCAAATAGCGGTCCAACCGATTCAACGGATTGGCAGAAGAAAGTCTTGAAAGGGACTTTCTTCTGCCAACAGCTTCCTTTTGTTTCTTTTTGAAGATTTTCATGCAGGCTCTTTTTATAATCTTACAGATACTTTTCTTACCATTTCTGCTTTCCATGTAGAGAAATTGTCAGCCAAAATCTGTTTCCGGGCTTCCTGAACCAACCAGATATAGAAAGCCAGATTATGAATGGAAGCAATCTGCAAGGCCAACAGCTCCTGAGCTTTAAACAGATGGTGCAAATAGGCTTTGGAGTAAGCGGTATCTACATAAGAAGTACCATCCGGATCGACCGGTGAAAAATCATCTGCCCATTTACGGTTGCGCATGTTCATAATACCATTGCGCGTAAAGAGCATGGCATTACGTCCGTTACGCGTAGGCATGACACAATCGAACATATCGACACCCCGTTCAATACCCTCGAGCAGGTTCACCGGAGTACCTACACCCATAAGATAACGTGGTTTGTCTTTGGGCAGAATCTCATTCACGACTTCAATCATTTCATACATGACTTCTGCCGGTTCGCCGACAGCCAGTCCGCCGATGGCATTACCGTCGGCATTCTTGCTGGCAACAAACTCCGCGGAACGACGGCGCAAATCCGGATAGGTGCATCCTTGAACAATAGGGAAGAGAGACTGTCCGTAACCGTATTTCGGGGTGGTCTCATTGTAGCGGTTGATACAGCGGTCCAACCACCGATGAGTCAGTTCCAGACTTTTGCGGGCATACTCATAATCGGAATCTCCCGGCGGGCATTCGTCAAATGCCATCATGATGTCGGCACCGATGGAACGCTCGATATCCATCACCTTTTCCGGAGTGAAAAAGTGCTTGGAGCCGTCAATATGTGAACGGAACTCACAGCCTTCCTCACGCAACTTGCGGATTCCGGTGAGCGAGAATACCTGAAAACCGCCACTGTCTGTCAGCATCGGTTTGTCAAACCCGTTAAAACGGTGCAATCCGCCTGCCTTCTCCAGAATTTCCGTGCCGGGACGCAGATACAAATGATAAGTATTTCCCAAAATGATCTGCGCTTTGATGTCCTCTGTGAGATCTTTCAACTGGACACCTTTGACACTGCCCAAGGTTCCGACAGGCATGAAGATCGGTGTTTCAATCTCTCCATGGTCGGTTTTGAGCACACCGGCGCGCGCATTGGTTTTGCCGTCGGTGTGCAACAGTGTAAACTGGGTATTGGTCTGTTTATTTATGGTCACCATTGTTTTCTTCAAATTTAAAGATAATCGGATCCTTTACCTTTTCTTTCAGCAAAGCAAACTGAAGGACTTCCTTCACATTATCCACATAATGGAATGTGAGGCCTTTAAGATACATGGCCGGAATCTCCTCTATATTCTTTTTGTTTTCCTTACAGAGTATGATATCCTTAATTCCAGCACGTCGGGCTGCCAATATTTTTTCTTTAATACCGCCAACAGGCAGAACCTTTCCACGCAAAGTAATCTCTCCGGTCATCGCCAGATTGCTGCGTACCTTACGTTGGGTCAAAGCCGAGGCCAATGATGTAGCCATCGTGATACCGGCAGACGGACCGTCCTTAGGTACGGCTCCTTCGGGTACGTGAATATGAATATTCCAGTTCTCGAAAATACGGTTATCGATTTCCAGAGCCTCCGCATGTGCCTTGATATATTCCAGGGCCAGCATAGCCGACTCTTTCATTACATCGCCCAAATTTCCGGTAAGTGTCAGTTTGCCGGGCTTTCCTTTGCTCAGACTGGTCTCGATAAAGAGAATCTCTCCACCGACAGAAGTCCACGCCAGACCGGTTACAACACCGGCATATTCATTGCCCTGATAGATGTCGCGGGTGAACTCCGGTTTGCCAAGCAGTTTTTCAATATCTGCAGGCTTGATTTCGGTATACGGTATCACACCCGTACGCGCATATTCCAAAGCGATTTTACGGAATACCTTGTTGATCTTTTTCTCCAAACCACGTACACCTGATTCACGTGTGTAGTTCTCAATCAGGAATTCTATGGCCGGGCGTGTAAACTTGATATCCTGCTCTCCGGCCAAACCATTGTTTTCCTTTTCCTTCGGAATAAGATGACGCTTGGCGATTTCAATTTTCTCTTCTGTGATGTATCCGCTCACCTCTATCAGTTCCATACGGTCAAGCAGTGGGCGAGGGATGGTGCCTACATTATTGGCAGTGGCGATAAACAGTACTTTCGACAAATCATAGTCCAAATCCAGGAAATTGTCATGGAAAGCATTGTTCTGTTCCGGATCCAGCACCTCCAACAAGGCCGAAGACGGATCGCCCTGCACGGTATTTTGAGTAATCTTGTCAATTTCATCCAAAATAAATACCGGATTGGAGCTCTCTGCCTTGATCAGATTCTTGATGATCCGTCCCGGCATAGCGCCGATATAAGTCTTGCGGTGACCGCGAATTTCAGACTCATCGTGTAATCCGCCAAGAGACATACGCACGTATTTTCTCTTTAAGGCTGTAGCCACACTGCGTCCCAACGAGGTTTTTCCGACTCCCGGAGGGCCATACAGGCAAATGATCGGTGACTTAAGATCGCCCCGAAGACGCAATACTGCCAAATGCTCCAAAATACGTTCCTTTACTTTTTCCAGCCCATAATGGTCTTTATTAAGAACTTTCTCGGCATTCTTCAGATTCAGGTTATCCTCTGTATAGGTATTCCAAGGCAAGCTTAACAATGTCTGCAAATAATTCAGCTGCACATTATAGTCGGGACTCTGCGGATTCAAACGCTCCAGTTTGGCGAGTTCACGCTGAAATACCTGATCGGTCTCCGCACTCCAGTTTTTCATGGCAGCCTGATTCTTCAACTGGCGTATGTCCTGATCCTGTGGTGTTCCGCCCAATTCATCCTGAATATTCTTGATTTGCTGTTGCAGGAAATATTCTTTTTGCTGAACATCCAGATCCTCACGTGTACGGCGCTGAATTTCCGCACGCAGTTCCGCATATTGGATCTCTTTGTTCAATTGACGCAGAAGAAGCTCTGTGCGTTTTACCATTGAAGCCTCGCCCAACAGTTCCATTTTCCGACTGATGGCAAACGGGAAATTGGCACAGATGAAATTAATCAGGAATGTCTTGTTTGAGATATTTTTGATGGCAAACATAGACTCACGGGGCAACTGCTCATTCATTTTGATGTATTTCATAGTTACCTCGCGACAGCTTTCCACCAGAATCTCATATTGAGTATCCTCTTTTTCTGGCAACACTTCGTCAATCTTAGTCGCATTACCAATTAAATAAGGTGTGGTCTCAACAATGCCAGACAATTTAAAACGGCTCATTCCCTGAAGAATAACAGTAATAGACTGATCCGGTAATTCGAGCACTTTAACAATTTTGGCAACCGTACCAACATGGTATAGGTCTTCAAAACCCGGATGATCTGTCTCCGGAGCCAGCTGACAGACTACACCTATATGAAAATTCTTTTTCTCTGCTGCCTTAATGAGCTTGAGCGAACTCTTTCGTCCCACGGCAACCGGCATGACAACACCCGGAAACAATACCATGTTTCGCAAGGGCAGAATGGGCAATGTCTCGTCCACATCTACCTCGAATACACTGGACTCATCTCCCTCAAAGTCGGCTACTAAAGAAAAAGGATTCTGATTTTCGTCGATTTGCATAAACTCTATAATCTAATATATTGTTTTTATTTTTTTGTGAAACTCGGCAAAGATACAAAAATGTGGCTATTATACCAAGTATAAATATTGTATTTGATTTTAATTAGTTATTTTTGCAACAATAAAAATAATAACCTGATTCTTGAGTAATGAACGCATTTCATTTTAAACAATTTTCCGTCCATCATGAACTTTGCGCCATGAAAGTGGGTACAGACAGTGTACTTTTAGGGGCTTGGAGCGACTGTTGTTCCGCACATACAGTTCTGGATGTCGGTACCGGTTCCGGCATTCTGGCATTGATGGCTGCGCAACGCAATCCGTCGGCACATATTACTGCCATAGAAATTGATCCTTCGGCCGTACAACAGGCTGAATTTAATGTCCGGCAATCACCATGGGCAGAACGCATAACAGTCATTCTGGCTGACATCCGTTGTTGGAATCCGCAAACAAAGTTTGACTGTATTTTATGCAACCCGCCATTTTACTCCAACGGGCTCCTGTCTCCAACAGATTTACGGAATCAAGCACGGCAAACAGCTTGTTTGCCCTTTGAAGATCTGATTCGTGCATGCGTCTCACTACTTACAGAACAGGGAACATTCCATGTCATTATTCCGGCCGAGAGTTGCGATCTCTTCAGTCAGTTGTGTTGGGAAAATAATCTATATGCATTAAGAAAAGTATGGGTACACACAAAAGAAAACAAACCGGCAAAACGTGTTTTGCTTTCTTTTTCACGAACTCAAGTTCCATATCCTTTAAGCGAACAGCTGGTATTAAAGACTCAGACCAATGAGCCCACAGAAGAATACCGTCTGCTTACAGGTGATTTCTATCTGAAGTTATAGTATCCTTAATATAACCAAGAGCCTTATCATAGCACCTGAAAAGGGGTTTGACAAGGCTCTTTTATTTTTATAGATTCTTACTTATTAAAACGTTTGAGACTATTGCGCACATGTTCCTGCTGAGAACGCAGAATGCGTTTGTGCTTTTCGAACAATTCATCACGGAATTGATTGAAATCCTCATAAAAATCAGAGAAGATTCTCAATAAAGGCGGTTGTGGACTACTATGAGAATTCACCACAACGTTCAAGCCTTTCTCTACCAACTCCACTTCAATGTTTTTTCCGCTCATCACCGGATCGCCGTCAAAATGAATCACGCCCGGATTTTTCCGCTCTATGTTTACCTTTTTACAACGAAATGTTTTAATCTTACTGTTATGATTAATTGTGCGGTTAAACAACTGTATGGCAATCTGCGGCGCCTCAAGTACAGAAATAGGCTCCATAATCGTAACATCCATCAGTCCGTCACTCATTGAAGCATTGGGGGCGATGTAAGCATTGTTTCCATATTGCGATGCATTTGCACATGCTATCAGGAATGCCTTATAGATCAACTGGTCGTTTCCATCAATGGTAATGGTATAAGTTTCCGGCTTATATGCCAGACCTTCACGAAGGGTATTTTCAATGTAGGTCAGAAAACCTCGCTTTCCTGCTTCCGCAAATTTTGAACTCACAAATGCATCAAATCCAATACCACAAGTGCAAAAGAAAGGTATATTATTGATTTTCCCATAATCCAATTCCTGAATGACGCATTCATTGAGTACCTGTATAGCTCCAACGGGATCTATCGGAATCTGTAAATGGCGCGCCAGTCCGTTACCGGAACCACAAGGAATGATACCTAAAGCCGTGGTGTGATGGACCAACGAACGAGCGACTTCGTTAACTGTCCCGTCACCACCAATGGCAACAACAATGTCCAGACCGGCATTGGCTGCTTCACGAGCAATAGCAGCCGCATGGCCTGCATATTGCGTATATTTAACTTCATAATCAAATCTAGAATTGTCTAAATAACGGTTTATATCCTTTATTATCAGATCTTTTTTTTGAGTACCTGAGATAGGATTGATTATGAAATAGATTTTTTTCTTTCCAGACATAAATAGGGTTGATGAAAATTGGCTATTTTGTATTCACAAATATAATTACTTTTTGTGACATTATTTCGAAATAAGAATCCAACTGTGAGGATTTTGGTATTTTTTATGTTTGATTTTCCTCAATTAAAAATTTTAATTATTACTTTTGCAACGGACTTTTATGAAATCTATCCGAAGAATTTCTATAAACCTAACATTGAAAATGGGATTATTACAAGACAAATTAGCAAAGTATGATGCACCCCAAAAATTTATGGAAGCGGGTGTGTATCCTTATTTTAGAGAAATCGAAGGAAAACAGGGCACAGAAGTTTTGATGGAAGGCCATCGCGTGCTGATGTTCGGTTCCAACGCTTATACAGGATTAACCGGCGACGAGCGTGTTATTGAAGCCGGCGTGCAAGCTTTAAGAAAATACGGTTCAGGATGTGCCGGATCCAGATTTCTCAACGGAACACTTGACTTGCACGTGCAGTTGGAAAAAGAGCTTGCCGCTTTTGTCGGAAAAGATGAAGCACTCTGTTTCTCAACTGGTTTTACAGTAAACTCAGGTGTATTGGCATGTATTACAGACAGAAACGACTATATTATCTGTGATGACAGAGACCATGCTTCGATTGTAGATGGTAGAAGACTGTCTTTTTCACATAATCTGAGATACAAGCACAATGACATGGCAGATCTGGAGAAACAGCTCCAGAAATGTAAACCGGATGCTGTTAAACTCATTGTAGTTGACGGTGTATTCTCTATGGAAGGTGATTTGGCCAACTTGCCTGAAATCGTACGTCTGAAACATAAGTATAATGCCAGCATAATGGTGGATGAAGCACACGGATTAGGCGTATTCGGACGTAACGGTAGGGGAGTATGCGATCATTTTAATCTGACCGACGAAGTAGATCTGATCATGGGTACTTTCAGCAAGTCTCTGGCTTCAATTGGCGGTTTCATTGCGGCTGATAAGACAATCATCAATTGGTTAAGACATAATACCCGTACATATATCTTCAGTGCTTCAAACACTCCGGCAGCAACCGCCTCTGCACTCGAAGCCCTGCACATTCTGCAACAGGAACCGGAACGCATCCAGAAATTGTGGGATGTAACTAACTATGCCCTGAAACGATTCCGCGAGGAAGGATTTGAAATTGGTGCGACAGAATCACCTATCATTCCTTTGTATGTACGTGATACAGATAAAACATTCTTGGTGACAAAACTGGCATTCGATGAAGGAGTATTTATTAATCCGGTCATTCCACCGGCATGTGCTCCTCAGGATACCCTAGTACGCTTTGCCCTAATGGCAAATCATACACATGAGCAGGTTGACGAAGCCATTGAGAAACTGGTGAAGGTGTTCAAGCAGTTGGATATTCTCTAACACGGCTTCCCCTTGACAAACAATATTAATAATAATGATAAAGTGGGTTACCTGTCTAATGACAGATGGCCCACTTTAGCGTTTATAACTGACCCAAGGTAACGAAAACACTCATTGAGCAGGCCCTTATCACAATAATAGAAAATCTACATGAAAACAAGACAATACTCTAAACACTTCATAACAAATATCCTATCGACTGGATGTCTGATCTTATTAATCAACGCTTGTACCACAAGTCTACCCAAAGAAACCAGCACGGAGTATCCTGACATATTTCCGGATTATAAGGATGTTATTGTTCCCTGTAACATTGCCCCTGTCAACTTTATGATTGAGAATGCCCATAAAATTTCCGCTGATTTTTATCTGGAACACGAAAAGCTTTTTACCGTAGATGGTGATCATGTTATTGAGATTTCTCAAAAAACATGGATGGAAAGTTTAGAACGGGCCAAAGGCAAACAACTGAAAGTTGTCGTTTCCGTATGGAATGATCAGCATCAGGAAGGCATAAAATATCGGGACTTCAGAATTACCGTATCCAATGATTCCATTACTCCATGGATAGCTTACCGCCTTATCCCACCTGGATACGTTTTGTGGAAGACCATGGGAATATATCAAAGACATCTGGAAGATTTCGAGGAAAACTGTATTGTTAGCAATAATGAGAATCATGAAGGATGTATCAACTGTCACAGCTTTCATAATTATTCACCTCAACGTTTCTTATTCCATGCCCGAGGTAAAAACGGATGCAGTGTCATGGTCAAGAACGGAAAGGCAGAAAGATTGGAACTGGATAAAATGGCTCCATATTTTAAAGGTACATATCCTTATTGGCATCCTAAAGGGAGATTTGTTGTACTGGCTAACTGCGACACCCATCAGGCATTCTACGGACAGAGCAATAACAAAGTGGAAGTTTATGATCTGGAATCGGATTTGATGGTATATGATTCTCAAGAACATAAAATCATTACTGATCCAAGATTCACGGAAAAACAATATTGGGAAACTTTTCCTGCTTTTTCACCAGACGGCAAAAGTCTGTATTTTTGCCAGGCTCGTGCCAGAAACATTCCTAAAGAATACGCTCAATTGAAATATGCAATCTTACGTACTGATTTTAACGAAACAAACGGCACGTTGGGCAACAAGGTAGACACCATCTATAACCCTCGCACAGACGGAGGCAGCGCTTCTTTCCCGCGAATCTCTCCAGATGGCAGATTCTTACTGTTTACAGAATCAGAAAGCGGTACTTTTCCTATATGGCACAAACAAGCTGACCTGAAAATGATTGATCTCAAAACAAACAGATATGTAGATACGGCACCAGTAAACAGCAAGGATGTAGACAGTTATCACAGTTGGGATGAGAACGGGAAATGGATTATTTTCAGTAGCAGAAGACTGGACGGACGTTACACCCGTCTGTTCATAGCTCACTTTGACCCTAAAATCGGATTCTCCAAACCCGTCCTTTTACCTCAGAAAAATCCGGAACACAACACTGAAAGACTTTATTCATACAACATCCCGGAATTTGTCAATGGAGAAATCATTTTGGAAGAGTCTGTAGCACATTTGTTCGAATAATCAAATAAATCAGAATATGCAATTCAAGAAATATTCTCACTATGCAGGCAACCTCCTGTTTTGGGTTGCCAATTTCTTCACTTTGGCCCTAGGTATGCCTGCAACAATAAAAAATATCGAAGCTCACAATCCTTTATTGGGTGCAGGAGATTTCATTGCTGAAAGCCTGCGCTACCCGGGAGGAATATTGTTCATCGCCAATACTGCCTTGCAACAGCTTTTTATTTCGCCATGGATAGGAGCGGCTATTGCTGCCACCTTGACAAGTATCTGTGCCTGTTCTATAGGTGCTACCCTTCGGATGAAGCAGATGCGGGCAACGTCGGTTATAGGTTTTATTCTGGCAGCGAGTATTCTTTTTTTTGAATTTCCAGATATATTACAACTTCTGCAAACAACACTGGCATTACTCGTTTATTGCCTATATTCCTATATAAGAATAGGAAAAAACAACACATGGAATTGGCTGCCTAGTATTTTCTTGTTAGTCTATCCAGTATTGGGTACAGCCATCACATTCAGCCTCTATACAGCCATGCTGTTCCATGACCTGATTACGAGTCGGAATCCTCGTATCTGGGTATTCAGTGCATTGGGAATGATCCTGACTACATTCTTTTCCTATTTGTGGAGCGATTATGTTTTCTATCTTAATGAACAACAAAGACAACTGTTTGTCGACAATACATGTCATTCACTGATCATGCTGATAGTACCATTCATTCCGTTACTATCTGAAACATTGCTAAAGGTTGCGAATAAAGTTCGTTTTTCCTGTGTGGAGTGGGGAATACGCCTGTTAGCAGCCTTAATGATGCCATTACTCTGTATGACTCAGAAAAGCAAAATCATGCTAAAAGAAAATTATTATGCCATGGAACAAGCTGCGGAATCTGCTGACTGGCATAAAGTATATCAATTAGCCAATGCCAATACTTCATCCTATTCAGATTTTCATTTAAGATATGCTTTGCTGGCCGAAAATGAAGCTGGAACCTTGGCTGATCACCTATTTTCTTATCCAGTTGCATCAACAACAGACTTATTCTTCTGGCGAAACACCGAAAAAGAAGCAGCTTTCTTTAATGCACTGTTCTATAAAAACATTCATGTAGCCGATGAATACATGCATCAGATTTTTGAGATGGGTACACAAAATCATTCGACCACATCGGCCCGAGCAATCCGACATCTTACAGAAGCCGCATTGATGCAAGGAGATATGAAACTGGCACAAAAATATTTCAAAATCGCACGAACAAGCCAAAAAGATCTGAAATGGACTGAAAATATTGAAAGGCAACTTAGACATCACGACGGGCTACAAAACACGAAATCCATTCCTGACCGTAGCGCTTTCTTTATCGGATCTTATGAACCTAAAACAGAATTCATCTATACGGCTTTAAATGATTCGTCAAATATAAAACGAATAAATCTGATGCTT
Organism: Candidatus Paraprevotella stercoravium; assembly: GCA_944320795.1. Taxonomy (GTDB): domain Bacteria; phylum Bacteroidota; class Bacteroidia; order Bacteroidales; family Bacteroidaceae; genus Paraprevotella; species Paraprevotella stercoravium. Next base: position 419 of record CALUIU010000020.1, on the reverse strand, counting down.
TGCAGTTTTCTTTTAGAGAAAGATATGAAACGGTTTAAACAAGCCTTAAGTATTTATCAGAAGCTGTTTGCAGAGCATTTGCCAGAAGCATATACTGAAGCATATTTAATGGCCAATACTGAAAATAAAAGTTACTCATTGGGATTCAAAATCCCACAAAATAAAGTGAAGAACTGGGTGAATTTCTTACAGCTTTTGAATGAAGATCGCATAAATGAGCTGACTCAGTATTATGGTAATAGTTACTGGTACTACTACTTGTTTACTGACGTAAAACCTCTTAAAGAATAATTCTTTTTTCCCTCACAGCGAACTTAATCAACCGTCTGTGGGGGATTCCTTTATTTAGTCGTCCTTTAAAAATATCTTTATTCGCTGATATTCAATAATTTAATCTATAGAAAGTTTTGATAAATCTG
>CALUIU010000019.1 GCA_944320795.1 Candidatus Paraprevotella stercoravium | reverse complement strand
CGGGGTGTAGCGCAGTCCGGTTAGCGCACCTGCTTTGGGAGCAGGGGGTCCCAGGTTCGAATCCTGGTACCCCGACGCAGAAGACAAAAACAAGCATATAAATCAAATCTTTTTCGGGGTGTAGCGCAGTCCGGTTAGCGCACCTGCTTTGGGAGCAGGGGGTCCCAGGTTCGAATCCTGGTACCCCGACACAGAAAAAGAGGAGACAATAGGTTGTCTCCTCTTTTTGTATTTAATAAGAGTCGAAAACTCCTGCGGGCAAAATAAAAATATGCATTTGGGTTAAAAGATGATTATGAAATTTTCATTGTTCGAATTATTATCCGTATTTTTGTAGAAACAAGAGTAAAAATATATATTTAAAGATAAAATTTTATGACTTTTATTATTGTTACCATCTTGTTATTGGGCTATATAGCCATTGCTACCGAGCATATTACGCATATCAACAAGGCGGCTACAGCGATGTTTCTCGGAGTAGTAGGATGGATTTTGTATATGGTCGAAGGATCTTCTTATGTAGATCTTTTTTATCACACAGAGTATCTGTCCTTTTTAGACGGCGCTTCTTCTACAGCCTCTTCTGTGAAGACTTTCATAGCCAATAACATTTTTTTGCGTCATATTGCTGAAATCAGTCAGATAGTGCTCTTCTTGCTGGCTACAATGGCTATAGTCGATGTACTGAACGCGAATGGCTGTTTTGATTTTATTTATGAATGCTGCCGCACCAAGAACAGTCGCAAACTGATCTGGTATCTGGCCGGAGCCAGTTTTATTATCTCGGCCAACCTGGACAATCTGACTACCACGGTGATGATGCTGGCCATTATGCGAAAAATTGTGATTGAGACGCGTTTCCGGATGATATACGGAGCGGTTATTGTGCTGGCGGCCAACTGCGGCGGTTGCTTTACGGTGATTGGAGATATCAATTCGTTGGTGCTTTGGACCAAAGGGGCAGTTACACCGACCGATTTCTCGCTGTCATTGATGCTGCCGGCGCTGATTGCGATGGTTATTCCAACTTATCTGATTTCGCGTACTCTTCCGGAGCATATTAACATTGATTCTCTACGTACCGTATATCGTGGTGATGATTCGATTCTTTCACGCTGGCAGCGCATTCTGATGCTGTTTATCGGTATTGGAGGATTGTGGTTTATCCCAACCTTCCACAACATCACCAAGCTGCCTCCTTTTGTCGGTGCTTTGTGTGTGCTGGCTGTTTTTTGGGTGGTGAATGAGTTTTGTAACAGCAGTCTGGTCAATGCTTCCATTATTGGAGGACGCACGGTGCCTAGAAGCTTGCAGTACGATAACTTGCAGACCATTCTTTATTTTATCGGTCTGGCACTGGCTGCCGGCGCCATTTATGAAACAGGTGCTTTCCGTTATGCGGCATTCTGGTTGGACAGCCATATTCACAACATATATATCGTAAGTGGTATTTTGGGTGTGATTTCCGGAATATTGGACAATGTGGCGTTGGTGCTGAGCAGTATTTCCATGTACGATATTCTCACACCGGAGCAGGTGGCGGCCAGTGCCGATCCGGCCTATGCTGCGTTTTTCCAGCAAAACGGCGCTTACTGGCAGCTTATTGCTTTCTGCGGTGGTGTGGGAGGTTGTCTGTTGCCGATCGGCTCTATTGCCGGTTATGCGCTGATGAAGAACGAGCACGTGAGCATCTGGTGGTATTTCCGCATGATGACCGGAAAGGTGTTATTGGGATGGATTGTAGGTTTGGCCGTATTCTTCCTGATGAATGTTTATGTGCTTTAAGTGGATTTCCTTTTGAAAAACAGATAGAGAGAAGGGGCGATGCCATATTTTGCGGCATCGCCCCTTCTTGTACGGGTGGATGTAAACGTATTACCACTTGAAGAGCGGATATTCGCTCATGGTGCGGTTTACAATATTCTTCACGTCTTGGATCACGTCTTGGTTTTCCGGCTCGTTGAGCACACGTTCAATCAGTTCGGCAATCAGTACCATCAGATCCTCCTTGGCACCGCGTGTTGTGATGGCTGCTGTGCCCAGACGGATTCCCGAAGTCTGGAAGGCGCTACGGCTGTCAAACGGCACCATATTCTTGTTTACGGTGATGTCGGCAGAAACCAGTACCTTTTCGGCCACCTTACCCGTCAGATCCGGATATTTGGAGCGCAGGTCTACCAGCATCAGATGATTGTCCGTACCGCCGCTTACGATGCTGAAACCGCGTTTCTGAAGTTCGGAAGCCAATGTAGCGGCATTCTTCTTCACCTGAGCGGCCCAAGCCTTGAATTCCGGCTGCAGAGCCTCGCCGAAAGCCACAGCCTTGGCGGCAATGACATGCTCCAATGGTCCGCCCTGAATGCCCGGGAAAACGGCGCTGTTGATCAGCTGGCTCATCATCTTTATCTCGCCCTTCGGCGTCTTCAGTCCCCACGGATTTTCGAAATCCTTGCCCATGAGAATGATACCGCCACGCGGACCGCGCAGGGTCTTGTGTGTTGTGGAAGTCACGATATGCGCATATTTCACCGGGTTGTCCAACTCTCCGGCAGCAATCAGTCCGGCAGGATGAGCCATGTCTACCATAAAGATTGCACCTACCTGGTCGGCAATGGCGCGCATACACGCATAGTCCCATTCGCGGCTATAGGCAGAACCGCCTCCGATAATGAGCTTCGGCTTGTGCTCCAAGGCAAGTTTCTCCATTTCATCATAGTCCACGCGTCCGGTTTCCTTGTTCAGATTATAACCGATGGCGTGATACAGGATGCCCGAAGTGTTCACTGCCGAACCATGTGACAAATGGCCTCCATGATCCAGATTCAGTCCCATAAAGGTGTCACCGGCATTCAGACAGGCCAAGAATACAGCCGCGTTGGCTTGGGCGCCGGAGTGGGGCTGCACATTGGCATATTCCGCTCCAAAGAGCTTGCATACACGTTCAATGGCCAGCGATTCCACCTGGTCTACCACCTCGCAACCGCCGTAGTATCTCTTTCCGGGATAACCTTCGGCATATTTGTTCGTCAGACAGCTGCCCATAGCTTCCATGACCTGGTCGCTGACAAAGTTTTCAGAGGCAATCAGTTCGATGCCCTTGCACTGTCTTTCGTGTTCTTTTCCAATGAGGTCGAAAATTACATGATCCTTTTCCATAAGCTAAAATTTATTTGTTTTTCTCCACACTCCAGCCGAATTTTCCGATTTTCGGGCCCAGACCATAGTAGGCTCCGTGCAGATAGATGAGGGGATGGCTGGCTTCGAGCGACCATTTTCCCGTTTCCGGGTCCAGATACTTCTCGTCCGCCTTGATGTTCACCACTTCGGCAATGAACATGTCGTGCGAACCCAAAGACATGATTTCCTTGACTTTGCATTCGATGTTCAGCGGGGCTTCTTCCACGATTGGGGCCTTTACCATACGGGCCGGACCGGGAGTGAGGTTCATTTCTTCAAATTTACGGTAATCCCGTCCCGAACGCACGCCACACCAGTCGGTAGCGCGTGCCAGTTCCTCGGTGGTCAGGTTGATGACAAACTCCATGTTCTTCTTGATCAGTTCATAGGAGTGTCTTTCCGGGCGCACGGAGATGTAGCACATGGGCGGGTTCGTGCAGATGGTTCCCGTCCATGCCACGGTGATGAGATTATAGTTTTCCGGAGCATCGCCGCAACTTACCAGCACAGCCGGCAGGGGATAGATCAGCGTTCCGGCTTTCCAGTCCTGTTTCATAGGGCTTAGTCTGAAATGAGGGTTACCTGATCGATGTTCTGCTCGTTATTGCAGTAGTGGCACTGGATGATGCCCTTCTGTTTGTCAATGACATGGAATACGGTCTGCATCGGTTCGTTATTGGTGATGCATTTCGGGTTTTTGCATTTCACGATTCCTGTCAGATGATCCGGAGTTTTTACTTCTTTCTTTTCCACAACCTCATAATCCTTGATGGTGCACAGGGTTACGTTTGGAGAGATTACAGAAAGTTGGTTCAGCTCATCATCCGTGAAGAACTTGTCGGCAATCTTGATAATGCTCTTTACGCCCATCTTCTGGCTTTTGAGATTATAGCCGATGGTAATGGCGCTGCTCATTTTTTCCAGATGAAGCAGATTTACCACCTGAAAGAGTTTGTTTGAAGGGATATGATCGATAACGGTTCCGTTCTGGAGTGCGGCAACTAAAAGTTCCTGACGTTTCATGTAGAATTCTTTTTTAATGGATTAATCAATAATGGTTTTGTCTTCTCTCACTTGGTCCAGAGTGATGCCCAGCGCATCGCAGATCAGGGCCTGACGGGCAAAAAGTCCGTTGTGCGCCTGCTCGAAGTAGTAGGCATGCGGATCGTTGTCGATGCTGTATTCAATTTCGTTTACGCGAGGCAGCGGGTGCAGAATCTTCATGTTTTCCTTGGCCTTGCCCAGCATGTTCAGTTTGAGCAGATACATATCCTTGACGCGCTCATACTCCATCAGGTCGGTGAAACGCTCGCGTTGCACACGGGTCATATAAAGGATATCTGCTCCGGCAATGGTGTCTTCGTTGAAGTCGGTATGCTCCACATATTTGATGCCGTGCTTTTCGCAGTACAACTTGTATACTTCCGGCATTTTCAGCTCTTCCGGAGCGATGAAGTGGAATGTCGGATTAAAATGGCGCATGGCCATCAGCAGTGAGTGCACGGTACGGCCATATTTCAAGTCGCCCACCAGATAGATGTTCAGGTTGTCGAGCGTACCCTGTGTCTTGTAAATGGAATAGAGGTCAAGCATGGTTTGTGACGGATGCTGGTTGGCGCCGTCACCGGCGTTCAGGATGGGCACAGGAGAAACTTCGCTGGCATAGCGTGCTGCGCCTTCCAGATAATGTCTCATAACAATGGCATCGGCATAGTTGCTCACCATCATGATGGTATCTTTCAAGGTTTCGCCTTTTGAGGAACTGGTTGCCTTCGGATCAGTAAAGCCGATGACACGTGCGCCCAGGCGGTTTGCTGCGGTTTCAAAACTTAAACGAGTGCGGGTTGAAGGCTCGAAAAACAAAGTAGCTATCACCTTTCCGTTCAGCAGCTTGCGGTTGGTATGCTTCTCAAATTCCTTGGCCATCTCGATCAGATACATGATTTTCTCCCGAGAGTGCTCTGCAATGGTTACAAGACTTCTATTTTCCATTTTTCAATAAAGTATTAAGTTTGATTTGATGTTGAATCTGATTCAAAGTTAGCAAAAAGGATTGAAAAGAGATCGTAACATCATACATTTCTTCAACTTTTTTTATATTGCGCCGTTTATTTCAAGAAATTGAGTAACTTTGCATTTCCGTTTTCATTTTTTATTTGAGGATTTAATCAGACATATTCTAAGATATATGAGAAAAAAGATAATTATTGCCTTGTGGATCGTTCTGGTACTGGGTATCGGATCGGTTGCCGGTGCCTTTTGGGCTATTTCCAAGGGATATATAGGTTACATGCCTAATTTCCAGGAGTTGGAAAATCCGGTGAATAAGTATGCTTCGCAGGTTTTCTCGTCCGACGGCAAACTGATCGGTACTTGGTCTTACAGTCGGGCAAACCGTATTTTTGTGGGATATGATGATCTGTCACCTTGGTTGGTCAAGGCACTTGTTGCTACAGAGGACGCCCGTTTTTATGACCATTCCGGTATTGATTTCCGGGCACTGGCGCGAGCCATCGTAAAGCGTGGAATTCTGAGACAGACCAATGCCGGTGGTGGAAGTACCATTACCCAACAGCTGGCCAAGCAGCTTTATTCCGAAACGGCCCAGAGCACTATGGAGCGTGCCATGCAGAAACCTATCGAGTGGGTGATTGCCGTGGAATTGGAACGTTATTATACCAAGGAGGAAATCATCACCATGTATCTTAACTATTTTGATTTCCTGCATAACGCTGTAGGTATTAAAACCGCTACCAAAACTTATTTTGGCAAAGAACCGAAAGATCTGACCATCACCGAAGCGGCTACGCTCATCGGTATGTGTAAGAACCCTTCATATTTTAATCCGGTGCGTTATCCGGAACGCTGTCGTGACCGCCGTAACGTGGTGATTGACCAGATGGTCAAGGCGCAGTATCTTACTGAAGCTGAAGCTGCTGCCGAAAAGGAAAAGCCGTTGGACCTGAACTTTAAACGAGTGGATCACAAGGAAGGTGTGGCCACTTATCTGCGTGAGCGCCTGCGCGGTATGCTGATGGCCGACAAACCGAAACGTGATGACTATGCCAGCTGGCAGGATCAGCTTTTTTATGAAGATTCTTTGGCATGGGAAACAGATCCGCTTTATGGTTGGTGCAACAAGAATAAGAAGCCGGACGGTTCGAATTACAATATTTACACCGACGGTTTGAAAATCTATACGACGATTGACGCGCGCATGCAACGGTATGCCGAGGAAGCCCTTTATGAGCATGTGGGTCTTTATCTGCAGCCTTTGTTCGACAAGGAACAGAAAGGACGCTCACGTCGTCCTTATTCCGATGCGCTGACGAATGCCGAGGTGGAACAGATTATGAACCGTTCCAAAACCCAGAGTGAGCGTTACATCACGATGAAAAAGAATGGTTATTCAAAAGAAGAAATTGACAAGGCTTTTGAAACCCCTACGGAAATGACCGTGTTCACCTATCATGGTGAAGTGGATACTGTGATGACTCCTATGGATTCTATCCGTTATTACAAGTGCTTCCTGCGCAGCGGATTCATGGCAATGGATCCCAAGACCGGTGAGGTCAAGGCATACGTCGGTGGATTGGATTACCGCTTCTTCCAGTATGATATGGCCGGTGTGGGCCGCCGTCAGGTAGGTTCTACCATCAAGCCGTTCCTTTATACACTGGCTATGGAAAACGGCATGTCGCCTTGTGATCAGGTTATGAATGTGCAGCAGACCTATATGGTGGCCGGAAAACCGTGGACTCCGCGTAACGGAAGCCGCGCGCGTTATGGCGAGATGGTTACCCTTAAATGGGGATTGGCCCAGTCCAACAACTGGATTTCGGCCTATCTGATGAGCAAGCTCAGTCCGGAAGCTCTGGTGCGCCTGATTCATGAATTTGGTGTACTGAACCGGGATATTCATCCGTCCATGTCTTTGTGTCTGGGTCCTTGTGATATTTCCGTTTCTGAAATGGTCAGTGCCTATACCGCATTCCCGAATAAGGGAATCCGTACAGCACCATTGCTGGTGACCCGAATTGAGGACAATGAGGGCAATGTGCTGGCTCAGTTCCAACCGCGTATGAATGAGGTGATCAGTGAAGAAAGTGCCTATAAGATGCTGATTCTGTTGCGAGGTGTAATGGATGGCGGTACAGGTGGACGCATGCGTTTCCGGTATAATATCAAGAGCCCGATGGGAGGTAAGACCGGAACAACAAACCGGAACTCCGACGGTTGGTTCATCGGATTCACGCCGTCACTGGTTTTCGGAAGTTGGGTAGGCGGTGAAGACCGTGACATTCATTTCCGCAGCATGACTTACGCTCAGGGAGCTTCTTCCGCTTTGCCGATTTGTGCCAAGTTCTTGCAGAAGGTCTATGCTGACAAGAGTCTGCATTATTCCCAGGATGAACCGTTCGATATTCCGGAAGGTTTTGATCCGTGCCAGAGTATGATCGTACCAACCGACAGTGTGGCTGAAGAGGTGATTGGTATTGATGAGATATTTGAATAATTGAATAAGAATGAATATAAAAAGAGTCGTATCGTCCGCTTAAAATTGAAGGAAGATATGGCTCTTTTTTTAGGTACAGAAATAAAAAGAATCGATTGAATATGCAAACAACTTCTAAATTTCAGGATGATGCCCTTGCGCCGATGCATACGGCCGAACATATTCTGAATCAGACCATGGTGCGTCTGTTCGGATGTCCGCGGTCGACAAATGCTCATATTGAGCGTAAGAAGAGTAAGGTAAATTATAATCTGAAAGAGCCGCCTGCGCCGGAACAGATTGAACAGATCGGGAGAATGGTTAACGAAGTCATTCGTGCCGATATGCCGGTAACAGCCTGTTTGACTCCAGTAGACCAACTGCCGGAAAGTGTTTCCCTTTCGCGTTTGCCCGATCAGAATGTGCGTGAAGTACGGCTCGTTTTTATCGGTGATTATGATGCCTGCGCCTGTATCGGTGCCCATGTGACGCATACAGCACAATTGGGAACTTTCCGGATTACCAGCACTTCATATACAGACGGGCAGTTTCGCATTGTTTTCCGCTTGGATTTGCCTTAAAGCTTCATCCAGTTTGTCATCTGTATATTGGACAATTGTTTTCTTGTGCGGATCACTTCCTTTTTAGAATCTGAAAATACCGTGCTGACGGTATTAAAATTTCGTCCTGACGGTTTTTCAATACCGTCAGGACGAAATTTTTAAGACTTTTCAGTGTCGAAAACAAGAATAGCTTACTAATAAGTTTTATAACCAGCGGAATACACCTACCTGATCCAGAAAAATCAGGAAGATACCTAGCGGAGCAATGAATTTCAGAATGAACATAAAAAGCTGGAATCCGTAAAAACGGAGTGTTCCGTAATTCGTGGTTTCTTCCCACACGATTTTTCGGTCGAGATACCATCCGGTGAACAGTACCGTGAACAAGCCGCCCAACGGCAGCATCCATTTGGCGGTGAGATAATCAAACAGATCGAAGAGTGTCATTCCGCCGATGGTGTAGGACGAACCGATACCCAGAGACAGCGAACAAAGAATACCTAAGAACAGACTGATTCCGGTAACCAGATAAGTGGCTTTCTTACGTGACAGATGGTGAGCCTCGTGAAAATAAGCTGTAATCAACTCATGCATGGAGATTGTAGAAGTCAGTGAGGCCAGAATGAGCAGGAAGTAGAACAAAAACGGCAAGACATAGGCCAGAACAGGAAATTCGGAAAATGCGATGTGGAAGATATTAGGTAAGGCTACAAATACCAGACTCGGACCTTCCGAAGGTTCCATACCCGCTACGGAATAAACGGCTGGAAATATAATCAGACCGGATATAATGGCTACGAACGTGTCAATGCCGGCAACACTTCCTGCGGTGTGTACCAGATTTACCTCTTTACGGAAATAAGACGCATAGGTACAGAGGCATCCCAAGCCGATGCTCAATGAGAAGAAGGCCTGCCCCATTGCCGAGAGGACTACCGAAGAATCTATTTTGCTGAAATCGGGTTTGAACAGGAATCTGAGACCTTCGCCGGCTCCTTCCGTAGTCAGGGCAAATCCAGCCAAAACCAGAAGTAGCAGGAATAGCGTAGGCATCATCAGTTTGGAGAACCGTTCGATACCTTTTTCTATACCCCGCGCCACCACAAAATGTGTGAGCAGGATGAACAGAACCAGATAGAGGGTAGGCATAAGGGGATCGGATACAAATGAATTGAAATAGGTGCTGTATACATTTCCTTCACCGGTCTGTACCATCTGGTTAAAGCGGTTCAGGGCAGCCTGAACGGTGTAGTTTACGGTCCAGCCCGCTACCACAGAGTAGAAACTGAAAATCATGATGCCCGAGAGCACGCCCAATCGGCCTACCCAGTGCCATTGTTTGTGTTTGGGAGCCAAGAGCTCAAAAGCGGTTGACGCGTCAGCATGTGTGCGCCGTCCGATGAGGAATTCCGAAATCATTACCGGAAGTCCCAGCAGAAGAATACAGCCAATATAAAGCAGGATAAAGGCGGCACCGCCGTTTTCTCCTGTTTCTGTGGGAAAGCGCCAGATATTTCCTAAACCGACGGCCGATCCGGCTGAAGCAAGAATGACTCCTATCTTACTGGCAAATTTACCTCTGTTGTTTTTTTCTTTCATTGTAGTTTGTGTTTAAGATTTTTGTGAATGACTTTTCGTACGGACATGTTTTCTGTCGGTTTCCCATTTGGAGAAGAAAAAGAACGGGAATTTCGGATCCGAACGACAAAACACAAATTTACGATAAAAAGTGGAAGAAATGCAAGGAATGAGGGCTTTTTGGTTGCAAAAAAATGGTGAAAAGAGCAAAAATCGTTATTTTTGCATGTATAGAACTCTAAAAAACAATAGCATGAACCAGATATCTTCTTCACAAAAAGTTGTCCTTATAGGAGCCTCATCCGGAATAGGTCTGGAGTTGGCCCGTATTTATATTACTGCCGGTTGCGTGGTCGGACTTGCCGCGCGCCGTACAGCTCCGTTGCTGATCTTGAAACAGCTGGCTCCGCAACGTGTCTTTGTGAAAGAGCTTGACGTAACCGCCACCGAAGCTACCGACGCCTTGTCCGAATTGGTACAAGAGATGGGAGGCATGGACCTTTATCTGCATGTGGCCGGAATCGGAAAGCAGAACCGCACCTTGGAGGCTGACATTGAGCTGGATACCTTCCGTACCAATGTGCTGGGCTTCGGACAGATGGTAGGGTGGGCCTACCGTTATTTTGCCGATCGGGGCGGCGGTCATCTGGCAGCCATCAGTTCCATTGCCGGAACGAAGGGACTGGGTGCGGCCCCCGCTTATTCGGCCACCAAACGCTTTCAGAATACCTATTTGCAGGCTCTGGCGCAACAGGCGCGCATGGAGGGGCACCCGATCTGTTTCACCGATATCCGTCCCGGTTTCGTAGACACCCCATTGCTTTCCGGAGCACAGAAGTACCCGCTGATGATGTCGGCAGACAAAGTAGCCCGGACGATTGCCCGGACTATTGCTCAAAAGCGAAGAGTGATTGTCATTGACTGGCGTTATGCGGTGATTACCTTTTTCTGGCGCCTGATCCCCAACGCGTTGTGGGAGCGTATGGTGATTCGTACAAAAGCCAAATCCTGAATATCCTCTTAGCTTTATTCTTTTTCTGGATTATTCCACCACGATTTCATCCGTGAATACCACACCGCCGAATTCGTCACCGGCCAGTGCCTGATAGCGGATGAAGCGTGCTTTGGCGGTACCTTCCCAGCCATAGGTCTTGAAGGTTACCTCGTCATTGCGCACCGGCTTGTGCTTGATTTCTTTCAGTTGGGTAAACTCTTTACCGTCCTCTGAAACCGAGATGATGACGTGCGCCGGCAGATAGACCTCCGGACCGCAGATCTGCATAAAGTCGGCCTGAATGCGCTGTATGTCGGTAAGGCTTTCCAAATCAATGGTTACGTCCAGACGTTTTTGCGATACGAAGCCCTGCCAAAAGCCGTCGTTGTAGTTCCATCCACCCCGCAGACCGTCGGTCAGTGCCTTATCGCCACCGGCAGGATAGGCTGTCCAGTAGCGAGCGTTGTAGGTTACCGGCTTGTTCCATGCCTTGTGCTTCAGAACCTCTCCGGCTCCCGGACGGTTTCCAAACTCACGCTCCAACGGGAAGGCCTGATAACCGGCCTCACGCAAATCCTTGGTAACCTGCACCGCCTTGTGGTGAAAGCGCTTCCAGGATTTGTTTTCCGGTTGGGTCCAGCCAGTTTCGGCAATGGCCAGTGCGCGCGGATAGAGCATATATTCTACATGTTCTTCAGTGGGTATATATTCTGTCCACAGATTCCCTTGCACACCAATGATCAGTTGCTGTTCCTGTGGGTTCAGCTCTTGAGGTACCGGGTCATAACCATATACCTTGCTCAAAGGGAGATACCCTCCGATGGCTTCCGGTTGTGTGTGTGGTGCGTCCTGATATCCATCCAGATAGCAGTATTGCCCCGGAGCCATGATGGCCTGATGTCCGCTTTTCACGGCCTCAATGCCTCCCTCCGTACCTCGCCACGACATCACGGTAGCATTCGGCGCCAGTCCGCCTTCCAGAATCTCATCCCAGCCCAGCAGTTTCCGTCCGTGGGCGTTCAGGAACTTTTCGATTCGGTGAATCAGATAACTTTGCAGTTCTTTTTCGTCTTTCAGTCCCTCGTCCTTGATTCTTTTCTGGCACCGAGGACAGCTGCGCCAGTCGGTTTTCGGAGCTTCATCACCCCCGATGTGGATATATTCCGAGGGGAACAGATCCATCACTTCGGTGAGTACCTGCTCCAGAAATTCAAACGTCTTCTCGTTACCCACGCAGAAATCCGACGGTTTGTACAGTTCATGTGTGCATGACAGTTCCGGATAAGCCGTCAGCACCTCTTCCGAGTGCGAAGGCATTTCGATTTCCGGTATGATGGTAATCTGCCGTTTGCGCGCATAATCCACCAGATCGCGGATTTCCTCTTTCGTATAATAACCGCCGTAGGCATTTGGCGCCCCCTCCATCATATAACGGCGTGCCCCTTTCCACCAGTCTTTCCATAAACGCTGTGGTCGCCAGGCTGCCAATTCAGTCAGTCGGGGATAGCTGTCAATTTGCAGACGCCATCCCGCCGCATCCGTCAGATGCAGATGCAGACGGTTGATCTTGAACGCTGCCAGCACGTCAATCTGTTTTTTCAGAAAGTCTGCATCGAAGAAATGGCGCGACACGTCCAGCATGATGCCCCGATAGGCAAACCGCGGCTTATCTGTGATGCGCACAGCCGGGACGGTGGCCTGTTCTTCATTTACCAGCTGTCCTAATGTCTGCAAGGCATAGAATACTCCGGCTACGGAAGCGGCTTCGATACTGATTTTTTTGTCGGTGATATCCAGTATATAACTCTCGTCCGACTGCTTGCCTGACTGGTTGGGGATCAGATGAATTTCCATTCGGTCCGCTTTACTGCTTTTGGTCGTAGCCTTCATGCCTTCCGGCAGATAGTCTGCAATCAGAGTGGCAATACTGTCAGGTGCCTGAATGCTCACTTTTTTTACTTTATTCAGATGAAACACTCCGGCACGCATTTCCACGGATTCCGGTTGTGGAAGCAGTAAGAGTGAATCTGCGGGCAGTATAGCGCTACATACCGGCAAGCTGCATCCCAGCAGCAGACCGATTATTCCGGCATGCGTTCTTCTTTTTATCATACTTTTGTTGGGATTTAATGATTATTGTACTAGAGATTCTGGTCGTTTATTCCTTTATTCAATCATCCGTACTTTTTCCGGTGTTCTTTCCTTGGCTTTCGGAGTTTCATCCGGATAGCCGAAAGCGATGGCATAAAGCAGTTGGTGCGTTTCCGGAAAATCCAGTTCCTTCATGATTTCGGTACCCTCGGGAGCGTTCAGGAAGCGGCAGATGCCTCCCAGGCAGCATGAGCCTATGCCCATGGATTTGGCGGCAAGCAACATGTTTCCTCCCAGCAAGCCGCAATCCACCTGCGACAGGTCATAACGGGTGTCATAGGCAATGAATGCCACGGCCGGCGCGCCGTATGCCGCTGCTGCCGGGCGTTTTCCCTGGGTCTTTTCCATATAGTCCGCATAAAGCGTGTCGATGCGTGCCAGCAGTTCCGGACGGGTTACGAAGCGCACCTCCCAGGATTCGCGTCCCATGCCGTTGGGCGCGTAAATGCCGCAACGGATGATTTCGTCCAGTTTTTCCTTTTCAATAGCCTGAGGCTTGTACTTGCGGATGCTCCGGCGCTCCATGATGGTTTCCACTACTGCGTTCTTCTGACAGACAGAATCGGTATTTGAAGTCTCTGCCGGTGTGGCTGCTTTCTGACAACCGGCCAACATGCCTGCCAAAGCGATGCAGGAAGCAAAAATAAAATTACGATACATATTCTTCTTGTTTTTAGGTGATTGTGACAAAGTTAGTTTTTCTTCTTTATAAAAGCAACAGACGGCATAAAAAAAGGAGCGGCCCGGCCACTCCTTTTTCTCAAAAAAACGCAATGTCTTAAAGCAGAATCAGACTGATGCCCATGATGAGCATACCCAGCACCACACCGCCCACTCCCAGATGGTGGTGACCGTATTTTTCTGTTCCCGGCAGCAACTCGTCAAACGAGATATACACCATAATGCCCGAAACGAAGGCCAGCAGGAATGCGTTCAGTTCTACCGACCAGAACGGCAGCAGGAACAGAAAGCCGAACAACGCGCCGACCGGTTCAGACAGTCCCGAGAGGAACGAATACCAGAAAGCCTTTCGCCGGCTGCCGGTGGCATGATAAATCGGTACCGACACGGCAATGCCTTCGGGAATGTTGTGAATGGCAATGGCAAAGACAATCGGCAGGGCAATATCCATGCTCGTCAGTGCCGTGGTAAAGGTGGCCAGTCCTTCGGGAAAGTTATGAATACCGATGGCCAGTGCCATCAGGATGCCCGTACGCTTGAGTCGGCTTTTTCCGCCGTGTTCTTCCATGGAATGCACCTCATGCGGGTTCTCGTCTTCGGGCACCAGACGGTCGATCAGCGCAATCAGAAGAATACCTGAGAGAAATGCGCCCAGCATCAGCGCCTGAGCGGTCGACTCCGAATAGATGCGGGCAAACTCACGGGACGCTTCCGGCATCAGTTCCATAAAGGAAACATAAATCATCACACCTGCCGAAAGGCCCAGCGAGGCGGACAAAAACTTCGTATTTGTTTTCTTGGCCAGAAATGCAATCAGGCTTCCTATACCGGTGGCCATACCCGCCACTAATGTGAGTAGCAGGGCGATCCATACAGATTCTTGTTCCATAATAATTTTGCTAAATGAATGATTTTTGCAAAGATAGGTAACGCACGCTTTGGTTGCAATACCCTAAATCAGGGATATTCTTTGGGACATTCTGCTTGGAAAGGGGGTAAAAGCATAAGTGTTAAACTTGCTGAATATGAAAACATTTCTGAATTTCAAGAGGATAGAGAGCGGATAAATCTTCTATTTTTGTGGAAAACAGATGACTTATTAAAAATACTGAAGTGCTGATCTTTTGACAAGTACTTTATATTGAAGTATGAAAAAGTCCGTTTTCTAAAGAGGAAAAACCATGAAAAAGAAAAAATACGTATTCGGATTTCTGTTCCTGCTGTTGTTTTCGGCTTCCGCTTCGGCACAGGTCACTTTGGAACAGTGTTACGACTCCGCCCGAGCCAATTACCCCGTAATCCGTCAGTTCGATTTGTTGGAGCGCACCGAACAATTCACGCTCGAAAATATCAAACGCTCTTTCTTGCCCCAGCTCAACCTGTCGGCCCGTGCCTCGTGGCAGTCGGATGTCACCAAACTGCCGTTTGAAATGCCCGGCATGAACATCGAGTGGATGGAGCAGGACCAGTACCAGCTGGTTCTGGAACTGAAGCAGTTGGTTTACGATGGCGGCATGGTGCGTGCCCGTCGTGAGTGGCAGAAAGCCCGTACGGAGGCCGATCGCCAACAGGCTGAGGTGGAACTCTATGCTCTGCATCAGCGCATTGATCAGGTCTATTTCGGAATCCTGCTTCAGAACGCGCAACACAAGCAGATGCAAATTTTGCAGGAACAGCTTCAGAAAAGTCTGGAACAGGTACAGGCCTTTCTGAAACGCGGAGTAGTTTGTCCGGCCGATGTTGATGCCGTGCAAGTGGAACTGCGCACGGTGGAGCAGTCTGTCCGCTCCCTGGAAACATCCCGCAAGGCCTATTGCGAAGTGCTAGCGCTGCTCACGGGCATGGACTCCCTGCGTGCCGAAGCGTTGGTCACTCCGGCCGTGACTGAGTCGGGCAGTGAGATTCTCCGTCCGGAACTGCAACTCTTTGCCCGTCAGAAAAATATGTTGCTGGCACAAAAGGAAACCACCCGTGCGGGCATCCGTCCCACACTGGGCCTGTTCATGCAGAGTGGTTACGGCGATCCCGGTCTGAATATGCTCAAGGGCGGATTCAGTCCCTATTATATTGCCGGCGTGCAGCTCAGTTGGAATATCGGCAAGCTCTACACCTTGAAGAACGAGCGCCGCCTGATTGACGAGCAGATGAGCCAGGTAGATATCCGGCAGTCCACTTTCCTGCTGAACACCCGTGCCGAAGCCATTCAGGCACGCCGCAATATAGAGCGCATCCGCGACGAGATCCAGGCCGATGAAGATATCATCCGTATGCGCGGACAGATTCTGGAATCGGCACAGGCCCGTGTGGCCAACGGAACCCTTTCCGTGCTGGAGATGCTGCGCATGGTGCTCGAAAAGGAACAGGCCTGTCAGAACAAGGCCATTCACGAAGTGGAACTGCTTCAGGCTCGCTATGCCTTGAAGCGTATACAGAACAACTGAAAACCAAAAGAAAACGCTATATGAAAAGTCTACGAATCTTATATTATTGTCTGGCCGCAACCCTGCTGTGTGGTGGACTGACCGCCTGTAACTCCTCAGCTGACGAGGCAGATGCCACCGGAGTGTTTGAAGCAACGGAAGTGCTGGTTTCGGCCGAATCCGGAGGTCGCATCCTTCATCTGGATCTGCAGGAGGGCGACCGTGTGGAATCCGACCGTGTGGTGGGATATATCGACACCGTGCAACTGGCCCTGAAGCGCGAACAGCTGCTGGCCAGCATGGACGCCGTGGGGCATAAGAAAATGGATGTGGCCAAGCAGGTGGCCGCTACACGCCGTCAGATCGAGCAGGCTGAATGCGAGTATGCCCGTAGCCGGGATCTGCTGCACGACCGTGCCGGAACCCAAAAGCAGGTGGACGATGCCGAAGCGCAGGTGGCCGTTTTGCGCCGTCAGCTGGAAGCTCAGCTCTCAACCATGACCAGCGCCAATTTAGGAGTGCGCGACGAACAGCGCTCTCTGGAACTGCAAGTGCTGCAATTGGACGACCAGTTGCAGAAATGCCGCATCGCCAGTCCCATCCGGGGCACGGTGCTGACCAAATATGCCGAGGCCGGCGAAGTGACTGCTGCCGGTCGTCCGCTCTTCAAGGTGGCCGATCTGGAACATATTTATCTGCGGGCCTATGTCGAGGCACCACAGCTTACGGCGCTCCGTCTGGGCCAGGAAGTCACGGTGTATGCCGACCGTGGCGAGGCCGACCGCACCCCTTATCCGGGACGTGTGGTGTGGATCTCCGGTGAAGCCGAATTCACCCCCAAGACCATCCAGACGCGTGACGAGCGCTCCAACCTGGTGTATGCCGTGAAAATTGCCGTAGACAATTCCGACGGACAGATCAAGCTCGGTATGTACGGCTGTGTAGACTTTACGAAAAAAACAAGCAAATGAAAGAATTTCTGGCTTTTGTCAAAATAGAGTTTTTCCACATCTTCCGCGACAAGCGCACCATGCTGATTCTGCTGGGCATGCCTATCGCGCAGATTCTGCTCTTCGGTTTTGCCATCACGACCGAGGTGAAGGATGCCCGTGTTATGGTGCTGGGCTATACCGGCGACCCTGTGGAACAGCGGCTCGTGGAACGTCTGGAACAGAATGCCTACTTCAGTGTGGTGGGCTTTCTGCATACCGACCGTGAAGCGCACGAGGCCTTCCGCAAGAACGAGGCCGACTTGGTGGTGGCCTTCCCTCCAGGCTTTGCCGCCGAGGCAACAGGAGCCGAAGTACCCGCCGTGCAGTTGCTTGTGGACGGTACCGACCCCAATACGGCCCATCTGATGAAGAACTATGCGCAGGCTGTCATCACCTCTGCCCTGAGCGGACAGTTGCCGTCGGCGCAGACCTCGGCCGCCTCCCTGTCGGCACCGCCCGTTTCGATACACACCCACATGCTTTTCAATCCCCAGATGAAAAGTGCCTACAACTTTGTGCCCGGGGTGATGGGACTCATTCTGATGCTGATCTGCACCATGATGACCTCGGTAAGCATTGTGCGTGAAAAGGAAACAGGCACGATGGAAGTGCTGCTTGCATCGCCCATACGCCCGATTTTCATCATTCTGGCCAAGGCCGTGCCTTATTTTCTGCTCTCCTGCGTCAATCTGGCCACCATTCTGCTGCTCTCGGTCTACGTACTCGAAGTGCCCATTGCCGGCAGTCTGCTGTTGCTTTCCTTTGTCAGCATGCTGCTCATTCTGGTGGCCCTTTCGTTGGGACTGCTCGTTTCCACGCTGGTAGACACCCAGGTGGCCGCCATGCTGATCTCGGGCATGACGCTGATGATGCCCGTGATGCTGCTTTCGGGACTGATATTTCCGGTGGAGAGCATGCCCGTGCCGCTCCAGTGGCTGTCCAACATCATTCCCGCCAAATGGTATATTCTGGCCGTAAAGAAAATCATGATCGAAGGGGTAGGGCTTCGTTTCGTGTGGCAGGAGATACTGATTCTCGCGGGCATGGCCGCCCTGCTGATGACGGTGAGCCTGAAGCATTTCCGGGAACGGCTCCAGTAGCAGGACATTCCCGAACAAGAACTCTGGAACGGCTCTTTACGAATCTCAAAAGAATCTTTCCGGAAAATGGAAAAAAGAATAGAAACTTATGGTATTGAAATATCTCATAGAAAAGGAGTTCCGGCAGATGGTGCGCAACCCGATTATCCCCCGGCTCATAGTGATTTTTCCCTGTCTGATGATGCTGCTCATGCCGTGGGCGGCCACTTTGGAAGTGAAAAACAGCCGTCTGTGCATCATCGATCTGGACGGATCGTCCCTGTCGCGCCGACTGACGGAAAAGGTCTGTGCCACCACTTCCTTTGTGCCGGCCTCAACC
The DNA here is from genome assembly GCA_944320795.1 of Candidatus Paraprevotella stercoravium. Classification (GTDB taxonomy): domain Bacteria; phylum Bacteroidota; class Bacteroidia; order Bacteroidales; family Bacteroidaceae; genus Paraprevotella; species Paraprevotella stercoravium. The sequence continues at coordinate 43,880 of CALUIU010000019.1, read as the reverse complement.
GCCGTGCATTACGACGACGCCCTGCTGGACGTAAAGCGTGGCGAGGCCGATGTGATTCTGGAGCTGCCCCCAAAGATGGAGTACCACATGATGCGTGGCGAACCGGTGGACATTCAGGTGTCTGCCAATGCCATCAACGGCACCAAGGGAGCCCTCAGCGCGTCGTATCTGACCACTGTGATTCAGGAATTCTTTGCGCAGGAAGGAAGACCGCAAGCCGTGGCTATGCCCGTGCGCATTGTGGAAAAGAGTCTGTTCAATCCGCGGCTGGACTACAAAGTATTTATGGTGCCGGCGCTGATGGTGATGCTTCTTTCCATACTTTGTGCCTTTCTTCCGGCGCTGAACATTGTGAGCGAAAAGGAAGTGGGCACGATTGAGCAGCTCAATGTCACCCCGTTGCGTAAGTTCGACTTTATCTTAGGCAAGCTGTTGCCCTACTGGGTGGTGGGACTGGTGGTGCTCACCCTTTGTTTCCTGCTGGCACACTGGGTTTACGACCTCACTCCGGCCGGTTCCTGGCCGCTGCTATACTTTTTCGCGTGTATCTACATCCTGATTATGTCCGGTGTGGGACTGGTCATTTCCAACTATTCCGCCACGATGCAGCAGGCCATGTTCGTTACGTTTTTCTTCCTGCTTATTTTTGTTCTGCTCAGCGGTCTCTTTACTCCGATCACCAGTATGCCGGTGTGGGCGCAATGGATTGCCCGCATCAATCCGCTGACGCACTTCAATCAGGTGATGCGCATGCTCTATCTTAAGGGCAGCACGCTGACGGATCTGTTGCCCCAGCTTTATATCCTGCTTGCTTTCATGGCATTTTTCAATACGTGGGCCATGCTCAGTTATAAGAAGACGCATTGATTGGAGGGGAGAGGGCTGCTTCAGAAAAATATCTTGGATAGGGGCTTTTTGCGATAATGTCTGGGGGCGAAAGTATAGAGATTGTGTTTGGCAATTTATTTGTATAAAGGCTTTTAATCTTTCTTTTTGTCAGAAAAATAAAAGGTTTGAAAACATTCTTGTTTTTTAGAAATGCTCAAATAGATAAGGATATGCATAAATATACCGATATTTTCCGCATAAAGTTTCATTTTGGACCTGATTTATGCAAAAAATAAGGTTGATTTTTGCCTTACGGCACACCGTCTGCATCCACAAATCACCGTGATGATCCTCAGAAAACGCCACGTTGTCCCGGAAAAAATCCCCTGTTGTTCCGGAAAAACTGTTTTGAAGCGCTTTTTGCGAGCTGGTTGGAGCAAGTTATAAAGCATCGGATATGATGCTTTTCCTTTGTAAATCATTTTGTTATATGGAATTTAATGCTCTCAGATTCTTGTTTTTCCGATTGCCTGATTTGGCGGTCGTAAAAACGAGAGTCTGAGAGCATTGTTTTTGCAAAGTGTCAAATGGAAAGCTGCTGTAAAACTTTTTGTTTTTAAAATTATATGTGAATCATCCAAGAATATTTTCAGGGCTCTACAAAATATAGTAATCGAATTACTTCTAAAAAAATGAAGGGAATAATTTGGAGTATAAGAATAAAGTAGTATATTTGCGACAGAAAAAGAGTGAGTAATATGATTACTATAGAAAAAATACTATTAAAAGAGCTTGCGGATATTTTATCTGGCATATACGAAAAGACAGATCCGAACGGAGAAATAGCATATTTACAGACCAAGGATTGTCCCGATGGGGTTATTACGAAATATGCTTCCCGAGTGTTGCAGACACCGAAAATGCAAAAGAATTTATTGCAAGATGGTGACATCCTTTTTGCTTCCAAGGGAGTAAATTATTTAAGTGTAGTATTTCGGGAACAGGAAAAAGCTGTGGCTTCCACATCTTTCTTCGTTATTCGCTTGAAATCATCACTGGTTACGCCCGAGTATCTTTGCTGGTTTTTACAACAACCAACAACAAAAGCATATTTCAAAACAAACCAAGCCGGTAGTGCAACTCCTCTTATTCACAAACCTGCTGTGGAAAATTTAGAGATACCGGTTCCAACACTAGAGGAACAGAATATTATTGTAAATATAGCATATTTATCACAAAGAGAAAAGGAAATACAACAGGCAATTATTGAAAAGAAACAAATTATTGTACAACAATTATTAATGAACAAAATAAAGTAAATCAAGATATGGAAAATCAACAAAAAACAGACCAGTTACAAATCAATCGTGTAGTTTGGAAAGCTTGTGACACTTTCCGTGGAGTGATAGATCCTAGTCAATATAAAGATTATATTCTGACTATGCTTTTCTTGAAATATGTCAGTGATGTGTACAAAGCCAAATATTCAGAATATTTAAACAGATACGAAGGAGATAAAGAGCGTGCTGCCCGTTCCATGCGCCATGAACGTTTCCTTATTCCAGAAACCAGTTCATTTGATTATTTATATCAACACCGCACGGCGGACAATATCGGAGAGTTGATTGATATGGCATTGGCTGACATTGAGGATGCCAATCGGGAGAAAATGAGCAGTGAGGACGGCAGTAGTATTTTCCGTAATATCAGTTTCAATTCAGCTAACTTGGGTGAACCGAAAGAAAAGAATGCCCGCTTGAAAAATCTATTGGTAGATTTCAGTGAATTGGAATTGGATGAATCTCATTTGGAAAATAATGATATCATTGGAGATGCTTATATGTATTTGGTCTCTACATTTGCCAGTGAGTCTGGGAAGAAAGCGGGAGAGTTCTTTACTCCGGCAGAAGTTTCAACTTTGTTGGCTAAACTGACAAAGAGCAAACCTGGTGCGCGTATCTGTGATCCGACTTGTGGTTCCGGCTCTCTGCTGATTAAGGCCGGCAAGGAGGTGGGCAACAATAACTTCTCTCTTTACGGTCAGGAAGTAAATGGCAGCACTTGGGCGCTGGCCATGATGAACATGTTCCTCCACGGTTTTGACAATGCTGTGATACGCTGGGGAGATACGTTACGCAATCCGAAACTGAAAGAGGATGACAAGTTAATGAAGTTCGACACAGTGATTGCTAATCCTCCGTTCTCATTAGACAAATGGGGAGCTGAAGAGGCTGCTCACGATTCCTATAACCGTTTTTGGAGAGGTATTCCACCAAAGAGCAAAGGCGACTGGGCTTTTATTTCCCACATGATAGAAGCTGCTCAGGAAGGTAGCGGTAAGGTCGGTGTAGTAATTCCACACGGTGTATTGTTCCGCGGAGCAAGCGAAGGCAAAATCCGCAAGCAGGTGATTGATGAGAATTTGTTGGAAGCTGTTATCGGATTGCCGGCAAATCTGTTTTTCGGAACAGGTATTCCGGCAGCCATCGCCATCTTCAATAAAGGAAAGAAGACGGACAATGTATTGTTTGTCGATGCCAGCAGAGAGTATGAAAACGGAAAGAACCAGAACAAGTTACGTCCGGAAGATATTAGCCATATCGTTTCTGTTTATCAACAGTTTACTGCAGGGAAGCTCGAACCCGGTGTAGCAGAAGAAAAATACGCTTTTGTAGCTACTCCTGCCGATATACAGGAAAATGACTATAACCTGAACATTCCCCGCTATGTGGACACTTTTGAGGAAGAAGCAGAAGTGGATATTCCGGCCGTACAGAAAGAAATTGATGCATTGGAGGCTGAATTAGCAGAGGTGCAGGCTAAGATGAGAGATTATTTAAAGGATTTGGGATATTAAGATTTAGAACGTATGAGTAATATTGATCAACTATATAGTGAATGGCTGTCTTTGCAGCCGTTAAAGCCGGAAGATAAGAACAGGCTGGACCGAAAATTCATGTTGGAATTCAATTACAACTCCAATCATATAGAAGGAAACACTTTGACCTATGGGCAAACCGAACTGCTGTTACTTTTCGGAAGGGTTGTGGACGAGGCTAATATGAAGGACTTGGAAGAGATGAAAGCCCATAATGTCTGTTTAAAAATGGTACGGGAAGAGGCAGCTGATAAAAGTCATCCTTTGACGGAAACTTTTATTCGTCAACTGCATCATACCTTGCTTCGTGAAGATTATACCATGTACCGTCAGTTGCCGGATGGAACCACCACTTCCTATGTTATCCATGCTGGAGTGTACAAAACCCGTCCCAATTCGGTAATAACGGTTACTGGCGAACGTTTCGAATATGCTTCACCCGAAGAGACGCCGGCCTTGATGACGGACTTGGTGGAATGGTATAATATGGAAGAACAGAAAGCTGAGTTATCGCCTGTTGAATTGGCTGCTGTCTTTCATTACCGTTACATTCGCATCCATCCCTTTGAAGATGGTAACGGTCGCATTGCCCGTCTGTTGGTGAATTACATTCTTACACGCCATAACTATCCGATGATTGTGGTGAAAAGCAAAGATAAAGACCGTTACTTGACGGCCCTTAATCGTTGTGATGTGCAGGTTGGTTCAACTCCTTCTGTAGGGGCTCATGCGGAACAGGCACAACTGATGCCTTTTATAGACTATATGACCCAGTGTCTGGAGGCAGCATTGACAATCTGTATCAAGGCTGCTAAAGGGGAGAGTATTGAAGAGGAAGATGATTTTCAGAAACAAATCAAGCTATTGCAGCAATTGGCTGAGAAAAAGGGAAAAAACTCACTTCGGTCTGATACTGTAGAAAATAAGATAGATTTGTATAATAAACTGTTACTTCCATATTCTCAGAAAATGAAAACAGAACTATTGCCGGCTTTTAATTTCTTTGAAGATACAAAGTGTAGCTACTCAATAGGGCTTAAAAACTCAAATATGGATTATAGTCACCAAAATCAACCATTAGATTTTAACTCCTTTACTAATGAGGATAAGGAAATGTGGACTCAAGTAAAATCAATCGGTTTTTCTATTTCCTTTAGCAAGTTGAAATCGGATTATGCGATGCAAAATATTTCTACTTGCTTAAGTGCCATTGTCCAATTCTTTGCGCAAGATTATATGTTTCATACTAAAAAATATGCTTATGGAACATATCCTAGCTTTGAAGATATAAACGGGACTTTGAGTTGGCATAAACAAGCCATAATTGATATTATTGAGAAAGCAATAAAAGATTATAACCCTGAAAATTAAGAGATATGTCAGATTGTATTATTCCAGAAGGTTATAAAAAGACATCACAGGGAGTTATTCCTAAAGAATGGGAAGCGGTGCGTATACATGAAATTTGTACGCTAGTTAACGGTAGGGCTTATAAGCAAGATGAATTACTATCTGAAGGGAAATATAAGATACTTCGTGTTGGTAATTTTTTTACAAATGAAAGCTGGTATTTTTCAAATCTGGAGTTGGAAGCTAATAAATATGCTTGTAAAGGAGATTTATTATATGCATGGTCTGCATCATTTGGGCCACGATTCTGGACTGAAGAAAAAGTGATTTATCATTATCATATTTGGAAAATATGTGATTTAAAAGGAATTGATAAACAATATCTATATTTTTTTCTAGATTATGATGCATCTTTGCTGCAAAATGCTATTCAAGGAGGAACAATGCATCATATCACAAAGAATGATATGGAGAAAAGATTTATCCCTCTTCCTCCAATGGAGGAACAGCAGAATATTGCTAAGGTATTGAATACATGGGACAAAGCCATTGAGAAGCAAACACAACTCATTGAAAAACTTGAATTGCGCAAAAAAGGATTGATACAACAATTGCTCTCAGGGAAGAAACGCTTGTTTGGGTTTAGTGGAGAGTGGAAGAAGGTTAAGGCCGGTTTACTTTTTGGTAGTTCTTCTATTCGCTCAAATAAGTTAGAGCCTCTTTTATCTGTGACCCAAGATAAGGGAGTCGTTCCAAGAGATATGTTGGAAACAAGAGTTACTATGCCAAAAGGTGATCTTTCATCTTTTAAACTTGTTAATGCGGGGGACTTTGTAATTAGTTTAAGATCATTTGAGGGTGGCCTTGAATATTCAAAATATCGTGGCATTGTCAGTCCTGCATATACAGTTTTAAATAAGAAGATAGATATAAGTGATGTCTTTTATAAAGTCTACTTTAAGAGTTACGATTTTATTCAACGGTTGGCTGTTGCAGTAATTGGTATAAGAGATGGTAAACAAATTAGTTATTCAGATTTTTGTTATATTAAAATACCATATCCTTCCTTGCAAGAACAAAATGCAATAGCTAATGTTTTTGTTTCTTGTGAACATGAAATATTTTTAGCCAAACAAAAGCTAAGTAATTTTCAGCAGCAGAAAAAAGGTTTGATGCAAGTATTATTAACAGGTAAAAAGCGAGTAAATATTTAATTTGGTATGTTACGTTGTATTATAGAATTATTGCCTGATAACTATTTCTTGAAGAAATGTTATACAAAAATAAGGAGGGCTAAAAATATATCTAGAAGAGCAAAACGTATTCCTGAGTATCTGAAAGATAATAATTTTGAAGTTGAACTGAATTATAAATTATGGATAACTAAAGGAACCAGATTTAAAGCTAGTGAAAGGTGCGAAGAATTAGATGCCAGATATAATCGAGTGGTTGGATGGGTTTCATCTTATTTAATTATTTTCAGTGTACTTACTCTTTGTGAGATACCATTTTTTACTTTGCTAGAAAACTGCGGTACGTTTATATCTATATCATTATCTATTCTAATTTTGGTTTTTAGCCAATTTGCATATGCAAAAAATTATTCTGTTCGTGCAAGAAATTATCATGAATGTGCATTAGAAATATCTAAGTTATATAACGAGTTAAGATCTCTGAAAATGGATCCAAAACATGGTATACCAGATGTGAATAATATAAAAGATAAATATGAGAAGGTGTTGGATAGATATGATAATCATTTACCAATAGATTTGGCTATGTTTCAGTTGCAGAAAAAGGAATATTTTAGAATTGGTATCTTTCATAAGATATGTTGTAATATACGATATTTCTTTTTGGTTCGTTTTATATATTATTTTTGTGTATATGGTTTACCTTTATTATATATAGGAATATGTATCATATATTATTTGTTTAAACATAATATAATCAAATTATGACAAAGAAAAGACCTACTGTAGCACTTATATACGATTTTGACGGGACGCTATCTCCCGGTAACATGCAGGAATTTGGCTTTATACAAGCTATAGGAAAAGATAAGTCTGAATTTTGGGCAAAGAATAAAAAGTTATCTGAAGAAAATGATGCTAATGGTATCCTGACTTATATGTATTTGATGATACAAGCTGCAAAGAGTAATGGTATCTCTTTGCGTAGAGAATCATTTAAAAGATTTGGAGAAAATGTAGAACTATTTGATGGAGTAAAAGAATGGTTTGCCTTAGTCAACGAGTATGGGAAAAGTATTGGGTTGGATATCAAACATTATATCAATTCTTCAGGACTGAAAGAGATGATAGAGGGAACTCTTATTGCTAAAGAATTTGAGAATATTTATGCTTGCTCTTTTCTTTACGATGTGGACGGCATTGCTTATTGGCCGGCTGTTGCCATTGATTATACGGCGAAGACCCAGTTTTTGTTTAAAATCAATAAAGGTATCAAAGAAGTCAGTGACAACAAAAAAATCAATCAGTATATACCAGAAAAAGAACGTCCTATTCCATTCGAACGTATGATCTATTTTGGAGATGGAGATACGGACATTCCTTGTATGAAGATGATCAAGGAACATGGAGGGCATTCCATTGCAGTCTATGCCAGCGGCAATAGTGCCAAGAAAGCAACTGCGCTTCAACTAATAAAGGACAATCGTGTCAATTTTGTATGTCCTGCCGATTATCGTACTGGTAAAGAAATTAATATGGTTGTTAAAAGAATCTTGGATAAGATAAAGGCTGATTATGAATTTCAACGTTTGCTGGATTGGCACCATAATAAAGCTAAATAATAGTACTGTAAACGTATGGGTTATGGAACAAATTTCAAACTATTGAATGGTAATGTGGATGAATAGAAAATGCTCCCTGTATAATAAAAAAGATTTCTCTCAAGATTATAGCATAAAATGAAAATCATGAATATGGAAGGAATATCATTTAAAGAAGACCATATCAGCCAGATACCTGCTTTGCAGTTGTTGCAAAAGCTGGGATATACGTATCTTAGCCCCGACGAAGCATTGGCAATGCGGGGCGGGAAGACATCGAACGTATTGCTGGAGGACGTACTGCGTAGCCAGTTGCGTCGCATTAATTCCATTCGGGTGAATCGCAACAAGGAGGAACTGTTTTCGGAACAAAACATTGAGAACGGAGTTCTGGCCATGCGTAATATCCCGATGGAAGGCGGTTATCTGAGCGGAAATGAAGCTGTTTACAATCTATTGACACTGGGTAAGGCGTTTGAGCAGAGTATCGATGGTGATAAAAAAAGCTACACCATGCGCTTTATCGACTGGGAGCGACCGGAAAGAAATGTGTTTCATGTAACGGAAGAGTTTGCAGTGACCCGTACCGGGATGGCCGATACGTACCGTCCTGATATTGTGCTGTTTGTTAATGGCATTCCTCTTGTGGTGATAGAGTGTAAACGACCGGACATGAAAGGGGCGCTTGATCAGGCTATCTCTCAACACCTGCGTAACCAGAAGGACGATGGTATCCGCGGCCTTTACTTGTATAGTGCCTTGCTGCTTAGCATAGGAAACAGTTACGGAGCGTATGCCACTACCGGAACACCTGCCAAATTCTGGACTAAATGGAAGGAGATGTTTATCTCGGAACAAGAAGAAGCGGAATATATACAACAGTTGGACTGTTTGGTAAATACGTCGTTGGATGAAAAACAGAAAGCGCATTTGTTCAGTGAGCGTTTCCGTTATGTGCGGGCGCATTTTGATGCCGTGGAACAGGAAAAGGTACTACCAACAGAACAGGATCGCTATCTGTTCGGACTTTGTCGTCCGGAAAGACTGCTTGACCTGATTCATAATTTTACAATTTATGACGGAGGAATCAAGAAACTGGCTCGTTATCAGCAATATTTTACAGTCAAAGAAATTACAGAAAGGGTAAAAACGTTGGAAAACGGCAAACGTCGTGGAGGTGTGGTATGGCATACGCAAGGTAGTGGAAAATCACTTACGATGGTTTTGCTGGCGCAAGCTATTGCACAAGCCAAAGAAATACTGAATCCAAGAATTGTGATGGTGACTGACCGTACGGATTTGGACAGTCAGATTACCAATACATTCAAGAAATGTGGGCGGGAAGTGATGAATGCTACCACCGGTACTCATTTGGTGGAACTGCTGGAAAGTAAAACGGATGCCATTATCACGACTGTCATTAATAAGTTTGAGACAGCCGTGAAGCGAATGAAACACCCGTTGACGGATCCGAACATCTTTATCCTGATTGACGAGGCTCACCGCAGTCAATACAAGGAAATGGCCATCAAGATGGATAAGGTATTACCTAATGCTTGTAAGATTGCTTTTACTGGTACGCCATTGATGAAAAAGGAAAAGAATACGGCTAATACATTTGGAGGTATCATCCGTCCGGTATACACCGTACGTCAGGCTGTAGAAGATGGTGCAGTGGTCCCCTTGCTTTATGAGGGACGCATTGTACCTCAGCATGTACACGAAGGGCCCATTGACGATTTCTTTACCAAGGTATGCGAGGGACTAAATGAATTTCAGACGGTTGATTTAAAGAAAAAGTATTCGCGCACTGATTTTGTGAACCAGACTGATCAACGGGTGTATTCCATAGCCTGGAATATCTCTGAACATTTCCGTGACAACTGGCAGGGAACAAAATTCAAGGCTATGCTGGTCACGCCCCGAAAAGCCATAGCTGTATTGTATAAGAAATATTTGGATGAGATAGGTTTGGTATCTTCTGAGGTGCTTATTACAGCTCCTGACATGCGAGAAGGTGAAGAATCGTCATACGGTGATACGTCGGAAGAAGTAAAGGCGTATTGGAAAAAGATGATGGATGAGCACGGGACTCCTAAAAAATATCAAGATAATCTGATTTCCCGCTTCAAGAATCAGGAACAGCCTGAAATCATGATTGTAGTGGACAAATTGCTGACAGGATTTGATGAACCGAAGATCGTAGTGATGTATTTGGACCGTAAACTGAACGGACATACGTTGTTACAGGCCGTGGCGCGTGTCAACCGGGTTTATGATGGCAAAGAGTTTGGTTACATCATTGATTATTATGGAGTCTTAAAAGAATTGGACGAAGCTTTGGATTTGTATTCTAATTATGATGAAGAAGAACAGGCGGTTTTCCGTGAGACTCTGGAATCAGTTGATACTGAAATAGCAAAGTTGCCACAGAAATATTCATATTTATGGGATTTGTTCAAGTCAATTTCCAATAAACGGGACTTGGAGGCATATGCACAGTCATTACGTGAGGAAGACAGGCGACAGGAGTTTTATGAGAGACTGACTGCTTATGCATCTTGCCTGAAAATAGCTCTTTCTACACGTGATTTCCATGCGAAGACTCCGGAAGAAGAAATCAAGCGATACAAAGATGACTTGAATATGTTCGTCAAACTGAGATCGGCAGTTCAATTACGCTATTCAGATACAATAGATTACAAGCAATATGAAGGGCAGATACAAAAATTGATTAATCGGCATGTGGAGAGTGGAGCAGTAAAGCCAATCACTGAATTAGTGAATATCTTTGATACGGAAGCCTTTGAGCAGGAAGTGGAAAAGATTGTAGGAACAGCGGCAAAGGCAGATACAATAGCCTCTCGAACCAGCAAATTCATTACTGAAAATATGGATACAGATCCGGTGTTTTATAAGAAATTTTCCCAATTGCTGAAAGAGACCATTGCCGCTTATGAACAAGGTCGAATTGATGAGCTGGAGTATTTGAAACGAGTCCTGAAATACAAAGAGGACATATTGGCCCATACCGACAATGAATTGCCGGAAGAGTTACAGCAAAATAATGCAGCAAAAGCTTATTACGGATTAGCATTGGAAACCTATCAGCGCATATTTGGTGACGCGCAGATGAGCTTGAAGAATTTGGCATTGGAAACTGCTATGACTTTTGATGAAATTATCAACCATACATTAATTGTGGATGGTAGTGTATTGGTTGACTGGCAGCAGAAATCGGATATTATTGGTCGTATGAAAATCGAGCTGGAAGATTATCTGATAGATGAGGTGAAAAGGAAGTATGGACTTAATTTCTCTTTTGATGATATGGATACAATTATTGACGGCTGTGTAGACGTGGCAAAACTATGGATCAAATAAAAGACTGTATAGAATATGGCTCTGTTGTCATGGAGTATGCTGTAGAATACAGAACCAGAAAAACTTTGGGTATATGCGTGCATCCGGATGGTAGTGTGGAAGTAAAGGCTCCAGTGGAAGCACCACTGGAGCAAATCAGAAAACATGTTCATCGTCGGGCTTCGTGGATTTGCAAACAGCAACGATATTTTTCTTCTTTTGGTATACACACTCCCGAACGTAAATATGTCAGTGGGGAATCTCATTTATATTTAGGCAGACAGTATATGTTACGCATCATTGATAGCGAACGTAACGAAGTGCATTATAAAGGAAACATAATTGAAATAGAGTGTAGGCACCGTAAGAATGCACGCGCCTTACTATTGGCTTGGTACAGAAAACGTGCTGAAATAAAGTTTGAAGAGTATGCTGCTCCGTTAATAGCACGTTTTAATCGTTATCAGGTCAAACCGTCTGCGATCAAACTGAAAGATATGGCAACCCGTTGGGGAAGTTGTACTGCTACGGGGCAAATTCTGCTCAATCCACGATTAGTCTGTGCTCCTCGTATTTGTATAGAGTATGTTATCATACACGAACTTTGCCATCTTGTTCATCGTAACCATACCAAAGACTTTTATGAGTTATTGACTCAGGAAATGCCAGACTGGAAAAAGTGGAAAATGAAATTGGAGAGGTTAATGATTTAGGATTCAATATTTGAGTATATAATGAAGGACTAATACCTTAGAAGGTTGCAAAAGGATTAATAATAATTTTAGAAGGATCATGAGAACAGGGAATTCAAATTCATATTTAGAAGCAAAACTTTTTGAAGATAAAGTAGGGCAGGATAGTTGAATATATTGTATAGCGAAGACTCGACAATTGAAGATTCTACCATTAATTTTGCCGTTTGGTAGTAAACTTGTACATTTGTAGATAATTTATAATTAATCTATTGATAAATAATAACGAATTTCCTTGCATTGTTGTAATATATGAAAATTGACCGGATAAAATTGAAGCATTTCAGATGTTTTGAAGACTTTGAAATGGAATTTGCCGAGAAGGTGACTGTCCTTTTCGGAAGGAATGGTGTAGGTAAGACATCGCTGATACATGCTATATCGAAGGCACTTAGCTTTATGTTTTATAAAGACTCGAAAATGAAGGATATAGAGCCACTGAATGCCGGAAATCCCAAGATTACGGTGGAAGGATTCAAGAAGGACATAGACGGTATGGTCAATCCAGAAACAAATAACATCTTCAAAGACTTGCTCATCAGTGCCAACGGTCACTGTTTTGGTGAAGCATTTTCATGGTCGCACGGCGTTTCGTCATCTTCCTATAGATACCAGCCAACTCTATTCAAGGATGCTTATATTCAACTGATGAATCTGGTTTCGGAGAAAAATTTTTATCCTCTGATTGCATATTATTCGGACGGTTTTCCTCATATTGAAGACGACAAGACGGTCAGTGAAAAGATCGCATCCTTGCGCAATTTCGGCTATCACCAATGGAATGAAGAGACTGCCTGCAGTAAAATATGGCTTGAACGGTTCGAGCGTACCTGGAAAACTATGGAACGTACTGAGCGTACCATGAAGGAGGGTAAGGTGTCGAATATGGATGCGGTGAAGGAAATGTTTGAAAAGGCGAAAAACGAAATTGAAGCAATACAAAGGTGTCTTGTTGAGTTTTCGTCTGATGATCCTGATATGGCGGTTGAACAGCTTAGCCTTGGCAGCTTTGATGACAAACTTGTTATAATCACAGTCTCTGGAAACACTTATTCGTTCAGAAAACTTCCTGCTGGATATAAAAGACTGTTTTACATGATTCTTGACCTGGCCTACAGGTCGTACATACTTAATGGGAATACCGAAGCGCGTGGTGTTGTGATAATAGACGAGATAGATCTTCATCTGCATCCAACGCTGGAGCAGAGTGTGTTGACGCGCTTGACACGAACATTCCCAAACACGCAGTTTATTGTATCGACTCACTCGCCGCTTGTAATAACCAATATCAATATGGAAGGCGGTAAAAATAGAATATACAGAATGAATCCTGTAGGAATATCTCCGACACCTATCTGTGATGTGTATGGACTGGACTACAATACGGGGCTGGAAGACGTGATGGGGGTTGAAGCTCGTAATGCGGATATTGACAATATGATAGAGGCATGCTCATTCATGATCAAAATGGGTGAAACCGAAAAGGCTGATAAATTGAAGGAGTTACTCTTGACGAAATATCACCTCTCCGTGGCTGAGATAGAAAGGCGTATAACAGATAATGTAAACCGAATGGGAGATGCGATACATTGATAAAAACACCGGAAAAGCGGAAGGAAATGGTATAACAGATGATTATCTGGAGAATGAATGCAGAACGACTGACCCGCTAAGCGACAGTGTGCGCTATATGAATATAGATTATTCCGGCAGTTTTACCAACAAGGGTTATAGAGGCAGAATGCTCGAACTTGCGATGTTCACACAGAAAAAATACTGCTGTTATTGCTTGAGGAAAATCGGGAACAGTAAGCAGGCTACACTGGAGCACATCATACCACAGAATGCATCGTCAACATCGAGATATGACCAATACGGTGAGTTGTCGGAGGGTGAAATAGTTCTGACAAAAGACTATTCTTTGGCTCATAATCAGGAGCGTCCACCATATCCACATACCATTGCATGGGATAATCTTGTTGTGTCTTGTAAGGGCCAGTTTCCATTGGATAACAGTGTATCTTCGCATTGCTGTAACAATGCCAGAGGCTCACTCTATGCACCACCGGTATATTATCTGCAGGATATAGAATCGCGCATTACTATTATGAATGATGGAAGCATACATGCAAAGGTCGGGGACTGCCAAGATGAGATAAAGTCGACCATTGTGGCGGCCAAACTGAATTATACGGCATTGAAGGAAATTCGGAGACTGTGGTACGAGTTAAGGAACATACCATATAGGGAAATTGTACGTTGCTTATATGACAGGAACCAACGTATGAAGATTTTGGTTTATGCCTTTAAGGATGTGGATGATTTTCATTCAATCTTCAAATACCAGAAGGATGATTACTGGAAGGTATTTATGAAGTATCATCTGTTTTACAGGATTTTCAAGGAGACTTATTGAAGTATCCACGCGGGTTATTTTTAAATGCTATCAATGAGCCTATTGAATTTATTTGATATGGGCAAACATTAGTGTCCACTAAAAAATATAGAAGTTTTTTAAAGTAGTTGAAATTTAGTTTGTTATAGGTGTTTTGGGGGACGACAGATTTGAATATTGTAATAGTCTGAATCCGGAGGTTCTTGAAATGATGTCCAATACCAAAGCTTGTCTTGCCAGACTTGATAGTCCGGACTTAAAGGAAGCAGACAGATCCGGCATTTTGAGGAACATGCTTGGAGGTATTGGTCAACATTCAACTGTCGGACGTAATTTTTCGTGTCAATGCGGAAAACATATTTTTATTGGGGACAAGTCTGTCATTAATGACAACTGTACCATGATGGATGAGAACCATATCCACATTGGGTATCAGGTTCTGATTGCTCCAAATGTACAGTTCTATACGGCTACACATCCGATAGAATATAACGAAAGGTTTGTTGAAGACTGGGATGAAAGTTCGGGTGAACTCTTTTTTCGTACGAGCGCTCTTCCGATTACTATCGAGGACAATGTATGGATTGGCGGTGGAAGTATCATCCTTGCCGGTGTCACTATAGGAACAGGAAGTGTTGTCGGCGCCGGGAGTGTTGTGACAAAATCAATCCCGGCAAACTGTGTAGCTGTAGGAAATCCATGTAGAGTGATCCGCTATCTGAAAT
The DNA here is from genome assembly GCA_944320795.1 of Candidatus Paraprevotella stercoravium. GTDB lineage: Bacteria > Bacteroidota > Bacteroidia > Bacteroidales > Bacteroidaceae > Paraprevotella > Paraprevotella stercoravium. The sequence continues at coordinate 28,795 of CALUIU010000019.1, read as the reverse complement.
TTGATTATAAGATAAGGACACTTGATGAAAAGGACGTATTGCAAATGAGGGACTTGTTTTGCGCAACCGTACTGAATGTAAATACACGAGATTATACCGAAGAGGAAGCGAAGGACTGGGCTTCTTGTGGAGAAAGAACGGAGCGATGGAAAGAACTTTTGGCCTATAATCAGTATGTCGGAGCATTTGATGAACACGATTGCTTGGTCGGTTTTGCGTCAATGAACAAAGACGGATATCTGCATTCCATGTTTGTGCATAAGGATTTTCAACATAAGGGTATTGCAACGCAGCTTCTTTGGGAAGTTGAACGAATAGCCAGACAGTATGGAGTTGTACATATTACATCTGAAGTAAGTTTGACAGCCAGACCCTTCTTTGAAAAGAAGGGATATGAAGTAGTTAAAATACAAAAATGTCAGGCGAATAGACTGAAACTGACCAATTTTGTAATGCGTAAGCTGTTGAATTATAAGTAACTAATTAAATATGGAGTCATTCAAACTGCGTCTCTGGGCCAAAGCAGACATACCGGCATTGGCAAAATACTTGAATAATACAAAGATTTGGGACAACTGTCGTGATTCTCTTCCATATCCATATACGGAAAAAGATGCTGAGCAATTCATCAGTTTCGTTGAAAAGCAAAGCGAACAGAATAATTACTGCATCGAGATGAATGATGAAGCAGCTGGAAATATCAGTTTCATTAAAGGTACGGATGTGGAGCGGTATAGCGCAGAACTGGGTTACTGGCTTGCCGAGCCGTATTGGAACCAAGGTATCATGACCGAAGCTATCAAACAAGCCATAAAAGATTATCTAAGTCATACAGACACGGTGCGAATTCATGCCAATGTATACGAACACAATCTGGCATCAATGAGAGTTCTCGAAAAGGCCGGTTTCCATAAATGCGGTATTTTTAGAAAAGCTTGTTTCAAGAACGGTCACTTTGTTGACTGTCACTGTTATGAATTACTGAAGTTGTACGATTTGTAGGGATATTTAGATGAAGAATTTTACCTTTTCGTTATCACGGATTTTTGTATGTTAAAAACATATTATTAAGCAGATAGATTATTCTGCAAAAGATGGTAGTTATATTCTGCAACGTGCTCCATGATGAAAAAATGATATTTCTGAATTTTGAGAATAACTGTTCATGGGACGCTAATAAAATTTATTTCCTACAATAAATGAAAGAAAAAATGGGATCTAAAGACATAATAGATATGAAAAAAAGAAGTATTTCAAGCAGTTTTTTGGACCAGTTAAAGACCGGTAACTTGAAATCCATTACAGACTATGTAAGAGTTGACCCTTATTTGGATTTGGAACTGAGAGGAAATAGCGTTATAATATATTATAGAGGTGGGAAAGTTCTTACAGTCGATGAAAAGGGAGTTCTTACAGGGCTGGTTGATGAATACTATCTGTCGCCTGGTACGGAGAGAATCCTACCTTCTATTGACGGTTTGCATGATTACTTGGCTCATGCGAAACATATTGTAGATATTCATGAATCTACCAAAAACAGTAAATTAGGAGAGAAGGAAATACAGCAAAGGGTGGTTTACGAAAACAATCTGTCTGTGAATGCTGACAAAACAGATTATTTCATTGCCGATGTAGAATGGGCTGACAACGATGTTTTGTGTGGTCGGGCAGATATCGTGGCTTTCCGTTGGAATCATATGGAACACTGTAATCGTATTGTACAGCTGACTCTGATAGAAGTAAAGCAAGGTAAGGATGCGATTAGGACAAACGGTGAAAATTCGCCTGGATTAAAGAAACATTATAAGGACTATCTTTCTTTTAAAGAAGATCAGGAATATGTGGACTGTCTGGCTAAGGATATGCTTCTCGTTCTAAAACAAAAGAAAGAATTAGGTCTTGTGAAAGGGTTGGACAAACTCTTTGAGAAAGAGAACACTGAAATAGAACCACAAATAGAAGCTGAACCGGATTTTCTGTTCCTGCTTGCCAACTATCATTATTATAGTAAGTATCTTCAGATTGAATGTAAGGAATTGCAGGATGATTGCAAATTTATCAATGCTTCTTTCTGTGGATATGGATTATATAAGGATCTGATCAAGACAAAAAAGGATTTGAAATTTTCTTCTAAATAAAAATATGAATATCAAGATACACAGAGGCCTTGATCAGATAGGTGGTTGTATTACAGAGATCTCTACAGATACTTCCAGAGTTTTCATTGACTTTGGTCAGAATCTTCCTGGATGCGGAGAGCCGACTACACCTGAGGATGACGAGCAGATGGTTCAGGCTATCTTTTCTCAGAACAAGAAGCAACATGAAGCTGTATTCTATACACATGGTCACGAGGATCACGTGGGGTTGTTTGAGTATATTCCAGACAAAGTTTCTCAATATATGAGCGAAGGAACGATGAAGTTGCTTTCCATTAAATATGGTCTCTTATCAGAAGGTGCGTCACTTAAAGTGAACGAATTGCGGAAACGGAATTGTACTTCAGAGGAATATGATGATGCGGTCAGTAGCCTGAAAAAGGCAGAAAACAAATGTAAGCTTCTCAAACGAATGTGTATCTGGAAAAGGACTGCTCCACGTAAGGTTCCGAAAAGTATTATAGTCGGCGATATAAAGGTAACTCCTTTTTTCAATTGCCACTCCATTTATGATTCGCACATGTTTCTGATAGAGGCGGATGGAAAACGGATCTGGCATACTGGTGACTATCGCGAGCATGGATACATGGGCAAAGGGCTTATTCCGACCTTAAAAAAGTATGCCACCCATATTGATACGCTGATTACAGAAGGAACCATGTTGAAACGTGAAGACAAATGTATTCACGAACGTGATGTTTCCGACAAGATGGCTCACGTGATGCGGGCTTTCAAATATGTATTTGTGCTTGCTTCTGCTACAGACATAGAACGGCTTGCCGCAATCAAGGAAGCAGCAAATGCAGCAGGCAAGCGTATGTATGTGTGCTCAAAGTTTATGAAACAGACTATGAGTTTCTTTACGGAGCAGGAGGGAGAAATTTCTCACGGACTGTTTGCATTTCGGCCTAAATTCTACAATCAGCGCTTTTTGAACGGCATAAAACAGAATGGCATGGTCATGATTGCCGGAGCATCGCAAAAAGGACGTATCCAGGAACTTATCCAGGAACTGCCACAAGAAGAAATGCTTCTTATTTACTCGTCATGGGACGGATATTATAGAAATCCGGAACAGGTAAAGGCAAATCCTTTCTATAAGGAAATTCGTGAAATGTTTCATAATGTGGTGGATTTGCACACATCCGGTCATGCTGACCGTAGCACAATTGAGAAGGTTATCAAAACGGTTAATCCCAAGGAGGTTATCTGCATTCATAAGGAAGCAGATGCCCAATTATAGTGTTTGAAGAGTTAGTTGAATCATGAGAATCATACAGATATCCGATACGCATAGCAAGCATCATTTGCTGACAGATCTTCCTCCTGCCGATGTTATCGTGCATTGTGGGGATATTATCGAGAACGGCACAGAAGAGGAAGTACTTGATTTCCTGAACTGGTTCATTACGTTGCCTTATAAGCATAAGATATTCGTTACGGGCAATCATGACTTATGTCTTTGGGATGCTATGGGGATAGAGGATCTGCCGGAAAATGTTCACTTCCTTCAGGATTGTGAATGTGAAATTGAGGGGATAAGGTTCTTTGGACTGGCATATAACCATTCCGAACAGCTTATTCCTTCAGGGGCGGATGTGTTGGTTAGTCACGAGCCTCCACTTATGATCTTGGATGAAAGTAATCATATCCATTGGGGAAATGCTCCGTTGAGAAACAGAGTCTTTGAAGTGAAGCCTCGCTTTCACTTTTTTGGTCATGCCCATGAAGCGTATGGCACAGAGAAATTACAGGGGATTGTTTTCTCCAATGCGGCACTGCTTGATAATTTGAATCAGTTAAAATACAAGCCGAAGACTTTTATTTTGTGAGTCTGGTGCATTGATTTAATTGATTATCACAGTATGATAGAAGGTTTTATATATTTGCAAAACGAGAAAGAATTGTTGAAGTATAATGAATAAAAACAGTTTGCGTTATGAAAAAATACATGGTCTTTTTAGTTCTGTTCATTAGCTGTCTTTATGCAAAAGCGCAGTCTATTGTACCACAGGTAAATGAGAACGTGGAACTTATGAGTATTTTGTCCCGAATGGCCGGTTTCCCTGAATATCACATGGATATGGCAGGGAAATATATAAAGGATATGGACAGCTACTTTAAGGATAATACGGATCATCCGGCTGTGAAATATATGAAAGAACTTAGAAATAAGTATGGTATTTCTTTCGATGCAGTCATGTCAATGGCGGTGCATCTGGATAATCAAAACGGTTCTCTTTCACTGATTGAAGAAGACAATTCTACTTTGGAAAAAAGATGGAAGAATGTTGATAAGGCAGAATTTCTGTCGCATCTCAACAGCTTTTATAAGGATACCAGATTCCATGAGTTTTTCAAGGCTCATGAAGATCTTTATGAGAAGGGGATAAAGGCCTATCAGGATCACGTAATCAATTATCTGGATCTAGACTGGTATTCCGATTTCTACGGCAATGAGCCACAGGAAACTTTTTCGGTGATTATCGGATTCTGTAATGGAGGCGGTAATTATGGAGTAAACCGACAGGTAAAAGGAAACAAAAAGGAGGTTTTTGCAATTGTAGGCTACTATGTGGATAAAGAGGATACACCAATGTATAATAAGGAGTATCTGCCAACTCTGATCCATGAATTCAATCATTCGTTTATAAATCATTTTCTGGATGAAAACAGATATCCGGATCATGTAAGACTACTTGAACCTGCCGCAACAGATTTGTATCGGTCTTCACAGTGGAGTATGTCGAAACAGGCCTATGGTAATTGGAAGACCATGATCAATGAGTCACTTGTGCGTGCGGCTGTCATCTGCTATATGTTGGATAAAGAATATAAGCCGGAGGAAATTAAAAACGAGCTGTCGGAACAGATGCAACGAAATTTCAGATGGATGCCGGAGCTGGTAAGATTACTGAGAGTTTATGAAAAGAAACAGAACAGATATAAGACTTTTGAGGATTATTATCCACATGTGGTTTCCTTTTTTATTGATTATGCGAAAGAAGAGAATAAAAGATTTATTGCTGTAAAATAAGTAAACGCCAGTTTTTATTTAGCCGGTACAGATTAAAAGTATCTGTAGTTCCGGAGAACAACGAACGCGGATTATCTCCGAGTTTAAATATTAATGGAATAGCATTGCCTCTATCTGGAAGCTACGGCAAGCAGTTCCAGCCTTTGGAACTAGAATAAAGGGTAGGGGGCAAAGTTTGTAATTATAATGTCCGCTTGCATTTTGGGAGAGTGCAAGCGGACATTATGATTTTGAGAGGATTCAGGATTTGCTCGTTGTTGTAAGTTCTTGAACCATGATTCCTTCCAGTTGAATTGTTTCTTTGAAAAAGCGCTTTACATCGTCGGCGGACTGGATGGTCTTTAAGAGAGAATGAATCACAAAGCAGGCATGGGCTTGCACAATATGATCCTTGTGCGGTTGGAAAAGAACCATACTGCTGCAATCGCCTTCATAGACATACAGATAGATAGTGCTTTCCTTCAGACTGTTATGAAGAAATACATCTTCGGTTACGAACAGGGTAGTTGCGGCCAGCGTAGTGCTTCCGCTTTGCGCATTGATTAATGAAGGGATGGTACGCATCATCTTGTCTGCCAGTAATGTCCGGATAGTGCTGTCAGCCTCAAAGTCTTGAATGGACTTTAAATGGCTGATGGCAAATATTTTTTTCGGTACGGAATGGCCTGTTCGGGCGATATGCGCTGCCAGCTTATTGATTTCATCCGAATGACTGCAATATTTGATGTAGGCCTCGTTGTTTGCCAGACAGTGCATCTGGCAGGTTAATTCCAGTCCTTTTTCTTGCAGAGTAAGAGGATCGGTAATGAATATGGCGGTCGGCTGATCTGCTCCGCCGATAATGGTGGTATATCGTTTGGTGCAACTTAAAGTCAGTAAGCAGCCCAGACTTAAAAGGAGGATCATTCTTTTCATGACGGATTCCTTTTGGTTTTCAAAGAGAATCACAATATTCGCAAAAAATCAGAGAAATACAAAGAAAAGAGAAAAAGAAAATCACGGGTTTTGTGAAAAATCTCTTTGAGAAAAAGAACCAAAAAGCGTATCTTTGAGGGAACATACGCTTCGGTTCTGTATGGAAGCGTAGCCTAATGATTGAAAAAAATGAGAAAAGTAAGTAGAGAAATGGATTCACAGTGGGCTTTGGAGGTGATGCGCAAGGCTCCTTATATTACAGTCAGTTTTACACGTGCCGACGGAACGGCATACGGGGTTCCGCTGTCTTTGGCCTGTACCGATGATCGGATTTGGTATTTTCATTGTGCTCCCGAAGGGGATAAGCTGGATGCTCTTGCCGCACATCCACAGGTTTGTCTGTCGGCAGTGACCAAATGTGCTCCGACGGTCGGTCCGAAAGACGGATCGTTTACTTTGCAGTATCGTTCGGCAATAGCTTTCGGAAAGGCGGAACTGGTGACTGATGAAGAAGAGAAAATCCGGGCGCTCCGGGCTATCAGTGAGCGTTTCTTGCCACAGCATATGGATGCTTTCGACGATGCCATTGCGCGCAGCCTGCACCGCACGGCTGTTGTGCGCATCACGTTGGATGAACCGCCGACAGGAAAACGCAAGCAGTATGACCGGAACGGTGAGGAAATGAAATACGGTAGGATGGAATAACAGAAGGATTTTTTGAAAAAGTAGAAAAGGAATGCTATATCTAATGACAGAAATGTCGTATGTCGGGATTCTTTCCTTTAAACAACAAACGGCATCAGACAAAGTCTTGGGAAACTTTCTGATGCCGTTTGTTGTATGAATTAAGCTTTGCGCTGTTTCTTGCGCAGCAGACGCGCAATCCACAGATAATATCCTGTGAGTGGGAGAGAAGCGCCCAGCAATGCGACCAGTACGGTGAGGATGCGGGTCAGCATACCGCCCCATTCGCCTACATGCACGCTGTAAATCCAGCCACGGATTTTTCCGGACTTATCCAGCGAAGCGTAAGGTGTTTCTTCGGTAATCCGTCCGTTTTTCGCATCGAAGGTATAGCGGTCGGCAGCACGCTGATTGCCCCAACGGTGGAAATATACCGAAGCGGTATTCTTGGACAGTTGGATCTGGCGGTATTCCGGATTCTCGGCGGCCAGCTGTTCATACACACGCTGCCAGCTGCAAGTACTCTGCCGCACTTTGGCCAGACGGGCATCTTCCTGCGGTTTTTGTCCTTTGCCGTTTTGAGGGGAGTCTGATTTGCCTTTTTCTGTTTCCGGTTGTTTGGTCTGACTCTGCTGCGAGGTTTTCACTCCGAAAACGGTATAAAATCCGGAACGATACCAGCTGAACGACCAGGTGAGTCCGGTCAGTGCCATAGCTAATAACAGGATCAGGGCATACATGCCGCCGGCTACATGCAGGTCATACCAGAAGCGTTTCATGCCCCGGTTGCAGCAGATCTGCAGGCGGGTTTTGAGTGCCTTGCGGGTGCGCGGCCACCAGATGAAGATTCCCGAAATCAGTACGAAGACAAAAGCTAAGGTACTGGTGCCGACAATAATCTTTCCCCAGAAGATGCCGCCCTGCGGATTGGCACTGTCGAGCAACCAGCGGTGCAGGCGGAACATGGTGGAGAAGAAAGGCAGACGCTTGGTCTTGCCCGTCAGTTCACCGGTATAGGGATTGATGTAAGCCGCCGCTTTCTTGGGTTTCGAAAGGGAAAGTTGCCAGGCACGGTCCGGTTCTGGATAAATGGTCATGTTTGTAATGAATACACTGTCGGGCAACTGCCGGGTGGCGCACAGCATCAGACTGTCGGCCGGAAGCGGCTGTCGGTTTTGTGCCTCTACGAAATAGATTTCTTTTTGTATTTTCTGTGTGATTTCCTGCTCAAATACTAGCATGGCGCCGGAAAAGCAAATCAAGGCAATGATAATTCCGAATGGAACGGAAAGCCATAAGTGAATGTCGTGAAATATTTTTCTCATTGTTGTAAATGATAAAAATTCATAACAAAGATGTGGAAAATTCTTACATTTAGCAATACTAAATGATGTTTTCTTGAGGTTTTGTAAAAAGCCTGAAGCAAGAGACGCTTCAGGCTTTCAGTCATTCAAGATGAGAGAGTTTTTATTGTTTGACGGGTGTCAGGCGTCCCAAACCATTTACGGTGGCCGCTTTCTCAACGGTCAGTACTCGTGTAGCTGTGGCGGTAGCCGCGTCAATGCGGTACACACCCGGATGGCCGTCGGAGGTGGAGATAGTCATGTAGAACGCTCCGTTTTCTTTGTAAGGATTGCGGCTGAAATCGGTGATGACATCGGTAGACGGCAGACCGGTGACATAGGTCAATGTCTTGGCATCAGCATCAAATACTGCGAGCTGGTTGGCTACATAGCCTGTTTCTGTCAACGGACGGTCGTACATGCGCAACAGGAAGTAGTTGCCGGTCATATGCCAGCAGCTCTGGAATGATTTGCCGCCAGAGAGCGCTTCAAGGTTGCAATAATAATCGTCGAAGTTTTCCGCGCCGTTCGGAATACGTACCACTCCGGCAGGAAGCGTGGTTTTCTGACGGGCGTCTTTCATCGTCTTGGCATAGCTGGGGGAGAATACATATACATCCCCGTTTTCTGCACTCCAGATGGTCTGGTAATATTGTGATTTGTAACGACCGCAGGCATAGCTGATCTTGTCGGTACGGATCAGTTTCTTGTCGGTCAGGCTCTTGTCCGAGAAAATAGCTACCCAACATTCGTTCGGGTATTGGGTCCACTGCAATTCATTTTCCTTGTAAGAGCTGCTTCCACCTCCTCCGGCTTCGGTCTTGATCAGATCTTCATTGCCCGGCAATACCCATTTGTAGCTTCCGTCCGCATTCTTCTGCATGGTTCCGTACTGGCTGAGCCCCATGGGAACGGGTACACTGTAAATCTTTTCTCCACGCTGTAACAATCCGGCCAGGGTGACATATTCTCCGTTACCTAAGAAGTTCTCCGAGAGGTATACACTGTCTTGGGTATTGTTGGTTACGTGAGTTTCCTGTTCCGTGTCCAGATAGGAGAGCAGGAAACTCTTGGGAATGTAGCCGTTGGCATCCTGCCACTCCGACGGACCGTCGCCGGTAGATGAGGTGATGATATACTGGTTGTACTGACCGTATGAAGTGAATCTTTTTACCTTGTATTCGTTATCGCGTTTCTGTAACTGGCCGTTGGCATTCAGAATGAATGATTGGGTGGTACCGGCTTCTCCGTCATTATAGTTCAGTGCATAGAGATATTTGTTGTTTTGGAAAATCCAGTAAGTAGCTCCGTCATTAACCAGTCCTCTGGCTGTAACAGTTCCTTGATTCAGGGAGTCTGTGGTAAGCAGAATGTTTGTGGTTGTGTTTGAGGCTACGATTGAAGTGGCCAGTACATATTTTCCGGTGCTTGTACTGCCAGAGCCATTACCGTTATTTCCGTTGTTTGAGTCTTCGCTGGAGCAGGCTATCAGGGTGCCGCCCAAAGTCAAAGCCAGCATGCTGGCAAAAAGGATGTTCTTTTTCATGCTTCTAATTGTTTCTGTTGTTTATTCTATAATATCGTTTGTGTTCTAGCTTCCAAAGAATACGCGGATTTTTCCATAAAAGGCACGTCCGGCTTTCTGAAGGCTGAAGTTGTCATAAAGTTTCTCGTCAGTCAGGTTCTTGCACTCGAAAGTGAGGCTGTAACGCCCGTTGCGCAGGCTGTAGGACAGACTCAGATTGTGTGAGAACTGGTTGGGCACCATATAGTCGCTGTTGTTTGTACCGTAGAGTTCCGATACATAACAGAACTGGTGCAGATACTGGTTGTCGTAGTTTATTGTGAGGGTATTTCCCTTTTGGAACAGATCGCGCCAGTAGAAAGTGACAAAGGAGTCGGCAAAGCGATAAGGCAGGTTCGGCATCCGGCTTTTGTATCCCGGATTGGCTACCGAACTGGTGCCGGACATCTTTTCATTGTCGCGCACATTCATTTCGGTAAAGTTCACACCCACACTCAACCATTTGCTGAAGTTGTATTTGGCCGACAGATTATAACCTAAGGTCAGTACTTTGCCGTAGTTCATATAAGCCGCAGCCTCCTTGCCTCCGCTCAGAGAAACCAGCTGGCGCTGGATATAGTCCTTTGTGTTGCGGTATACGAAACCTCCTTCGAGGAACAGGCCGTGTTTGCGCATCTGTTTGCTGAAAAGCAGATTCAGGTTGATGTTGTCGCTCCGTTCCGGTTTGATACCGATATCTCCGCTTTCCAGATCTTCATCGCCGAAGGTCTCCTCAATGCTGGGCAGGCGGCAGGCACGTTCGTACGACATCTTGACCTGCAGTTCCGGAAGAATAAAATAAGTTCCCGCAGCTCCAAAACCGTAAAAATCATTGGTTCCTTCCGTGCGTACATAATTGCTTTGGGTTTCGTCCTCAGACAACGGACCGGCTACATACTGACGATAGTATTTTCCGAAAGCGGTCAGGTTCCATTTGTCGGAAGGCATCAGACGGTAAGACAAACCCGTGATATTCTTACGTGTTTCCTTGGCAATGGGATCTGTCTGCTCTTCTTTGGCCAACAGCGAGGTGTTGCTGCGACGGAAGGCGTTGAACACGTGATTCAAAGTGAGGGTATGGATATCGTGCAGCCGGTAGTTGGCGGTGAGAGTGCTGTTCCAGTTGTCGTTGTCGGAACGCATATGCTGGTATGACTGCTCTCCGCGTGAGTTCATCAGATGCTTTTCTCCCAGCCAGTTGTATTCATACTGTGAGGTATCTACCTGTGTGGTAGCGTTGCGGTTGTAGTTTGCCGTGAACACTACATCCAGGCCTTTGGTAAACAGGTTGCGCTTGGCATATTCGAACGACGGCATGAAGGAATGCCCCTTGCGATGCTTCTCGCCGTAAACGATTTTCTGCTTCACACCGTTCTGCACATCCTGATACATATTCGAGAAGGTGAAACCGAAAAGCATCCGGTTGGCCCAACTTTTTCCTTTGACGCCCACCTTACCCGAAATGGCTTCGTTGTGATAGGTGTCGTGGAAACGTTGTACACGAACCAGTTTCTTCACATTCAGGGCTCCGGTTTCGAAATTCTGCACTGGAGCATCTACCCAATAATTATTGTCGGAATAGTTCTGAAAGGCATTGATTTCGTAAGTAAGACCGTTGCGGAAGGTCTGTCCGAAGTTTATATAGGATTTGTGTGTGTTGAACGAACCGAAGGTATAGGCCGCATCGGCAAACCAGCTCTGGCGTTGCTGCTTGGTCACAATATTGATGACTCCGCCAATGGCATCCGCACCGAATCCTACCGGTACCACACCACGGTAAACCTCAATACGGTCGGCAAAGTTGACGGGGATATTGTTCAGACCGAACGAACTGCCTACGCCTTCCTGAGGTACGCCGTCGATAAAGACCTTGACGTGCTTGCCGCTGAAACCGTCGAGAGTGACCTGCATGTCCGAGCCGACACCGCCCGATTCGCGTAACTTGATGCCCGGAACCGAAGCGATGGCATCGCCCAGATTCTTGTTCAGTCCGGCAATATCTTTCAGGTCTACCGCTATGGCGTTGAAGGCCGATTTCTTGATGCGGTCCGTATGGCGGGCCTGCACCTGCACCTCGCCCAGTTCCATCTCTGCAGGGGCTATCTTCAGATTGATTTTTTGGTGCTCGCCGGAGCGCACGGTAACTTTTTTGCTTACCGTCTGGTAGCCCATGGCCTTGACTGTAAGCGTATATTCTCCGGCCGGTGCTTCCAGATGATAGATTCCCTGGTCATTGGTGGCTCCACCATAGGAGGTCCCTTCCAATTGTACGATGGCGAAGTCCATAATCTCTTTTGTGGTTGAAAGAATCTTACCGCTGATGACTCCTTTTTTTTGTGCCTGCATTGTTTCTGTAGCTCCCATCATGAACAGGAGGCAAAGCAGTGTAATAACCTTTGTTTTCAAAATCTTATCTAAAAAGTTAGTAATGTATTTGTATATCTTTTGTGATGTGTCTCCTAAAAACGATGCAAAATTACATAGATAAGATATAGAGTGCAATCGCCAAAGAAAGGTAATATTTTAAGGTAAAAAATACTCGAATTTGAGTATTGTGAGATTCAGAAAAACGATTTGAAGAAGGGTGTTCGCATACGGAAAGTATGAGTTTTATGTTATTTCCTTATCGGGAGCCGTAATTGTGTCTGTATGTCTTACTTAAAACAAATGATAAAGCGCCACGCACAGCATCATGCGGTAATGATGTGTGTACGTGGCGCGAGCGCATTGAAACAGAAATTCACGAACAATAGGACTTATTTATTTAACCACATCTTCAATGCGCTGACTTTTTCCCGGCTTACAAGAATCTGCTCTTTGGCTTTCGGACGGAGCTGCAGAAGCATCTTCCCGTTGAAATGCGGTTCGATCTGCTCGATGCAATCTGCCGAAAGCAATACTTGCCGGTTGGCCCGGAAAAACAATTCCGGATCGAGTTGTTCTTCAAGTTTATTCAAGGTGAGATCAAGGATATGGGTCTTTCCGTCAAAAGTTACGGCAAACGAAATCTTATCTTCCGAATAGAAGTAGGCTATTTCCGGTATGGAAATGGTATACATACGACGGGGGGAGGTGATCAGAAAACGTTGGCGGTATTTGCGGAATGTGCCGGTTTGACCAATGGCCGACAGAATGTTCTCCAAATAGGCCTGATTGTCCTCGGATGAGAATATACGGCGGGCATGATATTTCTCAAAACGGGCGATGCTTTCTTCCAACCGCTCTTTGTGAATGGGCTTGAGCAGATAGTCGATGCTGTTGACCGTAAAAGCCTGGACGGCATATTCATCGAATGCGGTTGTAAAGACGATGGCACACTGAGGACGGGCTTTTTCTATGAACAGAAACGAGTTGCCGTCGGTAAGCTGTATGTCAAGAAACAAGATGAACCAGCGGCGGCTTTTTTGCGGACTCGAACTTCGTGCCTTCATGCGTTCGGTAGCATAACGGATGCTCATGCCCACACCGTTGAACAGAAACAGAAAAGCTATGAATACCTGCATTTGCATGACTCCTTCATTCAGACGAATGGAAACATTGCTGAACTTGATCAGGATGAAATAGGAGATACATCCTAAGAAGGAGTAAAGCAAAAGGTCGCTCAGGTATTTATGTTTCAGTTTGGACAAAAGATTCATAGGCAAAATTACATATTGAAACTGCCACTGGCCTTGAGATATTCGCTCCGGCAATCTGGGCATTATATTTGGATGTGACAAAATTCTTGCGGGCTTCGAGATAATAGATCTGCGCATCAAGTACCTCTGTGATAGACACCAGTCCTTCCTTATATTGGTCGAGGGAGAGCAGACTGTTTTCATGAGCCTTTTCAACCGAACTTTCCGTCAGGGTGACTTGTTTGACCGCTTCGTCCTGATTATGTGCCGTAACCTGGATTTCCAGAGTCAACTGATCACGTACCTTGCTGGCCTGTTCCCGTGCCATTTCCGTGCGTGACTTGTCCGCCGTGTGCTGATGCTTGCGTTTGCCCCATTCGAAAACCGGAACACTGAGTTTGGCATATAGCTGATAGTTGGGATCCATATCTGAATGGAAATCATAACCTGGAGATCCATACTGTCCGGTAGCCCCGACAGTAAGACGCGGCAGATATTTCGCCCGGTTGATTTTTGTCTGTTCGTTTTGAATGTCTATCTGCCGGGAGGCAATTCCGTATTCCGGGCGGACCTGAAACAGACTGTCGGCTTGTAGGCCCTGCGTCTCGGTTTGGTAAAGGGGCTTGACGATGGAATCGGTTTGCAAACTGCTTTCTTCCGGAAGACCGATGTACGAAGCCAGAGTCATACGGGCTATATCCCATTGGCGTTCGGCTTCCCGCAGGCGATAGGCGGCATCGTTGCGTTTTACTTCTGCCATCAGCAGATCGCTGCGGTCGGTAAGTTCCGCTTCAACACGCTCCGCTATGGTTCGGGTCAGAGAATCGGTTGTGTGATAGTATTGACGGGCTATTTGTAGCAGTTCCTGACAAGCAACGAAGTTCCAGTAAATCCGGTCGCTTTCGAGAATCACCTCGCTGCCGGTCAGATTGGCGGCCAGACGTGCCTGTTCCTGTTCGGCAGCCGATTTTCGAACTTGTGCCCGAAGGCCACCTCCTTGATAAAGTGGTTGTTCTATGTTGACCCCAATGCCATATTGGCTGTGTTTGCCTCTTATGGTCCAGGGAGTTTCGCTTTTGGTAAAGGTAAACTCACGCGGGTTTCCGGTATAGGTAGCGTCGCCACTGGCCGAGATCTTGGGATAAAGATCGGATTTTGCCGAACGGTGCAAGGCTTCATAAGCGGTAACCTTATGCGTAGCAGCCTTCAGGTCCTGATTGTAGGACAGTGCCATTTCCCGGCATTGTTGCAAAGATAAAAAATCTTGTGCAAAAACAGGTAGACAGGTTGCTAAAGACAACACTCCAAAGAGATATTTTGTTTTTATCATAATTATACCTTATTATATAATATATAGGACTCAGATCAATTTTGAGATTTAGGACGTACCCGATAGCAGATACAATAGAATACCGGAGTTACCACGAGGGTGAGCAGTGTGGCAAAGGTCAGACCGAATACAATAGTGGCAGCCATCCCCCCGAAGGTAATATCGAACAGCAGAGAAATGCTTCCGAACACAGTGGTCAGAGCTGCCATAAGAACCGGACGGGCTCGTGACACGGTGGCCTCGATAATAGCCTGATAGTTGTCCATTCCGTTGCGTCGCAGGCTGTTGGTCTCGTCAAGCAGGACTATGACATTCTTGATGATCATACCCATAAGACCCAACCAACCGGCTATACAGAAGAAACCGAACTGGAAACCGGTGACACACAGGCCAAATACGACTCCGATGACGGACAGGGGAAGTACCATGAAAATGATCAGCGGTTCGCGGAAGTTGCGGAACAAAGCCACCAGAATCAGAATCAGGGCAACTATGGCCAACGGGAAGTATTTGAAGAGTGCTTCCATGGCCTCGCTCTGGTCTTTGAACTGTGAGTCCCAGAAGAAAGAGTAGCCGGCCGGAAGCTGGATGTTTTCAATTTCCTGACGGATTTCGGAATGTACTTCACTCATGGTATGTCCCGGAGCCACGTCACATTGTGCGGCCATACTCAGCTGGCGGTTGTAGGTACGGATCAGGGGGTATTCCCATTGCAGATGAATGCTGTCGGTTACCTGAGCCAAAGGAGCTGAACGTTGTCCGTTCCATACAGACAGATTGCGCAGGTCGGCGAGCGTCTGTTCCGTGTCAGATCCGTTGTAAAGCATTACCGGAACCTGTTCATTCTCATCCCGGAAGACACCAACGGCAACTCCGTCGTGCAGACTTTTTACGGACTGCATCATGTCCTTGCGTCCAACCTGGATTTTGCCACCCTTTATCGGATTATAGTCGGCACAGATTTTCGGAGCCATATTGCCCCATTCATTGCGGGCACGGACTACCTTCGGATTTTGGCGCATGATGTCCAAGGCCACCTGGGTGAGTGAATCCAGAACGGCCGGGTCCGGACCACAGAAACGGGCCTCGATCAGAGCCTGTGGAATGGAATTGATCTCAAAGCTGTTAACCTTGATCAGGGCTTCGGGATAGGCGGTGGCCATTTTCTTTTCCAATTGCTGGCGCAGGTATGTAGCCTCCTCTGGAGTGTGTGCTTCAATCAGAATCTGGGCATAATTGCTTTGCGGGCCATAGGCCGTGTTGGCCAGGTAATAACGGGGCGGTGTCTGTCCGATAAAAGAAGACAGCTGGCGCACCTGCGGCTAACGGCTTAAAGAGTCGGTCAGATCATAGGTGAAGGCGCGGGTACGGTCGAAAGAAGTTCCTTCAGGCAGCCAGATTTCCATAGTAAAATACTGTTTGTTGAGTAAAGGCATGAACTGCTTGGGAACCGTACGGAAGCCGATGGCAGAAAGATAGAGCAAACCGAACAGTACGGCAATGAGCGGATAACGATAGCGGATGCATCCTCTCAGCAGCTGACGGAAACGGTCATAATACTTTCCTGAGAAAAGTTCTGCGTTGGATCTTCCCTGGCGTGGGCGTGCTACAAATTCCTGGATAAAGAACACATTCTGTGTAATGGCCAGTATCCAGCTCAGGAAAAGTGAAACGGCAATGACCAAAAACAGAGAAGAGAGGATTTCGCCCGTAATGTGCGGAGACAGGTAAACCGGCAGGAAGGTGAGAATGGCAATCAGGGTGGCGCCCAGTAACGGTATGGCTCCGGTAGATACGGCCTTGAGAATAGCCTGACGCTTGCGCATGCCACATTCCATATTGATCAGGGCTGAGTCGTAAATGACAATGGCATTGTCGACCAGCATACCCATGGCAATAATAATCGCGGCCAGAGACATGCGCTGTAAGGCAATGCCTGTAGCATTCATGTAGATCAAAGTTCCGAAGATGGAAAAGATCAGTCCGCTACCGATCAGGAAACCGTTTTTGATGCCGATGAAGAACAATAGTACAGCGACTACAGTAATGACAGACAGAACCAGATTGACGATGAAACCCTGATTGGCCACATCCGATTCGTATCCCTGATCATAGATCGGGGTGATCTGATAGCCGTCGGGCATCTGCTTCTGGAGCTCTGCCATCACTTTTTTCACTTCGGCTGCCATATCCACGACATTGCCGTCGGAAACTGTCGAGATGGCCAGACCGATGGCCGGCTGATTGTTGAGATACATGGCATTGCGCGGAGTGCGTGTATAAGCTTCACGGATACGGGCAATATCCCCCAAACGGAAGGTGGAGCCGTCCTGTCCTGTAATAGTCAGCTGTTTGATTTCTTCCATGCTGCTGAACGAACCCCGCGTGTCGATACGAATTCTGTTTGTGGAGGTTTCGATGGCTCCCGCATCCACGATCTTGTTTTGCTGTTCGAAAGCTTTGGCTATCTGTCCGATGGTGATACCGGTCTGGGATAATACAGAAGGAACTATTTCCTATTCTATGACCGGAGTAGGAAGACCAAAAATTTCTACACGTGCCACATCCTTGATGCTCAGTAGGTGATCTTTGATCATTTTGGATTGTTTGTCCATATCCCGATAGCTGTGAATCGGACTGCTGAGACCGTAAAACACGCCTAAGACATCGCCGAAATCATCGTTTACGACAGACGGACCGGTACCTTCGGGCAATTGGCTTTGCACATCGTTGACCTTACGGCGCAACTTGTCCCAAAGCTGTTGCATCTCGTTGGCTCGGATTTCCTTTTTGACATAAACCGTGATTTTAGACATACTGGCCCGGTTGTCGCTCTTCAGATAATATAATTCTCCGAGCGACTGGATGGCTTCTTCGAGCTTGTCGGTTACCTGTTCCTGGACTTCGCGGGCAGAAGCTCCGGGGTAAGGAGTGGTAACAACAGCCTGTTTAATGGTAAAAGGAGCATCTTCGAGCTTGCCCATCTGAACATAGGCCAAGGTTCCTCCAATCAGAAAGAGGATGAGGATGAGCCAGCTGAAAGCCCTGTTATTCAGGAAAAACTTGGTTATATTCTTCATGTTCTCGGTTTATTTTACGGTTACACGACGACCTGTTGAGAGATTGTTGAAGTTCTTGCTGATGACTTGCTGGTGAGGATGCAGCCCGCTGATCACCTCAATACGGTTCCCGGAACCCAGTTCGCCGGTGGTGATCCATGTTTTTTGAGCACAATGGGCAGAATCAACGGTCCAGACATAACTTCCCTTTATCGGATCGTTACATACCACTTCAAGTGGTAAACTTAGTGTATTGGAGGCTTCTCGGGGAAGATCAAAAAGAAGTGTACCACTCATACCTCCTAAGAAGCGCCGTTCTTTATTTTGCAGAAGAGCGGTACAGGTATAGGAAATATTTGTGGCTGAGGTGGTATGTGACACAAAAACCTGATCGGCCTGCAAAGTGTCAGCCGGATGCGTTGAGAAAACAATGCGACAGCTGGGGTTTGCTTTATTCTTCAATACCAAAGCGACTTGCTCTGGAATACTTACGGTCATTTTAATCTGGGACAGATCGATAAATGTCAGCACCGGCTGGGTAGGAGCCACATCGGCATAACGCTCTACAAGAACCTGTTGTATGTAGCCATCGGTAGGAGCGGTCATACGGGTATCACGCAGATTATGCTGTGCTTCCAGATAATTGGCTTCAGCAGTTTTCAGTTCGGCCTGTGCCTGCTCGTAGCTTGAAGCCGATACGTTGTTCTTGTGATACAGACTTTCGATACGTTTGTACTCGGAACGTTTCTGGGCTACATGGGCTTCAGCTTTTTGTAGAGCAGTCTGATAATCTCTTGGATCAATACAGGCAATAAGACTGCCTTTGCGAAGAAACTGGCCTCTTTCGATGTCCAATTGCTGAATCGGTCCACCTACACGGAAAGAGAGTTCCGTTGTGCGGTAAAGTTCGGAGATGAAGCCGAATGATTTCATTCCATTTTGCAGATACGACTCCGGTTGGATCACGTTGACCTCAACCGACTCGGTAGTCTTCTCCCGCTCAGGATGACAAGCTGTGAGAGATAAAATACAGAATGATAAAATGATTGCTTTATTCATCTGATATAACGATTATATGATTGCAATGGTTTTTGGCTGTTCCCTTGAAAACCTCCGCCTGTTTGTTTCAGGCGGAGGAACTATGAAAGACGGGTAACAGAGAATATTCTTTCAGAACATTCTGAAGCAAAAGTACTGTGTGATGATTGAATCTGAAAGTATAATTCTGACAAGACGGGACAGGAAACGGATGAATGGGGGTTTTAAGCTGATGAAACGGATTCAGGATGAAATGAGCCTATGAAGAATGATGTTTTGTTGTGGCATTAATTATAAAAAGACCCAGAAATAGGAGAGTGGTTCTCTGTTGTAATTCAGGAATATATCGTATCTTTGTAGACTGTTATGGGAAAATGGCCCGGTTGTGTATCAAACGACAGAATAAAATAAAGGTATGATTCATTTAGATCACGTAAGTTTGAATTTTAAAGACCAGTACATACTGAAAGATTTTACGGAACATATTCATCCACAGGAATTGGTTGGTATTTCCGGAAAATCCGGTTGTGGTAAAAGTTCTTTGCTTCGGGCTTTATTGGGCTTTGTTCCACTAGCAGAAGGAAGTATCCGGATAGGTGGTTTGCCGCTGGAACCTTCGACAGTGACGGAGATCCGGAAAATGATAGCATATTTGCCACAAGATCTGAATTTTCCGGTGGAATCTGTGCGGGACATGATTCGTATTCCTTTTGAACTGCATGCAAACAGACAACTGCACTTTTCGGAAGAAGAACTTTTTGAACTATGGTCACGGTTGAATCTGGACCGTAAGTTATATAATCGCAAGGTCCATAAGATTTCGGGTGGACAACGGCAGCGTATTCTGTTATCTGTAATGGTCATGCTGCATAAACCCTTATGTCTGATAGATGAACCGGCTTCCGCTCTGGATTCTGATTCTTCCGAAAAAGTTTCGGAACTTTTACGCAGACTTTGTGAAAAGGGAAGTACGCTGGTTGTAGTTTCGCATGATCCGAAATTCCTGGCACAATGTGATCGAACAATTATTCTTTGAGAAATGCAAACATTAGATATAGGTTGGGGGGAAATGGCTGTAGGGCTTCTCCTGATGCTGATTCCTTTCTGTTATTTATGGTATATCAAGAGCCGGCTTTTCAAACCGACTCTTTGGGCTACTGTACGTATGTGTGTACAGCTGTTTCTTATGGGAGTATATTTCCGCTATTTGTTTGTTTGGAATAATCCATGGATCAATACGTTATGGGTGATCGTAATGATAGCTGTGGCAGCCTGTACTTTTATTCAGCGTACGGGTTTGCGTCGCCAGGTATTGTTGCTTCCCATGTTTGTAGCGTTGACCGTATCCGCCTTTTTGATAGGGTTTTACTTCCTGGTTTTTGTGTTGAAGATGGAGAATCCGTTTGATGCCCGGTATTTTATTCCGATAATGGGACTATTGTTAGGCAACATGCTTACGGTGAATGTCGTGGCATTGAGTACATATTACCGGAGCCTGCAACGGGAGCAACAATTCTATTATTATTTATTAGGCAACGGTGCAACGCATTTTGAGGCTACGCGTTCATTTTTATGCGAGGCGATCGAAAAATCCTTTTCACCGTGTATTGCCAATATGACCGTGCTGGGTATCGTGTCTATGCCCGGAACAATGATCGGACAGATTCTGGGGGGAAGTGACCCGGATGTAGCCATTAAATACCAGATTATGATAGTGGTCATTACGCTGGCTTCCTCATTGCTGTCTGTCGTTGTGACGGTTAAACTGGCTGCATTACGTTCCTTTGATAAATATCAGGTGCTTCAGTCGCATTTTACATATAAGAAGGACAAATTCAATGAGATGGATATGTTTTGAAATATACGTGTTAATTTTTCAAAAAACTATATAGCCGGGAGTACGTTTTTCATTCTGAATTTGTATCTTTGAACAAAAATTTTCTTGAAGCGTGAAAATTAGAGAAATACTATATGCCCTTGAAAAATTCGCGCCTCTGCCCTTACAGGAGAGCTTTGATAATGCCGGCCTGCAAGTTGGATTGACAGAGGTGGAAGCATCAGGGGCTTTATTGTGTCTTGACGTGACCGAGGAGGTGCTTGATGAAGCGATTTCATTGGGTTGCAACCTGGTTATTTCACATCACCCTCTGCTTTTTGGCGGATTGAAAAGAATCTCTGATCGCAGCATGGTAGAACGCTGTGTGATGAAGGCCATCAAGCACGATCTGACAATCTATGCCGCGCACACGAATCTGGATAATTCCGAAGACGGTGTAAACTATAAGATTGCGGATAAGTTGGGCTTGGAAGATATCCGTCTGTTGCAGCCGCGCATGGTTCAGGTAACTGTGGGCGATGAGGTGCACAGCGTGTTGTCGGGCAGCGGAGTTGTTGCAACCGTTCCCGTTCCGGAAGACGCGCAGGATTTTCTCCAGCGGGTAAAGGAAACTTTTCATGTGGACTGCTTGCAGCATAATGAAGTACTGGAGCGTCCGATTCGCAGAGTCGTCATTTGTGGCGGTGCGGGAGATTTCCTTTTGGAACAGGCTTTGGAGATTGGGGCGGATGCTTTCCTGACTGGAGAAATGAAATATCATTTATACTTTGGACATGACCAGGAGATTCAGATTGGAGTTCTGGGACATTATCAAAGTGAACAATATACCAAAGAAATAATTTATTCAATCATAGCGGATGCGTGTCCCGAAGTGCCGGTGTACATTACTTCGCTAAATACAAATCCCATTAAATATTTGTAATAATTAAGTATGGCTAAAGACACAAAAAAAGATCCGATGGACCTTTCTATTGAGGAAAAACTGAAGAATCTTTATCAATTGCAAACTATGTTGTCTGAAATTGACAAGATTCGTACATTAAGAGGAGAATTGCCATTGGAAGTGCAAGATCTGGAAGACGAAATCGAAGGACTCGCTACACGTATTGAGAAAATACAGAACGAGATCGTGGAGGCAAAAAGAGATATTGCCAACAGAAAGACACAGATCGAAGCCAATCATGTTGCCATTGAGGGATACAAGACCCAGTTGGACAATGTGCGCAACAATCGTGAGTATGAATCACTCAATAAGGAGATCGAGTTCAAGACTCTGGACATTGAGTTGAATGAAAAGAGAATCCGTGAGGCAAACGTGGCTATCGAACACAAAAACAATGAGATACAGCGTTGCACGGAAGATATGACAGAAAGACGTACCGACCTGGATATCAAGAAGTCTGAGTTGGATGAAATCATTTCTGAAACAAAAGCTGAGGAAGAGAAATTGCGTGAAAAGGCCAAGAACCTGGAAACGACAATTGAACCAAGACTTCTTTCTGCATTCAAGCGTATCCGCAAGAACAGCCGTAACGGTTTGGGTATCGTTTACGTACAGCGTGACGCTTGTGGCGGTTGCTTTAACAAGATTCCGCCTCAGAGACAGTTGGATATCAGAATGCGTAAGAAAATTATCGTTTGCGAATACTGCGGTAGAATCATGATCGATCCGGAATTGGCCGGTGTGAAACTGGAGCAGAAGACGGTGGAGGAGAAACCAAAGCGTCGTCGTCGCAAAACTGAAGAATAAGGTTTGTTTATATAGAAACTTCCCGGCAGACGGACAGTGTGTCGGGAAGTTCGTGTTTTTATACAGTAATTATTTGTGCTATGAAGGAGAAGGTTTCAGTGCCCTTTATGCTTTTGGGCATTTTGTTTAACGTATGTCTTATCACAGCCAATCTGCTGGAAACGAAAGTTATTGATTTTTGGGGACTGACAATTACAGGCGGGTTGCTTGTGTTCCCCGTATCATATATCATCAATGACTGCATTGCAGAAGTTTGGGGATTCAAAAAGGCGCGTCTGATTATCTGGAGCGGCTTTTTAATGAATTTCTTTGTCGTGATGATGGGGCAGTTAGCCGTTTGGCTGCCATCAGCCCGTTTTTGGAATGGGGCTGAAAGTTTAAATTTTGTATTTGGGCTGGCGCCCAGAATTGTTGTGGCCAGCTTGTCTGCTTTTTTGATAGGCTCGTTTCTGAATGCCTATGTTATGAGTAGAATGAAGCTGGCGTGTCATGGAAAACAATTCTCGTTGAGAGCGGTGCTTTCAACAATTGTCGGAGAAACGGCCGACTCTTTGGTATTTTTCCCAATTGCTTTTGGAGGGCTGATCGCAGTAAAGGAACTGCTGCTGATGATGCTCATTCAGATACTCCTGAAGACTCTATATGAAATCATGGTCTTGCCACTGACCATTCGTGTTGTAAACTGGATCAAAAAGGAGGAGGGGAGTGATATTTATGATCGCGACATCTCCTACAATCCGCTCCGGTTGTTGGATTTATAAGTGGCTTAGTTCCTCGTAAAGAGGAATGTCCTGAAGGAAAACGCACCGGTTGTTCTGGTAATCCACTTTGCAGCAGTAATGTTCCATACCATTGGTAACAATCAGAAAACGCACCTTCAGAACAATGTTATACCGGGCTATTTGGTCAAAAACCTTAGAAGTGATCTTAACGCTGGGAGCTTTATATTCCATGATCATCAAAGGTTGCCCCTGTCTGTCGAACAGAATCGAGTCGCAACGCTTGGAGGTTCCGTTCAGGGTGATGGCTATTTCGTTGCCCAGCAATGTACCCGGATATCCCTTGTGGGTAATCAGAAAATTGATGAAATGCTGGCGTACCCATTCTTCGGGAGTCAGTGCTACATACTTTTTTCGCAAGGGATCAAAAATATTTCTTTTTCCATCCTTGATCGTGATTTTCGCAGGATAGGCGGGAAGATTTAATTCTGCCATGGATTGCTCGTTATAAAAGTTGAACAAATTAATTTCGGACTGCAAAATTAATGTTTTTATGAAAACAAAAGATGAAATCGTGAGAAATTGGCTTCCCAGATACTCTCAGAGTAAGCTGGAGGACTTTGGTGAATATATCCTGTTGACCAACTTTAATAATTATGTGGACATCTTTTGTGAGCTCTGCGGCGTAGAAAAACCAGGATACGAAGCCAACATGCGCGTGGCTCACGGTCAGGATATCAGTATCATTAATTTTGGTATGGGTAGTCCGAATGCGGCAATTGTCATGGATCTGCTTTCTGCCGTGTCCCCTAAAGCTTGTCTGTTTTTAGGCAAGTGTGGCGGTATTTCTGGCAAGACACATTTGGGCGACCTGGTGCTTCCTTTGGCCGGTATCCGTGGCGAAGGTACATCAAATGATTATTATCCTCCAGAGGTGCCCGCATTACCTGCGTTTATGCTTCAGCGAGCTGTGTCTACTGCTATCCGTAATGCGGGGTACGATTACTGGACCGGTACGGTGTATACCACCAACCGGCGCATTTGGGAGCATGACGAGCGTTTTAAGGAATATCTGCGTACAACAAGAGCCATGGCTGTAGATATGGAGACCGCCACGCTTTTTACGTGCGGATTTGCCAATCATATTCCCACAGGTGCGCTTCTCTTGGTGTCGGACAATCCGATGACTCCAGAGGGCGTCAAAACGAGCGAGAGCGACCGTCTGGTGACACGCAGCTTTGTTCATGATCACGTTCAGATCGGAATCTCGGCGTTGGAACTTATCCGCGACAACCGCACAACCGTAAAACATTTGAAGTTCGATTGGTAAAGATGGTAGCGAAACAACAGGATATCACATACGAAGAAATAGTGCGCCGGATACGCGCCAAGGATTTCAGTCCGGTGTACTATCTGATGGGTGAGGAGCCCTATTATATTGATAAGATCAGCGACTATATTGTCGACACGGTACTCTCCCCGGAAGAGCGGGATTTCAATCTGACGATCCTCTACGGACAGGGTACAAGCATGAATACCGTGGTTGATGCCGCAAGGCGTTTTCCGGTGATGGCAACCCATCAGGTGGTGCTGGTTAAAGAGGCCCAGCATATCGATGACAAGGATCGTCTGGCAGAATACCTTCAGAAGCCTCAGACGTCCACCATATTGATCTTTTGTCATAAAAACGGATCATTGGACCGCCGGAAAAAAATCGCCGAGGAAATCAAAAACAAGGGCGTTTTATATGAATCCCGCCGCTTGTATGACACTCAGTTGCCGGTCTTCATCAGTTCCTATCTCAAGCGTCAGGGATTTCAAATAGAGCCTCAGGCAGCCTTGATATTGAGCAATTATGTAGGAAGTGATTTATGTCGCATGGCGGGAGAATTGGACAAGCTTACCGTAGCGGCCACAGGGGGCAGAAATTTGATCACCGCAGAGGATGTCGAGACTCGGGTAGGGATTAGCAAAGAATTTAACAACTTCGAGCTTCTGAATGCACTGGTGGAGAAAGACATTTATAAGGCAAATCTTATAGTAAAATATTATAACAGTAATCCCAACTCTTTCTCTTTGCAGGTAACTCTTTCGGTCTTGTTTAATTTTTACTCAAATCTGATGCAAGCCTATTATGCGCCGCAAAAAACGGACGAGGGCATAGCGCAATGGCTGGAACAGCCCAAATGGCAAGTAAGCCGTAATATCGTTCCTGCTATGAAGAAATATTCCGGTGTAAAGGTCATGAAGATCATTTCGGAGATCAGAAATGCAGATATACGATCCAAGGGTATAGAAAGCACCGGAAATACAACCCCGGGCCAATTGCTTCAGGATTTGGTTTTTTTCATTCTACATTGAATTAGCTTTCAAATTTTAAAATCTCAGCGTGCCAGAACTTTCGTACAGGAGTCCTGGCACGCTTTTTTATGTGCAATCGCCGCTTTTGTAGTAAAATAGTCATTTCATGACTTGGTGTTTATCTGCTTTATAAATATAAATATTGCCTGAATAGGGTAGATGAATTGTTTTTATGTTTATAAATATATAATTGACGAATATAAATATATGTCCTTTTTAGTGTTTCTAATGAATTATATTTATAAACATAAATGTAAACGCTTTGAAAATGTAAATGAATAAATATTCACGTATTTATATATTTCTTATTTACCTGAAACCCAGTCTTATATGGCCTTTTATAGAAAGTTGCATTATATGTTTTGTAGTTAGTTTTGAATAAAAATACATAGTGTATAAATATGTCTAATTTTGATAATATAAGCGTGCGTAAACCAGTCGTAATTTTATTTTTATTGAAGTTTTAATTCAATGATTATCTTGAGGTTTACATACTATTTACTTCTGTAAACAATACTTTGTACCTCTTCTGTTTATAAATATAAATCAATATAATATTGAATTATTGAATTTATATTTAGAAAAATAAATTCATTTTTCTTGTTTGATTTTACCTTTTTCTTTATCTTTGTAAATAAAAAGAATAAAGACATGAAAGATAGAATTATGGAAATCATGAAGCTGGAAGGAATGACCCAGCAGGAATTTGCTGCGGCATTGGATATTTCTCCTGCTTCTTTATCCAATATTTTTAATGGAAAGACAAATCCCACCAATAATCACGTCAATGCCATACATAAGCGTTTTCCGAATATTAATATCAGTTGGCTGATGTTTGGCGAAGGGAATATGTATATGGAAGGCTCTGCTGATTCCAAAAACAAAGATAACTTGTCGGCTGATGAGCTTAGCGGTATTTCGTTCAATTCAGCGGATCGCGTCCCAAAAGCGAATTATTCGTCAGAAATAGCGGCAGGGGTCATTCCTGGGATATTGAATGAGCAAACAAAAATTATTGACAGACCTCAGCGGAAGATTGTGGAAATCAGAATCTTCTTCGATGATGGTACATTTGAGACATTTTCACGATAAAATTCAACAAAATGCCATTTCAAAAGTGCTCTTCCAGCCATTTTTAACATATCTATTCCAGATGAACAAGTTTTGTGTACAAGAAAAATAGCATAAATAATTGAATAATAGTCTTATATGAAGAAAAATAGCTTCTGAGAATTAAGAAAATGAGCGCAGCTGTATTTTTGTACGTAAAAACGTGAATTTTGAGCAACTGATAATCACTGGAATCTCGCAGTTGATGCTGATGTTTTCAGAAGAGTGCTCCACCTTATTATATTAATCCAGTTTTATTTTTTATCTTTGCAAAAGAAATCCTAATACAACAGAAATGAAGAAGTATATATTAGACCTGATCGTTACCGAAAATGTTCATTTAAATGATCGGTACGTTTTGCTGAAGGCAACAAACAAAGAGCCCCTTCCTGAAATGGTTCCGGGACAGTTTGCCGAACTGCGAGTAGACAATTCTCCATCTACATTCTTGCGTCGTCCTATTTCAATCAACAATGTGGATCGCGAGAAAAATGAGGTTTGGTTCTTGGTACAGATCGTTGGTGAAGGAACAGCGCACTTGGCTGCTTTGAAGCCGAATGATATTCTCAATACTGTAATTCCTTTGGGCAACTCTTTTTCTAAACCGGCAGACGGCGAGAAGCGCCTGTTGCTCGTCGGTGGTGGTGTTGGAACTGCTCCGATGCTTTATTTGGGCCGCATGTTGAAGGAGCAGGGATATGAACCTGAATTCTTATTGGGTGCGCGTTCTGCTTCCGATCTTTTGGAACTTGATTTATTCCGTAAGTACGGTACGGTACATATCACAACCAATGACGGAAGTATGGGGGAAGAAGGTTTTGTAACCCAACATTCCGTTTTATCGCAAGTACGTTTTGACCGAATCTATTGTTGCGGTCCGAAGCCGATGATGCAAGCCGTCGCCAAATATGCCAAGGAGAATCAGATTACCTGTGAGGTATCGTTGGAGAATATGATGGCCTGCGGTGTGGGGGCCTGTCTGTGTTGTGTGGAGAATACCAAGGAAGGTCATGTGTGTGTATGTAAAGAAGGTCCGGTATTTAATATTGAGAAATTATTATGGCAGATTTAAGAGTAAAGATAGGAGGACTGGATCTGAAGAATCCGGTGATGACCGCTTCCGGAACTTTCGGTTACGGTTTAGAGTTTGCAGATTTTATTAATCTGGAAGACTTGGGAGGAATCATTGTCAAAGGTACTACTTTGAATCCGCGCGAAGGAAATCCATATCCGCGTATGGCCGAAACAGCATCGGGTATGCTCAACTGTGTCGGTTTGCAGAACAAAGGTGTAGATTATTTCTGCAAGAACATTTATCCGCAGATTAAGGATATCAACACAAATATGATCGTCAATGTATCCGGATCATGTCCGGAGGATTATGCGGCTTGTGCGGCTCGTATTGATGAATTAGAGAACATTCCGGCCATAGAATTGAATATTTCCTGTCCGAATGTCAAGCAAGGAGGAATGGCTTTCGGAGTAACTCCGGAAGGTGCGGCAAGTGTCGTTAAAGCCGTGCGTGAGGCTTATCATAAAACATTGATTGTGAAATTGTCGCCTAATGTAACCGACATTGCCAGTATTGCCAAGAGCGTGGTTGACGCAGGAGCCGATTCTTTGAGTCTGATCAATACGCTGATGGGTATGGCTATTGACATTGAGAAGCAGAAGCCGGTACTTTCAATCGCAACAGGCGGACTGAGCGGCCCTGCTGTGAAGCCAGTGGCGTTGCGTATGGTATGGCAGGTAGCCAAAGCAGTCAATGTGCCGATCATCGGTTTGGGTGGTATTATGAATGCTACCGACGCCATCGAGTTCCTGTTAGCAGGTGCTACAGCCATTCAGATTGGAACGGCAAACTTTATTGATCCGACCGTTACCGTTAAGGTGGCTCAAGGTATCAATGAATATCTCGACAAGTACGGATATAGCAGCGTGAATGATATTATCGGTGCCTTGAAAGATTAATTTCGAAAACTTTTCAGTTATACGCTGGCAATCAGTGCTTTTGCTTGTAAATTTGCAAAGGCACTGATTTTTTATTATATTTGTGTTATCCTTGCTTTTATCCTTATTTTTCTACATTTGGATTCGTACTTTGCAAGGATTTTCCTTATATTATTTTCTTGTATCTTTTCTGTGTATAATCAGTATTATGTTAAATAGGTAGTCTGAAAAGATTCTTTGGTCCTTAAATAGTCGTCCCTTAAAAAGCCCATTTTTGCGAGATATTGTTCACAGACAGTATCTCGCAAATTTTTTGAATCAT
>CALUIU010000018.1 GCA_944320795.1 Candidatus Paraprevotella stercoravium | reverse complement strand
ATGATTCAAAAAATTTGCGAGATACTGTCTGTGAACAATATCTCGCAAAAATGGGCTTTTTAAGGGACGACTATTTACAGCCTTTTCGACCAGCGCGAACAAGGACCGATCAAAAAACTCTTTATCGGTTCGGGCAAGATTTGCCAGTCCAAGCAGATAAAAAAAGGAAAATACAAACGTATCTATGCCGCCTTGTGCACTGACGGAGGAAACTATGTAATTTATAGCGATAACTTCGGAAAGGAATGGAAGGTGCTTGGAGATGTAAACCAGTCACCGGCTCCCAAGGGGGATGAACCCAAATGCGAGGAATTGCCTAATGGTGATGTCTTGCTAAGCAGCCGTAAGGGATACGGACGTTTCTACAATATCTACTCTTATAAAAACAAGAAGAAGGCCACCGGAAGCTGGGGAGAAGTAGTTGCCTCGCACGACTGTCCGGGAGGAATCAAAACCGGCGCCAACGCTACCAATGGCGAAGTTGGTATCTTCAAGGCTATACGTAATAGTGACGGCAAAGAAGTGGACCTGATCATCCAGTCACTCCCTGTTGCTGACAAGCGTGCAGAAGTGACCATTTATTACAAGGCCTTAGAGAGCGAAGCTGATTATGCCACTCCTAAAGCTTTGGCCTCCAACTGGGAGGGTTCCTATCTGGTTACCCATGCCGGATCGGCCTATTCTACTTTCTGTATCCAGAAAGACAAGAAAATCGGATTCTTCTACGAAGAAGAACCTGGCTATTATAACATGGTATACAAGGCTTTAAGCGTAGAGGATATTACTTCCGGAAAGTATTCCATGAAGTAATTCTGCTCAAAAGGAATATGGGAATCTGCAAAGAACAGAAGGGCTCTGGAAAAGTGCTTCCCAACATAAAAGTTCTCAGCAATATATAAGAAAACCGCCTTGCCTGTCCCGAAAGGATTTTGGCAAGGCGGTTTTCTTATATATACCTTAACATAAAATTGTAGAATCATACAGAGAATTCATCGGACTGTTCCAAATGTCTAACGGCATTACCGGAAATTAAATCCCCGATGTCAATCCATTCAATTCCCGATGATAATGATAATTTGGGGATCTTTGTATCAATGACACAGCCAACCTTGTTCTGAATTCGTCAAATTCTCATTACTTAAATATTAGCAATACTCATGATGTCGGCAAACACACCTGCTGCTGTAACACTTGCTCCGGCTCCATAGCCCTGAATGATCATCGGATACTCATTGTAACGTTCTGTAGTAAGCAATACCACATTATTTGAGCCTTCCAGTGAGTAGAACGGATGACTGCGGTCTACAGCACAAAGTGCAACAGAACCTTTTCCATTCTCATATTTTGCCACAAAACGCCAACGTTTGTTTTCAGCTTCCAACTTCTGACGTTTTTCCTCGAACTCAGCGTCCAAAGAAGGAAGTTTTTCCCAAAACTCCTCAACGGATCCCTGAAACAGTTCATCCGGTATAAAGAGATGAGCCTCTACATCCTCCTGCTCAATCTGATAGCCCGATTCACGGGTCAGGATAACTAGTTTTCGGATTACGTCTTTTCCGCTCAAATCAATTCGTGGATCCGGCTCACTGTAACCTTCGTCCTTGGCCATCTGTACGGTCTTACTGAAAGGAATCTCACGTGATATCTTGTTGAAGATAAAATTCAAAGTACCGCTTAATACAGCTTCTATACGAAGAATCTTGTCACCACTGTTACGCAAATCATTCAGTGTACGGATAATTGGCAGACCGGCTCCTACATTTGTTTCAAACAGATACTTCACTCCACGTTGGAATGCCGTATGCTTCAGACGTGAATAGCTGGCATAGTCTGAAGAAGCAGCCACTTTATTGGCAGCTACCACCGAAATATTATGCTCCAGGAAGTCCTGATACAAGGAAGCGACCTCGGCACTTGCCGTGCAGTCCACAAATACCGAATTGAAGATATTCATATTGATGATTTCATCACGCAAATTCTGCAAGGTGCTGGGAGCAGAAGCGCGCAAACGCTCCTTGTAATCGGTAAGCGAAAGTCCCTTGCGGTCGAACAAAGCATTACGACTGCTGGCAATACCAACAACATTCAGTTTAAGTCCTTTTTCCTTCATCAGTTTTTCGCGCTGAGCGGCAATCTGTTCAATCAGGCTACCGCCCACAGTGCCTACCCCACACAGGAAGAGGTTCAGCACACGGTATTCAGACAAGAAGAAACTGTCGTGAATCACATTCAGCGTCTTTCTCAAATAAGCCGATTCCACAACAAAGGAAATATTGGTTTGGGAAACACCCTGCGCACAAGCAATGACATTAATACCGTTGCGCCCCAAAGTACCGAACAGTTTTCCGGCCACTCCCGAAACATTCTTCATGCTTTCGCCTACAACAGCTACGGTAGCCAATCCGCTACTGGCCTGCATCGGGAACATGGCGCCGGTCTGAATCTCCTTGGCAAACTCTTCATCCAATACACGGCATGCCTTTTCTACATCCTCGTCACGCACACCAATTGATGTACTGCTCTCAGAAGAGGTCTGAGCTACCATAAATACACTGATTCCGTTATTGGCCAATGCCGAGAAAATGCGCTGGTTCACACCAATCACACCCACCATAGACAAACCGGAAACAAAAATCAGTGAAGTATTGTTAATGCTCGAAATACCGCAGATCGGTTTACCGGTACGGTCACGCTCCACTTCTTTCTTGATAATGGTTCCCTGTGCTTCGGGTTTGAAAGTATTCTTAACCCAAATCGGAATGTTCTTGACGCACACCGGATAGATGGTCGGCGGATAGACCACTTTGGCACCAAAGTTACAAAGCTCCATAGCCTCTACATAACTCAACTCATTAATGGTATAGGCCGTAGAAATAACTTTCGGATCGGCTGTCATAAAGCCGTCCACATCGGTCCATATTTCCAGAACTGAAGCATCAAGAGCAGCTGCCAAAATAGAAGCCGTATAATCTGAGCCACCGCGTCCCAGATTGGTTGTTTCCCCAGACTCAACATCGCTGGATATGAATCCCGGCACCAAAGCCACTTTCGGCAGTTTTCCAAAAGTGTCCCCTATCAAACGGTTAGTTTCCTCTGAAGCCAGCAAGCGGCGTCCTCCACGCATTTCGGTTTTGATAAATGTACGCGAATCGTACCACACCGAACCGGTAATCAAAACAGATATAATATTTGAAGAGATACGCTCGCCATAACTTACGATCATGTCCTGAGTCTTGGCAGACAAATCCTTAATCAGATAAACACCCTGATAAATGCTGTGCAGCTCTTCAAACAGAGAATTGACAATAGAAATCAACATCTCCTTGCGGGGACCTGCCGGAATGATCTGATCTATCATCTGGTAATGACGGTCTGTCAGTTCCATAAACGACTTCTTGTAATCCAGATTTCCAGACACAGCCAGCTGTGAAGTATGTATCAATTTATCAGTCACTCCTCCAAGAGCAGAAACAACTACAATCACAGGCTCAGTCTGTCCCTCAACTATTTTTTTTACATTTAGGATACTTTCCACGGAACCCACCGAGGTTCCTCCAAATTTCAGAACTTTCATTTGCTGTCAATTATTATTCTCGGGCATTGAGCACCTGCACCGAAGTATCCAGGTTACTTCGCCCGCAATCCACATTATTAGAAGAACAAAAATAGTAATTATTTCTCTAAAAGAAAGATGTTATAAAAAAAAATTGTACTTTTGTCTGTGAAAATCAACCATTCAAAAACAAGTTGAAAATGATCAAAAGAATATTTTCTTTCCTGATTCTGCTCTGTATGTTGCCGGCAGGAATGGGCTATATCGGAATCAATGGAAATACGACCCAGGCCGAAGGAATAAGCGCCAGCAGATGGTATAACTACGACCGCAGCAGCTATTTTGGAATCCGTGTAGGTCTGAATGTACCCCGCTTCTATTGCCGGGGATTCAATCCCGGACCGGAAACCCGGCCACTCTCACTCATCAATGCGGGCATTGTTTATGGAAACCGGGTAGGACGCACCATACCACTTTACTTTGAAACCGGCCTGCTCTACTCAGAAAAAGGTGCCAAGCTGGAAGCTACAAAGGATATTGAACGCAAAACCTATAACCTGAAATATCTGGAACTGCCAATTGTATTTAAATACAAAGCCGATGTAGGTTTCGATGATCTGACGATTCAACCTTATTTCGGCGGCTTTATAGCCTGTGGTGTAGGCGGAAATGTCAAGCTATATGAGCAACGCATCAAAGAAAATCCATTTTCAGACAAATATCTGAAACGTTTTGATGCCGGATTCCGTCTAGGCTTGGGCATGGCCTTCCAGAATTTCTATTTGGATTTCTGTTATGACATCGGTATGAACAATCTGGCCGGAAAAGATTTTAAAGATTATAATTATGACGATTTTGACGGACGCATCCGCACCGGCTGTTTTACAGCCAGTGTTGGACTGGATTTTTAAATACCGGAAAATCTGTTTTCAAAAACAATAAAAAAGCCAAACACCTCAATAAGTCAATTGTTTCAAAACTTATTGAGGTGTTTGGCTTTTTATTCTTTCTTTACCCTCTCGTGTATTCGAAAAGAATACCATTAGCGGGCAACACAATCCAAATAAGCCGCTACAGCTTCGGCACAACGCTCTCCGTCGATACCGGCCGAAACAATACCTCCGGCATATCCGGCCCCTTCGCCGCAAGGAAAAAGACCTTCTACGGTAATATGTTGCAATGTCTCAGCGTCACGGACGATACGCACAGGTGCCGACGTACGGCTCTCTACCGCAATCATCACGGCCTCGTTGGTCAGAAAACCACGGCTGCTCCGGCCGAAGTTCTGGAATCCACGTGCCAAACGACCGGCGATAAACTCCGGCATCCAGAAATGCAGTGGCGAGGAAATCAGTCCCGGTGAATAGGAACTGCGCGGCAGATCGTAACTCAACTTGCGGTTCACAAAGTCGGCCATACGCTGTGCCGGTGCTGTCTGGCGGTATTGTCCCTGTACCCAATTCTGGCGTTCGATGGCTTCCTGAAAGTAAAGCAACGCCAAAGGATGCTCCTCAGGCGCTCCGTTCCACACCGACTCCGGATCGCAATAATGCAGAATGTCTTTCAGAGTGTCGCACTCTGGAGCCTCTATACTGTGCACATATTCTTTCAGGAAACGATACATGGATTTCTCCTGTAAGTCTTCAGAATGCAACTCTACCACCATGCCGGAATTACTCCACTGAGAACCGCGATTGCTGGGTGACATACCGTTGACCACAATCTGCTGCGGACCGCTGGCTGCCGGCACAATAAATCCTCCAGGACACATACAGAAACTGTACACACCACGACCGTCCACCTGCGTCACAAAACTGTATTCGGCTGCGGGCAGATATTTTCCACGGCCATTCTTATTGTGATACTGTATCTGGTCAATCAGTTTGGAAGGATGCTCCAGACGCACACCTACCGCCAGTCCTTTGGCCTCAACCGTTATGCCTTGACGGAACAGATGACGGTATACATCTCGTGCCGAATGACCGGTGGCCAGAATGACCGGTCCCTTAAAGATCCGTCCGTCATGGGTTTCGATACCTTCCACTTTGCCTTCGTGCACGATCAGCCGATCCATACGGGTCTCAAAATGTACCTCACCCCCGCATTGCAGAATGGTATTGCGCATATTCTCGATGACACGGGGCAACTTATCAGTTCCAATATGCGGATGGGCATCGGACAGAATGGCCGTACTGGCTCCATGCTGACAGAATACATTCAGAATCTTGTCCACATTACCACGTTTCTTGCTACGGGTGTAGAGTTTTCCGTCGGAATAAGCACCGGCTCCTCCCTCTCCAAAACTGTAATTACTCTCGGGATCTACCTTATGCTCACGCGAGATACGAGCCAAATCCAGTTTCCGGTCGCGCACATTCTTTCCACGTTCCACCACAATCGGACAATACCCCAATTCTATCAGACGCAAGGCGGCAAAAAGCCCTCCAGGACCGGCACCCACCACAATCACGCGCCGATGTCCCTCCACATTCTGATATTCTGTAGGCACATAAGCCTCATCCGTAGGCTGCTCGTTGACGTAAACCCGCACTTTCAGGTTGACATAGATGGTGCGTTGTCGGGCGTCAATGCTTTTTTTCAGTATGCGCACTCCCTGAATTGTTCGTTCATCAAGTCCTTTCTCGCGGGCCACAAAGCGGCGCACAGCTTGCTCATTATAGGCTTGCTCGGGCAAGGCCCGCAGTTGAAATTCATGTATCATTATTTTTCTGTATCTTTTTTTATTTTACTATATAAAGGTATAGAGTGGAATTTCTTATCCGAACAGAGCACGCAAGGCTTCTTCAACCTTACGCACCGGCACCAGCTCTATTTTCATTTTCTTATAATCAAATCCCTGAAGGTTGGAGCGTGGCACAATCATCCTACTGAATCCCAGTTTCTCCGCTTCGGCAATGCGTTGCTCTATACGGTTCACAGGACGAATTTCTCCACTAAGTCCCACCTCTCCGGCCATACATACGCCCGACTCAATGCCGGTATCTACATTACTGCTCAGCACCGCGGCAATGACCGACAGGTCAATGGCGGGATCATTCACCCGCAATCCCCCGGCTATATTCAGAAACACGTCCTTTTGGGCCAGCTTAAAGCCGACACGCTTTTCCAGCACGGCCAACAGCATGTTGAGGCGACGTAAATCAAATCCGGTAGACGAACGCTGGGGTGTTCCATATGCAGCAGTGCTGACCAAAGCCTGGGTTTCGATGAGAAACGGACGGATTCCTTCGATGGCCGAAGAAATAGCCACTCCACTCATACCTTCATGGTCTTCGGTAAGCAACAGTTCCGACGGATTACTCACCGGACGTAATCCCGTTTGTCGCATTTCATAAATACCCAGTTCGGCCGTACTTCCGAAACGGTTTTTGATGCTGCGCAATATGCGATACATATAATGCTGGTCGCCCTCAAACTGAAGCACGGCATCCACAATATGCTCCAGCACCTTCGGGCCGGCCAAAGTTCCTTCCTTATTAATATGACCGATAAGAATTACAGGAATATTACTTTGTTTGGCAAATTTCAACAGAGCAGCCGCACACTCACGTACCTGGGTAATACTTCCTGGGGAAGAATCTACAGATTCGGTCATGATGGTTTGAATAGAATCGATAATAACCAGTCCCGGCTGTTCATTCTTGATGTGCAGGAAAATCTGCTCCAGTAAAGTTTCGCAAACAATCATACACGAGGACGAAGCCAACAGATCCTGTCCTCCCGAAGGCTGGGTACTGACCAGACGGTCAGCACGCAACTTGATCTGACGGGCACTCTCCTCGCCACTGACATAAAGCACCCGACGCTGCGGCATGCGCAGCACAGTCTGAAGCACCAACGTAGATTTTCCGATACCTGGCTCGCCGCCCAACAGGACCAGTGATCCCGGAACCAAACCACCTCCTAATACCCGGTTCAGCTCCCCGTCACCCATATCCAGACGAGGCTCCGCACAAGAATCAATCTCTCCTACCGACAACGGACGCACACGAACACTGCCGGATGTCGGAAGAGCCGACAACCCTCCATAGGAACCGGCTGCCAGTGAAGCCGACGACTCCTTGCGCACTCGGAACTCTTTGAACGTATTCCAGGCACCGCACGAAGGACACTTCCCAACCCATTTGGGAGACTCTTGCCCGCAATTTTCACAAACATATACCGTCTTTTCCTTGGCCATAATAATTATATCTTTATTTTTGAGCATAAAAATACGGATATTTATCGGGTAGAACGTCATAAAAGCACAAAAAAAAGTGACAAGAATTCAACAACGTAAAATATACGAACAAAAATTCAGTAATCAGAATCATTTTCGTTCTTCATATCTCCACAACTCTCCTCTGAAAATATTTCGAAAAGAGCTGACGAAAAATCCTAAAAAATCCCTTTCCAAAAGAGTTCTCCCACTTTAGAATTGATATAAATCAAGAAAAGGAGTTTTTTTGCATAAAAAGTGAA
This sequence comes from Candidatus Paraprevotella stercoravium, assembly GCA_944320795.1. GTDB lineage: Bacteria > Bacteroidota > Bacteroidia > Bacteroidales > Bacteroidaceae > Paraprevotella > Paraprevotella stercoravium. The sequence goes on along the minus strand of CALUIU010000018.1, from coordinate 54,694 downwards.
TAAATATTTGCTGTGTAGGCAAACAGTCACTACCTTTGCAATGTCATAAGGAAATAAGGGTAACATATTAAGGTATTAGTTAGGATCTCGTGAGAGATATTATTGGTAAAAGGTTGTTTAGTTTTAAGGGTAATTTAAGGTAATTAAGGTAGTGACTTATGACTCATGAAGAAGAATTCACTGTTAGTCATTTTAAATGACTACAGTGAGCAAGTTCTTCAAGGAAGGAAAACGAAAAAAGTTTACTTCCAAAAACAAGACAGGTGCTGGATACTGTGAAGTTGAGGCACCTTTAGAAAGAAAAAAATTCATTCATCATAAAAAGACATGCGTGAAAGCATGTCTTTTTTCGTTTCTATACCCCACCAACATGTCAGCTCTGTTTAATTTAATTCATATCATACACCCGAACAAGATTAGAATTTTGTTTAGCAAAACAAAGTTCTTCCATTATAAGTTTTATAAAGTCTGCAAAAGTTGTAAATGTTTCCACCCAAAATTGTCTATCAAAACTCCAAATCAAAACAAGAAATAAAATCAAGATCTTCTTCGGACCCCCCAAATATGAATAGTCATTACATAAGTTTTTTCAGAAAAGAATATAAAAAGGGGCTGTACTCTGAATGAGCACACCCCCGATTTCATGTTATAGGGATTTCAAAAATTAATCCTTGATGCGAATCAGCATATTAGCCAGAATAGCGGTAAGTCCTCCAGTAGTAATACCAGAAGCGAAAATGCTGCGTACAGCTTCAGGCAACTGTGTCAGAATCTCCGGAACAAGCTCTACACTCAAACCGAAAGAGAAACTCAAGGCCATAACCAGAGTAGCCTTGCGGTCAATCTTCTGAGCCGCAATAATACGGATACCCGCCGCAGCAACCGTACCGAACATCAGCAGTGTAGCGCCTCCCAAAACCGGTTCTGGCATCAACGAGAACACCAGTCCCACCGCCGGAAAAAGCCCTAACAGGATCAGAAAACCGGCAATATAATAACCCACATAGCGGCTGGCAACTCCCGTCAACTGAATCATTCCATTATTCTGGGCAAAGATAGAGTTCGGGAAAGAGTTGAACACTCCAGCCAGGAATGAATTGAAACCGTCAGCCAGAATACCACCGGAAGCACGCTTCACAAAAACTTCACCTTCAACAGGTTCTCCGGAAATCAATGAATTGGCTGTAATATCACCATATGCTTCAATAGCGGTAATCAAATAAACAAGTCCCAAGGCGATAATGGCAGACCAGTCAAATGACAGACCATATTTAAAAGGTACCGGAATGTTGAAACCACCATAACTCTGCACGGCCGAAAAATCAACCATACCCATAGACCAAGCCACAGCATAACCGATAACAAGGCCAATAACAATAGAACTCATACGCAAATAGCGGTTAGAACTTCTGTTGAAAATCACAATGAGTACCAATACCAAAGCCGCCAGACCAATATAACGCAAAGATCCGAAACTTCCGTCAGCCTGAGCCACAGCTCCACCACCGCAAGCAGTAATACCCACTTTAATCAGACTCATACCGATAAGTGTCACCACAATACCGGATACCAACGGAGTAATGATCTTGCGGGTATATTTCAGTACACGACTAATAGCCATCTCTACAAATGAGGCCGCCATACAAGCTCCAAAAACCGAAGCCAAACCACCGGAAAGACCGGCAGCAATAATCGGACCGATAAATGAAAAGCTTGTTCCCTGGATACAAAGCAAACCGGTTCCGACCGGACCGATCCGACGACATTGAATAAAAGTAGAGACACCTGATGCGAACAAAGCCATGGATACCAGAAAACCTGTAGTTTCCAAGTCCAGTTTCATGGCACCGGCAATAATGAGAGGGGGGGTAATGATAGCCACAAAAATAGCTAACAAGTGTTGCAATGCTGCAAACAAGGCATCTTTCACAGGCGGACGGTCTTCCAGTCCATAAATCAAATCTCCGTTTTCTTTCATTTGATTTTTATTTACAAAAATATTACAATTGTTTTTTGAAACTGCAAAAATACAGCTTCTTAATTGATTTATATCAAGAAATAGCGAAAAAAAATATATAAAGGCATGATTTTCTTGACTTAAGGATAGAAATCATGTAAATTTGCAATGTCATAATTAAGAAAAGAGTTATATACTCAAAGTTAAATGACTCTGTGAAGAGTGTATTAGGTGATAGATTGTTAATGTTTAAGGGTTTCAAAAATTATGACACTTTGCATTCTGTAAAACACTTGCAACAAGTGCTAACAGAAATGCGCTGGAGTGCTACGGACAATAAGGTTCGTTCAAGCACTCTTTAAATTGAAATTTATTAGTTTGTTTGCTTGAGGGCGTATCAGCGGATACTTCCTCTTTCTTTGTTTTTATAGGAGTCTCTCCTTAAAAATCCAACAATCATGAAGCAACCCTACCGATTTCACCATATCATATCATATTATCGGAGCAACACCCTTCGATACGTAATTCTACTGCTTTTATTAGGATTTGTTCTTTTGTCTCGAATGAATCATGCGGTCGGAGAATTCTATGCCACCCGCCTTTATCCCAAGATCTCCTATTTTCTGTCGCATCTGGCAAGCATATCACGTTTTTCTTTAGAAGAGTTGGTAGTCTGCCTCTTTGTCCTGCTGTTGCTCTTCCGTTTGCTGAAACTTCGTAAACATAATTGGAAGAAACAGATACGGAGTTGCATTGAAATTCTGCTTTGGATTACCGTTTGGTTTTATTGGGGTTGGGGGATCAATTATTTCAGACACTCTTTCTATCAGCGCATGATGTTAACTCCCGTTGCATATGAAGATTCTGTCTTTCAAAGCTTTCTGCATGATTACACCGAAGCCCTGAACCAAAGTTACATATCTTTTGACAGGCATCCTGACACCAAGTTATGGGAAAAGGAAATCAGAAATATCTATCATACCATTCCTTCACAAGCATCCCTCTGCTTGCCTCAAGAGCATTTTATTCCCAAAAAACTGGCCTTCAATACCCTCTATTCCCAAGTAGGCGTGTTGGGATTCATGGGACCTTTTTTTTGCGAGATGCAAGTGAATGAAGACTTGCTACCACCACAATACCCTTTTACATATGCTCATGAACTGGCACATTTACTAAGCATAAGCAGTGAAGCCGAAGCAAATTATTGGGCATATAAGGTATGCACGGCCAGCAAGAATCCATCAGTCCGTTTCAGCGGTTACCTTGGTATATTGCCTTACGTCATGAATCAGGCATACGGATGTCTTGATGACGAACAATATCATATCTGGGTCACAGGCATACGACCGGAAATTCTGGCACTGGCCGAACAGGAACATCTTTATTGGAAAGAAAAATATTCCCCGTGGATTGGAAAGATACAGAATATCTTGTATGAATCCTTTCTCAAAGGAAACCAAATCAGCAACGGACAAAAAAACTACGGACAAGTACTGTCTCTCATCATCTCTGAGCGCGAACAGCTGGCATTCGGCCTGAACAGCTCCTCAAAACCTATCAAATAATGAAAAAACAATTTCTTTTTTTATGCTTATACTCCATCATGTTCCTGACATCTTGTATCAGTGAGCCGATGGAGTTCACAAATACAGGAAGCAAACTTTCTATAGGAGATACCATACCTGAGTTTCAGGTTATCACACTGGATCAGGACACATTGACCCAAGACAGTCATCAAGAAAAAACGCTGGTATTGGTATTCTTCCACACGGCATGCAGTGATTGCCAAAAAGAACTGCCTGTCATTGAACAGGTATATCGGGATTGCCGTCAGGATTCTTTATGGCAACTGATCTGCATTGGAAGAGAAGAGAAAGCAACAGCAGTAAAACAATACTGGCAACAACATCAATTTACCATGCCGGTATCTCCTCAGGAAACCCGAATTGTCTATGACCGGTTTGCCTATAACGGTGTCCCCATGCTTTATATAATTGATGCACGGAATATCATCCGAGCCGTTTATAGTGATCAGAAAATGGCATCGTACGAAGAATTGAAGGAATGGATCCTAAAAGTCAATGAAGAAAATCAAAAAGACAAAGAATCGGCTTCATTTTTTCAGGCCAAATCACTAACTTCGCCGCTCTAAAAAACAGACGCTTATGAAAATTCTTCCGGAAATAGCAATTATCGATGCCAATACGCTAAGCAGCATCGGACTTCAGAATCTGATTGAAAAAATGATGCCCAATGCGGTTGTGCGCAAATTCAATTCATTCGAGCACTTCGTTTGCGACACTCCGGACATGTATTTCCATTATTTTATTTCTTCCCAGATTCTTATAGAACACAGCGCTTTCTTTGTAGAACGGAAACATAAGACCATCGTATTGACTTATGGACGTATCACCCTGCCTTACATTGCCAATTTTCATACTTTGAACATCTGTTTGGACGAAGAAATGATGATACGCGCTCTGCTGCGATTACAACAGAGCGCCCATGCCGGCGGCCTGCATCTCCCAGCCAAAATGCGCAAAACGATAACCAATCCGCAACTACAGAACTGGAGCGAACCAAACGGACTGACTTCACGTGAAATAGAAGTTCTGGTATGTATTGTACGAGGAATGGCCAACAAAGAAATTGCCGAAGAACTGAACATCAGCATTACCACAGTCATATCGCATCGAAAAAATATTATGGAAAAGCTGAATATCAAGTCTGTTTCCGGATTGACCATATATGCCGTAATGAATGGATATATTGAAGCAGACAGAATATAAAAAAGCCCGGAATTACTCATTCCAGGCTCCACAACGCGGACAAGTTCCTTTCTTGGAAATCTTTGCGCCACATTTTCCGCAAATATAACGCGAATAACCATGACGATAATAACGGCGTAAAGCCCACCAGACAAAAAACGCCCAAAAAGGAATTCCCAAATAATATAAGGTTGCTACCGAAAAAAACAGATAGCACAGCATGCAGACCCCCAGAAGCCCCAACAAATAAGGAACAGCTTCTGCCACTGTAAGTTGGCGTAGCACATCGTCAACGACTGCAATAGACAGAATCAGCATCAGCCACACTGTAGACAAAAAAGAAGCCAAAATCAAAGGCTGCCCGAAAGGATTCAGTGTAGGATGAAAATAAAACTCCACCCATAAGGAAGGATTATTCTGTTGAATTAAACCATAAAGCACTGCCGCCGTCGAAATAACCAGACACAATCCTGTGGGATAAAAACTGGCTATATCATCAAAAAAAACCATCCGAAAACGCTGACGCCTCATCTTGCGAATAAGATAAAGTACAAACAACACGACCAGAGCTGACAAAAAATACAGCAGATGTTTATTACTGAACACATAAATAAATTCAGATATGGAATCATCTGGAACCACTTGTTTCAACAAGGATTTTTCGTGAATCCATCCCATCGTAGACTGATCGCGGGCAACCTTCACCCAAACCGAATCAATTGAATCTTCCGGAATAATGGCCAGATCCGCAACAACAACCAAATCTCCCGCATTCAGATCAATAGAATCAATAAAATAAGTCCCGTTAAAATCAGTGTGCATCGGACGATCTCCCTGAAGCCACAGACTATCACTACAGACTTTAAAATTATAATTAAGCCCATAATGATGCTGGTTCATAAAGTCCAGAGAATAGACTGAACTCTCAGAAACACTCCACTGATCGTCGTTGGAAGAGGAACGGTAGCAAGCAGAAAGGAGCAACACACACAATCCCCAAAATCCAAACACGAAACTCAACTTTATTTTATTGAACACCTTCCTGATCTGCATAGACTTTCATTTGACAATTCTTGCAATCAAACTCCAAACGAAAACGACGCCCGTCTCCCGACACCAGAAAATAAGGCTCGCGGAACGGAGAGCGGCGACCACCTTGCTTCGTACACCATCCCAAGCTATAACGCAGACAATGCTTGCAGAACATCAGGACAGCTCCGGCAGGTTCTTTCTTTTCAAAAGCCGGTTCTATCTGTACGGCTCCGAGCGACTTATAAAAGGATTCCGCACGACTATTCATGACATTGGCCAGATAAGTGAGACGCATACCCTTCAACGGAGCGTTCTCCTGTCCCTGTTTCTCACGCAGTTGACGGGTAAAACCGGTTGGAATCTTACGGTAATGCACCGGGAAGTTCACTCTTCGTGCCTGCTCCAGTTTCTCAATAGCCACACGGCGCCATTCGGCCAGTACGGAAGAAGGAACAAACCAGTTGTCTTGCCAGCATACCTCTACCTGACCAACGGTAAAACAGGTATTGCCCAATTTGGAAAGCTGTCTGCGGATATTCTCCTCCTGTGGACTACGTGCCGGTTCTTTTTCAGCAGCAAACGGAACACTGACCGAAACTCCGTCCTCATCTTTCAGACTCAGCACAAAACCTTCGGGATATTCACCAACAGTCCAGTCCACGGTAATCTTACGTTCTGCTGACGGCTTGGAAAGCAAACGGTCAAACTCCTGGTCAAAATTACGGTAAAGGCGTGTATGCGGTTTCACGCGTGGCATCTCCACCGGATAAATCTTATTGCTGTCGTCCACCCTATTGACACGGAAGCCCTGCAGCTTGCCATTCTCGTCCATATAGCACAATCCGTCACCGTTACTGAAAGGTTTCACACCAGCCACGATAATGCATTTGCCCCGGATTTCCTTTACATCACCTACCTCCTCGCCCAACGATTTCGGGGTATTGAAAGAAAATATATCGGTTTTCCGCCCGTTCAGGAAGTAATGGGTGAATCCCCGGTTAAAACTCTTCTCCAACTGCGGACGGAAAGTATATTCACACTTACCAGAAGAAGCACGACAATACTCCGGATGCTTACGGAAGATGGCATCCAGTTTCTGACGATAATAGGCTGTCACGTTTTTCACATAAGCCATGTCCTTCAGACGACCTTCGATTTTGAGCGAGGTAGCTCCTGCTTCCAGAATCTGCTCCAGCTGATCGCTTTGGTTCAGGTCCTTCAATGAGAGCAGATGTTTTTCCTGTTCGATAACCTTACCGTCAGCATCTACCAGATCAAATTTCAGACGACAGAACTGCGCGCAGTTTCCCCGGTTGGCGCTACGACCGAAGCAATGTTGCGACACATAACACTGACCGCTGTAGCTGACACACAACGCTCCGTGCACAAACACCTCAAGCGGCACCGACGGACACGCCTCGTGAATATCGCGAATCTGTTGTAAAGTAAGTTCACGGGCCAATACCACCTGCGAAAATCCCTGTTGTTGTAAAAAACGAACCTTATCGGCGCTACGGTTATCCATCTGCGTACTGGCATGCAAGGCTATCGGAGGCAGATTCAGCTGCAACAAAGCCATGTCCTGCACAATCAGCGCATCCGCGCCGGCACGATACAGTTCCCAGATCATTTCTTCGGTTTCGGCCAGTTCTTCATCCTTCAGAATGGTATTGACGGCCACATAGACTCTAGCCCGATATTGGTGGGCAAAAGCAGTAAGGCGGGCGATATCCTCTACAGAATTGCCGGCAGCAGCACGGGCTCCGAAACGGGGAGCGCCTATATATACAGCATCCGCCCCATGACGGATAGCTTCAATGCCACAATCGGCATTCTTGGCCGGTGCCAATAGTTCAACAGGTCTTGGTTGCATTATTTTATATCGTTTAAATTATAAGGTGTCGTCTGATAGACCAGATAATGAAGCCAGTTCAGGTACCATTGTACACCATGTGTACGCCAGCGTACCACAGGCCCAAGTTCAGGATTATCATCACGATAGTAATTCATCGGCATCTGAATGGGCAGCCCCTTGCCCAAATCTCGCTTGTATTCGGTGTCAAGCGTGTAAGGCGAATACTCCGAATGACCGGTAACAAAAACCTCACGTCCCTCACGGGCCACCACCATACCGACACCCGAATATTCTGACTCGGCAATGATTTTCAGTTCGTTCACCCGATCGATGTCTTCACGACGTACTTCTGTGTGACGACTATGCGGCATAAAGAACACATCGTCCATGCCCCGCATCAGCGGATGAGCGGCATCAAGCACCTGTTGCGGGAATATGCCGAACATTTTCTGAGGCAGCGGATGTTTCGGAATGCCATAATGGAAATACAGTCCGGCTTGTGCCGCCCAACATATATAGAGAGTAGAAGTGACATTCGTGCGCGCCCAACGGAAGATGTCGGATAACTCGGGCCAGTACCCCACTTCCTCAAAAGCCAGATGCTCCACCGGAGCTCCGGTCACGATAAAACCGTCGAACTTCTGTTCCTTCAACTCCGGAAAAGGCTGATAAAAAGCTTGCATATGCTCCGGAGAGGCATGTTTCGGCGTATGCGTGGCTAAAGACATCCAAGTAACCTCAATATGATAGGGCGACTGCGCCAGAATGCGCAGCAAATCCACCTCGGTGTCAATCTTCAAAGGCATAAGATTTAGAATAGCCACACGCAGAGGACGTACTTTCAGAGCCACGGAACGTGTGTTCTCTGTCACGTCAATATGTTCTTTCCGTAAAATATCTGTTGCGGGAAAATGTTCCGGTAAAATCAAAGACATAGTCGTATTTTTTGAGTATTCTGACTGCAAAGTTAGCGCAAAATAGAAAGCAAACAAAGACTATAACATATAAGGATAAGGCTTTAATTATAAAATGAATTTAAAAACGTAAGAAAAACCGCCGTAAAGTTTCGTTTTTCATTTGTTTTTTTCCTATTTTTGGGTATATGCTTAAATGTAATTATTATGATGAATAACAATCCTTCATTCAGTTTTCACATCCCCACGAAGATCGTGTTCGGATGTGGCGAGATCAAGAAATTAGCTACGGAAGAACTTCCCGGTAAAAAGGCAATGGTGGTTATTTCATCGGGCAGTTCCATGAAAAAGTATGGTTATCTGGATCTGGTACTCCGTCTGCTCACGGAGAACAATGTATCAGCAATCGTTTATGACAAAATACAACCCAACCCAACCAAGGCACACGTCATGGAGGCAGCATCCATCTGTAAGGAACTGGGCTGTGATTTCGTGATCGGTCTGGGTGGCGGAAGCAGTATCGATTCAGCCAAATCCATCGCCGTGATGGCTTGCAATAAGGGTGACTACTGGGATTACATCTCCGGAGGAAGCGGCAAGGGACGTGAAATCCAGGGTGCACTACCCGTAGTGGCCATTCCGACAACTGCCGGAACGGGTACGGAAGCCGATCCGTGGACCGTCATCACCGATGAGGAAAAGCAGGAAAAAATCGGTTACGGCAACCGCTATACCTTCCCGGTACTGTCTATCATCGATCCGAAACTGATGGTTTCCATCCCGCCGAAACTTACGGCTTATCAAGGATTCGATGCCTTTTTCCATGCCGCTGAAGGATATATAGCCGGATGCAGCAACGGCATCAGCGATCTCTACGCCCTCGAAGCCATTCGTCTGTTATACAAATATCTGCCCAAAGCCGTGTGCGACGGAAATGACCTTGTTGCCCGCGCACGAGTAGCCTGGGCAAGCACTTTGGCCGGAATGGTGGAGTCTACTTCAAGCTGCACTTCTGAACATTCTCTGGAGCACGCCATGAGCGCCTATTATCCGGCACTGCCGCACGGCGCAGGACTGATTGCCATCAGCCGGGCTTACTTCAATACTTTCCGCAACGACTGCACCAAGAGATACATGAAGATGGCCGAGGTGATGACACAAAGCAAGAGCAACCGTCCGAGCGACTTCATCGAAGCTTTGGAGCGCATGCAGAAAGAATGTGGTGTAGACCAGCTGGCACTAAGCGAATGGGGTATCAAGGAAGAGGATTTCGAACGCTTTGCTGCCAATGCCCGTGACACCATGGGCGGACTGTTCCAGTTCGATCCGCGCCCGCTGAACGACGAGGAAATCATTGCCATCTACAAAGAGTCATATCGATAAAGGTATTAAATTCCTGATTCATCATTGAATGTTTATAACAGAAAACGGATATTCCTGTTCAAAAGACAAGAATATCCGTTTTCTGTTATATGGCTTCGTACCAATACGGGTTACCAACAGATTGTTAAACAAATAATCAAAAAATTTGGGAAGAAATTCCATTTATCGTAATTTTACATTCTTTTCATATCCTGATTAAAGAAACAAAAAATACTTTTCAACCAAGATACGATTATTTCCTTGTAATAAATCAACAATAATGCTGTTTAACTCTATTGAATTTTTAATATTTCTTCCTATTGTATTTATACTTTACTGGAAGCTCTGTTTTACCCGTCTCCTGAAACAGAACAGTACAAACATTTCTGGGGTTTTCACTGGGTACATTTCATGGCATACTGCAACCCTAAAATAGCTTTTGCCGTTTGCGACTATGCCATCAGCCATAGATTAAAGGATTATATGACCCGGAATTTTCTAATAAAGGAATTCAATATTACTTATGAACTCCGTTATAATGAAATACGTTACGACAGCATTGAGCATGAAATCAACCAAGGCAACTATTACTCGCCACAGCGATTAGCCGTATTCGAAGGAAAACAAACTCCACAGACACACCCCGCGGTCATCGGTGACAGTCAATATTCCCTATTACAAAATATGGCAGCCCTATTGCAAAAGCATCACAGCCATTACAAGGTAATCATTTCTCCTTTGTATTATCAGCAAAAACTGCATCCCGAAGATAAGAGGCAACTGGAAATGCTATTTGGAGAAAACAACATTTATGATTTCTCAGGAGTAAATTCTATCACCGAAGATTATCATAACTATTATGAAGACTCTCATTACAGACCATGTGTCGCCCGGTTCATTCTGCAAACAATTTATCAGAAAGAAACTCCAAAGCGGTAGATCCTGATTTTCCAGAACACATTCATGTAACCTGAATGTATTCTCAGCAGGCTGCAGATACCAAAGCGCTATCGCCTATAGACTCGTGAACTACAGATTCGATTTCAGAAAGTATGATTTCGCCTGCAGACTGCACCCAGGCACGGAAAGCCGTGTCTGGACGATAATCGCGGGCAAACTCCAGCAAACGGTCCAGATTGAAGTCATCGGAGATAATGCCGGCACCATTACGGGCCGCATCCCAGGCATTGCATTCCTGCTCGATATGTGCCGGAACCATCAGAATGGGCTTGCCCCAGTACATCGCTTCGCAGATAGATTCAAAACCGGCCGTAGTGGCATAAGCTCCACAGCCACGCATCTGTTTCAGAAACTCCACATCATCAATCTGGTACAGTGTCAGAGTTTCGTCCACTTTCTTCATCACGGAAGCATTCTGCTTGTCCCAAAAGAAACGCAGCGACACTTCAGGATGACGGGCATGCCAGGCCTTCACCTGTTCCACAAATCCGGGATTGAGCATATAGCCGTGCACATAATCGCCGGGAACAGCCTTTTGGGAAAGCACCTCACGACGCAACAAAGGCGGAACGGTCACAATATTCTCTTCACGGTCCACCGGCATCATGTGAAAAGACAATGCTAACTTCCGTGCCGATCCCCATGCCGTCATCTTGGTGAAGAGACGCAACAGTTGCATATCTACATTCTGGTTAAACGGGGTCTTGAAATCGTGGTGCAGAAAAAGATACTGATGCCCGATACAGATCTGCGGCACACGAATACGGTGTAACGCATAAGTCATCCCTACAAGCAACTCATAAAAATTGATGACAGCATCCACTCCACTATTCTCTATTTTTTCACGGATGAAACGGATACTATGCCAATAGGCAGACAAACAAGTCATATTGTAAGTGATACTCTTTGTAAGATTGGCCCGGCCGGTTTTAGCCGAAGGCAAAAAATTCGGACTGTCAAAACGACTTACGGCAGCCTTCACGTTCCGATTGAAAAAACCGGGCAATTGCCGGCTATTGCTTTTTCCGACCAAAATCTCCACAACTTCATGACCGGCCTGAGTGAGCAATCGCTCCATGGCCAAGGCCTGTGTCAAATGTCCGCGTCCCTCACCTTGCACTACAAAAAGAAATCTCATACCGCTGCATTTATTTTTGTTATGTCCTGATTCTCTTCACATTCAGCATTCTGATATGTTTCACCATAATAAAGAATGCTCCAGTTTCCGTCTTCATCCTCAGCCAAAGCCGACATGGTTTCCACCCAATCACCAGAATTCAGATAATGTATATTTCCATAATAGGTATTTTCGGGATGATGAATATGGCCACAGATCACACCATCGCATTTTTTACTTTGTGCAAATTCGGCTAGTGTCTGCTCAAAGTCTGAAATATAGGACACAGCCGTTTTCACCTTTTGCTTGATACGTTGCGACAAAGAATAATAAGGTTTGCCCATTGCCCGGCGATAACGGTTATACCAGCCGTTAAACCATAACAGGAATGTATATCCGGTATCACCCAGATTAGCCAGCCACTTCATCTGACTTGTCACCCGGTCGAACACATCACCATGCGTCACAAAATATCGTTTTCCATTGGTTTCATGAACAAAATCCTTGACTACCGTAATATTTCCCAATTGAAGCGGAACCAGGGCATCCAGAAAATCATCATGATTTCCACTGACATAAATGATCTCGGTATTGCATTTCTCCATCAGCTTCATCAGAATCTTGAAGAACAAGGTATGTTCCGGCAACCATTTTTTGCTTCCGTTCTTGCGGATATGCCATCCGTCAATAATATCACCGTTCAGAATCAGACGGTCGCAGTTCACACTTTTCAAAAATTGATTCACTTCATCCACTTTGGAATGGGATGTGCCCAGGTGTATGTCTGAAAGCACAATCGTACGATAATGTTTTCTCAATTGCATGGTTTTTTCTTTTTGGTCAGTACAAAAGTATCTGAATACCATAACAAAATGATGTAGAAGAAATGACAATTGTCTGACAATTCATTTTTAACACTCAGCAGACCTACCATAAGTTTTTTGAGACTCGCCTCCCGATTCTGCTGAAAAATCCGTATTTTTGCATCTCGAATTTTAAAAAGACAAAATACTTTGATTTCAGTAGAAAACCTCGAAGTGGAATTTGGAGCCAAGCCCTTATTCCAGAACGTATCTTATGTGATAAATGACAAGGACCGCATCGCGCTCGTCGGAAAAAACGGAGCGGGAAAATCCACCATGCTCAAAATCATTGCCGGACTGCAACAACCCACAGGGGGCGTAGTGGCTGTGCCGAAAGACACCACCATCGGATATCTGCCTCAGGTCATGGTGCTGTCGGATGAACATACCGTCATGGAGGAAGCCATGCAGGCCTTTGACCATATTACGGAAATGCAGCTCCGACTGGAGAAGATGAACAACGAACTGGCAGAACGTACGGACTATGAAAGCGAAAGCTATATGCAGCTCGTGGAACGTTTTACGCACGAAAACGAACGTTTCCAGATGATGGGAGGCATGAACTTCCATGCCGAAATCGAACGGACACTCATGGGACTGGGCTTCGCACGCTCTGATTTTGACCGCCCCACCAAAGAGTTCAGCGGAGGATGGCGTATGCGTATCGAACTGGCCAAACTGTTGCTGCGTAAACCGGACATTCTGTTGCTCGATGAGCCGACCAACCATCTGGACATTGAAAGTATCCAGTGGCTGGAAAACTTTCTGTCAACCCGGGCCAATGCCGTAGTACTGGTCAGCCACGACCGTGCGTTTATCAATAACGTAACCAACCGCACTTTGGAAATCTCCTGCGGACGCATCTACGACTATAAGGTGAAATATGACGAATATGTGAAGCTACGTGCCGAACGACGCGAACAGCAGCTCCGTGCCTATGAAAACCAGCAAAAGGAAATTGCCGACATCAAGGACTTTATCGAGCGCTTCCGCTATAAGGCCACCAAGGCCGTACAGGTGCAGAGCCGCATCAAACAGCTGGAAAAAATCATCCCGATTGAAGTGGACGAAGTGGACAACTCTTCACTACACCTTAAGTTTCCGCCAGCCATGCGTAGCGGTGACTATCCCATCATCTGCGAAAATGTGCGTAAGGCTTATGGCGATCATGTAGTATTCCACGATGTAAACCTCACCATCAAGCGTGGCGAGAAAGTGGCTTTTGTAGGTAAAAACGGTGAGGGTAAGTCTACGCTTGTGAAATGTATCATGAACGAGATTCCTTTTGACGGTACCCTGAAAGTGGGGCACATGGTACAGATCGGTTACTTTGCCCAAAACCAGGCGCAGCTGCTCGATGGAGAGCTGACCGTTTTCGATACGATAGACCGGGTAGCGAAAGGCGACATCCGTCTGCGCATCAAGGACATCCTCGGCTCTTTCATGTTTGGAGGAGAAGCCTCAGAAAAGAAGGTCAAGGTACTTTCCGGTGGTGAGCGCAGCCGTCTGGCCATGATCAAACTGTTGCTGGAACCGGTAAACCTGCTGATTCTCGATGAGCCGACCAACCATCTGGACATGCGTTCGAAAGATGTGCTCAAAGAAGCCATCCGGGATTTTGACGGTACGGTAATCGTGGTAAGCCATGACCGTGAATTCCTCGACGGACTGGTAGAAAAAGTTTACGAGTTCGGCGGAGGTGTAGTGAAAGAACACCTCGGCGGCATCTACGACTTTCTGAAGAAAAAGAATATCGAATCACTCAACGAACTGCAACTAAGCAGCAGTCCGACCACCAAAACCAGCGCACCGGCTGAAAAGGAAACCAGCAGCAACCGTCTGTCCTACGAACAGCAGAAGGAACAGCAAAAGAAAATACGCAAACTGGAAAAAGCGGTCAGTGTCTGTGAATCGGAAATCGAGGGACTGGAAACACAAATCGCGGAGCTCGAGGCGCAAATGGCAACTCCCGAAGGAGCGGCCGACATGCAGCTTTATGAAAAGCACGGCGCACTTAAAAAACAGTTGGACGAAACTGTAGAACGTTGGGAAGCGGTATCTCTGGAACTGGATGAAGCGAAAACAAACAACTAAATAGTCGGAACATGATAAATTGGAAAATGACACTGCTCTCTCTATTGCTGAATACCGGAGCAGTAACTGCACTGAATGCGCAGACCGAAGAAAAAAATCTGTCAGGTATTTCTGTTGAAAATATGAACCTGGATGTGAAACCGGGAACAGACTTCTATCAGTATGCTTGCGGAGGATGGCTCAAAGCTCATCCGCTCACTGCCGAATATGCGCAATTCGGTACGTTCGACATGCTGATGGAAAATAACAACAAACGTCAGCAACAGCTGATTGAGGAACTGATCAAAAGCAAGGCTACTCCCGGTAGTCTGGAAGACAAGATTTCCCGACTTTATCTGAGCGCCATGGACAGTACCGCACGCAATAAAGCCGGATGGCAACCGATCCGCCCCTATATGGAAAAGATCACCCAATGTAAAAACAAGACTGAGTTAATGGCGCAAGTTGCACAAATGCAACGTTTGGGTATGCCGGCTTTCTTCTACTTCTATATCGGCGCTGATATAAAAAACAGCAGCATGAATCTGGTACAGCTTTATCAGGGAGGCATTTGTCTGGGAGAACGCGAATATTATCTGGACGAAGATGAGGTGACGAAAAATATCCGTGAGGCTTACCGGAAATATATGAAAGAGGCTCTGACCTATTGTGGCTATGAAGAAGAAGCCGATCAGATGGTTACCGACATCATGCGCATAGAAACTCGTCTGGCCAAAGCATCTTATAATGCGACACAACAGAGAGACCCGGAAGCGAACTATCATAAAATATCATTTGAAAACCTGAAAAAGGATTATCCGGGTATTGACTGGAGTAACTATTTCCGCATAATCGGCATGGAAGGTATTTCAGAAGTCAATGTAGCGCAACCGGAAGCCATACACGAGGTGGAATCAGTCCTGAAAGAAGAAAGTCTGAACAGTCTTCAGGCATTTATGCTTTGGAAACTGATTGACTCCTCGGCTTCATATCTGGACGACTCCATAAGAGCCATCTACTTCTCTTTCTACGGTAAAGTATTGTCGGGTAGCGAACAGGACCGTCCACGCTGGAAACGTGCCTTAAGTGTAGTAGAAAGTAATCTGGGCGAAGCAATGGGACGTCTGTATGTGGAACGTTATTTCCCGCAGGCTGCCAAAGAGCGTATGATCAAACTCATCGCGAATCTGCAAACGGCTTTGGCAGAACGTATCAAAGAACAGGAATGGATGAGCGAAACAACCAAGACTGCCGCATTAGACAAACTGAATGCCTTTCACGTAAAAGTGGGATATCCGGACAAATGGCGTGACTATTCAGCCTTAGAGATTGGCGATACGCTATTGGAAAACATCATACGTTGCTCTGAATTTGATGTTCAGAACATGATTAAGGAAAAGCTGAACAAACCGGTTGATCCGGAAGAGTGGCACATGACTCCTCAGACCGTAAATGCATATTATAATCCGACCACCAACGAAATCTGTTTCCCGGCAGGAATCCTGCAATACCCGTTCTTCGACATGGACAACGATGATGCCTTTAATTATGGTGCTATCGGAGTAGTCATCGGCCACGAGATGACACATGGTTTCGATGACAAGGGAAGACAATTCGATAAAAACGGAAACCTGACAGACTGGTGGGCTCCTGGTGATGGGGAACGCTTCGTTAAGCGTGCCGAGGTCATGAAAAACTATTTTGATCAAATAGAAGTGCTTCCGGGTCTGAAAGCCAATGGTGAACTGACACTCGGTGAGAATCTGGCCGATCACGGTGGTCTTAAAGTTGCCTTGCTGGCATTCCACAATGCCACACGTGAAAATCCATTGCCGGTAAAAGACAATTTTACACCCGAACAGCGTTTCTTCATCGCCTACGCCAATTTATGGGCAACCAATATACGAGAAGAACAAATTCGTAAATTGACAAAAAGTGACCCGCATTCCTTGGATAAATGGCGTGTGAACGGAGCATTACCACATATAGACGCCTGGTATCAGGCCTTCGGCATCACATCTAAAGACGCCATGTTCCTGCCCGAAGATAAACGTCTGAAACTTTGGTAAGCCAATATTGGAAAAGGTAAAAACAAATAAAATCCATAGCAAATTCCATGTGGAAACTTTGCTATGGATTTTTATTTTGCAGAACTTTTCTCGAATAACGGATCAGGACAAACAACGATTATCCTTTCAGATAATCACGGATCTGATCGGCATGAGTCTTGGTTTTGATCTGTTTGGGCAAGAATATATGTTCAATGACTCCTTCTTCATTAATGATAAAGGTAGTACGGAAAGTACCCATATATTTACGTCCGTACATGCTTTTCTCTCCCCATACACCCATAGCCTCTACCAAAGTCTTCTCGGTATCAGCAATCAGCGTGAAAGGCAGTTCATGCTTGGCAATGAATTTCTGGTGCGAAGCGGCACTGTCCACACTGACTCCAATCACTTCCACACCCGCCTGCTTTAAATCAGCATACTGATCACGCAAGCTGCAAGCCTCAGCCGTACAACCGGAGGTATTGTCTTTCGGATAGAAATACAACACCACCTTCTTGCCACGATACTGGCTCAACAATACTTCTTCTCCTTTTTCATTATAGCCCAGAACTTCGGGCGCTTTATCTCCTACATTCATAAATTAATTATATTAAAAGTGATTTACTCTTGTTTCTTCTCTGTCGGTTCCGTTTCCGGCTCTTTTTCCTCTGTCTGTTTTTTCAGTTTTAGCGAAGAATTCTGATAATCCGGGTTACTACGCTGATCATTTTTGGGAATTGTCGTATCATTACCGTCACGCATGGCCATATAGTGCGGTGACATGATTTCCACTCCGGCTTCATTGAAACGGTCCTGTATGTTCTGATGCAAGATGGAATAAATACGCGGCAACTCCTGCGCATTACGTACATAAGCGTTGACCTGATATACCGGATACCAGTCACTCAATGAGGTTTGCAACACAAACGGTCTCGGTTCATCGGTTACCCCGGGCGTTGCCAAAGCCGCCTCTATCAGCAACTGACGCACCTGACGCCAGGGCGCGTCATACCCAATGGTCACTTCCGAATGAATAATCAGTCCATATTCCTTGGCCGACGAACTGTAATTAATCGTATGCGATGACAGCCTGAGGTGTAAGTCCGCCTCTTGCCGCATAAAACGCAAATAAAGTATCTTCGTCTACCACTACCGGATATCCCTTTGTCGTAGCTCTTAAGGAATCAATCTGACGTACCAGTAAAGCCTGATTCACAGAATCACGGGCAAGAGCCCCTATTTTAAGTTCGTTCAACTCCATTTGCAGGCGTTCCTCTCTTTGACGGGATTCCTGCAAAGACTGTTGCAAACGACGATAAGTCCCTGTATCTGTTGCCATTTGTGGCGTATCGGCCGCCTGAACACGAATGGCAGTATCTGCCCTCCCCAACAATTCATTGATTTTTCCTCTGAGCTGTCCGTTAGCCAACCCTGCGTTCAGACACAGACAGCATATCAAAAACAGTTTCCAGTTCAGTCTTGCTTTCATCGTATTTTTCATTACTTATCTATCTGTTTAAAACCCGTATGAAAAAGGAAACAATTACTGTTCCTTTTTTCCGAATCGCTTCAAAGATAATCATTCTTCATGGATTCAAGGAGAATTTTCATCCATAAAATACCTGAGAATTATCACGAATATACCAAGTACCAAAGGAGTATAAAAAAACGGGATGATCTGCCGAAAAGCAGAGCATCCCGTCCTTACATATCTTTGTTCTCTTCTGATTAGAACAATTTTGCAGGATAAACACCTTCGTCAACCAATGCCTTGATGCGGGCAACAACACCATCACGATCTGCTGCGTAAGTTACACCGAACCATTTTGAAGTTGTATCCAGGATCTTAACGGTAGCAGTACCGTCGTTGATCAATTTATCTACCATCAAAGGAATGAAGAACTCAGACTTCAGATTCTCCATATTCTTAGGATTGCTCAGGAAAGTCTTGAAGAACTCCTCGCTGTATGCGAAGTAGTCTGGAGTGAATCCCCACATGTTCATAGAAACCGGAGTGTTCTCGCCACCAACCGGAGTCCAGTTGCCGTTCTCGTCCTTGTAGCAGATCTCACCGTCAACCTTCATGATCTCAGTACGCTCTACAATAGCAGACAAGTTACCCTTGTCATCCTTAGCGCAAACGCCACGAGCTACTGAACCGTTCTCTGACAAAGTGTTTCCGATACGGAAACCAACCATTGCATACTGGTTTGTAGCACCTTCAGGCAGCTCGCTCAAGAACTTACCGATAGCCATGAAAGCATCACGATTGTAGAAGTCATCGCAGTTGATGACACAGAAAGGTTCCTTAATGACATCCTTACCCATCATTACCGCATGGTTTGTTCCCCATGGCTTCTCACGACCTTCCGGACAAGTAAATCCTTCTGGCAGAGCATCCAGTGCCTGAAATACCAGTTCACATGGGATGTGTCCCTCATACTTGCTGATGATCTTATCACGGAACTCCTGCTCGAAATCCTTACGGATCACAAATACCAGTTTACCGAATCCGGCCTGAATGGCATCGTAAATAGAGTAGTCCATGATTGTTTCTCCGTTTGGACCCAGCCCGTCGAGCTGCTTCAAACCACCGTAACGGCTACCCATACCAGCAGCCAAAAGAAATAAAGTAGGTTTCATTTTCGCTTATTTTTAAACTATTAGGTTATGATTGTTACTGTGTACAAAAGTACAAAAATATATTGTAAAAGCCGATAGAATAAAGTGTTTTTTTTCAACGTGCAAAGTTTCGGATATTCATGAACATCAAAGACGGAAAACCGACAGTATATTTCAATATGATTTCTGCCCGGAAAGCAGTTGCGTCCTCCTATTCCATAGGAACGGTTCACGGACGGACCGCATGCAAAGACAAAAGTTTTTCGATTCAATGTCTCACCAATCCTTACAATCCTCTTTATCACCCTATTTTTGTATGAAAAAACGAATCAGTCCGAACCGGAAAGATTTTCCCTGAAAAAGTGGTTTTATTCATGCGGAAAATCTATCTTTGTAAGGAGCATAAACTTTATATTATGGAAAAAGTTGGAGAATATATCCGCCGCATTGAGATAGATTCTTTATGGAGCGGACGGCATCATATCATATGGGATCTGCAAAAGGATGTCAACATTCTGAGTGGAGTAAACGGTGTCGGTAAAAGTACGATTCTGAACAAAGTCATCAAGCAGCTTCTTGCTACCAACAGAGCTTTGGAGCGTGAAATGCCGGGAGGCGTAAAACTGTCTTTTTATCCGGAAGATGCCACCTGTATCCATTTCGATGTCATCCGCAGTGTAGACCGTCCGCTGATTCACGGCGGACTGATTGAAAAGCTGACCGATGCCCGTGTAGCTACCGAACTGGACTGGCAGATTTACCAGCTGCAACGGCGTTATCTGGACTATCAGGTAAATGTAGGTAACCGCATGATCGAAATGCTGACCAGCGGTGATCCGGAAGCACAGAACAAAGCGCGTGAACAGGCCGAAGCCAAAAAACGGTTTCAGGATCTGATTGATGATTTCTTTCAGGAAACCGGAAAGAAGATTGTCCGCAAAAGCAATGAGATATTTTTTACCCAAATCGGTGAAGTACTGTCTCCCTATCAGCTTTCTTCCGGTGAGAAACAGATCCTGGTCATCCTGCTCACCGTACTGGTTGAGGATAAAACCCCCTACGTACTGTTTATGGACGAACCGGAAGTGAGTCTGCACATCGAATGGCAACAGAAGCTCATCACCACCATACGGCAGATCAACCCCAATGTGCAGATCATCCTTACCACCCACTCTCCTGCCGTAATCATGAACGGCTGGCTGGATGCCGTAACCGAAGTATCGGACATCACCACCGAATAACCACACTTTAACAAAAGGAGGCAGCTATGGCCAAACGATTATCCGAACATTTGAACTCGCTCTATCTGGGAGCCGCCAACAGGATGCGCTCCAAGACTGCGCGCAAGAAAATCATCGCCTATGTGGAAAGCTATGATGACGTGTTCTTCTGGCGCATGGTCCTCGATGAGTTTGAAAACGACCGGCGTTATTTTGAGGTGATGCTCCCTTCGCGCACCAATTTGGGCAAAGGCAAGAAAATTGTACTGATGAACCAGCTGGGCAAACAATTGGGTACGGATATGATTGCCTGTGTAGATGCCGACTACGATTATCTCCTCCAGGACACCAACTACACTTCGCGCCTCATCAATCACAGTCCCTATATCTTCCACACCTATGTTTATGCCATCGAGAATTACCAGTGCTATGCAGAAAGTCTGCACAGCGTATGTGTCATGGCCACCCTCAATGACCACCGCATCATTGACCTGGAAAGTTTTCTGACCGAATTCTCCAAAATTATCTGGCCCCTGTTCGTGTGGTCTATCTGGGCATACCGGAATAACTTCTACCGGGACTTTACAATGACCGAATTCGGCAATATCGTATCTTTCTCCGAAATCAATGTATATCACCCGGAACATACATTGGAAGCCATCCGGAAACGGGTAAACCGGAAAATCGGTTATCTGCAAAATCACTTTCCGCAAGCCAAGGGGGCATATGAACCGCTAAAAGAAGAATTGATAAAGCTGGGAGTTACCCCGGAAACCACTTATCTGTATATGCAGGGACATACCCTTTTTGAAAACATTATCTGCCCACTGCTGAACCCTGTATGCACCCTGTTGCGCAAGGAACGTGAGCGGGAAATCCGCAATCTGGCCGAGCATGAAACACAGATGCAAAACGAACTGTCCTGCTATCAGCACAGCCAAAGTACCGTAGAATCCATGTTACGCAAAAACATCAATTTCAAGAGCGCTCCTCCTTATCAGCGTCTGCGACAGGACCTGATCACCTTTTTAGAGAATGATGAACAGGAAGAAGCGACAAGTAATGCCCCGAAACCCTCAGACACTCCTCCCTTGTCTTATTATGACATGGCCGATGAGGTTGATGACGATGACGACAATTATCTGTAATCTAACAAATATGAAAAAGAGGAGCGCTTCTTGAAAGCGCTCCTCTTTTTCATATCTTTCCGGTCATTTTCCGGTCCCGTATTTCATCAGTTAAAATATTTATCCAGTTTTTTCATCAGCATGCTCTTGCAGAACACCACCACACGGTCACCGGCCTGAATCTGTGTATTACCGCTCACCAGCATTCCCTCTCCGGCGCGTACCAGACCTCCAAGGGTTACTCCATGCGGAAGCCCCAGATCCTTCACCTCTTTTTTAGTGACCTTGGCATTCGGTTTTACCAGGAATTCAGCCACATCCGCATTGGCAAGAGTCAGACACTTCACATTGGCCACATCGGCATCCAGCATCAGCTGGTAAATATGGCTGGCCGCAATTTCTTTCTTGTTGATAATCGTACCGATATCCAGTTTTTCAGCCATACCGATATAATCCATATTCTCGATCAGGGCCACCGTCTTGCGCACTCCCATACGCTTGGCTGTCAGACAGGCCAGAATATTGATTTCCGTCTGATCGGTCAGCGCCACAAAGGCCTGTGTGTGCTCAATATCCTCATCCATCAGCAGGGAAGCGTCACGCCCGTCACCATGAATCACCAGAGCATCATCCGTTTCCAACAGATTATTCAGTTCCATACACTTGGCTGTATCCTGCTCGATGATTTTCACATTCATATAGCTTGGAGCGAATTTCGCCGCATGCACGCTGATCATTCCTCCGCCCATAATCATCACATTGCGCACATCTTCATAATGTTCCTTTCCCACAATCTTACGGATATAAGGAATATATTTCTTGGTACACATGAAATAGGCCAGATCGCCCGACTTCAGTTCGTCGTCACCGTTCGGAATGATGGTTTCCTCCCCCCGCTTGATGGCTACAATATGATAATTTACACCAGATCCATTCAGTGCCTTAAACGGAATATTCAGAATTTCCGCCGTTTCCCGAAGTTTGATACCCAGCATGATCAGCGCACCGTCGTGCACTTCCCACCATTGACGTACCCAGCTTCGTTTCAATGCCTCGGTAATCTCACCGGCAGCCAACAACTCCGGATAGATCATGGAATTAATACCCATTTTCTTGAAAAACTCACTGTGTTGGGGCAACAGATACTCATCATTATCTATTCGGGCCACAGTCTTTTGCGCCCCCATGGCACTTGCCAGCATACAGCAAGTCATATTTTTGGTTTCATCGGGAGTTACGGCAATAAACAGATCAGCCTTATTGGTACCCGCTTCTCTCAGACCATTAATCGAAGTAGGATGCACATTTAATGTCATCAGGTCAAAACTGTTGGCAATATTTGCCAGTTTTTCCGGATTTTCGTCAATCAGTACGATATCCTGGTCTTCTTTGGATAAAAGTTCAGCCAAATGGGTGCCTACTCCTCCGGCCCCAGCAATCACTATTTTCATAGATCAATGTTTTACTAATTGTATAATTTCGCGGGCAATACTTTCGCTATCAAGCCCTACAATCTGATAAAGCTGATTCACTGCCCCATGCTCTACAAACTCATCCGGCAATCCCAGACGCTTTATTTTCAAAGTATACCCGTTATCGGCCATATATTCCAGAACGGCGCTGCCCAAACCACCGGAAACCACACCATCCTCAATGGTAATGACCCGTGTAAATTTGTGGGCAACCTCCTCAAGAATCTCCGTATCTATCGGTTTCAGGAAACGCATGTCGTAATGCGCAACCGTCAGACTTTCTCCCCGCGCTTCAGCCTCTTTTTCAGCTTTTTCTATAGCCTTTTCAGCCTCGTAAGCGATAGGGCCCAATGTCAGAACAGCCAGATCGGCACCTTCACGCAGTTTTTCTCCCTTGCCTACCGTAAGCTCCCTCATTTCGCATTTCCAGTTTACCAGATGTCCGCAACCACGAGGATAACGGATGACAAAAGGTCCCTTATCGGGCAACTGTGCCGTATACATCAGATGGCGTAACTCATGCTCGTTACGGGGCGAAGCAATAGTAAGATGCGGTATCGGGCGCAAATAAGCCAGATCAAACGCTCCATGATGTGTCGGTCCGTCTTCACCGACCAGTCCGGCACGGTCCAGACACAATACCACATTCAATCTCTGTATAGCCACATCATGAATGATATTGTCATATGCCCTCTGAGCAAATGCCGAATAGATATTGCAGAAAGGCAACATTCCTTCCTTAGCCATTCCTCCCGAGAACGTTACGGCATGACCTTCAGCTATACCCACATCAAAGGCACGGTCGGGCATAGCCGTCATCAGTATATTCATAGAACACCCCGTCGGCATGGCCGGCGTCACTCCTACGATACGATCGTTCTGCTGAGCCAGCTCCAACAAAGTATTTCCAAACACATCCTGATATCTGGGTGGCTGACTGCTGGTGTCGCTTACAATACGCTCTCCGGTATCCTTATCGAACTTTCCGGGAGCATGCCAGATTGTCGCCGCTTTTTCGGCCGGTTTGAAACCCTTTCCCTTCACCGTATGCAAATGCAGCAGTTTCGGGCCCTTCATATTTTTAATATCACGAAGCACCTGCACCAATTCCAGAATATTATGCCCGTCACACGGTCCGAAATAACGGATATTCATTCCTTCGAAAATATTCTGTTGGTTACTGATCAGTGATTTCAGAGAATTGTTGAAACGGATAATGCTGTTCTTGCGTTCGTCGTTGAGCCATCCCCAACGATACAGTTTTTGTGAAACACGGAAACGCAGCCGGTTATACCACGGACTGGTATGCAACTGGAGCAGATAATGTTTCATTCCTCCCACACTGCGGTCAATGCTCATATTGTTGTCATTGAGAATAATCAACAAATTATTGGGAGTAGACGACGTATTGTTCAACCCCTCAAATGCCAGGCCACCACTCATGGAGCCATCACCAATTACAGCAATGACATTGCGGTCGGTTTCTCCTTTTTCTTCAAAAGCCACCGACATACCTAAAGCCGCGGAAATAGAGTTAGACGCATGTCCGCAGGTAAAGCTGTCGTATTCGCTCTCCTCGGGTGAAGGAAACGGACAAATACCATGCAGTTTCCGGTTGGTCGAAAAACGTTCTCTTCTGCCGGTCAGGATCTTATGTCCGTATGCCTGATGTCCTACATCCCATACAATACGGTCATAAGGCGTATTAAAAACATAATGAAGAGCCACGGTCAGTTCTACGACTCCCAGACTCGAAGCAAAATGCCCCGGATTGTCGGCCAGTTCATCGATAATATCCTGACGCAGCTCCGCACAGACTTCCGGCAGCTTCTCTACGGGAAGCTGTCTCAGATCGGCAGGAAAATTTATTTTAGACAATAAGTTAAAGTTGCTTTCCTTACTCATGACGATATAAATTATCGCAAAATTAGCATAATTTCGATGAAGTTACCTATTTTTGCAAGATAAATTTATTCCCAAAGAATATTTGCATCGTATGGAATTCAGGACACAAATTGAATTGCCGGACAACATTCCGTCGCTTAATCCCTCCGACCAGACCCTCTTCATCGGTTCCTGTTTTGCCGAGAATATCGGTTCGGAAATGGCCGCACGCAAGTTCTCCTGTGCCGTTAATCCTTTCGGGGTATTGTATAATCCGGCCAGCATCCGGCTGTGTTTTCAGGAACTTAACGGAGAAATAACTCCCGAGAAATTCCTTTTTGAATCAGATCAGGGATGGCATTCCTGGCTACACGACAGCAGTTTCTGCGGACACAGCCGCATAGCATGCCTCAACAACCTGCAAAACCGGCTGGAAGATACATGCCGGCTGTTGCAGCAGGCACATACCTTATTTCTTACCTTAGGTACCAACCGGGCTTACCGGCTGAAAGAACAGCAATTGATTGTTGGCAACTGCCACAAGCAGCCAGGACGTCTCTTTGAGGAAATCACTCTGGATATCCAACGTTGCAAAGAGGAACTGGAAACAATCATAGCCTTGTGTCATCAGAAAAATCCCGGTTTGCACATCGTGTTTACCATAAGTCCTTACCGCTATGCAAAATACGGATTTCACGGAAGCCAGCTCAGCAAAGCCACGCTGCTTCTTGCAGCCGACGAGGTATGCCGCGCACACCCGGAATCTTGCTTTTATTTTCCTGCCTACGAAATTGTACTGGATGAACTGCGTGATTACCGTTTTTATAAGGAAGACATGCTCCATCCTTCCCCACAGGCTGTAGCCTATATCTGGGAATGTTTCCAGAAAACATTCTTTACTTCTAAAACCAAAGAATTCGTCAAAGAATGGGAATCTGTCAAACGTGCTCTGGAGCATCGCCCCACTCATCCTGACTCAAAAGCCTATCAGGATTTTTTGAGTAAAACTTTGTTAAAATTAGAAAGCATACAAAAAAAATATCCGAACTTAGCATTAAATTATGAATTCGATTGGTTATCTAGTCGTCTAAAATAAAAGAATATGGCCTATTCATTAGAACAAATCGCTTCACTCATCGGAGCCAAGCACATCGGAAATCAGGACTCCAAAATAGATTGGATCCTTACAGACAGCCGTTCTTTATGCTTCCCGGAGGAATCTCTGTTCTTCGCCCTGAAAAGCAATCGCAACGACGGACATCATTACATACCGGAACTTTACCAACGGGGAGTACGCAATTTTGTAGTCAGCGCTCCTCCTCAAGATATGAGTGTCTATACTGATGCGAATTTTCTGGTCGTACTGGACCCGCTCAAAGCACTGCAACGCCTGGCAGAACGCCATCGCGAAGCATTCAACATTCCGATTATCGGAATCACCGGCAGCAACGGTAAAACGGTAGTCAAGGAGTGGCTTTACCAGATTCTGTCGGACAATTACGTCATAGCCCGCTCTCCACGCAGCTATAATTCCCAGATCGGAGTTCCGCTGTCTATCTGGAATCTGAATGCCCAGACCGAACTGGGTATTTTCGAAGCCGGCATCTCACAGTGTGGCGAAATGGAGGCCTTACAGACCATCATCCAACCCCAATACGGCATCTTTACGTCATTAGGTAATGCGCATCAGGAGAATTTCGTTTCTATGGACGAGAAATGCCACGAAAAACTGAAGCTTTTTAAAGATGCAGAACTTCTGATATATAATGAAGACAATACGATGATCAAGGAAGGCATCCAAAGCTATGGTATGAGCAGCAAGGCCTTCGGATGGTCATTCCATAATCCGGACGCACGCCTGTTTGTGCGCCCCGAATATCAGGAACGCTCCACGGTGCTGACCTATCGTTATCAGGGCACTACCGATCAAGTGGAAATTCCGTTCATCGACGAAGCTTCCATTACGGATGCCACTCATTGTCTGGCTATGGCGTTATACCTGAATCTAGATCGTAACATCATCCGACAGAAAATGGCCCAGCTGGAACCGATTGCCATGCGTCTGGAGGTGATTGAGGGTAAAAACGGCTGCACGCTGATCAACGACAGTTACAACTCGGACTTCAACGCATTGGATATTGCTCTGGACTTCATGAACCGCCGCCCGGACTGTCAGGGAAAAGAACGCACCGTATTGCTGAGCGATTTGTGCCAGACCGGAGAAAAACCGGAAGAACTGTATGGCAAGGTAGCCACTCTGCTGGAAAATCGCCACATCAAGAAAATAATCGGTGTAGGCGAAGCCATCAGCCAGTTTGCCGACCGCTTCCCTATGGAGCATCACTTCTTCGCCACTACCGATGAACTGATCGGCAGCGGCCTTCTTGAAACCTTACGCAACGAGGTGATTCTCATCAAGGGAGCCCGTGCCTTCCGCTTTGATGAACTGACCGAACTGCTGGAACTCAAGGTGCACGAAACCATACTGGAAATTGACCTGAACGCCGTGGTGGAAAACATGAACTACTATCGCAGCTTCATGAAACCGGAAACCAAGATGGTATGTATGGTCAAGGCTTCGGCCTATGGTGCCGGTGCCATCGAAATAGCCAAGACACTTCAGGATCATCATGCCGACTATCTGGCTGTAGCGGTTGCCGATGAGGGAGCAGACCTGAGAAAAGCCGGCATCAAATCAAACATCATGATCATGAATCCGGAAATGACCGCTTTCAAGACCTTGTTTGAATATGAGCTGGAACCTGAAGTCTACAGTTTCCGACTGCTCGACGCCCTGATTCATGCGGCAGAGAAAGAAGGCATCACCAACTATCCGATCCATATCAAGCTGGACACCGGCATGCACCGTTTGGGTTTCGATCCATACAAGGATATGGAACAGCTTATCGAAAAACTGAAACATCAGACGGCAGTCATCCCGCGGTCGGTATTCTCACACTTTGTGGGCAGTGATGCCGACGGATTCGACGAGTTCTCCAAATTACAGTACGAACGTTTCCTGCACGGTAGCGATATGCTCCAGCAGGCGTTCCCACATAAAATCCTGCGTCATATCTGTAACAGTGCCGGCATTGAGCGTTTCCCCGAACGTCATCTTGATATGGTGCGTCTCGGACTGGGTCTTTACGGAATCAATTCACGTAACAACGAAACCATCAACCACGTCAGTACCCTGCGCACAACTATCCTACAGATTCATGATGTGCCTAAAGAAGACACCGTGGGCTACAGCCGCAAGGGCATCCTGCATCGTGACAGTCGCATAGCCGCCCTTCCGATCGGTTATGCCGACGGACTGAACCGCAAATTGGGTTGCGGACACGGATATTGTCTGGTAAACGGACAGAAAGCACCTTACGTGGGCAATATCTGTATGGATGTCTGTATGATTGACGTTACGGATATCGACTGCAAGGAAGGAGATTCTGTGGAAATCTTCGGAAAGAACCTTCCGGTAACCGTGTTGAGCGCTCTTTTGGGAACAATCCCATATGAGATTCTCACTGGCATCAGCACCCGTGTGAAACGGGTTTATTTCCAGGGATAGATTTTCTACCAATATAATAATAAACAATCGGTGTGGCTGCTTCATGAAGTTGCAGCCACACCTGGGTCATGATGTTTCAGAGAAGAAAGCAGAGACACGTTGGGGATTGATTTTTTTCGAAAGTTTGAGCCGTGACCAGATAACACTGACACTCAGAGCAACATATTTCTCCCCAAAGAATCTCCTGTATATGGAGATCTTTATCGTCTTTATAACAAAATTCTTGAAATTACTCTGCAACCTGCTGAGCAAATACGGAACCAGATATTTTCGTTACCAGGGAAACATCACATGTATTAGATTAATAAATGTTCTGACAAGCCGACTGATACTTTGTTTTATACACGTGAAACTGTAAAACACGGATGAGGCCGTTCTGTATTTGATGAATATGTGCGAAACGTTTGAACGTCAAGGAAAAGGAGAGACGAACTTTATCAAGACATTGCCATCACAGGAAAGTGATTTAGCACAAGCAATAAGGGGCTTTTATTGATTTTACAGTTCAGTAAAAGTATATCACTTACCCCACAGTGTTGTGAACGTGCTTCTAGCAGCTATAACTTCAAAAAGAGCCATGAAACCTCTTTGGTGCATGATTCAAAAAATTTGCGAGATACTGTCTCGGAACAAATTCCAGGAAGGAAATTAAGCCACTAGCAGACCAACATTCATACATCATACAATCATTACAAAAAAACTTATCCAAAATATTCTCATCAACTAACGAAAAAAAACACCTTTCCGAAAGCACGAAAGAGTTTTATCGGGACGACATTGAAATTTCATCTCAATAAAACTAGAATTTCATCCCGAGGAAATTCTCCAATGACCACCATCCTTGGTCTACAAACAGATGTATATAAACAAAAAGAGTCCGGTGCAATACCGAACTCTTTCTTAAAACGGACAATATTTTACCCTTCCAATTTTTTATTCCTCAACATAAGCTTTCTTCACATAGACCTCTTCCACCGGACGGTCCTTGCGGGTCTTCACTTTCTCAATAGCCTCAGCAACCTGAATGCCCTCAATCACTTCACCAAAAACGGTATACTCTCCATCCAAATGCGGAGCACCTCCCTCAGAAGCATAGACCGCCTTCTGCGTATCATTGAAATAAGCGGGAGGATTCTGAGCCACCATCGTTTCGGCCTGATGCATCAGCGAGTCCTTGAGCGCCTGATATTTCTCCTGATCCGAACGGCGCAACAGGAAGAGTTCCTTCATCCGGCTGCGGGACAGGGTATCATAGCATTCATCCACCTTATTCTGATAAATGGCCTGATGCAACTCCATCAGCTGGGCCCCATCGTAAGTATGTCCGGTCACAATATAGAACTGGGTTCCGCTGGATGCACGCTCCGGATTGACATCATCCCCCATTCGGGCAGCAGCCAAAGCGCCTTTCTTGTGGAAATGCTTGGGATAGACAATCTCAGCCGGAATAGTGTACTGATACTGATTGGTATCTACCGCCAAAGGCATACCGGCCGGTTTCAAACCCGGATCTCCGGTCTGGATCATAAAATTACGGATTACCCGGTGAAACAGAATATTGTCGTAAATACCCTCTTTTACCAGTTTAATAAAATTGTCCCGATGTTTGGGCGTGTCATTGTACAGCTTGACACGGATATCTCCCATCGAGGTCTCAAAACAAACAATCGTTTCCTTTTCCATATTCTTTTTCTGGCTACTGCATCCTGCCATCATCAGAACCAATGAAAGCAGCAAAATAGATGACACGAATCTCATAATCCTCTTTTTATTTGCAAAGATAAGTTTTTCATTTGAATAAGAAGGTATTTCCATGTATTTCAAAGATAAAACTTCAGGTTTTCATGAATAGTTGGAATTAATTCATATCTTTGTATCTAATTAAAATTGAAAACTATACCTTTTATTTTTATGAAAAAGTTTCTGAAATGGACAATTGGGATCCTTTTGAGTCCTGTCATTTTGTTCATCATACTCTCTATATTGCTCTACATTCCACCGGTACAGCGCTTTGCGGTACGTACGGTCACAGAATACATCTCTGAAAATACGGAAACTCAGGTTTCGGTAAAAAAACTGCGCCTCTCCTTTCCTCTGGATCTGAAACTGGAAGAATTCCGGATGAACGACCTCAGCAACGGATTGCTTGTGGGCGTGGAATCTCTGATTGTAGATCTGCGCCTGACTCATTTATTACAGGGGATAGTGGATGTAGAAGGCATCACCTTGAACAGCGGCCTGGTAAACACCCAGAAAATCATTCCCGGAGTATCCATTCAGGGAGAAGTGGGACGTTTTTTCATCAATTCTCACGGGATTGACCTGAAAGAATCCGATGTAGTTGTCAATAATGCCCTGTTGGAAAATTCTGATGTGCGGATTCTGCTGAATGATTCTACCTCTGAAGACACCACGGAAAGCGGACCGGTGTTGTGGAAGATCCGAATAAAGAAGGTTGGTATTGACAATACCCGCCTGTATCTCAGCATGCCGGGCGACACCATGCAGATAGACAGCAAACTGCAAAAGGTATTACTGAAAGACGGTTTGGTCGATCTGGAAAAGAATCATTATACCGCCCGACAATTCAGTCTGCAAGCCGACACGCTGAAGTATGATATTACCACGGCCGACTCTGTTTCCGGCCTGGATTACAATCATATCCTGTGTCACAACATTGAAATCGGTATCGATTCCGTGGATTTTAATCTGGAACCGATGTTGCTTCAGGCAAAAATCAATGAAGTTGCCCTGAAAGAGAAAAGCGGACTCTCTGTAACAAATCTCAACGGACAGATCCGTCTGGACAGTGCCGGAATCCAATCGCCGCAATTGGTATTGAATACTCCGGACTCTTATCTGAAAGCGGCAGTCAATATGGTATGGACAGCGGTAGATGCCACCGCCAAGGAACCGGGAAACTTTATGGTGCGCCTGTTGGGAAGCATCGGCAAACAGGATTTGCTGCTGTTTGGCGGTGGTCTGCCCAAAAGTTTTGCCAAGGCCTACCCCAACCGTCCGATGACAGTCCGTGTATCTGCAGACGGAAACATGTCACGTCTGAAACTGCAGGCTCTGGACGTACAGCTTCCGGGCGCCTTTACCTTAAAAGCCAAGGGAGAAGCCTGGAATGTAACGGATATGGAGAAACTGCGCGGCAATATCCAGATAAACGGAAACACGCAGAATATTGATTTTATCAAGGCACTGGCCGGACCGGGAGGCATGCAAGGTATAGCTCTGCCCCCCATTACCCTAAATGGAAAGGTCGGCATTGACGGTCCACAATATCAGGCCGACCTTCAGCTTAGAGAAGGCCGGGGACACGTACAGATGAAAGGCTCTTTCCACCAAAAACAGATGAGCTATCGCGCCGACCTGAAGGTGCAGAACCTGAATCTGACCCACTTCCTGCCTCAGGATTCGCTATATCATATCTCTGCTTCGGCCCACATTCGGGGACGGGGTACAGATCCGTTGTCACGCTACACGAGCCTCGACGGACAGCTGACGCTGGATTCTCTGGAATATGGAAAACTGTATCTCAGCGGGATTGAACTGAACACATCGCTGGATAAAGGCGAAGCCATAGCCACGCTGAACGGTGAGACACCCCTGTTCAAGATAGACACCTATCTGAGGGCCCTGCTCGATAAAAAAGAAATCGGAGCCGAACTGCGCATGGGACTGGAGCAAATGGATCTTTATGGATTGGGGCTTTCTCCCAAACCGCTTAAAACGGATCTGACCCTGAATATGAGCGGGGCATCTGATTTGAAAGAACGACATGAAGTGGAAGCGAAAATCAGCAATCTGCTGCTCAGCACTCCCGATTCATCTTACAAGACAAAGGACCTGAAGCTGAAAGCTCTGGCTTACCCTGATACCACTTATGCCTACCTGGAATCAGGAGATATGCTGCTGAATGTCAGCGCACGGGAGAATTATAACGACATCAGCAAAAAAGCCACAGAGTTTCTGAATGCCCTGAACGAACAGGTAAAGCGGAAACACATTGACCAGGATTCCCTCAAACAATTACTGCCGATGCTCAGACTGAAGATCATATCCGGAGGAGACAATCCGATTATCAATTATCTGGCTTCCAGCGGATATCATCTCAGAAATATGTTTTTTGATCTGGAAAGTGACCCTAACGTCGGCCTTAATGGCGGAGGACATATCTATAGCCTGAACACCGGCGGCATTTTGATTGACACCATACAGACTCAGATTTATCAGGACTCTACCGGAGTAAAGCTAAACAGCCGTATCAAAAACGGTCCTAAAAACAAACAGATCGTTTTCGAAGCCTTGCTGAATGCCAATATCTATGCTACCGGTGCCGGAGTAAAACTTGTATATTATGACGAAAAACGGAAAAAGGGAGTTGACATAGGCGCTCTGGCCCATATCGAGGATTCCGGAGCACGTATCTCTCTTTATCCGGCAGAGCCTATTCTGGCTTACCGACGCTTCAAACTGAATCGGGACAACTTTATCTTCCTGGGAAATAAACGGGAAGTGGAAGCCAATATTGATCTGCAGGCAGACGACAGTACTGGTATACAGATTTACAGCAGTACAAGCGAACATGTGCTGCAGGATCTTACCGTGTCCTTAAGCCACATAAATCTGGGTGAGCTGACCTCTGTCATTCCCTACGCTCCGCGTATCAGCGGTTTCCTGAAAGGAGATACCCACATGATGCGCACCGAGGAAGAACTCTCTCTAAGCAGCGAACTGGAAATACAGAATATGGCTTATGAAACCGCGCCATTAGGAGATATCGGACTAAGTCTTATCTATATGCCGGACAATGACGGTACTCATGCCGTAGATGCCATGATCCTGCAAAACCGTAAGGAGGTAGCCACCTTGTCAGGAAGTTATAACGGCAACTCGGAACAGGAGGCTTTGGACATCAATCTGAGACTATTAAGCTTCCCTCTTTCCATGGCCAACGGATTTATCAGCGACCAGCTGGCAACCTTAAGCGGTTATGCCAATGGAAATATCAGTCTCACCGGAAGCACAGCCAAGCCAAGAATCAATGGCAAGGTTCTGCTGGATGAGACCAATATCAAATCAAAAGAATACAGTCTGGCGCTCCGCATCAACAAAGACTCTCTGGAAATCCAGGATAACCTGCTGAAACTGAATAAAATTGACCTGTATGGTTCAAACAGAAACCCGTTGACCGTAGACGGTACGGTCAACCTGAAGGAACTGGACAATATCAGACTGGACCTGAATATGCAGGCCCGCAGCTTTGAACTGATCAATGCGTCGAAAACCAAAGATGCTACGGCATACGGACGGGTCATGGTTGATCTGAACACTACGTTAAAGGGAGACATGAGTGACATCAGCATGCGCGGACAGCTGAATGTATTGGGAAGCACGGATGTGACTTATGTCCTGAAAGACTCTCCGCTTACGGTCGAGGACCGATTAAGTGACCTGGTAACCTTTACGGATTTTTCTGACACGACCGAACACGTTCAGGTAGTACGCCCCAAACCGATGAATATTGACATGGTTATGGTGTTAAACATAGATCAGGCGGCCCAGGTACACTGCCTGCTCAGTCCGGACCGTTCTCATTACATCGATCTGGAAGGAGGAGGTGCCCTGACCATGATCTATACACCCGACGGCGACTTGCAGTTAAGCGGACGTTACGAAGTGCTCAGTGGTGAAATGCGTTATTCCTTACCGATCATTCCGCTGAAAACATTTACAATCAAGAGCGGAAGTTATGTGGAATTTACCGGAAATATGCTGAATCCGCGTCTTAACCTGTCGGCAACCGAACGGGTACGTACCACTGTTACCGAGAATGACGTTCCACGCACCGTAAGCTTTGATGTAGGAATTGCCATCAGCCAGACCCTGGAGAATATGGGACTGGAATTCACACTGGAAGCTCCTGAAGATATGAACGTGCAAAATGAACTGGCCTCCATGTCCGTGGAACAGCGCGGACGTCTGGCTGTTACAATGCTGGCTACAGGAATGTATCTCTCCAATAATAATGCGAACAGTTTCTCTACATCCAATGCGCTGAACGCTTATCTACAGAGTGAAATTTCCAAAATCAGCGGACGCGCGTTGAGTACGATCGACCTGAGTATCGGAATGGAAAATTCCACTTCAGCCAGCGGAACCAACCAGACAGACTATTCTTTCCAGTTTGCCAAACGTTTCTGGGGTAACCGGATCAGTGTCATTGTTGGAGGAAAGGTTTCTACCGGAGAAAATGTAGAAAATACCGGAGAAACTTTAATTGACAACGTGTCTGTGGAATATCGACTGGATAATTCCGCAACCCGATATGTGAAAGTATTTTATGATAAAAGTTATGAATCCTTGCTTGAAGGTGAACTCACTGAAATGGGTGCCGGTCTGGTACTCCGCAAAAAGATGAGCCGACTGGGAGAACTCTTCATTTTCAAAAGAAAGCAGAATAAGCAGGAGACACAACCCAAAACCGTAAATCAAGAGAAATAACGCATGATGAGAATAAAAAATATAATTTATACCTTGTGCTGCCTGATCATCGCTTCAGGATGTTCTACTACCAGAAACATCCCCGAAGACGAGACTCTGTATGCCGGTATAGAAGAAATAGCATTCGGATATCAGGCAGGAACCAAGAAAAAGAAAAAGGAAAAGGAGAAAGGAGTCATTACCTCATTGGCCGACGCCTATAAAACTGTAGATGAGGTGCTCATCAAGAAAAATGTCTCCGTATTGGAAAAAAAGGAACTGACCAAAGAACAAAAAGATTCCATCAGGAAGGAAGAGGAAGATTTTGAAGCGGCCTATACCAAAGCAAAAGAAGAGGTTGAGGCGGCACTGGCCTATGCTCCCAACGCTTCGCTCATGGGAAGCTCCACAATACGCCATCCTTTTCCCTTGCGTCTGTGGATCTATAACAGTTTCGTAAATTCCAAGAACAAGTTCGGCAAATGGATCTTCAATCAGTTTGCGGCGACTCCAGTATTTATCAGTACTGTAAATCCGGAGGTGCGTTCTCTTGTGGCACAAAACACCCTGCGGAACTACGGCTTCTTCTTCGGTACCGTAACTCATGAAATCCTTCCTCAGAAAAATCCCCGGGAAGCCAAAATCTCCTATACGGTCATGCCCAACCAGTTATATCGGCTGGACTCGATCGCCTATCTGCATTTCTCGTTAGGAGCCGACACCCTGATCCGGAAAAATATGGCAAAAACCTTGCTCAAAAAAGGAGATGCCTTCAGTGTGCTGAACCTTGACGGAGAAAGAAGCCGCCTGAACAGTCTGTTCCGAAACAACGGCTTTTTTTATTATAAACCCGAATATATTGCCTACCGAGCCGATACTGTGGCCAAACCAAACAAAGTACAGCTTCAGGTAATGCCGGCCGCAAACATCCCCAAATCCGCACAAAAAAAGTATTATTTGGGAAAGACACGCATCAACATCTACCGGCAAAACGATTTTGAACTGACCGACTCAATCGGACGACGGGACATAAAAATGTACTTCTCCGACAAGAAGCACAAGACACCATTGAAAATGAATGCCATACGCCGGTATCTGTTCTACAAAAGAGGCGATCTGTATCGGGAAGACCTGCACAATTTTATACAGGAACAATTGAGCGGTATGGGAGTATTCAGTCAGGTGAGCATGAAATATGTGCCGCGTGATTCGATGATGACCAGCGATACCCTGGACATTGAAATCAACGGAGTACTGGACAAGCCTTATGACGGTGAGTTCGAAGCCAAGGTAACCTCTAAAAGCAATGATCAGGTTGGTCCCGGTATCTCCTTCGGAATGTCGAAACGCAATGCTTTCCGAGGTGCGGAGAAACTGAAATTTGAAGTACACGGTTCCTATGAGTGGCAAACCAATTCCAATGTGATCGGCGACAACTCCGTGATCAACTCTTATGAGTACGGAACTTCCCTTTCTTTGGATTATCCCCGTCTTGTTATGCCCGGATGGCGCAAACTGTCCCGAAAGGCCTTTACCAGCACGTCATTTACTTTGGATGCCACCTGGCTGAACCGGGCAAATTTCTTCAGCATGGTATCATTGGGAGCAAGAGTAGCCTACACATACCAAAGCAAGCTACGCCTGAAGCATGAATTCGTTCCCTTCAGACTGGACTACGATGAATTGCTGTCGACCACGCAGCGCTTTGATTCGATCATGAATGCCAACGAAGCGCTTTACATCAGTATGCGTAACCAGTTTGTTCCTTCCATGCGCTATATCATGACGTATTCCAGCAGTAAAAGGGCACGCAATCCCATTTCATTCATTCTGGACATAAAAGAGAGCGGCAATGTAACTTCCGGCATCTTTGCAGCCTTCGGAAAACCATTCCGTCAAAAGGACAAAAAACTGTTCAATGTGCCTTTTGCCCAATATCTGCGCATCTCTGCCGATTTCCGGCAATCCTTCAAACTGACTTCACGGAGCAGCCTGGTAGGTCGCATCTCCTTAGGAGGAATATACAGCTATGGTAACTCTACCAATGCCCCTTACAACGACCTGTTCTATGTCGGTGGAGCCAACAGTATACGCGCATTCAACATGCGTGGTGTAGGACCGGGATCCAATGTACCGGGATTATCGCGCTACTCTTATGTTGATCAGATGGGAGACATCAAATTTGAAGCCAATCTCGAATACCGGTTCCCGATTGTGGGCAGCCTTTACGGTGCCACCTTCCTTGATGCGGGTAATGTATGGCTGATGCATGCCGATCCGAACCGTCCGGGCGGAAACTTTGACCTGAAGCGCCTGGGGCGTGAGATAGCGTTAGGTACCGGACTGGGCGTACGCTATGATTTGGATTTCCTGGTATTGCGCTTCGATGTCGGTGTCGGACTGCATGCTCCATATGATACGGGTAAAAGCGGTTATTATAATCTGCCGCGCTTCAAAAACAGTCTGGCTTATCATCTGGCGGTAGGTTATCCTTTCTAAAATGAATTTACAGAACAGCAGCCAACCTGCGTGCCGCAAAAATCAGAATCATTTCATTTTGCGGCACGCAGGTTTTGTATATCTTTGCACCTCATTATTCATTTTTTTATTATCAATCATTTTTTATTCATGAAACGACAATCGCTTCTAGTTTTTGTATTCTCAAGTTTATTCTGTTTGATTACCGACTCCTGGGCACAGAACCATGCTCCGATGCTGGATTCTGCTTCCACCGAGCCTTCATTATATGAACGGATGGCCGATGAGAACGCACGGGAGCTCAGTTCACACATGAATTTCAATTTCTGTACCACCGAACATACAGATTTCCATAATTTTGAATTTACCGAGTCAAAATTCAGAATACGTCGCATGCGCTGGGAAATCTATGGCGACATCGCCCCTACCCTTTCCTTTCACTTTCGCCAGAACATCAACGGTTCCTTCGAACTGAGCGGAATGGAAAATATCAATAACTCCATCGAAATGGCGTTTGTGCGCTGGCAACCGACAGAAAAGCTGGAACTGATGATCGGCAAACAGTTCCTGAATGTCAGCGGATATGAGTGCTGGGTAAACGGAGTGGATGTACGTGAATTTTCTGATTTTAACGACTACTTCAATCCTTGCCGTGCGGGAGTAACCGCAAATTTCCATATGAACTCCAATCAAATGCTCGGAATACAGCTGGCAAACTCCATACCCAATGCCTTGGAGCATTTTTTACCTTATCCGGTACCGTCAACAATAGAAAAATCCAAGGCTCCACTCATTGCGGGCACACAATGGATCGGTTATTTTGCCGACAAAGCACTCATGTTGCAATATTCCGCTTCATTCGGAAATATGGCTAAAAACAGGAACCTGTTGATGCTTACAGGCGGTAATGTATGGAAAAAAGGTCCCGTCACAGCCTATCTGGACTTTATGTACTCACGTGAGGGACTGGATACAAAAGGACAGGTCAGCCAGTTAAGCGATTTGACTGTCTCAGATGAAAACGCCGTTCAATGGACACCTGTATCCGCGCAAAATGTAGAATACTTCACCACAATTGCCAACTTGGACTACCGGGTGCATAAAAACTGGAATGTATTCATCAAAGGAGCTTTTGAAACAGCCGGAGTATATGAAAGCAACGGAACGAAAGCCAACGGGGAAGTGTTATTCTCGAAAGGACTCTACAAACGAACCTGGAACGGACAGCTTTGTGCGGAATATATTCCCATGCCCGAACGGGATAATCTGCGTTTCTATGCCCATCTGCTTTATAAAAAATATAATTATACCGAACAAGGCAGAAAGTTAGGCGCGGTAAATAATGACATGCAAAGAATAACATTAGGACTGGTATACACCATTCCAGTGTTCTAAATACAGACACTCCAATCATAAAAAAACTCGTCCGGATGAAAGATATTCTGCTCATCCGGACGAGTTTTTATATCATCATGTTTATTTCAGAAAACGTTCACGCCCCCAAAAGTAACGCGACAATTGCAGACGATCCAGAATCCAAGTAAGAAACAGACAGCCAAACAAGGTTATCGAGGTGGCCACTGCCAAAAACAGGAATCCGGTAGAATCAAACGCAAAGAATGG
The DNA here is from genome assembly GCA_944320795.1 of Candidatus Paraprevotella stercoravium. Classification (GTDB taxonomy): domain Bacteria; phylum Bacteroidota; class Bacteroidia; order Bacteroidales; family Bacteroidaceae; genus Paraprevotella; species Paraprevotella stercoravium. The sequence continues at coordinate 15,256 of CALUIU010000018.1, read as the reverse complement.
AAGGAGAACTTTTGCTCCCATTGTGAAAACAGGAGACAAGATCAGAATCGGAAGTGTATTCTGGCCTACGAACGAAACTGCAGACCGAAGGCGTTCCGGAAGTCGCGGATAAAGAGCCAAAAGCAAGCTCATCATCAGATAAACAATAGCCACTCCTCCCACCGTATTCTTGTCAAAATGCCCCGAATCGGTCATCAACAGCAGCAAAGGTAACAGTGCCCAACCACTTGGACGAATAAATGAGTGCAAAGGAATGTTCATCCGAGACAACATATATCCCAAAGCGTAATAAAGCACATTGGTTACCGACATCAGACCGGTAAAATGAGCCACTGCCGCCAAAGCCACAGTAACCAGCAGACTGCGCGAGAAATCATCGGTAATCCTCTTCAGCCAATGCGTCAGGGCATAGGCAATCAGCGAGGCGATAATCAGCGTGTGCAGATACCAGTAAGGACCTAAAGGATCAACAAAAAGTTTTCGAAGTACCAGTGCCAGAGAAAGATGATCTACAGCATCACGGGTAGGCAAGAAAGAAGCGGCTACCACATAGCCGACCTCAAATACCGCATAAGGCACGAAAATCCACCACATGGAGCGCAGGAATCCCTTTGCCGGTTTGCGCACATTCAGAAAATATCCTGAAAGAACCAGAAAGGCAGGCATGTGAAATGTATAGACAAACTGTTTGGCCACCGGATATTTGTCCCCGATATAGGCCAGATGGAAAATGACCATCAATACAATACAGACACACTTGATAAAATCTGCTGCTTCCAAACGTTCTTTCATATACTCCTTTTTACTGTTTTATGGAAGATTATCGGACAGACATTCGGGCCGCCACGATCTCCCAGTCAATGATATTCCAAATTTTCTGTATATACTCCGCTCTCCGGTTCTGATAGTCCAGATAATAAGCATGCTCCCATACATCAATGCAAAGCAGAGGCACCTGATCATGTTTCAGGGGATTATCGGCATTAGGGTATTGTTCAATTTTGAGAGAACCGTTTTCCGTCTGTACCAGCCAGGCCCATCCGGAACCGAAAAGTTTCAATGCCGCATCACTCATCAGCTGACGGAAGGTCTCAAAATCTCCGAATGACGCATAAATAGCCTCTTCCAAGGCTCCTGTAGGCAGATTCTCTTCTCCTTCCTTTACCGGAGCTGCAAACTGCTCGAAATACATCGCATGATTAAAGACCTGTCCGGCATTATTGAACAGCGGACCGGCCGGAGCCTCCCGGATTATATCTGCCAAAACCATATCTTCATACTCAGTAGCCTCAATCAATGTATTGAGTTGGTTGACATAAGTCTGCAGATGTTTTCCATAATGATAGTTCAGAGTTTCCTCACTGATTACCGGCGCCAGATCAGACAATCCATATCTGAGTTCCGGCATTTGAATTTGTGTTGCCATGGTGAAAATGATTTTATATAGGCAAAACTGCTTGCCTACCTAACAAATGTAAGAAGAATAAATGACTATACCTATTAAAATTAAAGAAATCTTTTTCGGAAAATATCATTTTCATCTGCCATCTTTTTGTACATTTGTGAAAACAACTACCACTATCGTATAATCCTAAAAACAGAAGATATGAATTTTAAGGAACTTTGTATCAAACGCTTTTCAGTCCGCTCTTATCTGCCAACGCAGGTACCGGACTCTGCCGTAGAATATATTCTGGAATGTGCCCGTCTGGCTCCATCTGCCGTAAACAAGCAGCCGTGGGTCGTCTATGTGTGCCGTGACGAAACAGTACGCCAGCAATTGCAGGCAGCCTACAACCGTAGCTGGTTTCAGCAGGCGCCCATGTATCTGGTCGTTTGCCACAAGACCGACGCTTCATGGGTACGCCCCTGCGACCAGAAGAACCATGGCGACATTGACATCGCCATTCTGAGCGAACACATCTGTCTGGCGGCGGCAGAACAGGGCTTGGGAAGCTGCTGGGTATGCAACTTCGATCCGGAAGGGGTACGTGCCGCCTTGAATCTGGAAGCGAATCTGGAACCGGCAGTCATCATTCCTCTGGGCTACAGCAATGAAACGGAAACAGATCATCCCAAAACGCGCAAACCGCTGAATGAAATCTGTATCATCAAATAAACCGGAGAACAAAAAATATTCCCGTCTGAGTGCTATCAGGATAACCCTGTTCCTCAAACGGGAATACTTATTTTAAGACGCAACCGTCTCTTCGGATACAGCCTCAGGCTTCTTCCGGAATATCTTATATCCCACAGCCGCAACCAACAAAGTCATCAGCGGACTCAGATAATTAAAGAAGCAGTAAGGCAAATAAACCAACGTGGATACTCCTAGAACCATAGACTGTGTCATACCACAAGAGTTCCAGGGAATCAAAACGGAAGTTACCGTTACAGCATCCTCAGTACTTCGGCTCAACAGGCGGCTTTCAAACCCCAAACGCGCATACGTATCCCGGAACATATTTCCCGTAAGAATAATGGAAAGGTACTGGTCGGCACAGACTATATTCATAAACAGGCCGACTCCAACAGTAGAACCTACCAAAGAAAAAGTATTGTGTGCCAAACGGATGAACATGCGCATAATGCTTTCAATCATACCGGCCGCACTCATGGAAGCTCCGAAAATCATGGCACAGAAAATAAGCCAGACAGTACTCATCATACCCGACATACCCCGGGTGGCCACCAGTTCATTCAAGGCCGGTACGCCAGTATCCAGACTGGTACTGCCATACACCAGAATCATCGCTCCCTTGAAACGGCTCATCCATTTGCCCAAATCATCTCCGGCAATCTGGTCTACCAGATCTGTCTGTACCAATACAGCAGCCAGACAGGCCATCACAGTAGCTGTAAAAAGAATGACCACTGCCGGTAATTTACGGGCAATCATCACACCGGTAACCAACGGTACCAGCATCAGCCAAGGAGAAATCACAAAAACATGCTTCAAACCTTCCGTAAACTCTCCCACGTTTTGTGCCGCAGCCTCATGATGCATCAAACCGACCACGGTAAAAATGCCCAAAGTAATGACAAACGAAGGAACCGTGGTATAACCCATATAACGGATATGCGTAAAAAGAGGGGTCCGTGTGGTAGAAGCCGCCAGAACGGTCGTTTCGCTCATCGGCGAAATCTTATCGCCGAAATAGGCTCCCGAAATGATGGCACCGGCAATCCACCCTTCTTCAAAACCTTGTGCCTTACCAATGCCCAACAAGGCAATTCCAATAGTGGCAATCGTAGTCCAGGAACTTCCGGTCATCACGGAAATAAAGGCACAAATGGCACAGGAAGATACCAAAAACCACTGAGGATCGATAATCTGCATACCATAATAAATCATTGTTGGCACCACACCACTGACCATCCAGGAACCGCCAACCGCTCCGATCAGCAACAGAATCAGAATTGCCTGAGCCACTCCGCTGATGTTCTCGTTTACGGCACGCTCAAAATCTTCCCAATTCATGGTCTTAAGCAACAGACCTATAATCACACAACAGGCCGAAGTGACTAATAAAGCGATCTGGCTACCTCCAGACAGGGCATCACTGCCAAACGCCGAAATCACACAGACCAACAGTCCCACCAGCAATACCAGCGGCACAAAAGCCAACCACACGGGAGGAAGCTTCCGATCCCGTTTCAAATCCTGAAGCATGCCTTCTGCGTCTACTTTGTAATCTTCCCTCATTTTATTTATTCCTGTTTACAAACACGATTTGAATTCTGACAATAACTCCTATACCTGAAAAATGCGTCATTGCCCTTTTACAAGGAGCAACAACGCATTCTTATATTTTCTGACCTAATACCAGATTAGGCTACTTTTTCCAATTTCTTCATCACAGAGAAGATGAAGAGAGCTGCCAACAAGCACAGACCCATCAAAACACCCCAAACAACAGTCAGTTCGAAGTCGCCCCACAGGAAAGCAGCAACTGATGTCAGATAGTTACCGATGGCAGTAGCCACGAACCAACCTCCCATCATCATACCTTTATATTTAGGAGGAGCTACCTTGGATACGAAAGAGATTCCCATCGGAGAAAGCAGCAACTCACCGAAAGTCAGCACCAGATAAGTAGAGATCAACCAGTTTGGAGATACGAAAGATGCTGTACCGGCCTGAACAGCCTCAGCCTGAGCATTAGGAGTCAGCAAGCCGAAAGAAGCAAACATCATCAGCACATAACCGCAAGCGGCTACCAACATACCCAAACCGATCTTACGAGGTGCAGAAGGCTCTTTACCCTTACGTGCCAAAGAACTGAAAATAGCCATAGACACCGGAGTCAAAGCAACCACGAAGAACGGGTTGAACTGCTGGAAAATAGGAGCATTAACATCAACGGCACCGTCCAGATTAACATATCTCCATCCCAGGAACGCAGCGGCCAGCACAATCACAATCGCAGAGATACCCTTAGCCTTGGCAGTCTTTGACTGGAACAAAGAGAACAAAGCGTAAACGATGAAGATAACAGCAAGCAGGTTCCACACGCTGAACATCATACTCTCCAATCCGGTAGAACTCTTGGCGGTAAACTCATCGGCAAAATAAGTCAAAGTCAAACCATTCTGATGGAAAGCCATCCAGAAAAAGATAACCACCGCAAACACCAGGCACAGAGCCACGATACGTGCCTTAGTCTCTGCTGGAGACAACTCCTCAGCTGGAGCAGCTTCCTTTGCATTACCAGCAGCTACAGGCTTGGCAGCACCACCCTCTACATGCTTGAAAGTGCTACGGAATCCATAATAAATAGCCATAGAAACGATCAAAGAAACACAAGCTACTGCAAACGCATAGTGATAAGAGTCATTCTCAGTAACCCCCCAAGCCTTCTGGGCATAGTCCATCATTGCGACAGCCGCAGTCGGAGCAAACAAGGCACCGATGTTGATGGCCATATAGAAAATACTGAAAGCAGAGTCACGCTTGGCAGCGTATTTGGGGTCATCATACAAATTACCAACCATAACCTGCAGATTACCTTTAAACAATCCGGTTCCGCAGCTGATCACCAGCAAAGCGGCAAACATGGCAATCATACCCATGGTTCCGGTTCCCATAGGAAGAGCCAGAAGCACATATCCGGCAAACATGGCAATGACACCGATGGTAACCATCTTTCCATAACCGAACTTATCGGCAAGAATACCTCCAATAAACGGGAGGAAATAAACCAAAGCCAGGAAAATAGAATAAATATTTCCAGCTACAGCATGCGACCAACCGAAGTTAGCCTTCAAAAACAAAACGAAAATAGCAAGCATAGTGTAGTAACCGAAACGCTCGCCTGTGTTGGCCAGGGCCAACGCATAAAGTCCTTTAGGTTGTCCTTCAAACATAAATTAATGGTATTAATTAGTTTAAAACTCAGTTTACGGTCGCAAAGATAAAACAAAAATAAAGAAAACAGATATTTAAAGCATTAATTCGTCTTGCAAAATGGATAAAACACAAGCATAATGAAATAAATGAGATATTTCTCTATATATAAAAACGGAACAAATTAATACATTAATTCACATTATAACATCGTTTTTGCAAAACAGAGATAACAAAATAAGATATTTTTCCGTCAAAAATGATTTAATAATAAATATTTTTCATAATTTTGCAGCTCATTTGGAAATATCACTATTTATTGCTTTACAGAATTATGAAGAGTTTTACATTTTCTCCTCAAATCATCTCTGATTTGAAGAACTACTCCAAAGAAAAATTTGCGGCCGATCTGATGGCGGGAGTCATTGTCGGTATTGTGGCGCTTCCGCTGGCTATTGCTTTCGGTATTGCCTCTGGCGTAAGTCCGGAAACCGGAATCATCACAGCCATTATTGCCGGACTGGCCATCTCTTTGTTTGGAGGAAGCAGCGTACAGATCGGCGGACCGACCGGTGCTTTTATCGTTATCATTTATAACATCATCCAACAATACGGAGAGTCGGGACTGCTCACAGCCACCATCCTGGCAGGTATTATCTTGCTGGTTTTGGGATTTTTCCGTCTGGGCACCATCATCAAATACATTCCCTACCCGATTATCGTAGGTTTTACAAGCGGTATTGCCGTTACGATCTTTACCACTCAGATCAAAGACCTGTTCGGTCTGACTTTGACTGAGAATCCGGCAGACTTCATCGAAAAATGGATTGTCTACATCCAAAGTTTTGATACCATTAACTACTGGTCGGCCTTGGTAGGTATTGTCAGCATTGTCATTATTGCCGTATTCCCCAAAATTTCCCGAGTGATCCCGGGTTCTCTGGTGGCTATCGTCCTGATGACCGTAGGTGTTTATCTGCTCAAGACTTATGCAGGCATCACCGGTATTGAAACCATTGGCGACCGTTTTACCATTGAAGGCAAATTGCCGTCACTGGCCATGCCATCCTTGGAATGGGAAACCATCAAGTCACTGATGCAGCCGGCCATTACCATTGCCGTGCTCGGCGCCATTGAGTCACTGCTTTCGGCTACCGTAGCCGACGGTGTGATCGGAAGCAAGCACAATTCCAATCAGGAACTGATCGGCCAAGGAATCGCCAACGTACTTTCTCCATTATTCGGCGGCATTCCGGCAACCGGAGCCATCGCACGTACCATGACCAATATCAACAATGGCGGCAAGACTCCTGTAGCCGGAGTAATCCATGCCATCATGCTGTTGCTCATCTTTGTATTCCTGATGCCCTTAGCACAGTATATTCCTATGTCTTGTCTGGCCGGTGTTCTGGTAGTTGTCAGCTATAACATGAGTGGCTGGCGCACCTTCCGTGAATTACTGAAAAACCCGAAATCAGACGTATCGGTTCTGCTCATTACATTCCTGCTCACCGTAATCTTCGACCTGACCATTGCCATAGAATTCGGTCTGGTACTGGCCTGTCTGTTGTTTATCAAACGAGTTATGAGCGTTGTGGAAATCAGCAGCATCCGTGATGAAATCATCCATTCCGAGGACGTAACCATTTCCGGAAAAGAAGAGCATCTCAGCATTCCGAAAGATGTAGAAGCTTATGAAATCAATGGTCCTTACTTCTTCGGTATCGCCAACAAATTTGAAGAAGTCATGTTACAGACCAAAGACCGTCCGAAGATCCGTATCATCAGAATGAGAAAGGTTCCATTCATTGACTCTACAGGTATCCATAACCTGACCAATCTCTGTGAAATGAGCCGTAAGGAAAATATTCAGATTATTCTTTCCGGAGTAAACGAAGAGGTCTATAAAGCATTGAAAAAAAGTGGTTTCACAGAAAACCTGAAAGAGGAGAATATTTGCAAGAACATTCACGAAGCAATCAAACGGGCTGAAGTTCTGCTTGAAAGTTACAAAAACCAGAAGGTTTAACCCAAAGCCCTCAGGGGGCTATTATCTCTCCTTGTTAACTGAACAGGGAACATGTCATTCAAAAGACACTCCCTAATCTATGCAAAAGGGTGCACCGATAAGCCGGTGCACCCTTTTCTGTATAAAATACCTTTATGCTAAAGTTCATCCAAATCAGCTCCATCCCGCTCCAGAATATTTGCCGCAAGCTTATCAGCAGTCTGAATAATCGTCACCAAAGGATAAAGTTTTTGCGAAGCATCAAAACAACGCTGATCTTCATAACTGTTCATATTAATACCCCAGGCTCCCATATGCCAACGAATGGCAAGCATTTCATCATCAGTCAGTGCAATTCCGTTGCAAAGCAACAGGATTACAGACTTCTCACCATGCCCCATCGGGAAATTCTTATACGAAACCTTATATCCCTCACTATCTTCCCAGATGCCTAATGCGGTCTTACGCTTCTTTATGGTGCGGAAATAAATATCACTCTTGCACACATCATGCAACAGACTGGCAATAATCACACTTTCCCGCTCTACCTCTTTGACTAGTCCGGGTTCCAGGCCGATCATTCCCTCCCAGACCATCAGAGCGGCCTTACAGGTATTCAGCGAATGTTCCACCAGTCCACCTTCCACATTCAGATGATGATTGGAAGATGCCGGAGCAGTGAAGAAGCCCATATCTTCCAGAGCAGCCAACAAATCCTCCACCCCTTCACGATTCGTAGACCGGAGCAATTCCATAAACTCTTCCTTTGCTTTCATAGTTTTCTCTTTTCTTTTTATAGGTAACAACTAAGTCACATTACTAGAGGAACAATTCCGGTTCACGTCTTTCCCGGAAGTTATCGTAAAGGAATTTGGTAAACGGTGTATCAAAAACGCGCTGTTCAAACGGACATTTCTTCACACAGGCACAACAAAGCGTACACTTCGCCGCATCTGTTTCGATTTTCCCTTCGGGTGACTTGGATATGGCGTGTACCGGACAAACGGCAATGCATTTTCCGCATAACGTACAGTTTTCCAGGCAGACCGGCGCTACCGGCGGCTGTTCTTTGGGCGCACGATAAGGAACATTTCCTTTTACCCATAAAGTTTCTTCGGAGACTCCCTGTTCCAGCTTCTGGACTGCCTTCTGTCCCAGTTCACGGGCTTTTTGCAGGTCTGAAGCATCCGGACGACCTTCCGCTACCGGCATCTGCTTGCGGCTGAAACTGTGTTCACCAATGAAAGCACCGGCTGCTATAACCTTGAGATGCAATTTTTCAGCCTCATCACGCAACTCGATCAAAGCGTCTTCATAATCCCGATTTCCGTAAACGACGGCCACAAGGGCTGGAACACCAGACGCCTGAATTCTTTGGAAACGCTGTATTGCCTGCAAAGCCACACGACCGGCATAAACAGGAGCAGCCAACACCAACAAGTCCGCATCACATACTATCAGGGAAACACTTTCATCTGTAGTCAGATCAAATTCCTTTATCTCTTTGGCTCCAGTTCCTTCTGCCAAGGCCAAAGCCACTTTTTTTGAAGTATCTGTAGGAGAAAAATATACAACACCTACTGTTTTCACCAAACTTTCCATTCTATCAGTTTTGTATTAAAGACATACAAAGATATAGCTTCCTGACCTGAAAAACAACAGAGCGGACTCTTAATCCGTCATTCTCAAAAATGCCCTGTTAAAACCGATAGCCTAGACTCAACTGCATACTGCGGTTCATAGACTTAAAATCATCATTTAAAGATTTGCGCGTTGGAAGAAAGCCATGCACATAACGGAAATTCCACTCCAAATGCTCATTAAAGGCATAACCGACGCCACCGGCTAAAGCCACATCTACCGGTTTGGTATCTTCGATACGATGTCTTTCATCCTTGTATTTTTGATATTCTCCCAACAGAAAACCGACTTGTGGACCCAGTTCGAAATATAATCCGCCAGCAAACTGAAAACGAGTCAGTATCGGTATGTTCAGATAATGAAGATTTTCTTTAGCCATAAATTTATCTTTTTCGTCCAAAGACTCCCAAATTTCAAAGCGACAACCTTGCAGAGCATAAAGCAATTCGGTCTGCAAACTCCACTCCTCATTAAGATGATAAGTTGCAAAGCCACCTATCTGAGCTCCAACCTTGAACTTCGGATCCATAGCTTCCCATTTCATTTTACTGGCATTCAATCCGCCTTTCACTCCAAAACTCCATTGTGCCCATAACGCAGTACTGCCCAGTCCCAGACCAATCACCAGAGCAGCCAATCTTTTCAAATTCATCATAGCTTTAAATTTTATCGTTTATCCTTATAAACGGCCCATTCTTTTTATTATTGCATTTGAAAGAAGGATTCTGTTTTTCCTCAAAAACTTTAATTCGGCAAGGATCGTTAAAAAATATCTATCCTTTTCTTAAAAAGAAAGAGCTGTCACAGAAAATATCATTAATTTTGCAGTGCGATGACAAATCTGTCGCGGGGTGCCTCATAACAACGGGCTGAGAACATACCCTTATCATCTGATCCGGACAATGCCGGCGAAGAGAAATTATTTATTTTATACTTCATTATTTATGAGATTTATTCTTCTTACCTCCATTCTCACCGGAATGGTCAGTCAGTCGTATGCCCATCATGCAACTGACCAAGATTCTATTGCAGTAAGCCGCTCTTTGGAGCGTGTAGACATTTTAGCCAATCGCGCTACACGAAAAAGCGGAACCGCCTACACAAACATCAGTAAGGAAGAACTGCAAAAAAGAAATCTGGGCAAAGACATTCCTTATTTATTAAGTCTGACTCCTTCGGCCATAACAACCAGTGATGCCGGAACCGGAATCGGTTACACCACGCTGAGAGTACGCGGCACAGACGCAACCCGCATCAATGTAACCATTAACGGAGTACCTCTCAATGATTCGGAAAGCCATTGTCTGTATTGGGTAAATGTACCGGACCTGGCCTCGTCCCTCAAGGATGTGCAGATACAACGGGGTGCCGGCACTTCGACCAACGGTGCCGGCGCCTTCGGTGCCAGCGTGAATATGCTTACCGACAATGCAGCCTACAAACCTTCGGCATCTTTTCAAGGTACCTACGGTTCTTTCAATACACATAAAGAAATGTTCCGTGCCGCAACCGGTCTGATAAACGATCACTGGACCTTTGATGCCCGGTTATCCAATATCGGGAGTGACGGATACATCGACCGAGCCTCATCCCATCTGCAGTCTTTCTTCACGCAGGGAGCTTTCTATTCGCATGCCACATCCGTAAAGCTGCTTGTCTTCGGAGGAAAAGAAAAGACCTATCATGCCTGGAACTATGCCAGCAAAGAAGAGATGAAGCAGTACGGACGTACGTTCAATTCCTGCGGAATGTATACGGACAGTAAAGGAAATATCCGCTTTTATGAAAACCAGAATGATATTTATAACCAGTTGCACAGCCAGTTGCTGATAAACCATACGTTCAACGCTTATTGGAAACTGAATGCAGCCCTGCACTACACTCACGGCGACGGCTATTATGAGGAATACAAACCGGAAAGCAATCTGACCGAATATGGTTTGCAAAGCCGTCTGGACGAACAGGGAAACCGCCTGGATGACGATCTGATCCGCCGGAAACAGATGGATAATGACTTTGCCGGCGGACTGGCGGGAATCGCTTACCGCAAAGGGCCCTGGGATATTGCTTTCGGCGGAGCTTTCAACAGATATCACGGCAAACATTTCGGAAGAGTCATCTGGGTGAAGCAATATGAAGGAGATCTGGACCCGTTGCATCCGTATTACGACAGCAAAGCATTCAAGAACGACGGAAACCTTTATGTGAAGGGCAGTTATGACATAACACCGCAACTCAGCGTATATGCCGATGTGCAATACCGACATATCAGCTATCAGATAGAGGGAGAGAATGACAAATACAATCCGGCAACCGGAAAGATGCAGGAACTGAATGTAAACGAACATTTTAATTTCTGCAATCCGAAAGCCGGCCTTAACTGGGAGATCAATAAAAACAACCGACTGTATGCTTCTTTTGCAATAGCTCAGAAAGAACCGACCCGGAACAATTACACTGAGATGAAACAGAACAGACTGCCACGGCCGGAACGTCTGCTCGACTATGAACTGGGATATCAGTTCCAGAACCGGATTGCGGCCTTGGGAGCCAATCTGTATTTTATGGATTATAAGGACCAGCTGATTCTGACCGGCGAAGTCAATGAAATCGGTGAAGCTCTGACAGACAATGTACCGAAAAGCTATCGTCTGGGAGTGGAACTGACCGGAAGTCTGAAGCCTGTTGAATGGTTCCGCTGGGATCTGACTGCAACGTGGAGCCGCAACCGCATCGTGGATTTTACGGAAACACTCTACGATGAAGAGATGAATCCTTGGGTAATCCATCACGGCAACACACCGATTGCTTTCTCACCGGATTGGACGGCCAGCAACCGTTTCACGTTCTCTTACCGCCAATGGGAAGCCGCACTCTGCACTCAATATGTAGGCAGTCAGTATATGACCAATGCCGGCCAGAAAGACCAGATGCTCGATGCCTATTGTGTCAGCAATCTGGACCTGAGTTACACGTTCCACCCGCGTAAAATCAAAGAACTGGTTCTTGGTGTAAGTGTGTACAATCTGTTCAACACCCAATACGAAAATAACGGATATGCCGGAAGTTATTACGAAACCGTTAACGGGTACAAGGTGCGCCAAAGCTATGCAGGATATGCCGCCCAGGCCGGCATTCATGCCTTGGGACATGTATCCATTTCTTTCTAACATTCAAAACTGACATCTATGAATTATCTGGAACTGGCCGGTACCCTTGTGGGACTGGCCTATCTGTGGCTCGAATACAAAGCCAGCATTTATCTGTGGATAGCCAGCATCATCATGCCAGCTATCTATATTGTGGTATATTATCAGGCCGGCCTGTATGCCGACTTCGGTATCAATATCTATTATCTACTGGCATCCGTCTACGGCTGGATTGCCTGGAAATACCAAAAGAAGGGGCAAGAAACAACAGAAATGCAGGAGTCGGGTATCGGACATCTTCCGCTCCGCACGCTCCCCATCCTGCTCTTTCTGTTTGCAGCATTGTTTACCGGCATCGGTTTTATTTTAGTCCGCTATACCGACAGTACAGTGCCCTGGTTTGACAGCTTTACGACAGCACTGAGTGTCATTGCTCTGTGGATGCTGGCCAAGAAATATGTGGAACAATGGCTGGCGTGGATATTGGTAGATATTGTATGCTGCGGCCTCTATTTCTACAAAGATTTATATTTTACAGCAATTCTTTACGGTTTTTACACAGTAATTGCTATCTTTGGCTTCTTGAAATGGAAACGTCTCATAAAAGTAGAACAATGAAAACAAATACCACTGAATTTATTCCGGAAGCAGTCGTCGTGGCCAACGGTGATTTCCCTTTCCGTCCGACACCGGTTCACAAACTCAAATCAGCTCCTTATGTAGCCTGCTGCGACGGAGCAGCCAACCAGTATCTGGATTCCGGTCTTGTACCTGATATTATTGTAGGCGACAGTGATTCTATTGATCCGCAATACCGACGCCTGTATGCCTCCATCATTCATCACGACCCGGATCAGGAAACCAACGACCAGACCAAGGCCATACGTTTTCTTCAGGATAAAGGATTCCGGAAAATAGCTATTGTGGGAGCAACCGGTATGCGTGAGGATCATACCTTGGGCAATATCAGTCTGCTGATGGAATATCAGAAAATGGGATTGGATGTACGTATGTATACAGATTACGGTGTCTTTATCCCAGCAGAAAATGATTGCAGCTTCACTTGCCCGATAGGCACTCAAGTTTCCATTTTCAACTTCGGAACACAAGGCATGACCGGTGAAGGCCTGAAATATCCGATCCGCGATTTTCAGAGCTGGTGGGAAGGTACTCTGAACGAAACAACCGAAGGTACCTTTACGATTCGTTGCCAAGGTCCTTATCTGGTTTATATCGGTGAGAAGAAATAAAAAGAAAGAGGTATTATAATTTTATCCCAATGACAGCTGAACACTATCATTGGGATTTTTTATATTCCGCTTTAAAGTCATTAATACAGTATTGTATTTGTTTTATTTTGGCTACAGCAAAATGTCCCGATTTTGCCCCGACGTATAAAAAGGAGCAAAATATCCTCTTTACAATAGAATAGAGTTAGAGTTGTAAAATCCATTCTTAGGACAGAAAATCAGTCGGTGGCATGGCGGAAACAGTTGTAGACATTCGCCTTTTGCTGAAACATACCATATTGCAAAATGCTACTACTGTAGCAATGGAACACCATCATCCGAACGGTAACAAGAATCAGAGAGCAAAGACTGGATGTTCACCGAATGGAAGCATGTTATTTTAGCTGATGACAATTATTATTCTTTTTGGAATGAAGGGTTATTCTAAGGAGAACGACGATGTCCCTCTGGGCGCCACCTCACAAGACCATCGGAACCATTGACGACAAGTGGAAAGCGGAATTTTGCTTGACGCAAAAGTTTTGCGAGATTTTAATAGTAAAAATACTATTATCTTCTTGTTTTTCTTTATAATTAATAGTAAAATTACTATCCTTGTAGTGCAATCAACAAGAATGGTATATGAAAATAATCAAAGCTTCAGCCATTCTGGCTACCATTCAGGCAAATGAATAGCAATTGGTTCACCAAGTAGGAATCCACCGACAATTTAAACATCCACTCCCCAAAGGTATAGTTACTGCAAATAAGAAAAGTGGTGATGTTTTGGGAAACCTACTAAAGAGCATTGAGAAGCAATCAGGATTAAAGTGCTAACTCAGAGCTTCTCGCTCAATTCTCTTTAAGATTACAAGAGTGGTTCTTTATGAACCGCTTCTAAAAAGCATTTGATATTTTATAATTTATAGTTTTGTGGTTATGGATAAATTATTAATGAATACAGCACGCACCGCAAACGGTTACAGCTGTTCTTGCGATTTATTGCCAGGCTGGATTGTTGCTTCTGAAGGCGATTTTGAAACCTTTAAAAAAGAAGTTCAAGAGAGCATTAATTTTTATGTCGCATGTGCAAAAGAAGATGGTAATCCTTATCCGGCGGTTCTTGATGGAGAATATGAATTGATCTACAAATTTGACGTTCAAAGCCTGTTACAATTCTTCCAAGGTATATTTTCTTTTTCTGCCTTACAAACGATTACAGGCATTAATCAAAAACAACTGGCTCATTATGCTGCAGGCCGGTCCAAACCAAGACCGCAACAGGCGCAAAAGATTGCAGATGGTTTGCATCGGTTAGCTCAGGAGATGATGGCGGTTACTGTTTAAATTTCAAGTGTGTCCTTTGTGACGCACTTTTTTGTTTTTAGATAGTACAAAAAATGACACGATCAAATTCATTCAAGATACCTATAATAAGGAAAAATCCGTCACTTTCGACTTTAATTTTATGGGATTATCAGAACTCCTTGAAACTTGTAAAAAGCGCTGTGATAATTGCCACGACGAATTGACTCTTTCTCTCTATGAACAATTTATGAAGGAAGCCATGTCGGCAGCACAGAAACAATAAGAATAGAAACTGACCGAAAAACGAAAAAACTTATTAAAAAAATGGCAAATATATCATTTACCTTTCTGATGGTAGAACCTAGTGTCCCAGTCGTCAAATGAGAGGGAATAAGATATCTTTGGATGATTCATCTTTAATTATAATTTTATACGCAATATTCTTATATTGCTTTTTTTGATTATATCTTCTCAGATCTCTGCACAAACTTATACTGTGCAGAGATTACAGCCCAGGATATAGCGACCAAGGGACTGGCCGGTCTGGCTACTGCCGCACTCAAATATGCGGCCA